>CBFFZW010000095.1:0-1934 GCA_965646445.1 uncultured Christensenellales bacterium | reverse complement strand
ATTCAACATGCACCGTTGCCACCCCCAGACCCCCGTGGCATAATTTGTTGTGCGTAACCATTATCAATCACCAGCTAATACCGCCTCGCAGGGGCGGTCGTCCTCCTCCATTGGAGCAGGCGAGTGTCCAGCAGGCGGCAGAGTTTTTGTCTGGCATGGCTTTGTAACGTGGTTGCACATGGGACTGGTACGCTCCACATGTCCTGGTATTCTGCGATGAACAAATGATGGTCAATATTTTCAATAGCAGTAGCAGCCGCTTTTTCCAAAAACTTTGTTACATTTTTCATCCTTGGGTGTCTGATAAGGTGAAGGGGGGTGGCGTTGTGGCGGATTTTGAGGAAACCTACGCTCAGTATGAGGCGATGATCCGCGCGTTCCTCATGCGGCTGACGGGCAACGTCCACCTGGCGGAGGAGCTGACGCAGGAGACCTTCTATCAGGCGCTGAAGCACTGGGACAGCTTTCGCGGAGAAAGCAGCGTTTCCACCTGGCTGTGCACCATTGCCAAGCGGCTGTACCTGAATGTCCTGCGGCGCAAGCCTACCCTGCCCCTGGATCAGACGCCCGAGCAGGCCGTGCCGGACATAGCCGACGCCATCGTGGACAGCGACCGGGTGATGGCCGTCCACCGCCTTCTGCACCAGCTGCCCGAGCCCTTCCGGGAGGTGTTCACGCTGCGCACCTTCGGCGGGCTGAGCCATGCGCAGATCGGCAGCCTGTTCGGCAAGCGCGACGCCTGGGCCCGCGTCACCTACTACCGGGCGCGGCAGCTGCTTTCCCAAATGGCCAAGGAGGATTGGAACGATGAAGAATGAATGCAATGTTGTGCGGGATTTGCTGCCCATGTACATTGACGGCGTTGTCAGCGAGGACAGCCGGGAGCTGGTGGAGGAGCATGTGGCGCAGTGCCACGCCTGCAAGGTCATCTATGCCCAGATGAAGGACGCTCTGCCTGAGAACGGCACCCAGCGGGATCGCCAGGAGTTTGAGCAGGCGGCAAGGAAGCTCAAAATTCGCCGCAAGAGGCGGACGGCGTTCAAGGTGCTCCTGGGGGGAATTCTAGGGGTTTTTCTGCTGACGGTCGGTCTCAGCTTTATCCGCAATTACATTTATGACATGCCTCTGTCAGAATACTCGGTGAGTCTTTCGCGGATGCGGAACAGCAACGCTGTCATCATGACCATCAAGGTGGCGAACGGATCATATTACCATGGCTATTCAACTCATTTGAGAGAAGACGGGGTGCTTGAGCTTCGCCTGCAGAAAGGATTGCTGGGAAACGACAGCGGCAACGAAACAAAAATCTTTTCAGAGCTTTGGGGGCGCTGGGAAGACGGGCAATGGCTGAGCAACATCGACACGCCCTATGTGTTTGCGCGCAAGGACGGTAATGGAAACGAGCAGTTGATTTATGAGCCCTCCCAGGATATTCCCTATTGCTCCCAGGAGATGGAGGATTACTACAAGGCTGAGGCAGAGCTTCAACAATTCACCTATTCCCTGGCTTGGAGAACCATGAGCAGTGATGATTATGACGAGCGCTATTGGGAACTCAATAGTAAAGTCGCGCAGCTTCGCGGAGCTGTACCCGAATGGGCCGCTGACCCAAGCCACGGTTACTACTACGCGCTGCCCTTTGCGCCGCTTCCAACGCCAATCCCTGATTTAGCAACAGAGGACGAATAAACCGCTTATGCCCTGCCCCCGCGCGTAGCGCGAAAATGGGAGGTGCAGAAGGTCTGACGGCCTTTTTGCCCAGACTGTTGACCAATAATCTCGAAAAAGTTGAGTAAATCGCTGTCTGCAAGACTGTAATCGTATCCGCCGGCTTTGTCGGCGGGACGGGGAGTTTTTCGTAGCAAAATGCAATTTTGCGGAGAAAAACATTCCTCAGCCTCCTCGACAAAGTGGCGTAAGCCACTTTGTCGACA
>CBFFZW010000094.1:0-2246 GCA_965646445.1 uncultured Christensenellales bacterium | reverse complement strand
GGTTCCCGCTGTGCGGGAACCGGGTCGCTTGCTATGTATGTGGATAAATCGGCGCGCTGTCGCCGCGTGCGAAGGCGTAGTAATCGTCAATTGATGAATTTTTCCCAGTCTTCCAGAAGCATGCCATACAGGGCCACATCCGAAAACCGGCCCTTGTTCCAGACCCGGCCCCGGAGACAACCCTCGTACAGCATACCGCATTTTTCCATTACGCGGCCGCTGGCGGGATTGGTGACCTCATGCTGCGCCTCCATGCGGTGGAGGTTCAACTCTAAAAAGCCCATATCCAGCACGGCGCTGAGGGCTTCGGTCATCAAGCCTTTGTTCCAGAGCCACCGGGCCAGGCTGTATCCGACTTCCGCCGAGCGATACTCGCGGTTGTACCACATAAAGCCGATGGTGCCCACCACCCGCCCGGTTTCCCGGTAGACGATGCCATAGCTGGAGGGGGCGCCGTCGCGGTACTGCCGCAGAATGTAGCGCAGGTAGTTCTTGCTGTCGCTCAGGGTACGGTGGGCGCTCCACAGCACATGCTGGGCGACCTGCGGATCCCGGGAGAAGGAAAAGATGTCCGCCGCGTCCCGCATGGTCATGGGGCGCAGAATCAGCCGGGGGGTTTCCAGGACGGGCAGGTGCGAAAAAATTTCCTGTGGGGTTGGGTCGGCGCGGGCGATGTCGCGCAGGGAGAGCGGGCCAAGCCGGATGAATTTGTTACCCATGGCAAATCATGCGGGTGACCCATACCTCACGCCAGGGAATCAGCCGGGGCAAATCGCCGCCCGAGACGGCGCCGCCGATCACCAGCGCCAGACCCAGCAGCCCGATGAGGGCCATGACGATCAGAAACACTTTCAGCAGGGCAGGCATCGTGGGTCACGCTCCTTTCTGTGCAGTAGATCAATGCAAACGAAACAAAAATGAAATATTTTTGAAATATTTCTCCGCCGAGGGATGAAATGGTCAATGGCAATCGTTGCTATGATTGGAAGCGCCGCGCAGGGCGGCGGCCATCATCAGCGCCAGGGCGGTTTTGCCGTCCCGGAAGACGCCGTTCATGACGTTGCCGACGGCCTCCGCCAGGGGCATGCGGACAACGTCCACAAATTCATCCTCATCGGGATGGGCCTGATGCTGCTTCAGCCCTGTGGCCAGGTAAAGGTGAATGCGCTCATCGCAGAACCCCGGGGTGGTTTCCAGCACGGTGAGCTTTTGCCAGTGGTCGGCGGAAAGCCCTGTTTCCTCCGACAGCTCACGCTGGGCGCAGAGGAAGGGGTCTTCCTCCGGGCCGTCCAGCTTGCCGGCGGGAATCTCGACGGTCAGCCGGCCCACGGCCACACGGTGCTGGCGCACCAGGATCACCCGATCCTGCTCGTCAAGGGCGACGACGGCCGACGCGCCGGGATGACAGGCAACCTCTCTCAGGGCGATTTCGCCGTTGGGCAGGCGAGCCTGCCAGTGCTCCAGGCGGATGATGGCGCCGGGATAGACCACCTCCCGGCTCAAAATGGTCTCGGTCAGCCGCGCGTCTTCCATGGCAGTCATCTCCTTATCATGATGCTGATGACAATGAAGTTCGACAGCAAGTGGAAAAATCCTGCTCAGCGCCCAAATTAGCCAGAAAGCGTCAGCGCGCTTTCATTGACAAGGCGGGCGCGAGGTTATACAATAGAGACACCATACCAACATGGTATTTGGAGGAGGTAATCATTCATGACCTATTCAGGCAACCAGCGCTGGCGGCGCACCCTGGCCATCATGCTGACCGCGGTGCTGCTTCTGGGTGGCTTCACCATGCCCGCTCAGGCAGAGGCATGGCAGCCGCTGGCGATCCTTTTGTCCTGGACGGACAGCGCGGGCAATCCCGTGTCCGTCAATGCCTGGACGGTGGAAGGCTCCAGCGATCAGGCTTACTGGGCCCGGGTCACCCCGGAGGCCCTTTCCACCGGCGTGACCCTGAATATTACCGACCAGACAGGGCAGTACGCCGGATTTGACGTGAACGGTCAGCTGGTGACCGGCATTGTGGACGCGGGTACGGCCATCACCGACACGACGGTGCCTGTGATGATGAACGCCCTTGACGCTAATGGCAATGTAATTGCCACGTTCCAGCTGTATGTTTCCACCCAGGCGGATACGCCTGTGCTGCCCGAGCCCGAACCGGCCCAGGCCAACGTGGCCATCGTGGCCATCGACCAGGCCACGGGTGCGGAAATCGGCCGTGACAGCCGCACCATGACCCAGGG
>CBFFZW010000093.1:0-2730 GCA_965646445.1 uncultured Christensenellales bacterium | reverse complement strand
GGTGTAAGGAATGTTTTCGGCAAGCCGAAAACGTGCCCGCCCCGCCGGCGAAGCCGTCGGAGACGAATGAAGTTGGAGGGGCTTCGGCTCCTCCACCGCCTCCCCGGGGGCGATGTGCGAGTATATGAACGGAGAGGCTGACCGCTTCTCCGTTTTTGCATGGCATGGGGCATGAAAGGGGAAGGAATGCGCGTCTCCGCTGTACACGCGCATTCACCTCCAACCGTAGGCGCTTGCCCATGATGCGAGCGGGGAGTCGAGAGGGCCGAAGGCCCTTCGCGGGGGTGTTGGGGGCAGAGCCCCCCCAACACGAGCCCAAAGATTTTGATAAGGAGCATGAAAAAATGAAGCAATACGGAAAGCTGGTGCGGGATCGCATTCCAGAGCTGATTCGCCAGGGCGGCGGAGTCCCTGTGACCGAAATCATGGAGGATGACCGCTATCTGGCGGAGCTGGATCGCAAGCTGAACGAGGAGGTCGCGGAATACCAGGAGAGCAAGGCCTTGGAGGAGCTGGCGGACATCCTGGAGGTGGTGGAGGCCATCGCCGTCGCCCGGGGCGCCACGCTGGAGCAGCTGGCCCAGGTCAAGGCGGAGAAGAAACGCGAGCGCGGCGGCTTCTCGAAGAGAATCTACCTGATCCAAAAGGAAGGATAACCTGACAGCCGAAAATGGATTTTTACTCAACCTTTTCCTTGTCTCACGCATCTAATGGATGTCATGACAGATGCCAAAGAACCATGGAAAGAGCGTGAGCCGATGAACGAGCAGACTTACCTTGACCTGATGCGCCAGGCGGAAGGCGTCCTGTATCATGTGGCCTGTACCCTTCTGCGGGACGAGGCCGACCGCAGGGACGCCATGCAGGAAACGGCCCTGCGCGCCTGGGAAAAGCGGCGTACCCTGCGGGAGGAGCGGTACTTTCAGACCTGGTGCGTGCGCATCATGATGAATGTGTGCCACAGTATGTACCGCAAGGGCAGGCAGACCGTCACCATGGAGCGGATGCCGGAGCGGCCCGTCCGCTGCGAGGAGCCGGAGCTGCGCATGGTGCTGGACGCCTTGCCGGAAAAGCACCGCCTTCCGCTGGTGCTGCATTATCTGGAGGGCTTCTCCGTGGAGGAGATCGCCAGGGTCATGGGCGTTCCCGCGGGCACGGTGAAATACCGGCTCCATCAGGCAAGAAAAGCGCTGCGGATCGAATTGGACGAGGAAAAGGAGGTGTGACCATGAAGGAAGCGGAACTGCGCTCCCGGCTGAGGGCCCTTTACCCGGATGCTCCGGCGGATACGCATCAGGCCTACATCATGGCGCTGGCCTCCTGCAAGGAGGAAAAGACCATGAGGCATAAGCGGGCACTCATTCCCCTGATCGCGCTGCTGCTGGCGCTTCTGGCGGTCGCCACCGCCGTGGCGGTGAGCTATACCAGCGTTACCCAATGGAGAGACATGTCCAGGCAGGCTGTCCGGGAGCATGTGACCACGCTGTACCAGACCCATCAGAATGAGCTGATGACCCTGTCGATCAACGATTTTGTGTTTGACGGCCAGAACTTCGACGTGGCAGTGGACATCAAGCGGAAAACGCCGGACACAGGCTATTTTCTCACAGCCAAGACCATTGCGACGGCTGACGGCGCGCCCTACCTCCTGGATGTGGAAGGCAGCCGGGGTGGGGATTTCCTGATAGGCTTCTTCTTCCCGGACGCATGGGATGAAAGGACGCCGGAACAAATGGAGGCGGAGGGCTTTGGCTTTGACGGCGTGCTGATGGACGAGGACGGAAATCCGCCGCCGGACGGCCAGGACATCAGCTGGGTGATGACCTTCCAGGTGCTCAAGCCCCTGTGGCCTGTGGAAGCGCTGAAGCAGGAGGACTACTTCGCCCTGGATGAGGACGCGCTTCGCCTGCGCTGCCGGGAGGCTTGGGAAAATCAGAGAATCCTGTATACCGGCGGCGATCTGACGGAGTACGCGCTGTACGCGGGCGAGGCGGCAGATATCACCCAGGATGAGCTTTGGACGCTGGATAAACCAGAATTGCTGGTGCGCCTGGGGGCCTTTGACCGGACGGACACCGTGGTGTGCCGCTTCTCCACCAGCCTGAGGGATGATGTGCGCCGGGAGGAAATGGAGGGCCAGCGGTTTGATCTGGGGGAATATGCCTTGCAGGTGGAGCGGTTCGACCTGTCCTTCCAGCGGCTGTCGCTGCGGATGCGGTTCGACTTCGGCCGCCCCCTGGCGCTCATGGAGGCGCAGACGGTGAAGGTGCCCAGACAGTGGGAGGTACGCTACAACGGCAGCAACCAGCCTGCTGAGGGCGGCATCGGCTGTGCGCAGGTCAACCCGGATTACGGCTTTAATCAGCAGTCGGAAATAGAAACGCTGGACTTGATCCTGACCTACGACGACTGGCCCGAGGACGAGGTTACGTCGGTGACGCTGGTTCCCTTTGAATGGCGGGAAGACGGGGCGGAGCGTCGGCGCGTCTATGACGAGGAAAAGGCCGTCACCCTGACGGTCAGGTAATACAATCAAAGAGGGGATGCCACTGTGGCATCCCCTTTTTCATGTTTTCTCGTATATGGCCTGACCGACAGCGCTCACCCATGACGCGATACGGGAGTCATAGGACAGAGCCCTTCTGCATCCTATCACGCGCATTTATCTTCGCCCGGAGGCTTGGCCCCATGACGCGAAACGGGAGTCGAGAGGGCCGAAGGCCCTTCGCG
>CBFFZW010000092.1:0-3536 GCA_965646445.1 uncultured Christensenellales bacterium | reverse complement strand
TTTTACGTAACGCAAATATAGTAGAGGAAGTCTCGCCTCGGCGGTCTTTGCGTTCTCTGCGGCGTTCTTAAAGTTATCGGATGATAGATATTCTTTGAGAGAAATTTTCAATTCCTCCGCCAGCTTATCGAATCTCTCCCATACGCCCTCTATCTTCATATCCGACGTAGGCGTAAAGGTACTTTTCAAGAGTTTACCGTCAGAGTACCAACCGACGAAATTATAGCCTTCTCTTTCGTCGGGATTTTTGAGAGTATAGCTGTCGCCGGCTTTTATGACCGCAGTATATGTATTGCCGTTTTCAGTTATTGTCAAGACGTACTCGTTCGCGGCGCAGCTTGCCGCAACGCTTAAGACAAAACACACTATGAGCATAACGCTCAATATCTTGAATATTTTCTTCATCATTTTCATCTTCCTTTTTATTGTGAGTAAAATATCATATTTCGACGCGTAGCCGATTCTTCATATTTCATGATATAAGCGTAAGAAACGCTCCGAGCAGTCGTCCCAGCATCGCGTTTTTATAGTTTTAGCAAAATAAAAAAACGCGTAAACACGGCAATCTATGCCTTTTACACGTTTCTCGCCACAACGAGTAATAAAATACGCAAGGTAATCTGACTCATGACACGGCAAAATATCGAATAAGACAGCGCAAAAAGCGTCCTATTATTTCACACGGTCAAATACAGAAATGGCGGTTGCTCGGGATTCGAACCCGACTTCCTTTATATCTACTCAGTTCACAACTTTTCAAATCGTATTTTTATTAAATTATATTTTTAGAGCCGCAAACGAGTAACCAATATATCCGTTCGCACCTTTATGATAACATATAAGAACCTATCAAGTAAAGCGATTATATACCGTATATATCAAAGAGAAACGTATGTTGATATAAAAAGCTCGGAAAAGAATCTACGTCTCTTCCGAGCTGACCGATATAACGTTATTTTCATAGAAGCGTCTATATATCTGCTTCACTCGATCAATGATGTTTTGATCAAAACTTTGATCATGTCGCTTTGATTTACTTGGATCGACTGTTTTACCGCTTCGCCGCCGTTAGATGATCGATGTCAATTTCACTCGTTGTCGCCATAGGCGTTATTCTCCGCGTTCTTATCCTGCTCTCTTTTCGCTCTGCGTTTTTCCTTTAACTGCTGTTTTCTGTATTCGAGATTTTCCTCTATCTGAGTTATTCTAAGGTCGATAAGGTCCTTCGCCATCTCAAAAGCCGATTCGCCGTCTACCGACATCTCGGTCTCCTTGATCTTTATCTCCGCGTCGTTCTCCTTTGCATTACGGCGTATCGCTCTTAGTCTCTCGTCCTCGATTCTAAAGTACGCCATGATTTTGCCGTCTTTGACGCTGAGTTTGATGACTTGTTTTTCGCCCTTACCTACTGTCAAGTGATACTTTGCAAACGTCGCCTTCTCTCCCGAATTCTCGATAGCGTAGTCGCGTAGTCCGAATATGTACCTCTTCTCATCGTCGCTAAGGTGCAGTATCGCGTCCTGTATATCTAGCTTTCTCGCTTCGTCTTTATGAAAGAGCTGAACTTCGGCTATTGCTACAGCGTCGCCCGATACGTATCTTTCTCTTTCGTTATCGCTTGCGGCTATCTCTTCCTTGCGTCGGGCGCCCTCCTTGTCGTCGCTGTCTTTCGGTTCTCTTCCGCTAGTGCTCGATCTGCCTTCTCTAGTTCTATCGTCAGTCTCGTCCTCGTCGTCATCCTCATCGTCGTCTTCGTATTCATCTTCGTCGTTATTCCTGCCGTACGGCGGATAATAGTAAGGATACGGAGGCATAGGCGGATACGACACGTTCTTCTCCTTTCTCACAAGAAGAACTACAATGATCATTGTGAGGAGCATAGCGTTGAACGACATAACGGCAATAACTATCCACATATATCCGGGCATAGTATTGTCTGCAACTATAGTTCCCTGATTAGTTCCGTTATTGTTGTTATTGTTATTATTATCGTTATCGCCCTCGACTACAGCATCGAAATCATACGGCATACTGGCAGTCGGCGTAGGAGATACGTCTCCCGACGCGGTTACGAACTCGAAGTTATTCACGTACGCGGACTTCAGCTTCGCTACTACCTGATACGTCTCTCCGTCCTTGAGCTTGCTCTTAGATACGGTCTTGCCGTCCTCGTCGTAGTACGTATACTCGAACTCGACCAGTCCGAAGAACTCCGAAGGTGTATCGAGCGACGGTATATCGCCCTCTTTCCACGACGGCAGTATCTGCGCCTTTCCTATAGTCCATACGAGCGTTATCTCTACGCCGCCCGACAGAGCGACCTCCGACTCCTCGCTAGCCCATACGTTATCGGTCGGGTTCTTCAGCGTTACGGTCGCAGTGTATTCGCCAGCGTTCTTTCCCTTAACGTCGCCCGTTACCGCCATCTCCGACGATATGAAGTCGTTAAGAGCCTTCGTTATATCTATCTCCGTTCCGTTATATCTTATCTCGTCCTTTACAGTCGGTCTCTTGAGTACTCTCGGGGTGATGTTCCATACGATAGTCTTGTCAGCCGTAGTACCGTCTTCCCATACCGTGTTAGCGGAGTCTTTGAGAGCTATGACGAGCGAATACTCGCCAGCGCTCGTTCCCTTGTCTCCCGATACTATATCCATATATATAGCGTCGAAGCCGTCGAGAGTGACTGTCTGCTCCTTGCCGTTATACTCGAGATCTCCGATTGCCGTAGGCGCGGATACCTTCTTAGCGGTGATGTTCCATACTATTTTTTTGTTGTCGGTCGTACCGTCTTCCCATACAGTATTGGCAGAGTCTTTGAGCGCTATCTCGAGCGTATATTCGCCTACGCTTATTCCCTTGTCTCCCGATACTACCGTTATGAGAGTATCGTCGAAGCCCTCGGGTGTGAAGGTCTGCTCCTCTCCGTTATACTCGAGATCTCCGCCAGTCGGTACGGTTACCATCTTATTGGTTATAACGAACGTTATCGTTACGGGCGACGTATCGGGTCTCGGAGCGTCTTCGGGCGCCCACGCGGAGAGCGATCCTCTCTTGAAGCCTACTCTTACCACGTATTCGCCGAACTCCGTTCCGAACATTTCGCCGCTTATAACTTGCATCTTATCGGGAACGAACCAGTCTCCGAACTCGAAGTTGATGACCTCGCCCGTATACTCGTAGCTTACCGTCAGTTCACTGCCTACAGGCTTCCTGTAGAAGTACTCGGGCGGGTTCGTCAATGGGTCTGCTTCCGTCTTGAACGCATAAGGCTCTGTCTCCTCTACGGTATCTCCGTTATAGTTCACTGCAACGTTGCCGATGTACTCGCTCTTGAGCTTCAAGTATATGATATAATCGGTGTCGTACTCGAGAGTTGCGTTACCTGCTAGAGCGTCGCCTACGTTCTCTCCGCCCTCTCTCTTGTATATCACGTAATCGAAATATTTCTCTATATCCGATACGCTGTCGCTATCGAGCGTAGCTCTCATATTCTCCGTTCCGTCTATCCAGCCGTTCACGTCGAATATCAGTCT
>CBFFZW010000091.1:0-3683 GCA_965646445.1 uncultured Christensenellales bacterium | reverse complement strand
AGGCCACGGGTGCGGAAATCGGCCGTGACAGCCGCACCATGACCCAGGGCGGGGATACGTCCGTGCAGGCCCCGGCCATCGACGGGTACACGCTGTCCGACCCGAACCAGGCTGTCCAATATGTGACCATCAACGATGACGGCAGCTATTCGCCTTCGCCCGTTACGTTCTACTACCAGGCCATTCAGGTTGAGCCCGTGACCGCTGCCGTGACCGTGCGCTATCAGTCTGCGGACGGCGCCATCAGCGATGCTGAGACCCTTACCCTCTCCGAGGGCGAGAACCAGCCCATCAACGCCCGCAGCTATGACGGCTACACCGTCGATATCCAGACGCAGTACGTCACCGTCGGCGCGGACGGCACGGCCACGCCTGCCGAGGTGACCTTCACCTACACGCAGATCGTGGTTGCCCCGGCTTCCGCCGATGTCCGCGTGATTTACCGCGCGGCGGACGGCGCCTTTGCCGAGGAGGAGACCGTCACCCTGAGCGAGGGCACGGATCAGCCCATCGCCGCCCGGAGCTATGAGGGCTATACCCCCGATGTCCAGACCCAATACGTTACCGTCAGCGCTGACGGCACGGCCACCCCGGCGGAGGTTGTCTTCACCTACGCCGCCGATCAGGTTGTCGCGCCGGGCCCGGTGATGGCCGATGTACAGGTGGTGTATCAGACCCGGGACGGCGCGTCTCTGGGCGGGGAGACCATCCGCTGCGTGGAGGGCGAGGAGAACCCCGTTCCCGCGCCGGAATTTGACGGTTATGTGCTGGCCGATCCCTCCGCGTCCGTCCAGTATGTTCAGGTGTCGGCGGACGGCGTGGCCTCGCCCAACCCTGTGACGTTCATTTACGAGCCCGTTGCCACCGAGCCCGAACCTCCCGTGAATCCCACGGAGGTCACCGTCAATGTCTATTACCGCAACGCCGCGGGCGCGGACATCGCTCCCGCCCAGAAGGAAACCCTGCCCACGGGCGTGACCACGGTGGTGGCGCCCCAGGCTGTGATGGTGCCTGTGGATTATGATTTTGCCAGCGCTGCACCTGTGCCTGTGGAGGTCACGGCGGAGGGCGTGGCGACGCCTGCCGAGGTGGTCTTCACCTTTGCGGAGAAGCCGCAGGAGGTCGAGGACATCCCCGTGCCCCAGGGCGAGATCATCAACCGCTATGGCGAGATCACCGGGAAGCAGACCAACGTTCGCAGCACGCCGGAAAAAGCCAATAATTCCATTGGTCGGCTGGAAAAGGGCGAGAAGGTCTACATGATCCGCGAGGAGATCAACGATAAGGGCGAGGTCTGGTGCCGCGTGTGGTACAAGGATCAGCAGGCCTTTATTATGGCTGAATTCCTGCAGATGATGACCAAGGCGGCCAGCGATGCCTACATTGCCCAGATGGGCGATCAGGCCCCGCCCGTCTTCACCGAGAACGACATCGCCGGTGAGACCCCTGCTGTCAAGACGGCGGATGTCAAGGTCATCTACGCGGCGGGGGATGTCGTGCTGGATGAGCAGACCATCACCGTCACCAGCGAGCAGCCCACCGTCATTACCCCCGCCAGCAGCAAGACCGATGGCTATCGGCTTATCAGCCAGGCGGCGGAAGTGACCGTCACCGTGGACGCCGAAACGGGCGCGCCCAGCCAGAGCGAAGTCCGCTTCGAGTACGAGCCTCTGCCCCCGGCGGTGAAGGAAGCCAGCGTCAAGGTGATTTACGCCGCGGGCGACCTCATCCTGGATGAGCAGACCGTGACCGTCACCAGCGAGCAGCCCACCGTCATCACCCCCATGAGCGGCAAGATGGACGGCTACCAGCTGATCAGCCAGGAGCGGGAAATCACCGTCACCGTGGACGCCGAGACGGGTGCGCCCAGCCAGAGCGAGGTTCGCTTCGAGTACGAGCCTCTGCCCCCGGCGGTGAAGGAAGCCAGCGTCAAGGTGATCTACGCGGCGGGCGACCTCATCCTGGACGAGCAGACCGTGACCGTGTACAGCGACAAGCCCACGGTCATCACCCCGGCCAGCGCCAAGGTGGTGGGCTATGCCCTGGTCAGCCAGGAGACGCAGGTGACCGTCACCGTGGACGCCGAAACGGGCGCCCCCAGCCAGAGCGAGGTGCGCTTTGAGTACAAGGCCCTGCCCCCGGATGTCCGGGAGGCGGATGTGCCCGTGGTCTATGTGGTGGGCGAGGACGGCCGCGAGCTGGATCGTCAGACCGTGCATGTGACCTCCGCCCAGGATGTGACGGTTCAGCCGGCATCGGCCAAGCTGGACGGCTATCGGCTCGTCAGCGAAAGCAGCGTCACGGTGCATGTGGATGCTGAGACCGGCGCGGTGACCCCCGCCGAGGTGCGCTTCACCTATGAGGCCATCCCCACGGATACCCCCGTGCCCGAGAAGTATGTGGGCTATGCCCTGACGGTTCAAAACGCCGCCCTCCGCACGGAAATCAGCACGGCGGAGAGCAGCATCATCGCCATGCTGCCGCAAAATACCCTGGTGTTCATCAGCAGCCAGACCTTCGCGGACGGCCAGACCTGGAGCTCTGTCAACACCCTTGACGAGCAGCCCGGCATGATGCTGGACAGCAATCTGCGCCATGTGACCAATGAGGAAGCGAAGTATTACCTGGATCAGTGGAACGCGGCCCATCCTGACCAGCCCACCGATACCGCCGAGCCGCCGGTGCTCCAGGGCTATGCCCGCACCGTGGGCGACGACGTGCAGTTCCGCTCCATGCCCAGCGTGATGAGCGAGATCCTGGGCATCCTCAAGCAGAACGAGCCGGTGTATGTTCAGGGCCAGCAGTATGTGGACGGCGTGGCCTGGCACATCGTGCGCTACGGCGACCGGTGGGGCTACATCCGCGCCGACCTGCTGCGGATGATGTCCCAGCAGGAGGCCGCCGACTACATCAACAGCCAGCGTCCCACCGAAGCGCCCAACCAGACGCCTCAGCCCTATAACCCCAACAGCCTGTCCAGCTATGGCTATGTCGTCTCCACCACGGTGAACTTCCGCAGCGGAGCCAGCACCTCGGCCAGCCGTTTGGGCACCCTGCGGCAGTATGCAATGGCCCTGGTGCTGGATACGCAGAAGGTCGGCAATACCACCTGGTATCACGTTCGCTACAACGGCAAGGACGGCTATGTCTCCGGCGATCATTTCAAGCAGATGACCATCACCGAGATGAACACCTTCCTCACCAGCGACGAGTACCGGCAAGGTGTGGCCAACAATGCCGGCGGCGGCAATAACAACAATCAGAACAATACCGGCTCCTCCGGCGGCACCTTCAAGCCGGCGGAAGACCAGACGGTGGACAAGTGGACGAACCCCAACAACGGGCTGCATGTCAGCTACGAGCCCTTCGATCCCTTCGCCACCCCGGAACCCCTGCCCACCGATTCGGCCAGCCCGTCGCCCTCGACGAGCCCCTCCGGCTCGCCTTCTCCCTCCGTAACCATTAAAATGCTGCCCACCCTCAACCCCGGCAACCCTGACGAGGGCCAGGAGTCCGGCGGCTCGGTCATGGGCTGGGTCATCGCTGTGCTGCTGCTGGCAGCGGCGGGCGGCGGCGTGTATGTCTATGTCCTGTACATGCAGAACAAGCGCAAGGCCGCTCAGCGTGCGGCCCAGCGCAGGGCGCAGGCGGCGGCGCAGCAGCGGGCGGGTGCTCAGCAGGCG
>CBFFZW010000090.1:0-3827 GCA_965646445.1 uncultured Christensenellales bacterium | reverse complement strand
GGCAGGGGCTTGGGGGCAAGGCCCCCAGCGTCCCCCCCATCGCCCAGCGCGAAAAAGTAGCCAGGGAGCACAACGACACCTGACGGTGGATTTCCAAACCTCCACATCAAAGCGCCCCGGAAGAAGCACGCATGCTCCCTCCGGGGCGATTTTTGTCCAACATTTTACACCATGGTCTGGAAAAAGGCCCGGCAATCCTCGGCGTCACGGGCGATCTGCCGCCGCAAGTCCCCCACGCCGTCAAAGCGGCGCTCGGGCCGCAGGAAGCGCAGGAACGTCAGCCGCACCTTTTTCCCGTACAGCTGCAGGCATTCGTCCAGCGCGTAGGCCTCCACAGTGACCTGGCCCTCCGGCAGCGTCGGGTGCCGCCCGACATTCACCACCGCCGGATAGATCGCGCCCTCCGCCCGCAGCCAGCAGGCGTACACCCCGAAGGCCGGGAGCAGCTTGTCCGGGCTCATGGCTACATTGGCCGTGGGAAAGCCCATGGTACGCCCCACATGCTTGCCGTTCACCACCCGGCCAGCCAGCGTATAGGCATAGCCCAGCAGCCGGTTGGCTTCGGCCACATGGCCCGCCGTCAGCAGGCCGCGGATCCTGGTGGAACTCACCGCGCGGCCGTCGATGTCCACCTCGGGCATCACGCATACGTCAAAGCCGTGGGCTTCGCCGTATGCTCGCAGCGTTTCGCCGTCGCCCGCGCCGCCCCGTCCGAAGGTATAGTTGAAGCCGCAGACCACCCAGCGTGGCCGGTAGACCCGAACCATTTCCGCCATGAAGTCCTCCGCCGTCTGATCCGCCCGCGCCCTGGTGAAGTCCATGACGCACAGCTGATTCACGCCGAAGCCCGCCATGATCCCCGCCCGTTCGGTGAGGGTGGTCAGCAGGGGCGGGGCGGCCTGCGGGCGAAGCACCCGCAGCGGATGGGGCTCGACGGTACACACCGTCAGGGGCAGCTTCGCCGCCCGCGCCAGCTCGGCTCCCCGGGCCAGCAGCCGTCCATGCCCCCGATGCACGCCGTCGAACATGCCCAGCACCAGCACACAGGGGCCTGCCGACGCCGGATTGCGCAATATCCGCATTCGTTTCTCACTCCTCCGGCGCGATCAGCGCGCGCCAGCTCAGCTTATCGCCCTCGCGGACGGCCATGCCCCAGAATTCGCCGCTCAGGTATACGCGGGCAGCCTGGCCTTCCGCCAGAGCCGCGCCGCCCCGGGCCGCCCGCAGCGGCAGCTTCACGCCGTTTTCCACCTGTTTGCGCAGCGTTTCCCCCACATCCGCCCGGGGCAGATGCTGCAGGGGCATGTCCAGGGGCAAAAGGCGCTCCTTCAGCAGGCCCTCGCTTTGCAGCGCCGCGGCCTCCTCGACGGTCATGGCCGTATCCAGGCTGAAGGCGCCGCTCTGGCTCCGCAGCAGAAAGCGCATGTGGGCGGGGCAGCCCACCAGCTCGCCCAGATCGGCACAGATGGAGCGGATATACGTCCCCCGGCCGCACCGCACCGTCATCAGCACACCGTGGCCGGGCGTTTCCCCGTGCAGGTCGATGCGCTCCACATGCACCTGGCGCAGAGGGACTTCCACCGTTTCGCCTGCGCGAGCCCGCTCGTACATGGGCTTGCCGTCCCACTTGATGGCGCTGTACATGCTGGGCCGCTGCCAGATGTCCCCGGTGAGCTTATCCGCCGCCCGACGAACCTGCCCGAGGTCGGGATAGCGCTCTCCCCGGGCGACGACCCGGCCCGTGGCGTCCTGGGTGTCGGTGGCGCAGCCGAAGGCGACCTCCGCCACATAGGCTTTTTCCTTGTCCACCAGGTAGTCGAACAGCCGGGCCGCCTTGCCGATCATCACCGGCAGCACGCCGGCGGCCTCGGGATCCAGCGTGCCGGCATGGCCCACCCGCTTCTCGCCCGTAAGCCGCCGAATCACAGCCACCACCCCGGCGGATGTCATGCCCGGTGGCTTGAGAATATTCAGGAATCCGTTCATGCCTGGCCTCCGCGCAGCGCCTTGGTCAGCGCTTGCAGCACCTGCGTCCGCGCCGCCGCCATGTCGCCGTCCACCGTGCAGCCCGCGGCCTGGGCATGGCCGCCGCCCCCCAGGGACTGAGCCGCCTCGTCCACCCGGTCGGGCTCCACCGCCCGCAGGGAAATCTTCACCTGTGTTTCCGAGGCCTCCCGCAAAAGCGCCGCCATGCGCACGCCCTCGATGTCCAGCGCCAGGTTCACCAGCGTGTCCGCGTGCTCCTTCAGCGCGCCGCATTCCTCAAAGTCCCGGGCGGTCAGTTCCAGCAAGGCGATCCGCTCCCCCTCATAGAAGGTCAGCGTGTTCAGCGCCCGGGCCATCAGGCACACCTGCGGCTTGCTCCGCTGGCGGAACAGCAGCCGGTTCAGCCTACTCAGCGGGAGCTGCCGCTCCATCAGCTCCGCCATCACCCGAAAGACCTCCGCCGTGGTGCAGGAGAAAGCAAAATTACCCGTGTCTGTGCTGATGGCCGTATACAGGCACGCCGCGATGTCCGGGGTGATGTCCGCGTCCAGCAGGCCCAGCAGCTCCCGGATCAGCAGGCCCGTGGCGGCGGCCTCGCCGTCCACCGCGTTCACCTGAGCATAGCCCGGATTGGTGCCATGGTGGTCCACCTGGGCGGTATGGTCGGCCAGCTGCGTCAGCACCGTCCCCGCGCCCAGCCGCAATTCGTCGGAGACATCCACGGCAATCAGCAGATCATAGCGTCCCTGGGCCTCCCGCGGATGGCGGATGGCGCCGATACCCGGCAGCATGGCCAGGTTGTCCGGCGTCTTATCCGGGCAGAAGGCGTCCACCTCCTTGCCCAGCTGAATCAACCCCAGCCGAAGGGCCAGGGCGCTGCCCAGGGTATCGCCGTCGGGGCTGACGTGGCTGCACAGCGCGATGCGCCGCGATGCCCGGATCAGCGCCGCGACGGATTCAAGATTCCTGCTCGTCATCATGGCCGCTGCCCTCATTCTTCTGCGCATCCGCCAGCACCTTGGCAATGTGGACGCCATAGGCAATGTTCTGGTCGCTGACAAAGATCAGTTCCGGCGCGCTGCGGATGATGATCCCCTTGCCCAGCGCGCGGCGGATGTACCCCGCCGCGCTTTTGAGGGCCTGGAGCAGCGGCTCGCGCTTCTCGTCCTCCAGGACGCTGACGTACACCTTCGCATACCGCAGATCCCGCGTGACCTCCGCCCGCGTCACCGAAAAGGTGCCGCTGACACGGGGATCGTTCAGTTCCTCCCGGATGATGCGATCCACCTCCCGGCGGACTTCCTCGGAAATTCGGTCGATTCTCTGATAAGCCATACACTTCCTCCTTTGCAGGGGCGCTGCCCCTACCAGAGGGATTCTCCCTCTGGACTCCTTCGCAGGGGCCCTGCCCCGCACCCCGCCAGAGGGGTTTCACCCCTCTGGGCTCCCATTCTGCGCCATAGGACAAGATGTCCTTGACATTGCCTCCGCATGAATACCCTGACCGCAGAAATGAACAGAGGGAGGCGGGGACGTCAAGTCCTGCCTCCCTCGCAAGAAACCAGTCAAGTTGCACGACTCCCATCGGGAGGTGTCGGAGGGCCCACAGGCCCTCTGACTCTCATTGGGCAGTGTCGGAGGGCCCGCAGGTCCTCTGACTGTAATCGTATCCGGCGGCTTTGCCGACGGGGCAGGTCGTTTTCAGCCCTGCTGAAAACATTCCTTACACTCGCTCGCGGCCGGGAGCCGCTTTCAGCGGCGACCAGTGAGCGAGTGCAAACCTCGCGGAAATGGCTCCGCCATTTTCGCGAAGCGCAGCGTTATCGCGGTATCTCCTCCAT
>CBFFZW010000089.1:0-3879 GCA_965646445.1 uncultured Christensenellales bacterium | reverse complement strand
ACGCCGATCAGCGCCGTCTCCCAGTCCGTGGCCACCAAATCGTCCAAGGTGGCATACCACGGGCCGCCGCCCTGGCCGTTCACCAGGAAGGCCCGCAGCGGGCTGCCGCCCACGGGGATCAGCGCCACCCCTTCCGGCATCGAGGGCCGCCGGAGGCCCGCACCCTGGCTGATGGCCAGGAGCGCCATCTCGTAAAATCCCATGACGATGCCTCCCTTGTGCTTACGCGCTCTTGCCGCCGTGCAGCTTGCACAGGGTGTAGGCGTTCAGCATCCCTGTCGCGTAGGTCGTGACGCTTTCCAGCACAGCGTCCGGCAGCTTGTCCACAAGCGCCATGATGTCCTTCCGCACGTCCTGCGCGGTTTCGGTTTTCGGTTCATTGGCCATGGTTCTCGTCCTCCTTTCGGCTCAGTCGATCACATATGCTGCCATCCAGCAGCCCGGTAGCGTAGATGGTTAGGCTCCGCGCTCAAAGGTCGCAAAGGTACCAATCGGTTGCCAGCAAATCTCTGATTTCCGGCTCCCAGCAAGATGCCCCAACCGTACCGCCAATGCACAGCCGGAGGGAGCCCCGGCGCGAGCAAACTGGCTCAAGCCGCACACCCTTAGTGGCAATACCTTCCCACGTTTTGCGCGTCAGTGCGCAATGATTGGCAATGGCCAGTTTCAGTGCTCTCCGCAGTGTCATGGTTTCACCTCCTTCCCGCCAGACCCTCCGGCTGGCTTTTTCTGTGCCATACGATCATCTCTTAAACGTTTGCTTGCACGTCAGTAAATGGATTTTGATACACGTCATGACTTGCTTGTTGCCCCGTAGTTGTTTCGCTTTGCTGGGCAAACATCAAAGCCTGTTGAATTGCGACAATATATCGTTGGTTTGCCTCGCTAAGTTCGTTGAATGCTGCCTCAAATTCAGACAGTGTAGCCGCGATTACCATTAGTCACTCCTCCTTTCAACACACTTGATATATGAGTATAATACCATTGTAATATGAGCGTGTCAAGCAGAAATTCAAGTTTCACTTGTAATGTGAGTAACATTGTGATAATATAAAACAAACAGAAGGAGGTGAGACAAGATGACGGTGAATCAACGTGTCAAGGCAGTACGGCAAGCGCTTAACCTTTCACAGGCAAAATTCGCAAAAGCACTATCTATGTCAAATGGCTATATTGCTGGCATTGAGTTAGCACACAATAATGTAAACGATAGAATCATTAAGCTAATTTGTTTTACGTTCAGCGTGAACGAGCAGTGGCTAAGGACTGGTAGTGGCAGCATGTTCAATGAAGAACCTGACAAATTGATGGAATTAGCTTCTTCAACCTTTAAGGAACTAAAGCCCGAATACCAGGACTATATACTAAAACAAATCGAACAGCTATTAGAAATACAACAAGGTGAAAGTGAAAAATAAAAGAAGAATGCAACGAAAAGGAGGTCGAGACGCATATAGACTGTTTCACAAAATTAACTATGTTATATCCATCGTTATCTATTACACTGCTATAATTAACATAGTTAGTGTTCACACAGGGAAATCACTTGCACGGCTTAACATAGTTAGTAAGGCATGATCTGTTTCATTGTAAAAGTGGAAAGCAGAGGAGACGATAACTTGAAAGATCGTATCAAAACCATACGAAAAGAGGTTGCCAAACTAAATCAAGTTGACTTTGGCGCTCGTATCGGGATAACAGGCGCAGCAGTGTCTTGGCTCGAAAGCGGTGTGCGATCCGCGAGTAATACAACCGTTCTTAGCATTTGCAGAGAGTGGAATATCTCCGAGCATTGGCTTCGCACAGGCGAAGGCCAGATACACATAGAACCCACCGCAGCCGAAAAAATTGCGCAGTTGCTTGCGCAAGGGAACTACGCTAAGGCGATGCTGTATTCTGCTATCGCGGCCCTGCCGGACTATCTCCTGGTCGATCTGCGCCGCGAAATCCGCCGGATCATGCGCAGCCTGCCCCAGCCCCCGGAGGAGGAATAATACTTTTCTTATACTCGCTCCAAAAACCGTTAGGCCCGCAAAGCCTTGTGCCATAAGGCTTTGCGGGCTGTCAACCACCCAAGTATCAAAATATATGAAAAAAAAAAAACGGGGGGAGTCGCTGGGAAGGACTGCTGGGTACACACCCTATGCAGAAATATAATAATTTTTTATACTTTTTCTAAATAGAGAGAATATTTATCGTTCTTCGATAAAACATTCTCCGAAGACAACCTATTAAAATGTCTTTTGAGAAAAAGTAATGCTTTTGCTTTTCAAAAACGTGATTGATATAAGAATTCTCTGATTTCGTGTATCTTACAAAGGAGGCCATACCATGATCGCCCGCGGCTATATCCGGGTTTCCACCGACGAGCAGGCCAAAAATGGCGCGTCCATCCCATCCCAGGAGAAGATTCTCCGTGCCTTGGCCGTCGTCAAGGGCTATGATGATTTCGAGGTCTACATTGACGACGGCTTTTCCGGCAAGAACCTCCGTCGCCCCCGCGTCCAGCAGCTGCTGGCGGAGTGCCGCGCGGGCCATGTGGATGCCGTCATCGTCTGGAAGCTGGATCGTCTGTCCCGCTCCCTGCGGGATCTGCTCAACCTCATCGAGGAGGACTTCACACCCCACGGCGTCACCCTGATCTCCGCCACGGAGTCTATCGACACCTCAACCCCTGGCGGTCGCGCCATGCTGGCTGTTCTGGGCACTTTCGCCCAGTTCGAGCGTGAGCAGGACGCCGAGCGCGTCACCATGGTGCATCATCAGCTGGCCAAGGATTGCCGCTACCTGGGCGGCCCCGTCCCGCTGGGCTACAAAATCGTCGACAAACATTATGAGATCGACGAGGCCACGGCCCCCATCGTCCGCCGCCTGTTTGACATGTACCTTGCCCACCAAGGCTATACGGAGATGCTCCGCTATCTCAACAGCACCGGCCTGCGGACGACCAGCGGCAAGCCCTTTGCCAAGAACAACCTGAACTACATTCTCTCCAATGAGAAGTATGTCGGAACCTACATCCATAACCGCCTTGCCGCCGCCGATCACCAGGGAAAGCGCTCGTCCTCCCGGCTCAAGCCAGAAACGGAGCAGATTCGCGTTCCCGGCGGCATCCCTGCCATCATTGACCAGGCCACCTGGGACGCCGCCTGCCGCCTCCGCGCGGAAAACCGTGTCATCAAGGGCACCTACACTGCAACGCCCTACCTGCTGGCTGGCCGCTGCCATTGCTCCGTTTGTGGCTCGGCCCTGCGCGTCCTCACTGGCGGCACGGATCGCAACGGCACACGCCAGCGCTACTATACCTGTCCCAAGCGCTGCATTCCCCTCATCCGCAAGGAACGCCTGGAAGCCGCTGCCTTTGAGGCCATCGCCAACGCCACCCTTGACGAGGAGCTGCTGATCCGCGCCTGTGACGTTGCCAACAGCTTTCTTGCCGCTCAGGATGCGGACGCCGCCGATGACATCCGCCGCATCAAGCAGCGCATGGCTGACATCGCCAAGCGACAGGCCAACATCACGGACGTTCTTGCGACCAGCGGCGCCGCGGCCCCGCCCTATCTCCTCCAGGAGCTCTCCACTCTTGACGCAGATAAAGCCGCCCTTGCTTTCCGCCTGGCCCAGCTGCAGCGCCGTGGCCCCCACTATGATCCCAAGGCTATCCTCCATCACCTCAGTACCGTCTACGCTGCAAAAGAAAAGCCGCCTGAGCAGCAAAAGAGCATACTACAGGCGACCATCCGTGATACCATCATCAGCCAGAGCGAATATTCATTCATCCTGACTGCTGATGAGACAGTGGAGCTGAGGGGAGTCGAACCCCTGTCCGAAGGCTCGCTTACGGGACCTTCTCCGAGCGCAGTCTGTGTTTTAGAATTT
>CBFFZW010000088.1:0-4305 GCA_965646445.1 uncultured Christensenellales bacterium | reverse complement strand
AAGGGCCTGCTTGACGTTGCCGTCAAGGCGAACCTTGATGATGTTTTCATTGTTTTCAAACTCGACCTTAACCGGTATGACAACCTCCTTATGGGTATAGAAATACCGCCTTGGCAATGCCGAGGCGGCTTGTCTTTTGTTCTGGCGGAGGATCACTGGCAGGTGTCCCGGTTCCTGCATCTCTCGGGTTTCCCCTGTCAATACCAGCGGCGTGTGGTTGGGACTGCGTTTACCACCACAGTGATACCTCCGCAAATTCATTATACGATAAGGTTTTCTATTTTACAAGAACTCCTTTTCAAGATTGATGTCAAGGCCAAATTCTTTCAAATCCTGACCCCGTGCTGACAATTCGTTCCTGATTGTGTCCAAAACCTCGTAGTAAGCAAGCGATTTTCCACTGTAAAATGGATCGCCGTTATTCTCTCTTACTTCTTCCATGGTATCATTTGCGTTTGACAGCACTCTCGCAATGATATACTTTATTTCTGCCTCATTCATCTTTCTCATCTCTCGCTTTCAGTTCTGCCAATCGGTTATCGATGGACTCCTGAAAATTGAGAATTTCTTTCTTCCAATGCCTGATAAGCCCCGACTGTTTTCTGGGATATTCTTTCTTCCAGTCTGGTACAACCTTCGCAGGATTGGCAATTTTCCGTTCATGCTCCAAGATTTGTTCACGGAAACTGGCTATTCCTTTTCAGCGATGCAGTACTTTGCTTCTTCAAGTCCTGCTCGGCGAAAAGTTGGAGGTTTCTTGTAATTATACGCTTCCTCGGCGCTGTTTGCAAGGCTTTGGCTTTGATAATGTTGCCATCCTCGTCGGTCGTCTCCCCCTGAAGAAGCACATGCTGCACCATGATACAGTGGCAGTTGATGACCTCTTTGGCGGGGCCGTTGGGGTCGCCGGGAAAGCGCATGACGCTGCCGGGGAAGACCTGGCCGGGAAGGGCCTTCTTCCCGTGGCGCTCCATGTGCGCGTCGTGGCTGTTGTCAAACTTGCACCGCCACTCGTTGTACACATGGATGCCCTGGGCCCTCGCCTCCTGGCCTGCCTCATACCGGGCCTCCCCCTGGACGCACGTCCGCTCCGTCTGCGCTACTCGCTTGGCCCGTCGATATGTAATCCGCTGCCTGGTCGTATTTGCCAGGCAGCGGCGTGGTTTACCCGGTAAATCCGCTCTGGATGCCCATGGGCGTTACCCGAACCTTTCCGCCGGACTCCCGCTTTGCTTCGTAAAAGCCGATGAGGTTGCCGGGGCGCGCGGCGCGGTACACGTCGGCCACCGCCCGTTCATCCGCCAGCTGAAAGCGCACGGACAAGCCGCATCCTGCCGCCACAGCCCGGGGCGTATTCACGATGTCCGTCCGAATGCCGCTGCGCCGCAGAGCCTGGTCAAAGGCCATGACCTGCTGGCGCGAGCGGAAGGACGCAATGCCAAATTGATCTTCCATGGGTTCTACCTCCTCTCCCACACCATAGAATATACCGCAGGGCGCCCATAGGTGCGGATGCGGAGGAGGACGAGCATGATTTATCTGGATAACGCCGCCACAAGTTTCCCAAAGCCGCCGCAGGTGATTCAGGCGATGTCCGGCATCCTGGAAAAGCTGGGGGTGAATCCCGGGCGGGGCGGGCATCGGCTGGCGCTGTGCGCGGGACGGGTGGTGCAGCGCTGTCGGGAGGAGCTGGCTGAGCTGACGGGCTGTCAGAAGCCGGAGCGCGTCATTTTCACCCACAACTGCACTGAGGCGCTGAATCTTGCCATCACGGGAACGCTTCATCAGGGGGACGAGGTGCTTTGCTCCCACGCCGAACACAACGCCGTGATGCGGGTACTGGATCGCTACGTCTGCGCCGGGCAGATCACCGTGAAGGTGCTGCCGCCGGACGCCATGGGCATCCTTCAGCCGCACACCCTGCAGCAGTTTATCACGCCGAAGACGGCCCTGGTCATCCTCAGCCATGCCAGCAACGTCACCGGTGTCATCCAGCCTATCAGCCGCCTGGGGGCGGTGTGCCGGGAAAACGGCGTGCCGCTGCTGGTGGATGCGGCGCAGACGGCGGGCATCCTGGACATCAGCCTGACGGCGCTGAACGCGGATATGATCGCCATGCCCGGGCATAAGGGGCTGCTGGGCCCCCACGGCACGGGTGTTCTGGTGCTGGGGGAGGGCATGGAGCCCGAGCCGCTCCTGTGCGGCGGAACCGGCAGCGCATCGGAAAGCCTGCATCAGCCAGAGCTTCTGCCCGACCGTTATGAGAGCGGCACCATCGATCTACCGGGCATCGCGGGGCTGCTGGTGGGCGCCAGGTTCGCCCGGGCGCATCAGGGGGAGATCCGGCAGTACGAGGATTACCTGGCGCGGCGGCTGCGGCGGCAGCTGGCAGGTATCCCGGGGCTGAAGCTGCTGGGGCATCCCGACGCCCCGAAAATGGGCATTGTGAGCTTCGTGCCGGAGGAGGGCGATGTCAGCGAGCTGGCGGATGAGCTGGACGCTTCCGGCATTGCGGTGCGCGGCGGGCTGCATTGCGCGCCGTCCATCCATACCTGGCTGGGCACGTTAAAAACCGGGGCCGTGCGGGCCTCGGTCGGGATTTATAACACGGAGCAGGAGATGGACGACGCGGCGGCCATCATCGGGCGGCTGATGAAGCCGGGGGGAACTTCGTCCCGTTGACGTTCAGGACTGTCCCCGCGTCCCATCTTGATTGGCGGTAAGGTGTCCGTTCACGCTGATGGGTCGGGCCTTTGTCCGCGCACGACCATGATGACCGATACGCTGGTGTCCCATAGCTTCTGACCGCGCTCATATTGTGCCAAACGGAGGGCGTGCTTCTCCCGGACGATGCGGGTCATGGTGCTGATTTCCTGCGTGGTAAAGAGCTCCGGGAGGCGCTGGCGGACGGCGGCCACGCTTTCCAGCTCCGCCTGAAGGTCGGCTTCCAGGATACGGCGGGCCGTTTCAGCGGGAAGATCGGGCTGATCCGGCGTCAGCGCGACGGCGAGATATCCCGTGCGGACGTCGGTAAAGCCATAACGTTCCATGGCGGCGGGCAGTTCCGCCTCGTCCATCGGGTATTGGCAGACGGCGTAGCGCGTCAGCGTATCGTCATGGGCCGCAACCTTTTCCCAGAAGCGCGTCTCATCCTCCGACGTCGGCAGGGCCTTCGCTGTCGCCTGGATGCTCTTGCGGGATGAAAGCACCAGGCAGATGCCTCCCGGCTTCAGCACCCGCAGCTGCTCGCCATAGAACCCGGAGGGCGCCACATGCTCGCTGACGGTGTGGGAAATGGTCACGTCGAAGGCGCCGTCCGCAAAGGGCAGGGCCGTGGCGTCCCCCTCCAGGAAGGTCACGCCCGCCTCATGGGCCTGGGCGAAGGCGATGAACGCGCTGTCGCGGTCAATGCCTGTGACGCTGGCCTTGGGGTACCAGCGGTGAAGCGCTCCGGCCAGCGCCCCCGGGCCGCAGCCAATCTCCAGGATGCTGAGCGCCCGGCGGTCATCCAGGCCAAACAGGGCCTGATACTGCGGGGCAAACCGATCATCAAAGCGCAGCTGGCGCGACAGATAGAGCGTCTGCGGCCCCTGTATGGCCGAGGACCAGATCACATTCATGGAAAGCACCTCCTTCAGGAAAAGAGCAGAGAACAAAAAAGGCACACTCGCTGGGGGTGTGCCTTCAAGTGGCCTCCAAACGACATAAGCCGGTTTGGTGGCGTCAGTTCAGCAGCTCACCGCTGTCGTTTTCGATGGTCACGTCTTCCACCGTCGCGATGGCGCTGCGCTTGAGCACCATGCTCAGGTTGTCCTTGCCCACAGCCAGGGTCACGGTGTCATCCTTCAGGGAGACAATGGTGCCGTAAATGCCGCCGATGGTGCAGATACGGTCGCCCTTTTTGAGGTTGTTGAGCATTTCCTTGATCTGCTTGTCCTTCTTCTTCTGGGGACGGATGAGGAAGAAGTAGAACACCACAAAGATCAGAATCATGGGCAGCAGGCTGCCCAGCAGGGCGACGATGCTGGCAGGGCCGCTCATCTCCGCGGGAACATCGCCGGCGGGCGCGCCCTCGGCCATGGCGGTGCTGATACCCAGCGGCAGGTTGGTCAGATTCATGGACGGGTCTCCTTTCAAAGTAAGCTACCATGAGGATGGTACTTATTTCATTATAGCAGACATTGGGCGCGACTGCAAGGGGAAAAGTGGGGGAAGGCGCGGCGATTTTGTAGTACTACAATACAAGTTGGACAAAAGGGAAAAAGAGAAGAGACTTGAGAGCCAATCTGTTATCATTGAGAAGCA
>CBFFZW010000087.1:0-4312 GCA_965646445.1 uncultured Christensenellales bacterium | reverse complement strand
GCGGATGGCGTTGTAGATGTCGGGCTCGGAGTCCTTATCCAGGTTGATGACCTTGGCATAGCAGCCGCCCTCGAAGTTGAAGACGCCGTTATCGTCCCAGCCGTGCTCGTCGTCACCGATCAGCAGACGCTTGGGGTCGGTGGACAGGGTGGTCTTGCCGGTGCCGGACAGGCCGAAGAAGATGGCGGTGTTCTCGCCGTTCAGGTCGGTGTTGGCGGAGCAGTGCATGGAGGCAATGCCCTTGAGCGGCAGGTAGTAGTTCATCATGGAGAACATACCCTTCTTCATCTCGCCGCCGTACCAGGTGTTCAGGATCACCTGCTCACGGGAGGTGATGTTGAACACGACCGCCGTCTCGGAGTGCAGGCCCAGCTCCTTGTAGTTCTCCACCTTCGCCTTGGAGGCGTTGTAAACCACGAAGTCGGGCTCGAAGTTCGCCAGCTCCTCATCGGAGGGGATGATGAACATGTTCTTCACGAAGTGCGCCTGCCAGGCCACCTCCATGATGAAGCGGATGGCCATACGGGTGTCCTTGTTGGCGCCGCAGAAAGCGTCCACGACATAGAGCTTCTTGTTGGAGAGCTCCTTCACGGCCAGGTCGCGCACGGCGGCCCAGGTCTCCTCGGAAGCGGGATGGTTGTCGTTCTTGAACTCGGGGGAAGTCCACCACACGGTGTCCTTGGAGTTCTCGTCCATGACGATGAACTTATCCTGGGGGGAGCGACCGGTGTAGATGCCGGTCATCACGTTCACAGCGCCCAGCTCGGAAACCTGGCCCTTCTCAAAGCCTTCCAGCTCAGGCTTGGTCTCCTCGGCAAACAGGGTCTCGAAGGAAGGATTGTGCACAATCTCAGTCGTGCCGGTGATGCCATACTTGCTCAGATTAAGCTCAGCCATCGTCCAATTACCTCTTTCTTTCATTCCTATGGGATTCCCGCCTTTTGGTCAGGAACAGACTGTCTTACAGCAGTGTACCAAAGTCCCCCATGGTACACTACTGTTCTATCATACACTACCCCGCGCGCAAAATCAAGCCAACTTTGCAAAATTTTTCACGAAATGGCCATCCCCGCCAGCCCGCTCATCAGCAGGCACCGGATGATGGCGGGGAGCGGTCAGGCGACCCCTCCCCTGCCGGAAAATCACACGGGCATGGTCTTGTCGGCCTTGTTCAGCATGGTGGAATCCACCTTCAGCTGCTGGGCGGCGCGATACTCGAAGAACTTGGGCGCAACCTTGGGGAACATGGCGTAGGAGAGCACGTCCTCCTCTGTCTGATACCATTCCCGCATTTCCTCCCGCAGCTTATCCAGCTCCGGGGGCAGGTCATCGGCAAAGCGATGGGTGATGACCTTGGTATCGCCGATGCACTTCCTGCGGACGTCCTCGTTCACCTCGGCAGGCAGACGGCCATAGCGGCCCGCCAGCAAGTCCTTCGATTCCTTGGGCACCATCTTGTAGCGCTCGCCGCCCAGAACGTTCATCACCGCCTGGGTGCCGACGATCTGGGAGGTGGGGGTCACCAGGGGCGGATAGCCGAAGTCCTTGCGCACGCGCGGCACCTCGGCCAGCACGTCGTAATACTTGTCCATCTGGTTGGCCTGCTTCAGCTGACCGATCAGGTTGGACAGCATGCCGCCGGGCACCTGATACTGCAGGGTCTTCACGTCCACGCCCAGCACGCGGGAGGGGTCGCGCCAGCCGTCCTTGGTCAGCCGCTCCGCCACGCCGCGGAAATGCTCAGCCAGCTTGGCCAGCAGATCCAAGTCAATGCCGGTATCATACTCGGTGCCCTTCAGGGTCGCCACCAGGGACTCGGTGGCGGGCTGAGAGGTACCGGAGCCCAGGGGGGACAGGCAGGTGTCCACCACGTCCACACCGGCCTCCACGGCCTTGAGCAGCACCATGTCGCCGGTGCCGGTGGTGTTGTGGGTGTGCAGCACGATGGGCAGCTTGGTGTGCTGCTTCAGGCGCTTGACCAGGCTGTACGCCTTGTAGGGCAGCAGCAGGTTGGCCATGTCCTTGATGCAGATCAGGTCGGCGCCCATGGCCTCGATCTCCTCGGCCAGCTTGACGAAATAATCCTCGTTGTGCACGGGGGACTCGGTGTAGCTCAGGGCGATTTCCGCCGTGCCGCCGAACTTCTTGGTAGCCTTCACAGCGGTCTGCATGTTGCGCAGGTCGTTCAGGGCGTCAAAGCAGCGGATGATGTCGATGCCGTTCTCCACAGCCTTTTTGACAAAGAACTCCACCACATCGTCCGAATAGGGACGATAGCCCAGCAGGTTCTGGCCGCGCAGCAGCATCTGCGTCTTGGTGTTGGGCAGGGCCTTGCGCAGCTTGCGCAGGCGCTCCCAGGGATCCTCGTTCAGGAAGCGCAGGCAGCTGTCGTAGGTCGCGCCGCCCCAGCACTCCAGGGAATAGTAGCCCACCTTGTCCAGCATTTCGCAGGCAGGGAGCATCTCGTCCGTGCGCATCCGCGTCGCAGCCTGAGACTGATGGCCGTCACGCAGGATGGTATCGGTAATTTGCACTTTCGGCATGGATTTCTCCTCCTTACATAGCAATGGTCAGACAGCGATCAGCCAAACATGGACAGCAGCACGCCGGCCGCGATGGCGGAGCCGATAACGCCGGCCACATTGGGGCCCATGGCGTGCATCAGCAGGAAGTTGGCGGGGTTAGCCTTTTGACCCTCGCGCTGGGACACACGGGCCGCCATGGGAACGGCGGACACGCCAGCGGAGCCGATCAGCGGGTTGATCTTGCCGCCGGACAGCCAGTTCATCACCTTCGCCAGCAGCACACCGGCCGCGGTGCCGATGCCAAAGGCCACAATACCCATGGCAATGATCTTGATGGTGTTCCAGGTCAGGAAGGTGCTGGCCGTCGCCGTCGCGCCCACCGTCACGCCCAGGAAAATGGTGACGATGTTCATCAATTCGTTCTGCATCGTCTTGTTCAGGCGCTCGGTGACACCGCATTCCTTGGCCAGGTTGCCCAGCATCAGGCTGCCCACCAGGGGCGCTGCGGAGGGCAGCAGCAGGGCCACCAGAATCGTCACCACAATGGGGAAGAGAATCTTCTGGGTCTTGGTGGCGGGCTTCAGCTGCTCCATGACAATCTTGCGCTCCTTCTCCGTGGTCAGGGCGCGCATGATCGGGGGCTGAATGACAGGCACCAGGGCCATGTAGCTGTACGCGGCCACGGCGATGGGGCCCAGCAGATGGGGCGCCAGCTTACCCGTCAGCCAGATGGCGGTGGGGCCGTCCGCGCCGCCGATGATGCCGATGGCGCCGGCTTCCTTGGGGGTGAAGCCCAGCAGGCTGGCCGCGATGAAGGTGAAGAAGATGCCCGCCTGAGCGGCAGCGCCCAGCAGCAGGGTCTTGGGGTTGGAGATCAGCGGCCCGAAGTCGGTGCCCGCGCCAACGCCCATGAAGATCAGGCAGGGATAAATGCCCAGCTTGACGCCCAGGTACAGATAGTCCAGCAGGCCCGCGCTGATTTCCCTGCCGGATGTAGCCAGCAGCGCGCCCAGCTCGCTGTACGCCTGCCCGTTGGACAGGAAGGCATTCTCCAGGATGACGCTGGCGGCGTTGCCGTTGGCGGCAAGCTGGGCCAGCGCGTCCGTCAGGGGAAGCAGCGTCTCGGCGCTCTCCACCGTAATGGCGTTCACAAAATGGCCGATGACCTGGCCGGTTTGCGCATTGAGCACATGGCCGGCGGCGTTGACCATGTATGCCGCCTGATCCACCAGGCTCGCGCCATCCGCCAGCACCGCGCCTCCGAAGAGCGCCCAGTTGGCATGGCCTCCGGCGAAGAGCTCCTCATGGTACACCTCGCTGCCCAGCAGGTTGGTCAGCAGCATACCAAAGGCGATCGGCAGCAGCAGCAGCGGCTCGAACTGCTTGACGATGGCCAGGTACAGCAGCACGCACGCGATGCCCACCATAATCAGCGCCTGAGGATTGGTCAGGTACTGATAGATGCCCGACGTGGTGACCAGGCCCATCAAAGTTTCGCCCACATTGATTTGCATCGTATCACTCACTTTCCTTGGGGGTATCGGGCTTACGCCAGCGTCACCAGCACGGCGCCGGCCTCAACGGTCGCGCCCTTGGTCACCGCCACGCCGACCACGGTGCCGTCCTTGGGGGCGGGAATCTCATTTTCCATCTTCATGGCTTCCAGCACGCACACGCACTGACCGGCCTTCACCGCGTCGCCGACCTTCACCTTCACATCCAGGATGGTACCGGGCATGGGGGACTTCACGGGCTCGCCGCCGGCAACGGCAGGCGCGGCCTTGGGC
>CBFFZW010000086.1:0-4804 GCA_965646445.1 uncultured Christensenellales bacterium | reverse complement strand
ATTTTCGTGCTTTTTCGTCAGAAAAAGCCTCCTTACACGAACGAACGACCGGGAGAACGGCAACGCCGTTCGACCAGTGAGGGCGTGCAAAATTCAAAAAAGTGGCGTAAGCCACTTTTTTGACATACCTTTATGGATTCATCCGCGCAATGAAGAAGTTCAGCAGCCCCGCGAAGCTGATCCGCAGCAGATAGGGAACCAGCAGCCAGCCCGCGGTTTTGCTCAGCCGGAAGGAGCCGAGCATCAATATGAGCACCAGCGCCCACAGCAGCACAAGCCAGACAAAGGCCAGACCCAGGGCGTGCTGGGTGAAGAACAGAATCGGCCAGACCAGGTTGACGGCCAGCTGAATGGCGTAAAGCACCGTCAGCCTGACGCGGGCCGGATCGCCGGTGCGCAGCACGAACCAGATGCTGACGGCCATGGCCGTGTACAAAAGGGACCACACCACAGGGAAAACCCAGCCGGGCGGCGCGAAAGCGGGCTTCGACAGCGTATCGTAAAAGCTCATGTCGTTTCGGATGAGAAAGCCCACGATGCCGCCCAGGCCCAGCGTCACCACGATCAGCGCCACAAGCGATTTCCAGCCGGGCTTTTTCTTTTCCGTTGCTTCTGACATTTCCATCACCTCTGCCTTATTCTATTAGGCAAGGGGCGTTCTTATCCGCTTTGCTTGCGCGGCGGCGGAAATATGGTATAATGAACTGACGAAAAAACACGCGGGAGGTGCGCCATGGCAAGGGTGATCGTCGTTGGCGGCGGCGCGGCGGGCCTGGCGGCGGCCATTGAGGCGGCCGGACAGGGCGACGAAACGGTGCTGCTGGAGCGAATGGATCGGGTGGGCAAAAAGCTGCTTGCCACAGGCAACGGCCGCTGCAACCTGATGAACACCGGGGCGTGGCGGTATCCCGGCGGCGGCGGTTACGCGGCGGAAGTGCTGTCCCGGTGCGGCGCGGAGGAGCAGCGGCGCTTCTGGGAGGGCCTGGGACTTCGCCTGCGCCAGGAGGAGGACGGTCGGGTTTATCCCGCCAGCGGACAGGCCTCCACGGTGCTGGATGTGCTGCGACTGGCCGTTGAGCGGCGGCGGGTCGCGGTGCATACCGGGGAGGCGGTGGAAGCCCTTCAGCATGGCCGAAGCGGCTTCACGGTGCGGACGGCGGCGCGGCGGCTGACGGCGGAGCGGGTGATCCTCGCGGGCGGCGGCTGCGCACAGCCCAAACTGGGCAGCGACGGCAGCTGCTATGGTCTGCTGCAATCCCTGGGTCATACTGTCAACGAGCCCACGCCCTGTCTGACGCCCATCCTGACCGACGCCGAGCCCCTGCGCGGCCTGGCGGGTATCCGGGTAAAGTGCCATGTTCGGGTGGAAGACGGTGGCCACGTTCTGCATGAGGAGCGCGGCGAGGCGCTTTTCACGGACTACGGCATGAGCGGCGTCTGCGTGATGCAGTGCGCCCGGTGGGCCCGTCCCGGTGCGTCCCTGGTGCTGGACTTGCTGCCCGCGCTGGGCTTTGCCGACGGCGAGGCGCTGCGAGCGGAGCTGCTCCATCGGCGGAAGGCGTGGCGGGAGCACCCCCTTGATACGCTGATGACGGGGCTGTGCGTGCCGCGCCTGGCATCGGGGCTGTGTGCCGCGGCGGGAATCGCGTGGAAGAACCGCACCCTGTCCTCCCTGACGGACAGGGAGCTTTCCGCCCTGGTCAGCACGGCGTCGGGCTGGCGGCTGCGCATCCGCGGCGTCAAGGGCTTTGATGCGGCCCAGGTGACCAGGGGAGGCGCGTGCCCTGACGAATTCAACCCGATAAACGGCGAGTCCCGGCTGGTGGACGGCCTTCACGCGGCGGGCGAGGTACTGGATGTGGACGGCGACTGCGGCGGCTTCAACCTGATGTTCGCCTTCGGCAGCGGCATCCTGGCGGGCCGGAACGGACGATAAACGCGATACAAACCTATTGATTTGGAGGATAACCAATGACGATCACGGAGATTTTATGCGCGGAATTCCATGTGGCTCCCTGGCAGGTGGAGGCGGTGATCCGCCTGCTGGAGGAGGGCTGCACACTGCCCTTTATTGCCCGCTACCGCAAGGAGCAGCACGGTGAGCTGGACGATCAGAAGCTGCGGGACATATCCGAGCGGCTGACGGCGCTGCGGGCCATCGAGACCCGGCGGCAGGAGATCAGCGAGGCGCTGAAAAAGCTGGAGGTCTGGACGGAGGAGCTGCAAGCCGCCATCGACGGCGCTTCCACCATGGGCCAGCTGGAGGACATTTACCGCCCTTACCGTCCCAAGCGGCGCACCCGGGCCATGATCGCCCGGGAAAAAGGCCTGGAACCTCTGGCGGACACCCTGCTTCTTCAGCTGACGAAGGCCGCCGCGCCGGAGGAGCTGGCGGAGGGCTATCTGGACGCGGAGAAGGGCGTCGCCAACGCCGAGGAGGCCCTGCAGGGCGCCATGGACATCATCGCCGAGCGCATCAGCGACGATCCCGCCATCCGCCAGAAGTTGAAGGCCCTCTACCGCCGGGACGGCGTGATGGTCACCAAAGCTGCCGGGGAAGAGGACAGCGTCTACCGCATGTATTACGACTATCGGGAGCCCTGGAAGCTCATGCCCTCCCACCGGGTGCTGGCCATGAACCGGGGCGAGAAGGAGGGCTTCCTCAAGGTCAAGCTGGAAGTGCCGACGCCGGCGGCGCAGGCCATCATCCAGGCGGACTATGTGGCCCACACCGGCAGCCTGGCCACGGAGTACGTTCTGCGCGCCTGCGACGACGCCTATGCGCGGCTCATCGCGCCCTCCGTCGAGACGGAGCTTCGGGGTGACCTGACGGCCCGGGCGCAAAGCGCGGCCATCCGCGTCTTCGCCCTGAACCTCAAGCCCCTGCTGATGCAGCCTCCCGTCCATGGCCGGGTTGTGATCGGGCTGGATCCCGGTATCCGCACGGGCTGCAAGGTGGCGGTGGTGGACGCCACGGGCCGGGTGCTGGATACCGGCGTGATCTTCCCGCTGCCCTCCCATGGGCGGGTGGAGCAGGCCAAGGCCACGGTGAAGGCCCTCATCCGCCGGCATGGCGTGACCATCGCGGCCATCGGCAACGGTACGGCAGGCCGGGAAACGGAGCAGTTCTTTGCCCAGGTGGTGCGGGAGATGCAGGGCGAGGCGGAGCTGGCCTATATGGTGGTCAGCGAGGCCGGCGCTTCGGTATATTCGGCCAGCAAGCTGGCGGCGGAGGAATTCCCCCAGTTCGACGTCAGCCTGCGCAGCGCGGTGTCCATCGCCAGGCGACTGCAGGATCCTCTGGCGGAATTGGTGAAGATCGATCCCAAGGCCATCGGCGTGGGGCAGTATCAGCACGACCTGAAGGAGAGCGAGCTGGACGCGGCGCTGGACGGCGTGGTGGAGGACTGCGTGAACAGCGTGGGCGTGGATGTCAACACCGCCAGCCCGTCGCTGCTCTCCCATGTGGCGGGCGTGAACGCGACGGTGGCGAAGAACATCGTGGCCTACCGGGAGGAGAACGGCCCCTTCGCCACAAAGGCGCAGCTGAAAAAGGTGCCCAAGCTGGGCCCGAAGGCCTTCGAGCAGTGCGCGGGCTTCCTGCGCATCCCCGGCGGCAAGGATCTGATGGAGAACACCGGCGTCCACCCGGAAAGCTACGCGGCGGCCAAGGCGCTGCTGAAGCGGTTCGGCCTGACCACGGCCCAGGCGGCGGAAGGTCAGCTGCGCGCCCAGGCGGAAGACATCGGTTATGCGGCCCTGGCCAAGGAGCTTGACGTGGGCGAGCCGACCCTGCGGGACATCGTGGCGGAGCTGTCGAAGCCCGGGCGCGACCCTCGTGATGAGCTGCCCCCGCCCCTGCTGCGCACCGACGTGATGGACATGGACGACCTGACCCCCGGCATGGAGCTCAAGGGCACCGTCCGCAACGTGACGGACTTCGGGGCCTTTGTGGACATCGGCGTTCATCATGACGGCCTGGTGCACGTCAGCCAGCTGGCGGCGCGGCGGGTGCGGCATCCCAGCGAGAGCGTCCGGGTGGGCGATGTGGTGACGGTGTGGGTTTTGCAGGTGGAGCGGCAGAAGGGACGCATCAGCCTGACCATGGTCAAGCCCGCCCAAGGCAGGTGAGACCATGACCGTCACCTTGGGGGAGCGCACGCCGGAAACCGTGCGGATGTTTTTTCACCAATCCCGGCGGCCGGACATCCGGCGCTTTCTGCCGATGAAGGCCGCCACCGAGGCGGAGGCCCTGGCGGATTATCAGCAAACGCTGCTGCCGGGCGCCCGCAGCTATGGCCGAACCATCCTGCTGGACGGCCGCTATGTGGGCGACGTGTGGTGCTACGCCATGGCTCCGGGGGAAACGCCGGAGGCCATGCTGAGCTACTGCGTCTGGGATGCGGAATGCCGGCGTCAGGGCGTCGCCACGCGGGGCGTGCGGCTGTTCATGGCGGAGATTGACTGCCGCTTCGGCATCCGCCGCCTGGGAGCGTTCACCTACGCGGACAACGCCGCCTCCCTGCGGGTGCTGGAAAAGTGCGGCTTTCAGCGGGCCGAGACCATCGCGGAGAGCGGCGTGCTGTCCTATTATTATCAGCGAGTTGAGGCAGAGAAGTAATATCGCCGTGGGGAGCGCTTTCCCCCACGGCTTTTTTATGCTTCGGGGAAGGCGGCCCGGCGCAAAAAAATAGCCATTCTGATAGGAACATCATTCCTGTGATTGTAGGTTTGTCAAACAAAATAGACAGAGAAGGAGGAGAGGAGGTCAGCGGGAGAAGCCCAGTTGAGGGGGCGCATAGGA
>CBFFZW010000085.1:0-4854 GCA_965646445.1 uncultured Christensenellales bacterium | reverse complement strand
CTGCTGGGGGGTGCAAGGTGGCTCACCCCCCTTGCTGCCGCTGGATGATGAAGCACTCCGGCGCGCCGGGGCCCGCGTTCAGGAAGCGGCTGTGCAGCACATTATACGCCTGGGGGCGCAGCGCGGACAGGTAATCCGCCAGGGCGCGGCGCTCCTCATCCCCCGCGGGATGACCGGGATAGGCGCACACCGTGCATACGCCGCCGGGCAGCAGCAGCGACAGCGCGGCATTCAGGGCAATGCGGGTGGTATCCCAATGGGTGGTGACGGCTTTATCCCCGCCGGGGAGCCAGCCCAGGTTGAACGCCACCGCCCGCACAGGCGCCGGGACATACGCCGCCATCTCCTGATGGCCCACGGCGTAAAGCCGACAGCGTGACGCAAGCCCGGCTTCCGTCAGCGCCGCCTGAGTGCGGCGGACGGCCTCCTCCTGGATGTCAAAGCCGATGACGCGGCCCGCATCCCCCACCAGTTCCGCCAGCATCAGGGTATCGTGGCCATTGCCCAGGGTAGCGTCCACCACCGTATCGCCGGGGCGGATGACCTGACGCAGGCAGTCTGACGCCAGATAACGGGCGGAACGAAGCTCGTAGGCCATGGTCACAGCTCCTTCAGGCGGGCCACTTCAGCGTCGGTGAGCCTGCGCCAGCTTCCCCGGGCCAGGTCACCCAGCTGGATGGAGGCGAAGCCCACGCGCTTGAGCTGCACAACCTGATGCCCCACGGCCTCGAACATCCGGCGCACCTGCCGGTTGCGCCCCTCGTGAATGGTCACCATCACGATGCTGTCGAAGGCCTCATGGCGCACCAGGCGCACGTTGGCCGGAGAGGTCAGGCGGCCATCCACCGTTACACCGGCCCGAAGGCGGCGCAGGGCGTCCTCGTCCACATGATTGGACACCTTGGCCAGGTAGGTCTTGTTCACCTCCCGGCTTGGGTGGAGCAGCGCGTTCATCAGATCGCCATCGTTGGTGAGCAGCAGCAGGCCCTCGCTGTCATAGTCCAGCCGTCCCACCGGGTACAGGCGCACCGGGTAATCGCGGAACTTATCCATGACCGTCGCGCGGCCCTCAGGGTCGGACACGGTGGTCACCTCCCCGATGGGCTTGTTGTAGGCCAGATAGTGCTTCTCCTCTTCCAGATGAGCGGGGACGCCGTCCACCGTCACGCGGTCGGCAGTTTCGTCCACCTGGACGCCCATTTCGACAACTTTGCGGCCGTTGACAGCCACATGGCCCTCGGCAATCAGCTTTTCGGCATTGCGCCGACTGGCCACGCCGGACAGCGCCAGGTATTTTTGCAAACGCATCATGATGAAATCATCAACCTTTCATGGTTCGGTAGAAAAACAGCAGGGCGGCGCGGCGAAGGAGTGGCTTGTCACGCTCGGATTCGGTGTAGGCCAGGGCCATGCTGTCCATGCCCCGGAGGGTGAAGCCGCAATGCTCCAGGAACTGGCACATCACAGGGTTGGTGTCCGTGCAGACGGCGCGAAGCCCCGCCATCCCCCACTGCCGGGCACAGGCCTCGCAGCTTTCCAGCATGGTGCGGCCATAGCCCTGACGGCGGCAGGAGGCGTCCACCCGGATGTCAACGACCTCCGCCCAGCCCTCCGGCGTCACCCGGACGCCACACAGGCCCACGAAGTTCTCGCCGTCCAGCGCCGCAAAGAGGGCGCTCTGCCCGCCGGTAACCAGCGCCGCCGGGTCGAAGCCGCCCGATGGCGGGAACACCCGCCACTCCGCCCTGGGCAGGGGGGCATAGCCCAGGGTCATGCCCGTGCGGCCGATTCGCAGGAGGGCTTCCTCCCCGGCGAGGCTCGCGTCAGCCAGGGGGCGCAGCAGGGACAGTTCATCCGGGCTCAGGCGGCGGATCAGCATGGTCAGTCTCCTCTCAGCGCCAGCGGACGCGGGGTGCGTCGGGCAGGCGCGCTTTCAGCCTTTTTCGGGGATTCACCAGCACGGGGCTGGCCGTCATCATCAGCATGGGCGCGTCCGAAGCGGAATCCCCGTAGGCGCGGGAGGCCGCCCGATCCATGCGAAGGCCATGCTCCGCCAGGAAGGCCGCAATCCGCCGGGGCTTTTCTTCCCCCTTGCAGTTGGCGCCCATCCGCCCCGTATAGCGGCCCTCGCCGTCCAATGCGCACTCGGTGGCCAGCACGCCGTCCACCGGCAGAAACTCCGGCAGCACCCGCATGTAGCAGTCGGCGGAGGCGGACACCACCAGGATGTGATAACCCATGGCCCGCAAACGCCACAATTCCTTCAGCCCATCCTGGAAGAAGCGCTTGCTCTGCGCCTCCCGGAAGAACCCGCGGGCAAGCTCGTCCATCTCCCGGACGGTACGCCCCCGGATGAAGGACAGCGCCGCTTCCTTCGCCCGGGCCACATCGGACGGCCGAAGCCGCCACAGCAGATAGCCGGCCAGGGCCCTGGGCAGCTGCGTCCAGGGCGCCGCGCCGCGCCGGATACAATAGAGCAGGTACGGCAGGACGGAATCCCCCCCGCAGAGGGTATCGTCAAAATCGAACAGCGCAAATGCCGTGTCAGCCAAGGCAATGCCTCACTTTCCATCGCCGTCAAAGGCATCCATGGGGCACGGCCCGCTCAGTTCGCGGTGGGTGTAATGGCGCTCGCCGCGCTTCATCTCCGCCATCAGCTGGCCGCTGCCCAGCAGCTTGTATTTATAGGTTGTCAAGCCCTCCAGGCCCATGGGACCCCGGGCGTGAATCTTCCCGGTGGCAATGCCCACCTCGGCCCCGAAGCCGTACACAAAGCCGTCAGCAAAGCGCGTGGAAACGTTCCGGTAGACGCCCGCGCTGTCCACCCGCGCCAGGAAGGCCCGGGCTGCCTCGTCATCCTCCGTCACAATGCAGTCGGTGTGATGGCTGCCGTACCGGTTGATATGGTCGATGGCGGCGGCCAGATCGTCCACCACGCGAATGGACAGGACGTAATCGAGGTATTCCGTGCGCCAATCCTCCTCCGTGGCGGCTTCCACCGGGATGATGGCGCGAACCCGCTCGTCGCCCAGGAGGCGCACATGCTTGCCCGTCATGGCCGTCATGAGCGTGGGCAGCAGCTTTGGTGCGATGTCCCGGTGCACCAGCAGCGTCTCCATGGCGTTGCAGACGGCCACGTTTTCCGTCTTGCTGTCCACCGCCACGCGAATGGCCATCGACACATTGGCGGCCTTGTCCACATAGACATGGCATACGCCGTCCGCATGCCCCAGCACCGGGATGCGGCTGTTATCCATAATATACCGCACAAAGGCGTTGCTGCCCCGGGGAATAATCAGATCGATCAGGCCATCCTCCTTGAGCATGGCCGCGACATCCTCCCGGCTTTCCAGCAGCTGGGCAAAATCCCGCGGAAGCCCGGCCTTTTCGGCTGCCTCGCGGAGGACGGCGCACAGCGCGGCGTTGGTATGCAGCGCTTCCCGACCGCCCTTGAGCAGCACCGCGTTGCCGCTCTTGAGGGCCAGGGACGCAATCTGTACCAGCGCGTCGGGACGGCTCTCGAAAATCACGCCGATGACGCCGATGGGGCAGGTCACCCGGTAAAGTTCGAGGCCCTCGGTGATCTCCCGGGCCATGGTGGTCTGGCCGATGGGATCCGGCAATTCCGCCAGCGCGTAGAGCCCCTCCGATACCCGGCGCAGCTTTTCCGCGCCAAAGCGTAGCCGCCCCAGCAGCGGCGCCGCCAGCTGATCCTTCTCCGCCTGGGCCAAGTCCTTCTCGTTGGCCGCGAAGATTTCCTCCCTGCTGTTTTCCAGCGCCTCCGCCATGGCCGTCAGCGCCCTGTTGCGCGCTTCAATAGGGGTTGCCGCCAGGTTCCAGGCCGCCTCCCGCGCCAGCGCCGCCATGTGATGCAAATCCATCATCAGTCATCCCTCCCGTCAATTCTCATCATTATAACAGAAAAACTCGTGATTGCAAAGCACTGCCGAGTATGTTATACTAAGAAAACCACCAGGAAATTTTCATGAAGGGAGGCGGCGGTATGCCCCATCAGAAGGGAATCAAGCCCGTGGCGCAGAACCGCAAGGCCTTTCATGACTATTTCATGGAGGAGCGCTACGAATGCGGCCTTCAGCTGTTCGGCACGGAGGTCAAGTCCATCCGGCAGGGACGGGTCAACCTGAAGGAGTCCTGGGCGCTGATCCGGCAGGGTGAGCTCTGGGTCGAGGGGATGCACATCAGCCCCTACGAGCAGGGCAACCAGTTCAACCGCGATCCCCTGCGCCCGAAAAAGCTGCTGATGCACAAAAGCGAGATCCGCAAGTTGGAGGGCCTGGTGGCGCGGCAGGGCTACACCCTGGTGCCCATCGAGCTCTACCTGAAGGACGGGCGGATGAAGCTTCAGTTAGGCCTGTGCCGCGGCAAGCAGCTGCATGACAAACGGGACGCTATCGCCAAGCGCGATACGGACCGGGAGATTCAGCGGACGCTGCGGGAGCATCAGAAGTAACGCCAGACCAGGAATGAAAGCGAATGCTGTCAGCATCATGGGGCTGATCCGGTTTCGACGGGGGTTGTCGAGGACGGGATAAGCGAGCCGTGGCCCCTGACCACGATAAAACGGGGAAAAAAAGTAACTGACAATAGCGATTTCGCTTTCGCGGCTTAATGCCGTGACGTTGGCCCGGGCTGCCCGCGTGCCCGGTCACCAGCGTCATTTACGCGGGGAACGAACATGCCTAAGCTTTGCCGCATGTCCGTAACATGAAGCTACCAAAGCCGATAGCCTGTCTGCGGGCGCTCGGCCGCGGGAAATTCTAAAACACAGACTGCGCTCGGAGAAGGTCCCGTAAGCGAGCCTTCGGACAGGGGTTCGACTCCCCTCAGCTCCAC
>CBFFZW010000084.1:0-5115 GCA_965646445.1 uncultured Christensenellales bacterium | reverse complement strand
CACAATAAAGCCATGTTCCATCGGCTGGCCAGGGTGGAACAGGCCCCATTCATCGTACAACACAAAAGATGAAAGCGAGAGGGAATCATGATGAAAAGATATGCTCTTGTTTGCTTTGCCCTGGCGCTGGTTCTGGCCGTTTCATCGGCGCTGGCCGTCAGCGTTCCCGTCCATCGGACGCTGCTGGCGGATGTCCCGGCCGCCCCGGTTCTGCCCGGCTACAGCATCCACGCCACGGAGTTCTTCACCTGCCTGGTGCTGGATCAGCCCCGAACCCTGGACAGCCTGACCCTGACCGACGGCACGACCCTGGCGGAATACACCTTTGTTCCCGACGGAGGCGACGGAACCGTGTACCTCTGCGATACCCTCACCGCCGTGCCGGACGCGGGGACATTGCTGCTGCAATGGTCGGAGCAGGGCGGCAGCGCCAGCGCGGCAGTGGATCTGGCAGGGCAGGCGGAAACGCAGGTCAGCCTGACGTTTCCCGACCCCGGCCTGGACATCACCCGGGACAAAGCCTACCGCTATGACCCTCAGGGCAGTTTGACGGGCTATGCGGCCGACGGCGTGGACGTGGCCTTCGACAGTGAGGGCAGGCTCACATCGTACAGCTACACCGCGGATGACGGCGCGCAGGTGCGCTTCAAGGGGGACAACACGCTGGACAGCATCATCTATATGGACGGCGCATCGTCGTATTTCTACAACCCGGCGGACGGCTGGCAGACCTTCAACGAGCTGACGGGCAGGCTGACGCCCTGCGCCGCCCCTGCCGGGGTGGACGCGGCTGACTATCCGGCCTGCGCCCTGCAAACACCGCCGCCCTCGCCATCCCCCTCGCCGACACCGACGCCCACACCCTCGGATGGGCCTTCCCCGACGCCGGGTGCCTCGTCCGCGCCCTCCGACGGGCCGCAAGCCTCCACCCCGCCCGCAACGCCCGGGCCTGAGACGCCCACTCCGGCGCCGACATCCGCCCCCACGCCCACCCCACCCCGACCCCCACCCCGGAACCGACCCACAAGGCCACCTGGTACGACCACAACACGGTGTGTCTGGCGGGGCTTCCCGTGCGGGAACTGTTCCCCGGGCGCACGGACAGATGGTATTCCGTGGTGCCCATCGACCTGACGCGGCAGGGGGTGCAGACCTACGACCTGGTGGCCAGCAACCTGTTCGTCATCGGCCGGGCGGCTGTGGTGATCGACGGGGACAGCGTAACGGTCGCCTACGGGCTGGCAAAGGGCGAGGGGTACGTCAAGGACGAGTGCCTGCGGTGGTTCATGGATCCGGCGGACGTGACGGCGGACTTCCTGGAGAAGCCGGAGGGCGGCGTGGCCTTCGGGGAGACGATCAGCATCGAAAGGGACTTGAAGGGGCAGGATACGGCGCTGCTGTTCATCTGCAACACGGTGACGTACAGCCAGCCCTATGCCGGGCAGGGGTACCTACCTCGATACTGGCCCAATCTGCCGCAGCGGGTGGCGGAGAGGGAGAGCATGGCGGAGCTGGTTGACAGGATGGGAAAGTGATACAACCATCAGGATGCCGCTTCAGCAGTAGCCTACATCCAAAGAAGTGATACCTGTACAGCATAGGGCCGCGGCAAGTCTTTGCGCTTGTCGCGGCCTGTGTTTGCTCATGATCGCGGCTCGCCGCTTTGTCAGCCCCTTTGCCTATCTTGTCATCGTTGATGCGGCGAGCCTGCTCTCATGAGTGGTGATGCTTGACGCTATTTCTAATTGATCCGCCTTTCGCTTGACCTTTGCTTCCGCTTATCCTCAAACAGCGGCCCGATTTCCAGAGCGTAATCCACCATGAAGCTCAGAAACTCGCTGACCGGCGGACACCAAAGCAGGCGATACCCCGCCACCCGGCGTATGGCCTCGGCGTCGTTGTCCCAGGCACGGCGGATCAGGGTGCGGAGATTCCGCTCAATGGTGCGTTCGTCGCAGCCGAAGACCTCTGCTGTCGGAATAAAAAGGTACTTCTTCATGTTGCACAGCCGCGCCGGGTCTTCCATGACCAATCGAAGGACATGACAGGCTAAATCATAGCCCTTGTAATGGCGGCCGACGCCCAGAGCGTGCGGGATGCTTTCTACTTTTTTCATCATGAAAATCTCCTTTGGTTGTCCTTGCTTTCCTTTTCCTTTTGTGCGGCAAAAGGGCTGAAAGTTTCGGATTTCACATCTCATGCGAAAGATTCCTGCAAGAAATCGATCATAAAATAAGAAATTTTACTTTGAACTTTTGCTTCCTGAGATCAACGGGCGCAAAACGGCCAGAGCATCGCATTTCGCACCGTCGATCGTTGACAAATATTACGTTTACTGATATAATGGCGATACAAAGCGTCAGAAAGGAGCGTGCTATGCGCGATCACGTCAAGGGCGGAGCACTTACGGAAGTAACGTTCTATATCTTGCTGGCCCTTTATCAGCCCAGGCATGGATACGCGGTTATGCAATGGATTGAAGAAAGGACAGAAGGCCGGCTCTTGCTGGGGGCGGGAACGCTGTACGGCGCGCTGAATGCCTTGCAGGACAAGGGCTGGATCAGGCCCTGCGGCGATGAGGAAAGCCGGCGAAAGGAATATGTCATCACGCCGCTGGGGAAAGAAACGGCAGAAAAAGAAATGAAAAGACTGAAACAGCTTGTGGATGCTGCGGCTGAAACGATGGGAGGCGGCGTATGAAGAAGTGCTATCGGTTTTTCGGCGGTATGCTGAGCGCTCAGGAAAAATGGCTCAACAGCATGGCGGAACAAGGCTATCGGCTTGTCCGCACGGAGAAGCTGCTGTATGAATTCGAGGTATGCCAACCAGGGCAAGTGCAATACCGCGTGGAGTTCATCAGTGAAAAATCCAAGCGCGGCGCGAAGCAATATCATGATTTTCTGGAAGAAATGGGCTATCGGGTTTTTTATAAAAACATCAATTTGAACTACGCCGTCGGCAAGGTTCGCTGGCGTCCGTGGGCGGAGCAGGGCGGTCGGCTTGCCACACATGCCACCACGTTCGATCGGGAATTACTGATTGTCGAAAAGGTCAGCGACGGCAAACCGTTTGAGCTGCATACAACGGTTGAGGATCGGCAGCAATACTACCGGAAGCTGCGGGAACCGTACCTATGGCTGGCCAGCCTGGCGGCGGTTATGGGGATCGTCACGCGCTCCTGGCTGTGGGGCGTGTTTGCGTTCATCCTTCTGGCGCCGCTGGCTGTCTACCAGCGGGAACTGACGCGGCTGAAGCGCGAAGCCAGACTGCGGGAATAACGGGCACAGCCAGCCGGGATCAGACGGACGGCTTCGTTTCGTCCGCCTGATGCTCGGCGCGCCCCTGCCGGGCGATGGCCTCCCGTTCCGCCGTCAGCTCCCAATACAGCCGGGAGGCGTCCCAGGCGGCGTTGGTGGGGGTGAGGACGGCCTTCAGCGGGAAAGCGAGATGCGCCTGCTTCAGGGCGGCCAGCAGCCGCTCGGCCTGCTGACGGCTCAGGTTTGCCATCACCAGCATTTCACCCGGTAAGGGCTCGGCTGACGGCGCTTCCGCCGCGCGGGGCGTCAGGCCGCACAGAGCGCCCAGAGGTTGGGCGAAATCCTCCGGCGGAACCGGCGACAGCAGGATCGCCTGGCGCATGCAGGCAAACCGCAGCCTGTTCAGGCGGTCTCCCGTGACGTTGAAGGCCAGCAGGGTGGGTCTCATGGGCGGCACTCCCTTCAGATGAACGGATGCTGATGCTTTCGACCGCCGCCTGGTGATTTCCTGCCGGAAGGAAAAATTCCCTCGGCAGCCCCGCGTGCGTGCGGTAAGGATTGCCTGCCGGGGCCGGACGTGATATACTGAAAACGACGGCGCGGCGCCCGGACATGGCGGCGCGAAACGAACACGGAAGGAAGGTATGCCCCATGATCCACTCCAATCCCCTCCTCAAAGGCACGGCCACGAAAAAGTTCATCACCGTCGGCGAGATCATGCTGCGCCTGACCCCGCCCAACTATGATAAAATCCGCATGGCCAACAACTTCGAGGCCAGCTATGGCGGAAGCGAGGCCAACATCGCGCTGGCTTTGGCCAACCTGGGAATTGACAGCACCTTCTTTTCCGTGGTGCCCAACAATTCCCTGGGTAAGTCCGCCGTGCGGATGCTGCGCTCCAACGATGTTCACTGCACGCCGATGATCCTCTCCACCCCGGAGGAAACGCCCACCCACCGCTTGGGCACCTACTACCTGGAAACGGGCTACGGCATCCGCCCCAGCAAGGTGATTTATGACCGCAAGCATTCGGCGCTGACGGAATACGACTTCTCCAAGGTGGATCTGAACGCGCTGCTGGAGGGCTTTGACTGGCTGCATCTTTCCGGCATCACCCCCGCCCTGGGGCCCAACTGCCGCGACCTCATCATGTCGCTGCTGAAGACGGCCAACGCCATGGGCATGACGGTTTCCTTTGACGGCAATTTCCGCTCCACCCTGTGGAGCTGGGAGGAAGCCCGGGATTTCTGCACCGAATGCCTGCCCTATGTGAACATCCTCCTGGGCATCGAGCCCTATCACCTGTGGAAGGACGAGGACGATCACACCAAGGGCGACTGGAAGGACGGCGTGCCCATGCAGCCAAGCTATGAGCAGCAGGATGAGATTTTCCAGCGATTCATCGCCCGGTATCCCAACCTGCAGTGCATCGCGCGGCATGTGCGCTATGCCCATTCAGGTTCGGAGAACAGCCTGAAGGCATTCATGTGGTACGAGGGCCATACCTTTGAGTCGAAGCTGTTTACCTTCAACATCCTGGATCGCGTGGGCGGCGGTGACGCCTTTGCCTCCGGGCTGATCTACGCCATGATGAACGGCTACAAGCCCATGGATATGATTAATTTCGCCGTGGCCAGCTCGGTCATCAAGCATACCATCCACGGCGACGCCAACATCACCGACGACGTGCGAACCATCCGCAACCTGGCGAACATGAACTATGACATCAAGCGATAAGCATCTGTCAAGAAAGAGAGGAACCTGTTTGGAAATACGATTGTAGGTTTGTCAAACAAAATGGACAGAGAAGGAGGAGAGGAGGTCAGAGGGAGAAGCCCAGTTGAGGGGGCGCATAGGA
>CBFFZW010000083.1:0-5528 GCA_965646445.1 uncultured Christensenellales bacterium | reverse complement strand
TTGGCTGGATAAAGAAGGATTAAACGAAAGAGTTTGATCCTGGCTCAGGACGAACGCTGGCGGCGTGCCTAACACATGCAAGTCGAGCGGAGACATGGTTTGGAAGGGTTTCGGCCTGGAAGAGCGATGTTTTAGCGGCGGACGGGTGAGTAACGCGTGAGCAACCTGTCCTTGACAGGGGGATAAGACCTCGAAAGGGGTTCTAATACCGCATAGGACCACGGGATCACATGATTCTGAGGTGAAAGGAGCAATCCGGTCAAGGGTGGGCTCGCGTCTGATTAGCTAGTTGGTGAGGTAAAGGCTCACCAAGGCGACGATCAGTAGCCGACCTGAGAGGGTGATCGGCCACATTGGGACTGAGACACGGCCCAAACTCCTACGGGAGGCAGCAGTGGGGAATATTGGGCAATGGGGGAAACCCTGACCCAGCAACGCCGCGTGAGGGAAGAAGGTTTTCGGATCGTAAACCTCTGTCCTTGGTGAAGAGGAGAAGACGGTAGCCAAGGAGGAAGCCCCGGCTAACTACGTGCCAGCAGCCGCGGTAATACGTAGGGGGCAAGCGTTGTCCGGAATGATTGGGCGTAAAGGGCGCGTAGGCGGCTCGGTAAGTCTGGAGTGAAAGTCCTGTTTTTAAGGCGGGAATTGCTTTGGATACTGTCGGGCTTGAGTGCAGGAGAGGTAAGTGGAATTCCCAGTGTAGCGGTGAAATGCGTAGAGATTGGGAGGAACACCAGTGGCGAAGGCGACTTACTGGACTGTAACTGACGCTGAGGCGCGAAAGTGTGGGGAGCAAACAGGATTAGATACCCTGGTAGTCCACACTGTAAACGATGAATGCTAGGTGTAGGGGGTATCGACCCCTTCTGTGCCGGAGTTAACACAATAAGCATTCCGCCTGGGGAGTACGGCCGCAAGGTTGAAACTCAAAGGAATTGACGGGGGCCCGCACAAGCAGCGGAGCATGTGGTTTAATTCGACGCAACGCGAAGAACCTTACCAGGTCTTGACATCCAGGTAAAGCCTAAGAGATTAGGTGTGCCTTCGGGCAATCTGAGACAGGTGGTGCATGGTTGTCGTCAGCTCGTGTCGTGAGATGTTGGGTTAAGTCCCGCAACGAGCGCAACCCTTACCTTCAGTTACTAACGTGTAGAGGCGAGGACTCTGGAGGGACTGCCGGGGACAACTCGGAGGAAGGTGGGGACGACGTCAAATCATCATGCCCCTTATGACCTGGGCTACACACGTGCTACAATGGCCACCACAGAGAGATGCGAGTCTGCAAAGAGGAGCGGATCTCAAAAAAGTGGTCCCAGTTCGGATTGTGGGCTGCAACCCGCCCACATGAAGTCGGAGTTGCTAGTAATCGCGGATCAGCATGCCGCGGTGAATACGTTCCCGGGCCTTGTACACACCGCCCGTCACACCATGGGAGTTGGGAGTGCCCAAAGCCGGTGAGGCAACCGCAAGGAGCCAGCCGTCTAAGGCAAGACCAATGACTGGGGTGAAGTCGTAACAAGGTAGCCGTATCGGAAGGTGCGGCTGGATCACCTCCTTTCTAAGGAGCAAGCGAAGCAGGAATGCGGAGCTTCATCCTAAGGTCGATCGGTGAGAGAAAAGGGAGAAGAAATTCAACCAAACTCACACCGTAAGGAGCTGTCAGAGACAGCAAAGCATGGAAGCGAAGGCTGAGATGCAAGTCAGACACCGAAGAGGTGGGCTGACAAAGAGACGCACAGCGTCAAAGGAAAAACTGTTGAGAATCGCGATTGGGAACTGTATCGTTTTCAGGGTTCGGCACAATGGAAGATTTGTGGGGGTTTAGCTCAGCTGGGAGAGCGCCTGCCTTGCAAGCAGGAGGTCAGCGGTTCGATCCCGCTAATCTCCACCACATATGGGTCGCTAGCTCAGTTGGTTAGAGCACACGCCTGATAAGCGTGAGGTCGGTGGTTCGAGTCCACTGCGACCCACACCACTCTTTTTAGAGTGGCTTCTGCACCTTGACAACTGCACAAAGAATGATGAAAGATCAGGCCAGTTGCGAAACGGCGTAATAGGCGAGGGACTGGAAGGAACCGAAAGGGAGCAGCCCGAGAGGGAGGCAAACGGTCGGGGAGAGCCGGACTCAGAGCATACTACAATGAATCGAGAGAACAATTGGTCTCAGGATCAAGCGACGAAGAAAATCAAGCTACTAAGAGCACAGGGTGGATGCCCAGGCACCATACGCCGAAGAAAGACGTGGCAAGCTGCGAAAAGCTACGGGGAGCCGCAAGCAGGCACAGATCCGTAGATATCTGAATGGGGAAACCCGGCAGGTGAAGAACCTGTCACCCATGACTGAATGAAATAGGTCATGAGGAGGGGACGCGGGGAACTGAAACATCTAAGTACCCGTAGGAAGAGAAAATAAAGAATGATTTCCTAAGTAGCGGCGAGCGAACGGGAAAGAGGCCAAACCAGAGGGCTTGCCTTCTGGGGTTGTGGGCCAGTGACATGTACGCGAGACCTTAGCGGAAGAGCGATGGAAAGCGCAGCCAAAGGGGGTAACAGCCCCGTACGCGAAAAGGTCAGACGGCTAACTGGTACCAGAGTACCGCAGGGCACGAGGAATCCGGCGGGAAGCAGGGAGGACCACCTTCCAAGCCTAAATACGATATGGTGACCGATAGCGCATAGTACCGTGAGGGAAAGGTGAAAAGAACCCCGGGAGGGGAGTGAAAGAGAACCTGAAACCCTGTGTTTACAAGCAGTGAAAGCACGATAAAGGTGCGATCATGTACTTTTTGTAGAACGGACCGGCGAGTTACGTTATGCAGCGAGGTTAAGAACTGGAGGTTCGGAGCCGAAGCGAAAGCGAGTCTGAAGAGGGCGATAGTTGCATGACGTAGACCCGAAACCGGGTGACCTATCCATGAGCAGGTTGAAGTGGAGGTAAAGCTCCATGGAGGACCGAACCAGACGTCTGTTGAAAAAGGCGGGGATGACTTGTGGATAGGGGAGAAATTCCAATCGAACCCGGAGATAGCTGGTTCTCCTCGAAATAGCTTTAGGGCTAGCCTCATGGGTCATTGATGGGGGTAGAGCACTGAATGTGCGCGGGGGCCACAAAGCCTACCAAACACTATCAAACTGCGAATACCATACAATGTAGACCATGGGAGTCAGTCCGCGAGAGATAAGTTCCGCGGGCAAAAGGGGAACACCCCAGACCAACCGCTAAGGTCCCAAAGTACACGTTAAGTGGAGAAGGATGTGGAATTGCACAGACAACCAGGATGTTGGCTCAGAAGCAGCCACACATTTAAAGAGTGCGTAATAGCTCACTGGTCGAGTGATTGTGCGCCGAAGATGTCCGGGGCTAAACGTGACACCGAAGCGATGGATGCGCTTTAAGCGCGTGGTAGAGGAGCAATGTATGCGGGGCTGAAGCCAGACCGAGAGGACTGGTGGACTGCATACAAGAGAGAATGCCGGTATGAGTAGCGAGAGGCATGCGAGAAACATGCCCGTCGAAAGCCCAAGGTTTCCTGGGGAAGGTTCATCCACCCAGGGTAAGTCGGGGCCTAAGCCGAGGACGGAAGTCGTAGGCGATGGACAGCAGGTGTAGATTCCTGCACCGCCGAAGGAATGAAGCAGTGACACAGAAGGATAGCTCGAGCCGGGTGATGGTCAACCCGGTCTAAGCGGTAAGCTTGGGATGTAGTGAAGTACGCATCCCTATAAGGTGAGCCGTGATGGGGACCGAAATGAAGTAGGGAAGCGAGTGAGTTCACGCTGGCGAGAAAAGCTGCTGGTATATCTGAAGGCGCCCGTACCGGAAACCGACGCAGGTGGGCGAGGAGAGAATCCTGAGACGAACGGGAGAACCCTTGTTAAGGAACTCGGCAAAATGACCCCGTAACTTCGGGAGAAGGGGTGCCTACGAGAGTAGGCCGCAGAGAATAGTCACAAGCGACTGTTTAGCAAAAACACAGGTATCTGCGAAAGCGAGAGCTGACGTATAGGTGCTGACACCTGCCCGGTGCTGGAAGGTTAAGGGGACATGTTAGCGAAAGCGAAGCATCGAGCCTAAGCCCCAGTAAACGGCGGCCGTAACTATAACGGTCCTAAGGTAGCGAAATTCCTTGTCGGGTAAGTTCCGACCCGCACGAATGGTGTAACGACTTGTGAGCTGTCTCAACAGGGGGCCCGGTGAAATTGAAGTATGGGTGAAGATGCCCATTACCCGCGACTGGACGGAAAGACCCCGTAGAGCTTTACTGCAGCCTGATATTGGATTTCGGTAACTGATGCACAGGATAGGTGGGAGACATAGAAGCCAGGCCTCCGGACTTGGTGGAGTCGACGTTGGGATACCACTCTTCGGTTACTGAAGTTCTAACATGGGCCCGTGAAACCGGGCAATGGACAGTGTCAGGTGGACAGTTTGACTGGGGCGGTCGCCTCCGAAAGAGTAACGGAGGCGCCCAAAGGTACCCTCAGAATGGATGGAAACCATTCGCAGAGTGCAAAGGCAGAAGGGTGCCTGACTGCGAGAGTGACAACTCGAGCAGAGACGAAAGTCGGGCTTAGTGATCCGGCGGTATTGAGTGGAAAAGCCGTCGCTTAACGGATAAAAGCTACCTCGGGGATAACAGGCTTATCTCCCCCAAGAGTTCACATCGACGGGGAGGTTTGGCACCTCGATGTCGGCTCATCGCATCCTGGGGCTGTAGTCGGTCCCAAGGGTTTGGCTGTTCGCCAATTAAAGCGGCACGCGAGCTGGGTTCAGAACGTCGTGAGACAGTTCGGTCCCTATCCATCGTGGGCGTAGGAGTCATGAGAGGAGCTGTTCCTAGTACGAGAGGACCGGAATGGACGCACCACTGGTGCAACTGTTGTCGTGCCAACGGCATAGCAGGGAAGCGAAGTGCGGAAGGGATAAACGCTGAAGGCATCTAAGCGTGAAGCCCACCTCAAGAATAAGACTCCCATTCGAAAGAAGTAAGACCCCTGGAGGACTACCAGGTAGATAGGTCATCGGTGGAAGTGCGGTAACGTATGGAGCTTGATGATACTAATCGGTCGAGGGCTTGATTGAAAGCGCTTGAAAAGGAAGCCGGAAGGGTGAAGCGGCCGGGAACGGAAGCGTCGCCTGGAAGGAAAAACGAAGAGATCAATTGAAGGTCGATCTGGAAATCATTCGATGTGCAGTTGTCAGGGTGCGGGAAGCAGAGGAGCGCGAAGGAGCGGAGAGGTCAAGGGAAGCGAAAAGCGGACTTGACAGGGAAGCGAGAGCGTGCTACAATGCGAGAGCCGGGAAGCGGAGAGGATCCGCGGGCGAGCTGAGAGCAGAAGAGATGGAACAGAGTTCCAGAACGGAAGCCCAGGCAGGCGCAGAAGAGCCCGGCAACTGAATAGCTCACCATTTCCGGTGGCAATGACGAAGGGGTTCCACCTGTTCCCATCCCGAACACAGCAGTTAAGCCCTTCAGTGCCGAAAGTACTTGGCTGGACACGGCCCGGGAGGATAGGTCGCTGCCGGA
>CBFFZW010000082.1:0-5836 GCA_965646445.1 uncultured Christensenellales bacterium | reverse complement strand
CCCCCGACACCCCCGCGAAGGGGCTTCGCCCCTCTCGACTCCCGTCTCGCGGCTTGGTTCAGAGCCTTCGGTCGTTGATTCGTGCGCGTATTTCGTAAAGTTTCGCCCTGCGGGGCGACCAAAGGGCTTTCCGGTCGCCCTTTGGAATCCTTCGGGGCCCGCAGCTTTGAGGGCTTTGGAGCATGCGGGGCGGGCCACCCTGCGGGGGCCCTGGCGGCTTCGCCGACCCCGTATAGGAACCAACACTGCCAGCTCCACAACCGACTTAGGAACCACGGGTTCCAGTCCCATGTGCAACCACGGCGCGAAGCCAAACCAGACGAGAACCCCGCTGCCTGCTGGACACTCACTTGTTCCAATGGCGGTGGATGACCGCCCCTGCGAGGCGATCTTAGCTGGTAGCTCGGTTATAGCCACACACAACATGCTATGCCACGGGGGGCCTGGGGGAACGAAGTACCGCGCCGCCAGTGGCGGATGAAGCGGTACGCAGTTCCAATGAGGCACAGAGCGCAGAGGCTTTTGCCTTTGCGCGACAATGCCGAATTGTGGACCGGCTGGCCATGCAGGTTGAACTCAGCCGCCCCCAGACCTCTTTGCTACTTTCTCCGTGGAGAAAGTAGAGCCCCTCAGCACCATTGCCCTGCCAAGGGCAAATCACCTTTGCAAAAGAGCTTTTCATCAAGTAGAGGATTCCGCCCTGCTGGGCGGCCAAAGGGCTTTCCGATCGCCCTTTGGAATCCTTCGGGGCCCGGCTTTCGGGGCTTTCCAATGTCTTTGGGAAACCTTCAGCCCCTATGAGGGTGTGCTTTCCACCCCGGAACCCTCGCCCCGACAGCTTGAATGCTCCTCTTACTCCCCATCCCTCGCCAGCCGCTCAATCACATCGCTGTGCATCTCGATCATCTTATCCACAAGCTCCTGACAGTACAGCCGATCCAGGCCCTCCAGCGCGGGATCCGCCTCAATGCACGCCCTCAGCGCACCTCTGTCGCCTTCCGCCGCCTTGGCCGCCAGGCGATTCGTCCAATCGACCTCGCCGCAGATGTCCGCCAGCTCCCCCGGCAGCATCCGCCGCTGAAGCGCGGGCTCGCCCCGCAGCAGCGTCAGCCCTGTCTCTATGATAGCATCTTTGGGCAGTTGTGGCAACTCCCCGCCATTCACCCGGGTGACGGCGGGCATGGTCAGATTCTCGCCCCGCAGCAGCGCCAGGGCCAACCGCATCGGACGGATGGGCGGCGCCTTCGACAGCAGCAGCAGCTGGGCCATCATGCCCTCCTTGTCCGCCGCGCCCTTCTCGCCCACGGTGTTCATGTACAGGATGCGCTCCTTGCGCCGCTCCACCGTTTCACCCAATTCAGGGTCTTCCTCGGGGATGAAGTCCGGCTGAGCGGGCAGCCATTCCGCGTGATCGGTCACGTCACCCACGGCCACCGCGCCATACCAGTCCAGCCAGCGCTGGGCCAGACGGCCGAATTCGCCCTCCGCCGTCAGCGCCTCCACCCTGGGCAGCAGTTCCTCTCCATCCCGGCGCAGGGACAGCAGAAACGCGAAGCCCGGCAGTCCGGCGGTTTCGGCCTCGGCCTCCTCCGGCTTGATGCCCAGCTTCTTGCAAATGCTGTCGATGCCGTTGGCGCCCCGCATGGGTGTGCGGCCCAGGCCGTAGCAGCGGAAGCCGCGGACAGTGAACATCGCCGTCACCCTCGCCATGGGCTGACCCAGGTTGATGACCAGCGCACCGGGACAATGCGCCGCCATGCTCTCGCACAGGGACAGCACATATTCTCCCTGGCGCAGGGTGTGCATCAGCCCGCCGACGCCGCCGTTGACACGGGCCTGATCCGTCAGGCCGGGATCGTCCTCCTCCGTGCCGGAAAGGGCCGCGCGATCCTGGTGAAACCGGGTGGCCGCCATGCAGTCCCCGGCGTAAATCACGCAGTCCGCGCCGGTGAGCGCCTCCGCCCGGTCGCCGGTGACTTCCACCCGGCTTTCCAGGCCGCTGTGGACGCAGATCGCCTGACCATAGCGCCGCAGCACATCCTGCATGGCGGCGTTCCGCTCCTCCACAACCACCTCCGCCGCCTGACGGCCCGCGAACAGCAGGTCCGTCAGCAGCGTGGGCAGCAGGGTGGGTATATCCTGGCCTATGAGCGCGAATTTCATCGTCGTCGCCCGCCTTTCCGTCATCATGGAGTACACATAGCTTGCCCCTGCGTCGCGCAGGCGCAGGGGCAGCCGGAATCAGCCGCGGTGTACGCGGATGGCCAGCACAGCCGTCTGGCCGTTGATGTTCCATTCCTTGGCGATGAAGGTATCGTCCGCCTCGGCCCGCTCCACGCTCAGGGCCAGGGTGCCGCTTTGGATCATTTCCGCGCCGGTCCGGATGGCGGAGGCCAGCACATCGCCGCAGGCATAGCGCACGTCGATGCGATCCGTAACCTCAAAATCCGCCTCCTTGCGCATGGTCTGCAGCTTGGAGATCACCTCGCGGGCATAGCCCTCATTGATGAGCGCCTCGGTGAGGTTGGTGTCCAGCACCACGGTCACGCCCTTGTCCTCCAGGGCGGTAAAGCCGGGCTTCTGCATGGGCTCGGTCAGCACGTCTACGCCGGCCAGCTCCACCTTCGTGCCCTCGATGTCAAAGGACACCGTCTCGCCCCGGGCAAAGGCGTCCACCACGTCGTTGCCGTCCAGCGCAGCCAGGTGCTGGCCGATCTTGCCCAGGAGCTTGCCGTACTTCGGGCCCAGGGTGCGCATCTGCGGCTTCAGCTTGTAGGTGGTGAAGTCCCGGGCGGAGTCGGTGAAGACGACCTCCTTGACGTTCAGCTCATCCTCGCACAGGGCCTGATAGGCCTCGGTGAAGGCCGCGCCCTTGACGTACAGCCGGGCGGCGGGCTGGCGAACCTTCATGTTGGCGGTGCTGCGGCAGGCGCGGCCCAGCTGAACCACCTCCAGCAGCGCCTCCATCTGATCTTCCATGTCCTTGTCCACCACGGACATATCCGCAGCGGGGAAGTCGCACAGATGCACGGACTCAACAGCCCCGGGCACGTTGTTGACCACCAGGTTCTGGTAGATTTCCTCGGCCATGAAGGGCACGAAGGGCGCGACGACCTTGCTCAGCGTCACCAGCACATGATACAGCGCAGCAAAGGCGGCTTCCTTATCGCCGGCCATGCCCTTGCCCCAGAAGCGCTCGCGGCCCCGGCGCACATACCAGTTGGACAGCTCGTCCACAAAATCCTGGATGGCCATGGCGGGCTCGGTGACACGGTAGGCGGCCAGATCCTCATCCACCTTGGCGATGAGGCTGTTCAGCTTGGACAGAATCCACTTGTCCATCAGGCTCAGTTCCACCTTGTCAAGGGGATGGGCCAGGGGATCAAAGCCATCGATCTGGGCGTACATGCTGAAGAAGGAATGCACGTTCTGCAGCGTGGCCAGGAACTTCCGCTGGCCCTCCCGGACGGCTTCATCCGAGAAGCGCTTGGGCAGCCAGGGAGCGGCGGTGGTGTAGAAGTACCAGCGCAGGGCGTCGGCGCCAAACTTATCCAGCGCGTCAAAGGGATCCACCACATTGCCCAGGTGCTTGGACATCTTCCGGCCCTCCGCGTCCTGGACATGACCCAGGACGATGCAGTTATCGAAGGGCGCCTTGTCGAACAGCAGGGTGGAGATGGCCTCCAGGGTGTAGAACCAGCCGCGGGTCTGGTCGACGGCCTCGGAGATGAAGTTGGCCGGGAAATGGGCCTCGAACTGCTCCTTGTTCTCGAAGGGATAGTGCCACTGGGCGAAGGGCATGGAGCCGGAATCATACCAGCAGTCGATGACCTCCTTCACCCGGTGCATCTCCTTGCCGCAGTGGGGGCAGCGGATGGTCACGGCGTCGATGAAGGGCCGGTGGAGCTCGATGCGCTCGCCGGGATCGTTGATGGCCATCTCCCGCAACTCCTGCCGTGAGCCGATCACATGTAGATGGCCGTCCTCACACTGCCACACGGGCAGGGGCGTACCCCAGTAGCGCTCCCGGGAAAGGCCCCAATCGTGAACGTTCTCCAGCCAGGTGCCCATACGGCCTTCCTTGATGTTCTCAGGCATCCAGTTGATGGTGCGGTTGTTGCGCACCAGGTTATCCCGCAGGGCCGTCATCTTGATGAACCAGGTAGGCCGGGCGTAATACAGCAGGGGCGTATCGCAGCGCCAGCAGAAGGGATAATCATGGGTAAAGGGCACGGCGGCGAAGAGCAGTCCCCGCTCCTTCAGGTCATCCAGCACCAGGGGATCAGCCTTTTTCACAAATACGCCAGGCCACTTGGTATCCTCGGTCATGCAGCCCTGATTGTCCACCAGGTTGATAAAGCCGATGCCGTTCTCCCGGCAGACGCGGTTATCGTCCTCGCCAAAGGCGGGGGCGATATGCACGATGCCGGAGCCGTCCTCCATGGTCACATAATCATCGCAGACCACGCGCCAGGCGTCCTTCACCTTGCCCACGGCAAAGTCGAACAGCGGCTCATAGGCCATGCCTTCCAGGTCCTTGCCAGGCATTGTCTCGACAACGATGACCTCCTTGCCCGCGAAGACCTTCTCCACCAGGGCCTGGGCCATGATGTAGGTGTCTCCCTCCGCCGTCAGCCGGACGTAGGTGTGGCCGGGGTTGACGCACAGGGCCAGGTTGGAGGGCAGGGTCCAGGGGGTGGTGGTCCAGGCCAGGAGGTAGGTATTTTCCTCGCCCTTGACGCGGAAGCGCACAAAGGCCGAAACCTCCTTGACGTTCTTGTAGCCCTGGGCCACCTCATGGCTGGACAGGGCGGTGCCGCAGCGGGGGCAGTAGGGCACGATCTTGTGGCCCTGGTAAAGCAGTCCCTTGTCGAAGATGCGCTTGAGGCTCCACCACTCGGACTCGATGTAGTCATCCTCATAGGTGATGTAGGGATGCTCCATGTCCACCCAGTAGCCCACCTGGTCGGACATCTTTTCCCACTCGTGCAGGTACTTCCACACGCTCTTCTTGCATTCACCGATGAAAGGCTCGATGCCGTACTGCTCGATTTGCGGCTTGCCGTCCAGGCCCAGAATCTTCTCGACCTCCAGCTCCACGGGCAGGCCGTGGGTATCCCAGCCGGCCTTGCGCAGGACGTTTTGCCCCTTCATGGTGTGATAGCGGGGGATCAGATCCTTGATGACGCGGGTCTCGATGTGGCCGATGTGGGGCTTGCCGTTGGCCGTGGGCGGGCCGTCGAAGAAGGTGAAGGTCTCGCCGCCCTCGCGGTGACGGAAGGACTTGCGGATGATGTCCTTCTCCTTCCACAGGCGGGTGATTTCCGCCTCCCGGGCCGGGAAATTCATGTCCGTGGCAACCTTGTTGTACATGGTGACGCCTCCTGTTTTTGGTGGAAGTCATGGGAGCGGAAGCCTTCAGCATAGAAAAATCCGCCCCAGGAAAGCTCTTCTGGGACGGATGTATCAAATCCGCGGTACCACCCAAGTTGACGGCGCGATGCCGCCCTCTTTGCGCAGGAACCCTCCTGCCGCCCTGTATCGGGAGCGCCCGGGCAGCCCTGAGAAGTCAGGCCGCCTCACTCCGGGGTGATCCGCGCCGGAATTTCCCCGCCGGACTCGCACCAGCCTCCGGCTCGCTTGCGGGAAACCTTTCCGCCGCCGTCCCCATCATGGTGAACGTTGGCATACACTATATTATAGCGGGATTTGCGGAAATTTCAAGGGGAAAATTTACGCTCCGGCAGCCCGGGGATGTAGTACTACAATACAAGTTGGACAAAAGGGAAAAAGAGAAGAGGCCTGAGAGCCAATCCGTTATCATTGAGAAGCAACA
>CBFFZW010000081.1:0-6844 GCA_965646445.1 uncultured Christensenellales bacterium | reverse complement strand
CGGCAACAGGCGCGGCAGCCACAGGGGCGGCGGCACGCACGGGCGCGGCGGTCACAGCGCCGCCGACTTCTTCCACATCAACCACATAGGTCTGGCCATTGACAGTAATATTGAAGGTACGCATGATTGTATTTCCTCCTATCACAGTTCAGATTGATGGTGTTTGAACGGGTCAGAAGCGGCTGTAAACCTGCTCCTCACGGCCGGATTTGCTCCAGGCAGGGGTGTTCGATACGCGGCGGACACGGCGGACGGTGAAGGCGCTGCCTTCCTCCATCATGGCGGCCACGGCGGCGGTAATCACGGCGATCAGCGCGTCGTTGTCCTGGCTGACGGCGGGGGCAGCCTCCGCCACAGGCGCGGGGGCAGCAGGCGCGGCAGCAGGCGCGGGCGCTTCCTTCTTCTTGCCCAGGTTGCCGGTCAGCATCTGCATCAGCTTAATCAGGCCGATCAGCACGATGAGGCCGAAGAACACCACGAGCACACCGATGACCGTGACCATCAGGCCGAAGCCAAGATTGCTCCAGATACTCATTGCTTACACGTTCCTTTCCGATCACAGCGGCAGGTTGCCGTGCTTCTTGGGCGGATTGCTCTCCCGCTTGGAGGACAGCATCTCCAGCGCCGCGATGATGTACTTGCGGGTCTCCGCGGGCTCCACCACGTCGTCGATCATGCCGGCCTGGGCGGCGGCCACGCCGTCAGCCACGTCGGAGGCAAACTTCTCCTCCAGCACGGCGCGGGTCTCCAGGGCGGGCTTGTCGCCGGCCTTCAGCTCATCGGTGTAGAGCACCTGCACGGCGGCCGCGGGGGTCAGGGCGGAAATCACCGCGCCGGGCCAGGCATAGGTCATGTCAGCATTGGCCTTGCCGCCCATGGCGACGTAGGCCTGACCGATGGCGTTGCCCACCACCACGGACACCTTGGCCGTGGTCGCCTCGGCATAGGCGCAGAGCAGCTGCGCGGCAGCGATCATCGTCCAGGACTGGGCGCTGACCTCCGGCACGGCAATGCCCTTGCTGTTAATCAGGGACACCACGGGGATGGAGTAGCAGTCGCACAGGCGGATGAAGCGCGCGGCCTTGGCGGCGGCGGCGGGGGTCAGCATGCCGTCGTTCTCCTTGGCGTTGCCCACCACCAGGCCAACGGTGCGGCCGCCCATGCGGGTCAGCGCCACCCGGAGCTCCTTGCCCCAGGCCTTGTACAACTCCACATAGGAAGCCGCGTCGGCCATGGCGGCCATCAGGCCGTCGGCATCGGCGGGGTCGATGGCGGGCAGCAGGCGGTTCATGTCGTCCGTGTCCACGATGGGGGCGTCCTCACCGTTGGAGCCGGGCAGCAGCTCCAGCACCTGCACCGTCAGGGCGATGGCCTCGTCCTCATCGGCGGCGGTCAGGGCAACGCCGCCCTGAGCGGCCATGGCCTTCGCGCCGCCCACGGCCTTGGCGTCGTAGGTCTTGCCGGTCATGGCGCTCATGACCTGCGGGCCGTAGACCATCAGCTGACCGACGTTCTCCGCCTCAATGGAGACATCCGCCAGCTGGGCGATCAGCGCCGCGCCGCCCACCACGGGGCCCAGCACCAGCGCCACCATGGGCACCACGCCGCTCAGCCGGGCCATCTTGGCATAGATGGAAGCATAAGCGTTCATGGCCTCGGCGCCCTCGTCGATGCGCACACCGGCACTGTCGCACAGGGCGATGACGGGCGCGCCGGTCTTCTGGGCCAGATCCAGCACCTTGCAGATCTTCTTGGCCTGGGCCACGCCCATGGCGCCGCCGTGTACCGTGAAGTCCTGGGCGAAGAGGTACACCGGGCGATCCTGCACCGTGCCGTAGCCGGTGATGACGCCAGCGTAGTCATCGTTCTTGGAAACCAGGGCGTCCGTCTCCACAAAGGAGCCCGCGTCCAGCAGCTTCATCACCCGCTCCCGGGCAGTCAGCTTGCCGTCGGCACGCTGCTTGGCGATACGGTCTGCGTCTCCCTGCAGGATGGCCTGCTTCTTGGCCAGTACCTGCTTGAGGTCCTGCATGCTCATGTCCAAAATCCCCTCCATGTGTAAGAATCTGCCTTTTGCAAGACAGGAAGAAATAAAGTGGTTCAACTTTACCCATTTTCTACTATTCCACGCGGGCCCCCTTTTTTCCTGCTCCCTGAAAAAATTTTGTCGATGTTCTGACAATCTTTCGGGTGTCGTAGGAAGGAAAAAGGAATCATACTGCGGTGAAAAGGGATCGAGGGCTTTCAGAGGGACTTTGAGGACGGCCCTCTTTTTGATGCTTTGCACCGGGTTTGCCCTTAGCAGAGTTGCGGGACTGTTTGGTTGTACTTTCTCTTCAGAGAAAGTACCAAAGAGGATTGGGGGCGGCTAAATTCAACCTGCATGAGCAGCCGGTCCACAATTCGGCATTGTCGCGCAAGGGCTTACTCCCCTGCGCTCTGTGCCTCATTGGAACTGCGTACCGCTTCATCCGCCACCGGCGGCGCGGTACTCCTTTCCCCCAAACCCCGTCGCTTTGCGCGACGTGTGTAGACATAAACAACTACCGGCTAATTGCCCCTTGCGGGGCGGTGTTCCTCCTCCATTGGAGCAGGCCAGTGTGCTTCAGTGACAAGGTTATCGTCTGGTTTAGTTTGGTAGACCCGGTTGCACATGGGACTGGTACCATTAGGGCTGGTAGGGGGATTGCCCTTAGCAGGGCTGCGGAAGTGTTTGGTTGTACTTTCTCCGTGGAAAAAGTAGAGCCATCAAGCTCCGCCGCCCTGCCAAGGGCGCATACCTATTCCCCCTTGCGAGGCTTCCGTCCTGCCAGGCAACCCAAGGCTTCCCGATTGCTCGTTGGCAACCCTTGGGTCGCCTGGCAAAGACACCATCCACTCCGTGAAAAAAAGAATCCCCAGGGCCGCAACCGCCGCCCTGGGAAATCCGTTCCTTACCGATTCAACCGTTTCTCAATCAGCTTTGCCAGCGAGTACACATCCTGATCCATCTCCCGCTGGTTGGGGCCCTCAATCATCACGCGCACCAGCGGCTCGGTTCCGCTGGCCCGGATCAGCACCCGTCCGCGGCCCTCATACTTCTTTTCCAGGGCCTTGATGGCCTCCGCCACTTCCTCGTCCTTATCATAGTCGTACTTCCGGGCGTCGGACACCCTCGCGCCGTACAGCGACTGCGGCAGCACCTGCATGATGGACGCCAGACGGCCCAGGCTCTGCTTGCTCTCCACCATCACCGTCAGCAGCTGAAGGGCGGTCACCAGCCCGTCGCCGGTGGTGTTGTAGTCCAGGAAAATCACATGGCCGCTCTGCTCTCCGCCCAGGTTGTAGTTGCTTTCCAGCATCTTTTCCAGCACATAGCGGTCGCCTACCTTGGTTTTTTCGTTGCGGATGCCCAGCTTTTCCAGCGCTAGGTCAAGACCCATGTTGCTCATGATGGTGGTCACCAGGGTGTTGTTCCGCAGGCGCCCCTGCTGCTTGAGATGGTTGGCGCAGATGCACATCACCTGGTCGCCGTTGACCACCTTGCCCCGCTCGTCCACAGCCATCAGCCGGTCGGCGTCGCCGTCAAAGGCCAGTCCGATGTCCGCCCCCAGCTCCCGCACCAATTCACACAGGCGCTCGGGGTGGGTGGAGCCGCAGTTCTCGTTGATGTTGTTGCCGTCCGGCTCATGGTAGTAGGCGGAAACCGTCGCGCCAAGCTCTCGCAGCACAGTGGGCGCGACCTCAAAGCTGGCGCCCTGGGCGCAGTCCACCACGATGTGCAGGCCGTCCAGGCGGACGCCAGTGGTTTCCTTGGCAAAGTCGATGTAGCGCCGCTGGGCGTTGCGCTGGTGCACAGGACGGCCCACGCGTTCGCCGATGGGCAGCACCTTGTCATCCGGCAGTCCTTCCCGGATGATGCGCTCCATTTCGTCCTCGATGGCGTCGGGCAGTTTATAGCCCTGGCAGTTGAAAAATTTGATGCCGTTGTATTCCACAGTGTTATGGCTGGCGGAAATCACCGCGCCGGCGTCCGCCTGGTAATATCGGGTCAGGTAGGCGATGGCCGGGGTTGGCAGCACATCCACCAGCACGGCCCGAGCGCCCATGGAGCAGATGCCCGCCACCAGCGCGCTTTCCAACATTTCACCGCTGATGCGGGTATCGCGCCCAACCAGGATGGTCGGACGGTGCACGTTGCTGGCCAGCACGCAGGCCGCCGCTTGACCCAGCTTGAAGGCCAGCTCGCAGGTCAAATCCTGATTGGCAATGCCGCGCACGCCATCGGTCCCAAACAATCTTGCCATGATCGACGTTCCTCCGATCAATCTTACATCTTCCGCAGCCCGGAGACTGCCCATCCATTCCAGTATACGCCAATGCGGCGAAAAATACAAGTTCAAAACCAATACATTTGCATACGTTTCATGCTGAAGCTGTCTGAGAACGAGGAATCGCTCAGGGCCGGAAGCCCTGAAACACATAGACAGCATACGCCCCCGCGGAACGATAGCCCAGCTTTTCCGCCAGGCGGGCGGAGGCTGCGTTGGCCGCGTCCCAGGTCACGCGAAGGCCGCGCTCATGAGCCAGAAGGATCAGCCCGGCACTGGCGATGGTCGCGTAGCCCCTACCTTCAAAGCCCTCCCGGGTCTGCACCTGCACCTCCATCCCGCCGGGATAGCTGAGGTAGGAACTGGCTCCGGCAACAGCCCGGCCGTCCATCGTCAGCAGCATCCCCAGGCCCCGGCGGGCGTAATCCCCGTCGGTGTACTGACTCACAAAATCGCGGCTCCAAGATTCCTGGCGGCAGGCGGCAATCAGCGGGCCTTCCAGAGGTATAAGCGCCGCGCCCTCCGGCAGCCGCTTCACCATCGCCGCCAAAGGCGCATCCTGCGGCTGAATCTCCGGGTCAAAGGCGTAGCGGGTCGCCGTTTCTGTCCTGGCGACAGCTTCCAGCGCAGCCGTCCAGCCCTCCGGCGCTCCGATGAGCCATTCCCGGCGCTCCGACATCAGCGCATGGCGCAGAAGATGCCTTGCCGACGGCCCCGGAACCCCGCCGCACAAAAGAAAATCCCCCGCTGTGAGCACCGCGCAGCGAGGGTGAAGGGGCGCATCCACCCAGCCGCGCCCCATGCCGTGGAGCGCCGCCTCTCGGATGCCGTGAAGCGCGGGGCCCTGCGGGAACAGCGCCTCGCCCTCCGCCGTCATGGGAAACGCCGCCCGCGTCACTTCGCGTCCTCCTGCACCATCATGTTCTCCTTGCCGAAGGTGTCGCTGAGCTCCCGCAGAAGGGCGTCCTCGCCGCTGTCCTCCTGCCTGGGCTTTCCCGGCAGCGAAGCCTCGAATTTGCTGGGAATGCCGCTGGCCTCCGTCAGCGCGGCGGCGATGGCGTCCCGCTTATCTTCCTTGTTCAGCGCCCCCACGAAGAACTCCATGCCCACGGGAGCCTCCCAGCGGTAGGTGTCCCCCGCGCAGCCCATGTAGCGCCCCATGCTCAGCATACTGAAGGCGGCAGGGTTGCCCTTTTTCAGGGCCGCCATGGCATCCTTCCAGGCGTCGGCGTCGGTGCGGCCGGTGGGCGTCAGCACCTTCGGCTTGGGCGGCTCAGGCTTCTTCTCCACGGGCGCGGCAGCCTTGGCCATCTTCGCCGGAGCCGCGACGGCCACGCCGTTTTTCAGCTTTTCGGTCAGGTCGGCCACCTGCTTTTCCAGCTGGGCAATGCGGTCGTTCAGGGCCGCGGCATCCGCCTCCGTGGTACGCAGGCAGGCCTTCAGCGCCGCCGTTTCCAGGGCAATGCGGGGCGAAGAGGCGTAGCGCAGCTCCGTTTCCACCGCCATGAACAGTTCCATCATGCGCATCAGCCGGGTCTCGGTGAAGCCCTCCGCCTGACCGGCGTACTCCTCCGCGTCCTCTCCTGTCAGATCCAGCAGGGAGGCCAGGTCGTCGGGGCAGACCTTCGCCATCAGCAGCGCCCGCAGATGCTGACTGACATCCTTGGCGAAGACCATGGGCTCCCGGCCCGCCCGCATCATCTCGTCGATCATGCTCAGCAGCGCGGCGGGATCCTCGCTTTGCAGGCTTTCGGCAAAGCGGAACAGAAAGCCCCGGTCGCTGACGCCCAGCACCCGCCGCACCAGCTCCTCGTCCACGTCGCTCTGGTAGCCCAGGCACATGTCCAGGATGGACAGCGCGTCGCGCATGCCGCCCTCCGCCGCCCGGGCAATCATGTTCAAAGAGCGCTCGGTGGCCGTGCCCCCCGCGCCCTGGACAGCCTCCATCAGCCGTCCGGCGATCTGCCCCGCCGGGATGCGCCCGAAGTCGAAGCGCTGGCAGCGGCTGAGAATGGTGGCGGGGAGCTTCTGCGGCTCGGTGGTGGCCAGGATGAACACCACATGGGCCGGGGGCTCTTCGAGGGTCTTCAGCAGCGCGTTGAAGGCCGAGGCGGACAGCATGTGCACCTCGTCGATGATGTAGACCTTGTAGCGGCCCTGCTGGGGCGGATACTTCACCGTTTCCCGCAGGTCGCGGATCTCATCCACGCCGTTGTTGCTGGCCGCGTCGATTTCCATCACGTCAAGGGATTCGTCCGCCAGAAGGCGCCGACAGGACGCGCATTCCCCGCAGGGATCGCCGTGATCGGGATGCTCGCAGTTGATGGCCCGGGCCATGATCTTGGCCGTGGACGTTTTTCCCGTGCCCCGGGAGCCGCAGAAAAGATAGGCATGGGCAATGCGCCCCGTCTCGATCTGATGCCGGAGCGTGGCAATGATGGCCTCCTGGGCCACCATGGACGAAAAATCCTTGGGCCGCCACTGGCGGTACAATGCTTGGTACGCCATATTTCCCTCCGGGGTGTCGTCCAAGT
>CBFFZW010000080.1:0-9130 GCA_965646445.1 uncultured Christensenellales bacterium | reverse complement strand
GGGAACAGCTCAAACGCGCCCAGGAGTTGGTACGCAACCAGCCCCGGCAAAAGGAGCGGACAAAGGAGGCGGAGCGTGAAGAAAGATAATATCCGCAAGTACATTTTACCCAATATCCCCTATCTGTTCGTCTTGTGGGCCTGTCTGAAAGCGGGGACGGCTTACCGTCTGGCGGCCGGGGCGGATTTGGCGCACAAGCTGGTGGGGATGACGGCGGCCCTCGGCCCGGCCTTTGCCGACTTCGCGCCGGGGCTGAACCCCTTTGACTGGCTGGTAGGCATCGCGGGGGCGGCTGGCATCCGGCTCCTGATTTACTGCAAGGCGAAAAAGGCCAAGAAATTCCGCCCGGATGCGGAGTATGGATCGGCCCGCTGGGGCGGCCCAAAAGATATTGCCCCTTTTGCCGATCCCAAGTTTGAAAATAACGTCATTCTCACCAAAACGGAATTTCTCACCACCAACACCCGGCCCAAGAACCCGGCCAACGCCCGGAACCTCAACGCCTGTGTCATCGGCTCCAGCGGCTCCGGCAAAACCCGCTTCTGGCTCACCCCCCAACTGCTCCAGGCCCACAGCTCCTATGTGGTGGTAGACCCCAAGGGCGGGGTGCTGTCCCAGGTGGGCTATTTCCTCCAGAGGAAAAAAGGGTATAGGAGATTAAGGTTTTCAACAGCATCGACTTCTCAAAATCCATGCACTATAACCCCCTGGCCTATATCCGCAACGAGGCCGACATTCTGAAATTCGTCAATGCCCTGATCTCCAACACCAAGGGCGAGGGCAAGGAGGGAGATCCGTTTTGGACGAAATCTGAAAAACGCTTCATGTACTGCGACCTGATTGCCTATATCATTTTTTTTGAGGGGCAGCGGAAGGACAGGAACAATGAACACGCTGGTGGATATGATCTCCGGCATGGAGGTGAAAGAGGACGATCCTGACTTTATGAACGCGGTGGACTATATGTTTGCCGGGCTGGAAAAGCGCAAGCCGGATTGCTTTGCTGTGAAGCAATACCGCAAATACCGCCTTGCCAGCGGCAAAACAGCCCGTTCGATCCTGATTTCCTGCGGTGCGCGGCTGGCCCCCTTTGACATCCCCCAGCTCCGGGAAATTATGAGCTATGACGAAATGGAGCTGGACAAGCTGGGGGACAAGCGGACGGCGGCTTTCTTCATTATCAGCGACACGGACAGCACCTACAATTTTATTGTAGCCTTGGCGTTCTCTCAAATGTTCAACCTGTTGTGCGAGAGGGCGGACAACGTACACGGGGGCCGTCTGCCCCATCATGTGCGGGTGCTGTGGGACGAGGCGGCCAACACGGGCCAAGTGCCGAACAACCTGGAAAAGCTGGTGGCCGTCATCCGCTCCCGCGAGGTGAGCCTGACCCTGTTCTACCAGCAGATGGCCCAATGCAAGGCCATTTATGACAAGAACGCGGAAAATACTCGGCAATATGGACAGCGTGATATTCCTGGGAGGCCGGGAGGCCAGCACCATCAAGGAAATATCTGAAAACTGGCTGGGGAAAGCAACCATCTCCATGCAGACGGAGGGCCGTTCCCGTGGGCAGTCTGAGAGCTTCAGCCAAAACACCCAACGGCTGGGCCGGGAGCTTATGACCCCCGCGAGCTTGCCACCATGCCCGGCGACAGGTGCATCCTGCAACTGCGGGGCCTGCCGCCGTTCTATTCCCCCAAGTACGATTTGGAACAGCACCCCAACTACAAATACACCGCCGAGGCCGATAAGAAGAAAAACGCCTTTGATCTCTCCCGGCTCATCCGGCGGCGTATGGACAAGCTGAACCCCAGCGAGGAATATACCGTGTACGAGGTGGACGTGCCGGACGGGGGCCAATGGAAGAGGACGAGGAACATCTCAACTATGAAATGAGCTGGACGACCGGACACTTTTGGTAATAGCTTCTGGGCAAAAAGGGTTCCCACAAAGTCAGTGACTTTGTGGGAGGAGGTAAGCACAACGGAGCGGGACGGACTTCTGGCCAGCATGGCCAGAGGTAGCCAGCGTAGTTTTTGCTCAGAGGCCAGAGGATGACCCTGCCCGCCGTAATGGCGGCTTTTTTCATGCTGGGGCTGACCCCGAGAAACGGGGATATATGCAGTTTCTTCCTCTACCGCCGTGTTACTACTTTGCAGACCGCTTGTTGTGGCCCTTGGCCGCTGGCTTGCCCCGTGTTGGGCGTGGTCAATTCTGCTGGAGGGCTACTGGTCGGACAACCTGCGGCAAGTCGCGGCATCAAGCAGCTCATGGCGGGCGGCGGCATCATCGTGCTGGGTACGACCCTGACGCCCTGCTGTCCAACACTTGTTCTTAAGGGCGGGGGCCTATGGGTATTCTCACCGACTGATCAACGGACTGGCATCAAAGAGCTGCTGAATTGACGGAATCATGGGCAACCTTGGGCCGGGCTGTTCGATAAGTAAACGCCAAGTCCGGGGAAGATCGCGGTAACCAGGTGGGAACCAGCCCGGCGGCATGGCACGCCGGGTGTTCTCCTCATTCCCGCCAGCTTTCTCGAAACGGTGATACTGCCTATCGCCGAGATGGTCTTTGAACTTTGTGGGCAACCTACGAAGCTGATCCAGATGAATTCCTCGAAAAAATAATATGCACGAATTTGACGTGGCGAATATCTCAGTGGGTATTCAAAAACGTCCTGCGCCAATCCTCATTTCTGAAACGAAACACATTCAACCATCGTTATGGCGGTGTTCGATGTGTCGGCAGAGCGCGATTGCAAGCGCGGCGGGGCTGATTATTTCCGGGCAGTACCGAGTGTTTAACGCCGGATATGCTGGCCGAACCTGGAGGCCACGCTGGAGACAATGGCCATAGGCTCGCTGCTGGTCCTGTTCATGCAGTCCATTTTAATCAACGTACCATGACGGCCCTGAACATCATTATTTTTGTGCTGGTGTATGGCCGCAATGATTGAAAATATATCTGCTGACAGCCTTGCCCATCCCCGTGGCGACCCTCCTGTCCAACCGGGAGCTGGGCGGGACGGGGCAGAAACTAACCCTGAAATCCTGTTTGCCGTGGCGTTCCAGGGGATGCTCATTCTGGTATGTGTGGCGATCTAACGCCGTACTCATTCAGGGCATCGCCACCAGCGGCGACCCCATAGGGGCCATTTGGGGGACTATCGGCTACACGGTGCTGTTGTGCTTCATGCTGTTCAAAACGGGCGGCATCGCCCAGCGCGTCTTTGGCGCTCACTGATGAAAGGACGGTGATTTATGCAGGAAATTCTTACTTCTGGAAAAAGGGTTCCCGCAAAGTCGGTCATGACTTTGTGGAAGGAGGACGCAACGGAGCGGGCGGATGTTCGGCGGCATGGGCCGCCGAAGGAGTCAGAGCGAGTTTTGTGGGAAGAGGCCAGAGCTTTGCCCCGGACGGGCAGCCCCTGGCCACGGACGGCCTTTTCTTATGGAACGGAAATCGAGGGCCTGCGCTCCCGCCGACCGCCACTCGGTTGATATGCGTCCTGACCGATCCGCCCTATTGGCACTGAACCCGGAATTAACTGGGATGTGCCTTTGCCCTGCCGGAGCTGTGGAGGCGGTGCCGGTGGGCGCTGAAAGCAGGAGGGGGCGGTGTCTGCTGTTTCGCCAATGCCCCTATGACAAGGTGCCTGGAGCGTCCCAACCTCCCCATTGCTCCCGCTATGAAATGGGTGTGGTACAAGAGCCGAAATGTTCCCGGCCTTTTCTCAACGCCCGCGCGCTCCGCTGAAAAAAATCGGAGAAATATTCTGGTGTTCTAATCGAGTCCCCCGCTGTATGATCCGCAGTATGACAGAGGGGAGCCGTAAAGAAAATCCACCGGCAGAAAGCGGCACAGCTCCAACTATGGGAAGTTTGAGCGCACCAGCGGCGAGTTCGGACGGGCGGCGGTTTCCTGGGAATGTGCTGGCGTTCCCCACGGTGGCAAACGCCGTCCACCCTACACAAAAGCCCGTTTCCCTGTGTGAGTATTTCATCCGCACCTATGGTTGTTGATGATTTCTGGTTGAAACAGAGCAGAGTGGAAGATCGGTATATTGCCAGTCGCTTTCATAAAAATGATAGGCTGATCTATGACGCAGAGTATGTCAAACGGTTTGCCACTAAGGAAAGCAATGTTTTGGATCTCGGATGTGGTACAGGTTTGATGGAGGATGTGATTTATGATGCTGTGGGTCAAATTACAGCAATCGATCGATTTCCGGAGTTTCTAAAGCAAACAAATTCATATCAAAATGTTGAATACCTATGTTTTGAGGTAGAGAAATATTGTGATCGAAGACAGTATGATTTAATCATTATGTGGGGTTTAACCATGTATCTTGATGATGAAGCGATGCAGAGAACCATAGCCAACTGTAAAACTATGCTAAGGGATCAAGGTGTACTTCTTATTAAGAACCAGTGGGGTATAAACGATCGAGTACATCAGCCACTACTTTGTCTGCGACATCATCGGCACAGCGGAGCGGAATCTGACGCCCCGTGAGATCAAGCGTGGGCTGACGCCGGCGTGGATTGAGCCGGAAAAGATGCTTCAGCTTTTTGGCAGACACCAGGACTACGCGGCAACCAATGAGGAACGCCGCGGCGCCTATCTGCGGGAGTATACCGCGCTGACGGAGTATCTCAGGATGGTCAAAGCGTGAGCATGAGGGCGCGATGCCGCGTGGCAAAGCTGCTGGATCGGCTGGATGCTCCTGTTCGTACCGGTGGTTCTTTCAATGGTTATCTGCGCGGGCAGGCGGATCGTCGCGATCTGGCCTGCCCTTGGCTTACAGGCGTCAAATTTTTTGCAAATCAGCGCCGCCCATGCACCCTGACGCTCCTGCGGCTTCGTCCAATGAGTGCAAGGGGATCATTCCCGGAGAAAGGCAGGCGATGGTCATGGACTTTGCAGTGAGCTCGTGCAAGGTCAGCAAAGCCGAGATGGAACGGGTCATGACGGCTTACGGCACGGATGTCAAGCGAATGTGCTATTTGCAGCTGGGGGACGTCCACCTGGCGGAGGACGCGGCCCAGGAGACCTTCATCAAGGTGTGGCGCAGCGGCGGGAGCTTCCGCGGCGAATGCCGGGAGAAGACCTGGATCATGCGCATCGCCATCAACACCTGCCGGGATATGCGCAGGGGTGCGTGGTTCCGCCGTGTGGACAGGCGTTCTACGCCGGAAGCATGGCCGGAGCCCGTCAGCGAACCATCCTCCGCCCTGATGGAGGACATCCGGGCGCTGCCGCCGCGATACCGGGAGATCATCCTGCTGCACTACTACCAGGGCATGGAGCTGGCCGAGGCGGCCCTGGCGCTGAACGTGAGCGTCAACACGGCCAAATCACGGTTGTTCCGTGCGCGAAAACTGCTGAAAGAGGAGCTGGAAGGAGGCGAAGGGATATGAAGTGGTCTCAGGATGAGGTGCGAAATGCCCTGAACTGCCAGCTGCCCGGCGTGGAATGGTCGCGGGAGGATACCGACAAGATCCTGCGGCAAATGAGAGAGGAGCAAATGCCTGTGAAAAGGAAGCTGTCTTTGGGCCTCGCGATGGCCCTGCTGGTTACGGTACTGGTCGGCGCGGCGGTCGCCACGGGGCTGCCGGGAATTCTGGACATGGTGGAACGGTTTACGGGCAGAAACGCCGTCCTTCCCGAGGCCAAGGAACAGGTCACGGCGGTGGGCGTTTCGGCGGAGACGGAGCTGGCGACCTTCACGGTGACGGAGGCGGTCTATGATGGCCGCGGCGCGTCCGTCCTGGTCAAGGTCGAACCGAAGGATGAGCACACCTTCCTGATGGCGGAACCTGCTTTCCCCGAGGAGAGCGCCTGCTCGATGATGGACGGCGTGCCGGAGGACGTGACCATGGCCGATTATGCTGCCCAGCATGGCTATACCGCGCTGGTCAATGCCGATGTGGGGTTGGAAAATCTGGGGGATTATATGGGAAGCAGCTGGTGGCAGGACGGCGTGCTGCTGGTTCGCCTCAGCTTTGCCGCCGAAGGGGACGAGCTGCCCGTGAAGCTCAGCTGCCTGACGATCCCCTTCCTCGATAACGGGGACTTCGACAGGAGCCGGACATGGCAGCCCGCGCAGCTGGACTTCACCCTGCAGGCGACGCCCGCCCTGTGGACGGCGACTACCGCGGAAGCCATCGCCTGCGAGAAATTTGGCCTGCGGGTGGATGAAGTGACGCTGACCAGCACGGCCCTGGGCGTTTACCTGGACATGACGTACACCGTGACCGATATGGAAGCCTACGCCGAGGTGGATTCCTATCTGGGACTGATGGATGTCCAGGGTGTTCCCCTCCCCAGCGGGATGATGGGCGGGGGCCAGCGGAATGTCCCGGAGAAGAACGGGGATCAGATCCATTGGCAGGATACTTACGCCGCCCTGGCGCAGAAACCGTCGCGGATCATCCTCGGCGACAGCCGTGTGGACGGCGGGCACAGCGAGACGTACACGCTGGAACTGAAGTAAGGTAAACAAAAAGCGGCTGAACGCTTCGCTTATTGGCGGGCGTTCAGCCGTTTTGAGCGTCGACAAAGTGGCGCTGCCACTTTGTCGATTACCACGGCATCAGGAAGCAATTCACATAATACGGATACTTCTTCCCGCTGGACTTACCGTTGGGGGTGGAGGCGGGCACGTCATATTGCAGGCAGTCCGTTTCGGGGAGGAGCTCGGCGTCCGCCGGGGGCTCGGACAGGTTCTTTTCCCGGTCAGGGGCGTTCATGTCGTAGTCGTGGATGTACATTTTGACCCGGCCGGCCATGTTGCCCTCGATGGTCGTCAGGCGGAAGCGGCCCTCGCCCAGCGGCTCCACGTCGTACACCAGGGCCACATGAATGGTCTTGTTGTAGGAGCAGCCGTAGACCAGCAGATAGCCCTTCTGCGGCACGTTGGTGGAGCGATCCATCAGCTGATAGCCCCGGAGCAGCTTGCCCACGCTGGCTTCCTTCACATGGTAAACGCCTTCCACCGGATAAAAGCCGGTGCCGTTCTTTTTGGCGCCGTCCCGAAAGACCTCCAGTTCCTCCATGGGCACGCCGGCTTCCATCATGCACCAGGTGATGAAGCCGCCGCACCAGCCGAAGCCGATGCCCTTGCCGCGCCATTCGGTGTACTTGTTGACCTTTTTGAGCTTTTTGCCGTCCAGGGTCTGCCATTCGTTGTAGGCGATGTCCAGCACATTCTGGATGATGGCGGGGGGCTCCATCACATCCTGGCTGACGGCGATGGGCGGCGGTGTGGGCGTCGCGGCGGCCTGGGCCAGGGCGGGCGTCAGCAGAGAAAGCGTCAGCGCCAGGGCGGCGGCGCGGATGATTCGGCGCATGGGGAACGCTCCTTTCGCGGGGATGATGGTATGATGATAGCACTTTTGGACAGAAAAGGAAAGTGGCCGACATTGTTTTTACATGGCGGCATAGCCAGACGTTGCTATTTTTTCTGGGACATGGTATAATCATCCCGTACATTCTCCCAGTTTACACACAAAGGAGATCGAGCGCATGAAAGGAATCATTCTGGCGGGAGGGGCCGGGACGCGGCTGTATCCGCTGACGATGGTAACGAGCAAGCAGCTGCTGCCGGTATACGACAAGCCGATGATCTATTACCCGCTGTCCACGCTGATGCTGGCGGGGATCAAGGACATTCTGGTGATATCCACGCCGGAGGACACGCCCCGGTTCGAGCATCTGCTGGGGGACGGCAGCCAGTTCGGGCTGAGCCTGAGCTATCAGGTGCAGCCCTCGCCGGACGGCCTGGCTCAGGCGTTCCTGCTGGGGGAGGAATTCATCGGGGACGAGGCCTGCGCCATGGTGCTGGGCGACAATATCTTCTACGGCAACGGCTTCGGGCGGCTGCTCCGGGCGGCGGTGGAGAATGCCGAGGGGCAGGATCGGGCCACGGTGTTCGGCTATTATGTGAACGATCCCGAGCGCTTCGGCGTGGTGGAATTCGACGAGGCGGGCCACGTCATCTCCGTGGAGGAGAAGCCGGCGCAGCCCAAGAGCAACTACGCCATCACGGGGCTGTACTTCTACCCCAAGGGGGTCAGCGCCATGGCGCGGGATGTCAGACCGTCCGCCCGAGGAGAGCTGGAAATCACGACGCTGAACGACATGTACCTGAAGCAGGCGCGGCTGGATGTGCAGCTGCTGGGCCGGGGGTTCGCGTGGCTGGATACGGGCACCATGGACAGCCTGGTGGACGCGGCGGACTTCGTGCGGATGATCGAGCAGCGGCAGGGGATCAAGATCTCGGCGCCGGAGGAGATTGCCTACAAGAACGGCTGGATCAGCAGGGAGAAGCTGCTGGAATCGGCGGCGCGCTACGGCAAGAGTCCCTATGGGGCACACCTGAAGGCCGTGGCGGAAGGCAGGGTGAGGTACTGATGAAGCGGATCGAGACAAGCCTGCCTGGGGTGTGCATTGTCGAGCCGGCGGTGCATGGGGATCATCGGGGATACTTCATGGAGACGTATTCGACCCAGGCGATGGCGGACATCGGCATCGACGCGGTGTTTGTGCAGGATAATCAGTCGTTCACGGCGCAGAAGGGCACGCTGCGGGGCATCCATTTCCAGAACGCACCCATGGCCCAGGGGAAGCTGGTGCGAGTGACGCGGGGCGCGGTGATGGACGTGGCGGTGGATCTGCGGAAGGGAAGCCCGACGTACCGGCAGTGGGTGTCGGTGGAGCTGAGCGCGGAAAACAAGCGGATGCTGTACATACCGCGGGGATTCGGGCACGGGTTCCGAACGCTGACGGACGATGTGGAGTTCTGCTACAAGGTGGACAACCTGTACAGCAAGGAATGCGACCGGGGCATCCGCTTCAACGACCCTTCCATCGGTGTGGACTGGGGCGAGGTCATCGAGGAGCTTTTGAGCGCCAAGGACACGAGCGCGCCCCTGCTGGACGACAGCGACTGTAATTTTGTGTATGAGGAGTGACGCCAGAGGGGACGCTGCCCCCTCTGGACACCCCTGCGAAGGGGCTTCGCCCCTCTCCATACCCGGGCGGGTAGAGTGCGGCGCGCTACCGCTTGTGAGGGGTCACGGCGCATGACAGATGCGCCGCGACGCGGAGACCGAGGGAACGG
>CBFFZW010000079.1:0-6965 GCA_965646445.1 uncultured Christensenellales bacterium | reverse complement strand
TATGGTGGAGCATAGCGGATTCGAACCGCTGACCCCAACACTGCCAGTGTTGTGCGCTACCAGCTGCGCTAATGCCCCGCGAACGAAATATAGTATAGCATGGATCAGCCGGTTTGTAAAGAGGCAAAATGAGATTTTTTTGATTTTTTGTGTTGTTCCTGTCTGTCCTGAGGAAGCCCAGCGAGGGACGCGGCAGGCATTCCCGCTCCGTGTCCGGCGGCTGGCATCGCTCGGCAATGCTGATGTCACGGCTACGCATTTGCTGATTGACAAGCCATGGGCGCGCTGATACAATAGGGCAAACGCGAAACATAGGAAGGAGCCTGTCCATATGGAGTTTCCACGGTATGAGGAGGACATCCATCACCTGCACGTCGGCACGGAGGAACCGAGGGCCTATTATGTGCCCTATGGCAGCCGGGCGACGGCGCTGGCGGGCGACCGCGCGGCGTCGGAGCGGCTGACGCTGCTCAGCGGCGTGTGGCGTTTCGGCTATTATGACAGCGTCCGGGCCCTGCCGGAGGATTTCCTCGCGCCCGCCGCCGCGCCGGACACCATCCCCGTGCCCTCGGTATGGCAGTGCCAGGGCTATGACCGGAACCACTACACCAACACCCGGTTCCCCATCCCCTACGATCCGCCCTATGTGCCCGCGGATAATCCCTGCGGGGTGTATCAGCGCGCCTTTGATTGGCACGCCGCGCTGGGTCGCCGGGCCATGCTGTGCTTCGAGGGCGTTGATTCCTGCTTTTATGTGTGGGTCAACGGCGGCTTTGTGGGGTACAGCCAGGTATCCCATTCCCCGTCGGAGTTCGATGTCACGACCTTCGTCCGCCCGGGAAGCAACGACCTGACCGTGCTGGTGCTCAAGTGGTGCGACGGCACCTATTTTGAGGATCAGGACAAGTTCCGCATGTCCGGCATCTTCCGGGATGTCTACCTGCTGGAGCGCGGCGAAGCCCATCTGCGCAGCTATTTTGTCCGCACACGGCTGACGGCGGATCACACCCAGGCCCAAGTCAGCGTGGCGCTGGACAAGCGCGGCGACGCTCCCGTGGCCTATGAGGTGCTGGATCCCCAGGGCGTCCTGCTGACGTCCGGCCAGGCGGAGGGCGACGAGCTGGCCTTCGCCCTGACGGATATTCAGCTGTGGAACGCCGAGTCGCCCCGGCTGTACACGCTGCTGATGCGCTGCGGGGAGGAATGGATCGCCGAAAAGATTGGCCTGCGGGACATCCGCGTGGAGAACGGGTGCCTGCTGCTCAACGGCAAGCGCATCAAGTTCAAGGGCGTGAACCGTCATGACAGTGACCCCGTGCTGGGCGCGGCGGTGGGCCTTGCGGAAATGAAGCGCGACCTCATGCTGATGAAGCGGCACAACATCAACGCCATCCGCACCAGCCACTATCCCAACGCCCCGGAATTCATGCGCCTGTGCGACGAGTACGGCTTCTATGTGGTGGCGGAGGCGGACATTGAGTGCCACGGCGTCATCAACATCGACGGCACCTATGACGCCGACTATAATCTGCTGGCCACCGACCCGGCTTATCAGGAGGTCATCCTGGATCGGGTGCGGCGCAGCGTCATCCGCGACCAGAACCGGCCCTGCGCGGTGATCTGGTCCATGGGCAACGAGTCCGGCCACGGCTGCAATTTCAACGAGGCCCTGCGCTGGACGAAGGCCTACGATCCTTCCCGGCTTACCCATTACGAGCGGGCGTCCTTCCCGCCCAAGGGCGAGGAGATCAACGGCCCGGACCTCGACCTGTACAGCCGGATGTACCCCAGCATTGAGGACATCGACGCCTATTTTGAGGAAAAGCGGCTGGACAAGCCCTACATCCTGTGCGAATACTGCCATGCCATGGGCAACGGCCCCGGCGACCTGGAGGACTATTTCGCCTGCTTCCACCGGCATGAGGGCCACTGCGGCGGCTTCATCTGGGAGTGGTGCGACCATGCCATCGACATGGGCATGACGGCGGATGGCCGGAAGAAGTATTTCTACGGCGGCGACTTCGGGGAGACCCTTCATGACGGCAACTTCTGCATGGACGGTCTGGTTTACCCGGACAGGCGGCCTCATACGGGCCTGCTGGAATACAAAAACGTTCTGCGGCCTGCCCGGGTGGTGGACGGCGACCCTGCCCAGGGCCAGGTGACGCTGTGGAACACCCTCGATTTTACCCGCCTGAACGACGCCATCCGCATGACCTATACCGTGCGGCAGCAGGGCCGGGATATTTACACGGCGGATGTCCCGGCGGAAGCCCTTGACATTGCGCCCCATGAGCGCCGGACGGTTCGCCTGCCCCTGCCCGAGGGTCTGACGGGGGACTTCGCGCTGCACTTCCATGAGTATGCCCGGACGGCCACACCCCTGGTGGAGGCCGGAACCCTGCTGGGCGAGGACGAAATCGGTCGGCAGTCCTTCGACGTGCCGCAGGCTGAGGGCGGCAGCGCCCTTCCCATGGCGGTGCGGGAGGAAGCGGGCGTCATCGTCATCACCGGCGGCGATTTCCGCTATGTGTACAACAAGGATCGCGCCTGCTTTGACGAGATGGTTTTCCGCAACAGAACGATGCTGGAGAAGCCCATGGCCTTCAACATCTGGCGCGCGCCTACGGACAATGACATGTACATCCGCAATCAGTGGCAGCGCTATCGGTATCAGGAGGCTGCGTCCCGCGGCTATGAAACCGCCGTTACCCTGGATGACGCCGCCTGCACGCTGCGCACGCCCTTCTCCTTGAGCTCGCCGTCCATCGCGCCGGTGGTGCGGGGCGAGGCCGTGTGGACGGTGCGGGCCAATGGCGAGGTGGCCGTCAGCGTGACCGCCCAGCGCTGGGAGCAGGCCCCCATGCTGCCCCGGTTCGGCCTGCGGCTGTTCCTGCCCAAGGCCATGGCCCGGCTGACCTACTTCGGCTACGGCCCCCATGAAAGCTATGTGGACAAGCATCGGAGCAGCTTCCGCGGCCTGTATCAGTCCACGGTGGCCCGCCAGCATGAGGACTACCTGAAGCCCCAGGAGAACGGCAGCCATTACGACTGCTCGTACGTCCGGGTGGACGACGGCCTGGGCGGCTGGAGCGTCCGGGGCGACAGCTTCTGCTTCAACGCCTCCCCTTACACCCAGGAGGAGCTGACCCGGAAGGCTCACAGCTTCGAGTTGGAGGAAAGCGGCTGCACGGTGCTGTGCGTGGATGCCTTCCAGAACGGCATCGGCTCCAACAGCTGCGGCCCGGCGCTGCTGAAGGCGTACCATTCTCCCCGGGAGATTCGCCTGGACTGCACGCTGGCGCCGTTTCAGAAGTAAAAGAAGGATGCAAGGGTATCAAAAAAGTGGCGTAAGCCACTTTTTTGAGGGGCTTCCTCCCAGCCGCTCGTTCGTGTAAAGAAGCGATTCCTAACGGAATCGCGCGAAAGCCACCGCACAGGGGCTTCGCCCCGTTTAACCGCCCCGAAGGGGCTCGCTGGCTTTCGATCAAGAGTCAGAGGGCCTGCGGGCCCTCCGACACCTCCCAGGGCTTTTTTGGCAGGTAGAGGCCGTGCCTCCTTTATGGGGAAGCACGGCCTTTTTTCATGTTTACAGCGCCATCGTTGTTCCGCCGGAGATTTCCACCGGCTCCCCGTCGTTGACCCGAAGCCAGGCAGAAGCCGCCGAGGGATTATGCACAAAGCTGTTGTCCGCCGCGAACCGCAGGCGGCGGAATACCTCCAGGTAATCCACGATCTCGATGTTCGTGGCGTACCAGATGTCCTCCCGGCCGCCCATCATGGCGCAGAAGTCCTCCATCAGCTGCCAATTGTCGTCCCGGTCAAACTCATAGCTGTGGCCCCAGACGTACATCAGGTACTGATACTGCTTTTTCTCCAGCGCGCAGAACTCCCGGCCCAGCGCCATCAGCCGATGATTGTGATGGCAGGTGGCCTGCCAGCGCATCAGATCCTCCGGCAGGTCGAAGCCTTCACTGTTGCCCACAATCCGGGCATAGCGGATGCCGGTATAGGGCAGCATCCGGCGGATGTCCTCGCTGTGGGAGCCGTTGGGATAGGACAGCCCCTGGACGGGATAGCCCATGACCTTCTCCAGCGCGGCGCGATCCTCCATCACCTGCGTCACCACGCTGGGCACGGGGCAGCGGGCGATGGTGGGATGGGTCACGGTATGGCAGGCCACCTCATGGCCCGCGTAGAGGGTGGGGTACTCCGAGGACGGAATGCGGGCCGGGTCGCTGTCCATCCTGCCGGAATTGAGGTGGAAGGTGCCGCGGATGCCGTGGCGGTTGAAAATCTCCACCAGGCGGCGGTCGGCCAGCTTGCCGTCGTCATAGCTCATGGTCAGGCACTTGAACTTGCCGCCGGGGAAGCAGGTGTAGACTGTTTTCATGGCCGCGCTCCTTTACAGCGCCCGGAGGAAGGCGATCATCTTTTCCGTCAGGATCACATGACCGGCGTCGTTGGGATGCAGGCCGTCGGGCATGTACCGCTCCTGAATCAGCGGAATATCCGGCTGAAGCCCCGCCGTGGCGTACAGGTCAAGCACCGGCAGGCCGTAATACTCAGCCACCTGGCGGATGATCCGCACATAGTCGATCAGCGGCGCGACGGGCTGCTTCTTGCAGCTGCCGCAGGGATTGCCCTCGTCCAGCCGATGCAGGGGCGTGGCGATGACCACCGCGCTGGCGGGATAGCGCTCAATCAGCGCGCGGCACAGCGTATGGCACGCGCCGTAGAAGGTGTCAAGGGTGCGGTCGGCCATGTCCCCGATGGGGGCGTCCCCGTGGCCGTAATCGTTGGTACCGCCGAACACCACCACGATGTCGGCATCGGCGTCCATTTCCGGCACCCGGCCGGGAAAGTGCAGGTCATTGCGGGGATTGTCGGAGGGGATAGCCTGCCGGGCGATGCGCGTGGCGCAGATGCCGTAGTTGCGGCAGACGGCACCGGTTTTTTCCGCGATCAGGTTGGTGAAACGGCAGGCTTCGCCGCTGGTGCCGCAGCCCTCCGTGATGCTGTCCCCCAGGAAATTGATCTTCTTGCCTTGAAGCTCCATGGGCGTGGTCTCCTTTCAAGCGCGGTTATGCTGCGTCAGGCGATGTCCCGGCACCAGCGCTCCAGCCAGGCATGGAGCAGCGGCAGCCATTGGGCGACGTCGGGCAGATCGACCCAGCCGCTTCCGCTGCGCACCAGGCGGTTGGCCAGGCTGAGGCCGTGGCCGCCGGGCTGGAACAGGTGGAATTCCATCGGGACGCGGTGCTCCGCCAGGGCAGAAGCCAGCAGCAGGGAATTTTGCACCGGCACCGAGCCGTCCTCAAACGTGTGCCACAGGAAGGTGGACGGCACGGCGTCGGTGACGCGGTTTTCCAGGGAAAGGCTGTCCTTGAGTTCCGCGTAGCGGTCGCCCAGCAGGCAGCGGAAGGAACCGTCGTGGGCGTAGGGGCCGGAGGTGATGACGGGATAGCACAGCACCATGCCCGTGGGGCGCAGGGCTTCCGGCTTCACGCCCAGGGCCTCGCTGAGCCACGGCTCCCGCCACATCTCGCCATAGCAGCACGCCAGATGGCCCCCGGCGGAGAAGCCCATCACCGCGATGTGGTCACGGCTGATGTGCCAGTCCTCCGCCCGCTCCTTCAGGTACGCCACCAGCTTGCCCAGCTCCATCAGGGCGGTGGGATACCGCGCCGGTTCCACCGAATAGCGCAGCACCACGGCATGATAGCCCATGGCGCACAGGTTCAGCGCCACCAACTCCGACTCCCGGTTGGAGGTCATGCGGTAGCCGCCGCCGGGGCAGATGACGATGAGCGGGCGATTGTCGGCAGGGAGTTCGTCCCCGTGGTCGATGATGTAGGTATCTGCGTGGGCCTCCGCCAGGGAGCCCTCCACCCGGACGTCGATGCGTTCATGCAGCATGGGCGCTGGTTCCTCCTCTTGTTGGTGGGGGATGGCCCCCCTTGGGAAAATGACGGTGGATCAATCCAGGCGCATGGGGGCCGAAGGGTGACAAAGGCCATTGGAAAGCTCCAAAAGTCGGGCTCCGAAGGTTTCCAAGGCGGTGGGGAAGCCCAGTCCCGCAGGGCCCGAAGGATTCCAAAGGGCGATCGGAAAGCCCTTTGGCCGCCCCGCAGGGCGGCACCCTTTGCTTAACGGAAATCTTATGCAAAGGTGTTTTGCCCTTGCAGGGCATAGGCCTGTTTGGTTCTACTTTCTCCACGGAGAAAGTAGCAAAGAGGTCTGGGGGCCGCCAAATTTAACCTGCATGAGTGGCGGCCCCCAGGCCCCCCGTGGCATAGCATGTTGAGCGTGGCTATAACCGAGTCACCAGCTAATACCGCCTCGCAGGGGCGGTCGTCCACCTCCATTGGAGCAGGTGAGTGTCCAGCAGGCGGCTGGGTTTTCGTCTGCTTGGCTTCGCGCCGTGGTTGCACATGGGACTGGCCCCCGTGGACAAACGCCAAGTCATGGGCCCCGAAGGTTTCCAAAGGGCGACCGGAAAGCCCTTTGGCCGCCCCGTAGGGCGGAATCTCTGCTTGATGGAAAAGTCTTTTTGCAAGGGGGATTTGCCCTTTGCAGGACTTCGCTTCATCATGGCTCTCCTTTCTCCACGGAGAAAGGAGCAAAGAGGTCTGGGGGCCGCCAAATTTAACCTGCATGAGTGGCGGCCCCCAGGCCCCCAGTGGCATAGCTTGTTGTGTGTAGCCATAGGCGAGTCACCAGCTAAGACCGCCTCGCAGGGGCGGTCGTCCACCTCCATTGGAGCAGGTGAGTGTCCAGCAGGCGGCGGGGCTTTCGTCTGCATGGCTTCGCGCCGTGGTTGCACATGGGACTGGTACCATTGGTGAACCCCAAGTCATGGGAGCCGAAGGTTTCCAAAGGGCGACCGGAAAGCCCTTTGGTCGCCCCGCAGGGCGAAATCTCTGCTATGGGACTGGCACCCATGGGCCTCTCCCTGGGGAGGC
>CBFFZW010000078.1:0-7038 GCA_965646445.1 uncultured Christensenellales bacterium | reverse complement strand
GGCCGAAGCCCCAGTTGCTCCACGAGAAGTTCAGCCGCTTTTGCAGCCGCTCGGGATGCTCCTTTTTCAGCTGTTCAAAGGACAGACGGATGGCCTCGTCCTTTTTCTGATAATGCTGCAGCGTCATGGTGATCCCTCCATATCATGGTTCATCGTTCATGAAAAGGGAGCGCGATGGACCGCGCCCCCCTTTGGCAAAATCGCTTTGCCGCTGTGTTACTGGTGCTCCGCCCAGTACTCGTCGAAGACGGGCTTGAGCACAGGCATGACCTCGTTGAGGATTACATCCTCGGCGGTCTTCTCGCCCAGCCACACCTGATCCATCAGGCCGCTGTACAGGCTGTTGAGCTCCACTGTGTTGGCCAGCACGTTTTCCACGGCGGTATAGCCGGCCTTGGCCATGTCCACCACGCCGTAGAATTCCTTGGAGCGGATGCCGGAGTCCTCGATCCAGGACTTCAGGGCGTCGGCGTCCTCATAGAAGGATTCCTCGGTGGGCATCCACAGGCCCATGTTGATGCAGTCGATCAGGTTCTTGTTGTCATAGAAGAACTTGGCCAGGGCCTTGGCCTCCTCGGGATGCTTGGAGTTGGCGAACACCACCACAGGGTTGCCCCAGACCTTGTTGGTGGGAGCGGCGTCCGCGTCGAACTTGGGCAGCACGCCGGTGCCCAGGTTGATTTCGCCGCTCTTGATGTAATCCGCATACCAGAGCATGCAGAACTGGCCGCCGCAGTGCATGGCCACCTTGCCGGTCATCAGCGGATAATTGCCGCCGCCGATGGCGCTGCGGGAGGTGGGGGTAGGAGCGACATGGTACACGTTCATCAGGTCGGCCACGGCCTGGACGCACTCGATGGTCTCGGGCTTGTCCAGCAGGATCTGGCGGCCGTCGGCGCTGAAGTAGCCGCCGCCGTTGCCATGGGCCAGGATATCAGCGTCCATGTCCGCCACGGCGTACACGTCGATGTTCTCCGGGTCGAAGCCTTCCTCGCCGGGGTGCTTGCCGTTCACATCGCGGGTGAGCTTGATGCAGGCGTCGATGAATTCATCCCAGGTCCAGGCGTCTTCCAGGGTGGTGGGGACGGTGACGCCGCAGGACTCGGTGTAGTTCTTGTCATAGAACAGCACGCAGGTCTCGGAGATGTAGTTGGCGGCGGCGATGGAGCCGTCAGCCAGGTAATAATAGTTGCCGTCCAGGCGGGGCGCGACCTCGCCGTTGGTGAACATGTCGCTCATGTCCGCGTACATGCCGTTTTCAGCCCAGAGCAGCACATTTTCGGTCTGCATCTGGCCCATATCGGGCATGGTGTCGGAGGCCGCCATGGTGTTCAGCTTGGTCATGTACTCGCCGTAGGGGATGTAGAGGTACTTCACGGTGACGTTGGGGTTTTCCTTGGTGAACAGCTCGAACACATACTCAAACATTTTCTGTTCCGTGCCGTCGCCCCAGTTGCAGAAAACCAGCTCCACCGGATCTTCCGCGGACGCGGCGCCGGGGATCATGCCGAAGCTCAGCAGCATGACCAGAACCATGGCCAGGGATACCAACTTTTTCATGGGTCATTCCTCCTGTAAAATTGGATTGAATTCAACGAACAATGCTGTTCGCTTATTCCTGGGGAAGGCGCTGGTTGAAGATGATGGCATCGCCCGATTCGCGCAGGATGGGCAGCTCGCTGAGGGTGGGCAGCCAGGTGGTGTAGGCGGTGCCGGTCTGACCGGCGGAGGCGAAGTCGCACAGCACCAGGCTGTTTTCGCCGTCGCTGACCCGCACCAGCAGGTACGGCGCGGGATAGAGGGTGTCGGGACAGTCGGCGGGGGCGACGGTCAGCCTGCTCAGGCACAGCGTGGGCAGGACATCCGCCTGATCGCCCAGACCGGCGTTGAAGCGCTGGTCGCAGGCCAGCAGGATGGGCCCCATGTACAGGGAGGTTTTGCCGCCCAGCTCGTAATTGCCCTGCCAGAAGTGCAGGCTCATGTCCATGGTCAGGCGGAACACGTCGCCGTCGCGCACGTTGGCTATGGCGAGGTAGCTGCCGGGGACGGCGCCTTCCACCGCCTCGCCGTTGCGGGTGACGGAAGTCTGCTCCGACCAGGCAGGGATGCGCAGGCGCAGCGCGCCCGTGTAATCTGCCGGGGCGGAAACGGTGATGGTCAGATCGGGCCCGAAGGGATACGCGCCGCTCTGGGTGAGGGTGACGGCATGGCCGCAGGCCGTTACCAGCCGGGTTTCAGAGGCTCCGTAGTAATTGACGGTGATGTCCTCGCCCTTCACGCTCAGTCCCCATTGGCCGATCATGCCAAGGCCCCGGGGGCCGTTGACGGAGCAGCAGTTCAATTCGCTGGAACCGGCGATGGCCTGGAACACGATGTCATGGGCGCTGGCCTTCTTGTCGCCCAGCATGGGGGTGTTGTAGGTGAAGCTGCGGCCATTGGCCTGCTGCGCGCCGATGAGGGCGTTCCAGGTGGCCAGCTCCAGCTCGTCGGCCACATAGGGATCGTCGGTCAGCGCCAGCATGTCCTGGCTCAGGGCCATCCAGGCGATGGTGCAGCAGGTCTCGATGGCGTGGGTGTCGTAGGGATTGCCGCAGGCCCGCTCGCCGGAGGAGAAGCCGCCGGTGTTGTGCCGGTCATAGCGGCGGATGCCGTCCCAGATGTTGCTGAAGGAGGTCTTGTAGCTTTCCTCGCCGGTGATGTCGTACATGGCCTTGATGGTCTGGATGGCGTGGAGACATTCCCAGCGGGTGCGGTTCATCTTGTAGAAGGGCTTCCCGGCCAGGCCGGCGTTGTAGTAGTCGCCGCCGAAGATGGCCTCAAAGGTGTCGAAGGTCTTCTGCACCAGCGCCAGGCAGCGCTCGTCGCCGTTTTCCTGATAGAGCAGAGCGCAGATGTGGCCGATGGCGGCGTCCGTGCCGTCCTTGTCCTCGTCCAGCTTGTGCCCCTGGGTGATGTAGAAGTCGTACAGGAAGGCAACGGCCCGGTCAAGCATCTGGGCGGATTGCTCGCTGCCGGTGGCCTGACGCCACAGGTACAGGCCCAGCATGTTGTGGTAGTGGCTCCAGGCGTCCCAGGTCTTGTCGCCATGCTGGGTTTTCCCGGCCAGCTTCTGGCTGTCGGGCCAGACGCCCAGATAGCCGTCTTCATCCTGGGCCTGGGCCAGCTGGCTGACGACGTAGTCCCCGGCGGCCTTCAGCGCGTCGTTGGGCTGCATCTGGTAGCTCAGGGCGGCGGAGGTCAGGTATTTGCCGGAAAATTCGCCGTACCAGGGCACAAGCGCCTGGTGGGGCTGGTTCCGGCGGAAGTACATCTGCACCATGCCGGGGTTGTGATAGGGGGCGGTCAGCAGCCAGTTGTTCATGTTGGCGTCAAAGCGCTCGCCCATGGGGCCGTACAGCTTCATGTCATTCGTCCTTTCCTCTGCCTGGGCGCAGCCGAATACCATGAGCAGCGCCGTCAGGATGCAAAGCAGCGTTTTTTTCATGTCGTTCTCCTTATCCTTTGATGCCCGTGGTGACGATGCCTTCCACGAAGTACTTCTGCCCCACGAAGAAGATGACCACCGTCGGCAGCGTCATGACCACCGCGCCGGCCATGACCGCGCCGTAATCCGCGCCGTAGGAGGAGCTGAACAGCTGAAGGCCCAGGGACACGGTGTATTTCTCCATGTCGTACAGGTACAGCATGGGGCCGAAGAAGTCGTTCCAGGTGCCCATGAAGGTGAACAGGATCACCGTGATGCACACGGGGCGCAAAAGCGGCAGGAGAATCTGCCAGTAGATGCGCACGGGGCCCGCGCCGTCAATGGTGGCGGCCTCGTCCAGGGAGCGGGGAATGGTCAGGAAGAACTGGCGGAACAGGAAGATGTTGAACGCGCCGCCGCCGAAGAAGCAGGGCAGAATCAGCGGCCAATAGGTGTTCACCGCGCCCAGGGACTTCCAGATCAGGAAGCCGGGGATCAGCGTCACCGCGCCGGGGATCAGCATGGAGCTGATGCAGATGGCGAACCAGCCCTTGCGGAAGGGAAAGTCAAACCGGGCGAAGCCGTAGGCCGCCAGGGAAGAGCTGAGCACCGTGCCGAAGATGACCGGCAGGACGATTTTAACCGTGTTGACCAGGTAGCTGAAAAAGGGTACGTCTGCCAGGAACACGGTGAAGTAATTCTTCCAGGAGGGATTGCGCGACCACCAGAGGGGAGGCATGATGTAGATTTCGATCATGTCCATGAAGGAGGAGCGCAGCATCCAGAAGAAGGGCACCAGGGAGAACAGCGCACCCAGAACCATGGCGGCGTAGAGCAGCACCCGGGCGGGGCGGATCTTTTTTTTCTTTGGCCCGGCCATGGTCATGACGGTTCACCTCCCTCGAAGAAGACGCGGCGGGTAAAGACCTTGAAGAAGACGGCGGTGAACAGGATCATCACCAGGAACATGACCCAGCCCATGGCGCAGGCGTAGCCCATTTTGTTCTGCTTGAAGGCGACGTTGTACAGGTGATAGCTGTAAAAGAGGCTCTTGTTGTTGGGGCCGCCGCCGGTCATCATAAAGGCCTGGGTGAAGGCCTGGAAGGAGCCCACCAGCGACATCAGCACATTGAAGAAAATAACGGGGGAGACCATGGGGACGATGACGTGGCGCAGCTCGTGCCAGTAGTTGCCGCCGTCGATGCGCACGGCCTCGCGCAGATTCTGCGGCACGCCCTGGATGCCGGAGAGGTAGATAATCATGGTGCTGCCGCAGCCCCAGATGGACATGAACACCAGGGAGGGGATCACCGTGCCCTGGCCCGCCAGGAAGGGCTGCTTGGCGATGCCCACCAGCCCCAGCAGAGAGTTGAACAGGCCGAAGTCCTTGTTGTACAGCCAGCTCCACAAAACGCAGTTGGCCACCGCCGGAACGATGGAGGGCAGATAGAAAATGGTGCGGAAGACGCTGAGGCCCTTGACCTGGGCGCTGAGGAACAGGGCCAGAAGAAAGGCGTAGATGGAAGAGAAGATGGTGGAGGCAAACGCGAACTTGAAGGTGGCGATGACGGATTCCCTGACCAGATAATCGTTGGTGAAGATTTTGATATAGTTCTTGAAGCCAACGAAGTTCGGCGCCTTGAAGATGTTCCAATCCGTAAAGCTCAGATAGCCGCTGTATACAATGGGAACGGCGCAGAAGAACAGAAAGCCCAGGATTGCTGGGGTGACGAACAGAAAACCGGCGCGTGCGCTGCGATTCCAACGTTTGTGCCTGGGGGCGGGGGAGGGCTGTATGGACTGCACGCTTCACTCACTTCCTTTCGTTTCTTTATTCTAAAACTGTTTCATTTGGCTTTCAATTGAACAAAACCGACATAATGGGAAAATCCGCGCAAGGTGCGCAGCGAAAATGTCATTCGGCAGGAATGGAGAGGGCGGCTGTCCAATGGTACAAAAAAGCGGGCCGAACCCGTTGAAGGTTCAGCCCGACCCAAATGCTGGCGGTATGCTGTTATGAATCGGAAGGCGATCACTTGCCCCCGCGGCGGCGGTATTTGTCCGGGGAAAGCTGATACTTCCTGGAGAACTGGCGGATCAGGTAGCCCGTGTCGCTGATGCCCACCCGCCGGGCAATCTCGTTGACGGGCAGATCGGTCTGCATCAGCAATTCCCGCGCCTTTTCCAGACGGAAATCAGCCAGATAGCGCGTGTAGGTGACGCCGAACGCCACGGAGAACAGACGGCTGAAGTGGGAGGGGGAGTAGTGGAAGGCCTGGGCGATCTCGTTGAGCGAGCAGGCGGCGCCGTAGTGGGCGTCGATGTAGATGCGGACGCTTTGCGCGAAGCTGCGGTCGTCCTCCGCCGGGACGTTGACGGGCGCGACCGCGTCGGCCACGGCGGCGCAGAGCTCCTGGGGCGTGCCGCAGGCTTCCACGCTTTGGAGCAGCAGCGCGTGGAGGTCTTCCTCCCGGCAGGGATAGACCTGACGCAGGCTGCCCGAACGGATCAGGGTTTCCAGCGCCTGCCGGGCGGTCTGCGCCAGCTGACGATAGCTCAGCCTGCCGGAAAACATGCTCTGATGGATCAGGGCCGCCAGACGCTCCAGCTCAGGGCGGTTCCTGTCGAGCATGGCGCGGGCGAAGGCGTTCGCCAGGCTTGGGTCGGGCGGCTCCTGGGTCAGCGTGGAAACGCCCAGCCGTCCGGCGGTGTCCAGCAGCGCCTCCATTTCCGCCAGACGCGCCGGAAGCTGATCCAGGGAGGCCGGCAAGCCGACAATCAGCCGCCCGGCGCTGGTGGGATGCGTCGGAACCTCCCGTGTCGCCGGCATAAAGAACAGGATATGGCCCGGCTTCCATTCCCCCGCGCAGGAAGAGGGCGGCAGGGCGGCCAGCAGCGCGTCGGGGTCGGCGCATTCCTGGGTCAGGAGCATCCGCACATGGCTGCCGAACTGCTGGGCCAGGTCTTGCTCCCGGGCGGTCAGCGGCAATCCCATGGCCTTTTTCATCAGTGCCGTGGCGTGGCGGCTGCGAAGCATCTGGTCATGCTGACGCCGGAGGTCAAGCTCAGCGTAATCCGCCCGCAGCTTGTCCTCCAACTTCATCAGCGCCGACTGAAGGGACGCGCCGTCAATGGGCTTGAGCAGGTAATCCAGCACATCGTAGACGATGGCGCTGCGGGCGTACTCAAAATCGTCAAAGCCGCTGAGAATCAGGATATCAAGGGGCTGGAGGTTCAGCGCACGGGCATGACGGATCAGCTCAATGCCGTCCATTTCGGGCATTTTTATGTCGGTCAGCAGGGCGTTGTAGCGACCGGTGCGAAGGAGCTTGAGCGCTTCCCGGGGCTGGTTGACAGCCGTGACCGTGAATTCTGGCCTGTAACGCTGGATGATTTTGCTGAGCAGCTGCAGTTGCAGGATTTCATCGTCAACAACGAGAATTTCTACCTTCATAAGCACCTCTGTGGAAGGATGGGCGCCCTGTCAGCGCCCGGGACATTCGTACCATCGCCCCATTGTAAGGGAGCAAAAGCTGTTTTGTCAAGGAGGCGCGGAAATGAACAAGCACGCCGTG
>CBFFZW010000077.1:0-7877 GCA_965646445.1 uncultured Christensenellales bacterium | reverse complement strand
GTTGCTTCTCAATGATAACGGATTGGCTCTCAGGCCTCTTCTCTTTTTCCCTTTTGTCCAACTTGTATTGTAGTACTACAAAACGAACCTGCGCCATCAGCCGCTGACCGCTTGCAAGTTGGCCAAAACCTGCTATAATGAAAAGTACGACAGATTTCGCGCGGGGAGCGCCAGGAGGACAAGCAGCGGTGGGGATGTTCGGCTTTGATGAACGGTACGCCATGTTCGACATGACGGCCCTGGATAACCAATTTATCCTGGAATACATGCCCGCCGCCAAGGGCGATTATGTGAAGGTCTACCTGTACGGCCTGATGATGTGCCATCACCCCCTGGAGGACATGGACATCCAGCGGTTCAGCCGGGAACTGAACATGAAGGAGGAGGACGTGCAGGCCGCCTATCGCTACTGGGAGCGCAAGGGCCTGGTGCAGCGCATCGCGGATCATCCCCCTGCCTATCGTTATGTCAATGTGAAGCAGGCGGTGCTCACCGGCGCCGCGCCTCAAAGCGATCCGGCCTACGAGGCCTTCAGCGAAGCGGTGTACGGCGTCTTCGGCAACGAGCGCCGTCTGCACGGGAAGGAGCTGAACCTCTGCTATGAATGGGTGGAGGACATGGGCCTTCCGGCGGAGGTGGTTGTCGCCCTTTTGCAGCATCTGGCGGACACCCGGGGCAAGCGCTTCAGCATGACGGCAGCGGAAAAGCTGGCGGTAGAGCTGGCGGAGGCAGGCATCGCGACGGCAGAGGACGCTGCCGATTACCTGGCTATGGAAAAGGATATCCGCAAGGGCTGCCAGGCGGTGCTCCGGCGCATCGGTCAGTACCGCAATCCCACCGAGGACGAGGCCGGGCTCTACCGCAAATGGATGAAGGAGTGGCACTTCAAGCCTGACGCCATTGAGGAGGCCTGCGCCGACATGACCGGCGGAAAGCCCAGCTTCAAGTACCTGGATGGTATTCTGAACAAATACCGCGCCGATAATAACACGGCTACGGGCATCGAGCTGCGAAAAACGAGGGAGGCCCGCAAGGAAGAGATTGAACCGCTGAAAAAGCTGCTGGCCGCCATGAATCAGCGAGGGCTGAGCATCAACGAAGGCACCCTTGCCGCCTACCAGGAGATGCGCGCCATCTACCCGGAGGAGATCATCCTTCTGGCCGGACGGGAGTGCGCCAGCCGGGGCCAGGGCTTTGACAAGGTGATGGCCTATCTGCAGGTATGGCAGCGCCAGGGCCTTGCCACGGTGGAGGACGTGATGGCCTACATGGGCGAGGTCGGGCGGCAGAACGCCTTCATCGCCCAGCTGTGGGAATTATGGGGCAAGCCCCATCAGCCCACCGCCGCCGACCGCAAACTGCTCACACGCTGGCAGGGCGAATGGCGGCTTTCATCGGAGGTTATTGTGGCGGCGGCGGCCTATGCGGCTTCGGCGGAAAAGCCCATGGTCTACCTGGATTCCGTGTTGAACGGATATATCCAGCGGGGCATCACCACCCCCGAGCAGGTGGCCGAGGAGCACGACCAGTGGCAGCAGAAAAATGCCGCCAATGCGCCTCTCCCCCAAGGAAAGGGCCCCAAGGTGGTTCGGGAGCAGCAGTATACCCAGCGGGCCTACGAGCAGTCCGAGGACGCGCTGGATCGCATGATGGCAGCCTGGAAGGAGGAAAGCGACGATGCGCAGTGAAATTCTCAGGGAGTTGCAGGCGGAATATGAGCAGCGGCGCGCCCTGAACCTCCAGGAGGAAAATCGTCGCCGGGAGGAAGCGATGACAGCCTGTCCAGAGCTCAGCGCCCTTCTGGACGAACGGGAAAACATGATCTTCGCGGGCGTTCGGGGGATCCTGACGGGACAATCGCCCGCCGCCGACCTGCCCGAACGCATGGAGATTGTCAACCGGCGCGTGGCCGCGCTGCTGAAGAGCCACGGCTTCGCCCCCGACTACCTTGATCCTGTCTACCGCTGCCGTGCCTGTAAGGATACGGGCTATGTGGGCGAGCCAGTAAAGGAGATGTGCGAGTGCCTCCGCGGGGCGTTTTATGCCAGGCTATACAAGCGCATCGGCCTGGCGGATGGCGATGAGCAGTCCTTCGAGCGCTTCGACCTGTCGGTTTTCCCGGACACACCGCTGCCGGGGAAGGGCTTCTCCCAGCGAGATGTGATGGCCATGTTCCGCAATCGCTGTCAGCAATGGGCGGAGCAGTGGCCGGAAAACCCCTGCAAGGATGTGCTAATGATGGGCCAAAGCGGCCTGGGTAAGACCTACCTGATGCACGCCATGGCCAAGCGGCTGCTGCAGCATGGGAAGAACGTGTTGCTCATCAGCGCCTACCGCTTCCTGAACACCGCCCGAAGCGCCTACTTTTCCGGCAAGACCGACGACCTGGACACCCTCACCGATGCCGACGTCCTCATGATCGATGACCTGGGCAGCGAGCCGCTGATGGAAAACATCACCATCGTGCAGCTGTTCAACCTCATCAACGAGCGGCAGGTGCGCGGCAAGGCCACCGTCATCACCACCAACCTGATGGCGGAGGAATTCCGCCAGCGCTACACCGAGCGCGTCGCTTCCCGGCTGATGAACGATCAGTGCATGGTGCTCCATTTCCTGGGGGACGATGTGCGCAGGAGGAATCGCTGATGAATATTCAGATGTATGTCAGCAAAAAGAATTTTGACGTGCAGAAGGCGGAGCGCTTCTTCAAGGAGCGGCGGATCACCGTGCAGGTGATGGACCTGAAAAAGCACCGTCTGGGCGAGCGGGAGGTTCAGACGATGGCCCGCGCCGGCGGCCTGCAGAACCTGATTGACCGCGAGGACAAAAAGGTGAAGGAGCATCCCGCCTGCTACTATAACCAGGACAGCCTGCTGATGTCGGCCATCTTAGAGACCCCCTGGCTGCTGAAATCCCCCATCGTTCGCTGCGGAAGCCAGGTGACCGTCGGCTATCAGCCGGACGTGTGGGAGCAATGGATCAAGCAGGGGTAATGCTATCTCTGTTTGCCACAAACAAAAACCGCCCTGCTGTCTGAAGTGATATAAAGATAGGAGACAGGAAAAACCGTGTCTCCTATTTTTTGTCTTTGAATAAGAAAAAGGGGGGTGAAAAGATGCGAAAGGAATATACATTTCACAGCAAGGAAGAAAAACTGGAAATAGTAAAGCGGTATCTATCAGGGGAATCGCCAGTAAAACTTCATAAGGAAACAGGGATAAGTGACGGAAACATCCGCAAATGGAAACGGCAGTATTTATCGGGTGGCGAGACAGCACTGGAAAACCAGAGGAAACCGGGAAATCCACTGTCAAAATATGAACGCCGTAAGGAATTAACCCGAGAAGAACAGTTAGAATATCAGATTGAATTGCTGAAGCGGGAACTGCTGAAAAGGGATGCGGAGGTACTGCGGTTAAAAAAATCCATCGAACTGGAAAGGAGCGATGCCAAAAGAAAGTGATTCAACAACTGTATGCACAAGTTGAGGTAGAGAGCTCAGAGCATGCCATATCTGACCTCTGCCGGATTTATGAGGTGTCCCATTCAGGGTATTACAAATGACTCCGACGAAAAGGGACTCTCAATTCCTTTGAGCAGCGGCAGAATGAACTGGACTATCTGGCCGCCGACATACACGCTCATGAGCCGTCCCTGGGCTACCGCATGATTGCCGACAGACTGCTTATGGAAACAGGCCGGTCGGTTTCGGATTTATCCATTTACCGTTCCATGAAACGCTTGAAGATACAGGGGTATGTCTTTAGAAAAAAACACCCTGATCGGCCAGGCAATGAACACGAAAAACTCCCCAACCTTTTGAACAGAGACTTTTACGCTGAACAGCCCATGCGGAAGCTGGTTACCGATGTCACCTACATCAAGCATCATGGCCGCTTCTACTATCTGGCTTGTTTTATCGACCTATACAACCGCGAAGTCGTCGACTGGGAACTCAGCGATACCTTTGACAACTTCCTTATCATCAGACCTGCTCAAAGAATACTGGAAAAAGCAAAGAGTACCGGACACCCTGCTCTCCTTTTCCACAGCGATCAGGGGGTTCAGTACTCTTCTGCGGGATACACATCCCTACTCAAAGAATACAGTGTTGTTCAGAGCATGTCAAGGGCCGGTACGCCACGTGATAATGCCGTCATGGAAAGCTTCTTTGCCAGATTCAAAATCGTTTTGCGTTCTCATTTTCGTTATTGGCTGCGTGATGATCTATCCGCTGTTATTGCTCAGGCTATCCATTATTTCAACTATGTCCGTCCCATGCGTTTCCTCGGCAAAAAGCCGCCTGTTCCCTTTCGATTGGAACAGACGGCTTAACTCCTCGGCTTTTTCTGTCTACTATCTCTTGACTACTTCAGCTGTCGGGGCGGTTTTTTGTATTGTCAGACGGGTACCTTTTCCGGGTAGTCGTGATAAATCTTTTGCAGCATGCCTTGCAGTTCATCGAAGATGCGGGCGTTTGCCGCCAGATGGGGCATGGCGCGGTCATACACCACATCGCCGCCCAGAATATTACCGCAGCGGCCGCCCGCCTCGCGGATCAGCAGCGTCGCGGCACAGTAATCCCAGGGCTGAAGCCGCCATTCAAAGTGGGCGTCACAGCGGCCGGTGGCCACATCGCACAGATCCATGCAGGCCGAGCCGGAACGCCGCACATCCGCAATCTGCGGCAGCAGCGCGCCCAGCGTATGGCCCGTCAGCGCAAACAGCTCCGGGTAGTAGGGCCCTGAGCCCAGCGCCACCAGGGCACGCTCCATCGGCGTATCCGACACCCGAAGCCGCTCCTCGTTGCACCAGGCTCCCCCGCCCTTCACGGCATGGTACAGCAAATCCCGGTAGGGGTCGTAAATCGCGGCAAGCACCGGCTGGCGGTTCTCCACCGCGCCGATGGAAATCATCGAGCAAACCCGACGGCGGAAATAATTGGTGGTGCCGTCAATGGGATCAATGATGAAGGTCAGCGCATCGGTAAGGGTATGCTTTTCCTCCTCTTCAGCCAGAAAGCGGGCCGAAGGGTAGGCCTTCGCCAGGGCTTCCATCAGCATGGCCTGCACCGCGACATCCGCCTCGGTGACAAAATCCGCGTGGTGGCCCTTGTCATACACCCTGGGCTGCTGATAGCTGAGCATCAGCGCGCCCGCCTGACGCAAAAGCGCCGCAAGCTGTTCCATGGTATTCCCCTCCGTCGTCAGGTCGCAGGCGCAGCAGCACCAGCTCGCAGGGATTGTTCAGTCGAGGGGCGCGGGCCGAGTTGGTCATGCCGCGGCTCACCAGCAGTCGGCCGTCGTGATAAAAGCCGTGGGTCAACCGGGGGAAGATCCCCTGCCCCGGCGCGTACAGCCCCCGTCCGAAGAGCTCGATCTGTCCCCCGTGGGCATGGCCGGAAAGGGTGAGGTCGATGGCGTGAGATGCCACATAGCGCCCGAAATACTCCGGGTGATGGCACATCAGCAGGCGGAAGCCCGGCTGCCTGGCCATCTCCGGCAGGAAGGCGGGATCAGGTGTCAGCGCGGAGGACAACGCCCCCAGCGCAAGCCCGCGAAAGGGCGTCCATTCATTGTCCAGCACCGTGACCCGGCTTTGCAGTACCCGTGGCCAGTAGGCGTCCCGCTCCTTGAATTTCCACTCATGGTTGCCGATGGCATAGAATGTCGGGGCACACTTCGGCGCGTCCTCCAGAAAGCGCAGGGAGTTGGCAAAGCCCCTGCGATGGCGATCCACCAAATCCCCCAGGATCAGGATGGCGTCGGCATCCGCCAGCACAGGCAGATAAGCCTCGTAAGGCCCGTTGTGTAAGTCCGCGACCAGCGCCAACGTCAGAGGTTCAGCAATCCGGGCGGAGGAAACGGTGTATTCCGTAACGGTTGGGCTCATGCGGCCTCGCTGTGCGCCGCCAGACGGCTCATCCGCCGCTGATGCTGACCAATCAGCCCGAAGCCCAGCAAGAGGCCCGCCGCCGCCATGCCCGCTGTCGGAATCGCCAGGGCTTGCAGCAGCAGATTCACCTGCAGGGCCAGCAGCGCGGAAAGCTCCCCCAGCATACCAGGGACATCCGCCGCCGCCGTCAGCACCAATACCAGCAGCAGTATCAGACCGGCTGCCGCCAGGGCGCTGCCGATGTACAGCCCGCCCTTGCACAGCCTGCGGTGCGTCAGCAGCAGAATCATCAGCGCCAGCACCGCGCTGACGCCGCCCAGCCACAGGGGCAGCTGCGTAAACACATCCAGGTGCGCGGACACATCCAGCCGGTCGCGGACAGCGTCGGCCGCCAGCGCAATCAGCTGCGTCCGCAGGGGAAGGACAGCGCTTTGAATTTCCCTGCCAACGGCAAAGGCCACCTGATCCCGGGCAATGGTGCGCCGGGTGGCGGGTGTGTGGGCCTCCTGGAAAAGCGGATCCTCCAGCACGGCCTCCTGGATGGCCTGGGTATCCCAGACCGGCGCGGCGGTATCCGCCTCGGGAAATGTCAGCAAGTCCATCCACCAGCGCGTCACGTCCCGGTTATAGGCGCGGAGCTCCTCCGGGGCAATCAGCGCCGTCACCGTTTCAGGCTGGAAGGACTGCGCCTCCGCCAGCGCCGTCACTTTGGCGGTAATGGCGTCCATCTGCGCATTGGTAACCAGGGCGTCCGTGGCAATGCCCTCATGCAGGCCCTGGTCGGTCAGCACGCGGGTCATGGTCAGGGTCAGCGCCGTCAGCAGAAGGGAGACCGTCAGCAGCAGCGCCAGGAGCGCCGACAGGGCATGGGCAAAAAAGCCCGGCATACGCTTGCTCATGCGGTCACCACCAATTTCAGCCCGACCCATACCAGGTCGAGAATTTTCGGGCCATACAGCGCCAGCGCCAATGCCGCTGCGGCCATCAGAGGCAGCGCGTACAGAAAGGGCATCAGCCAATAAAGCGCACTGGGTTTCTTCATCATAACGTTGCTCGCTTTCGTGAGGATGTGAGCCGAAGCTCTGTATCATTATAGCATGTTTGGCCCAAGTTGCAAGGGAGATGGGGAAGGTTTACAAGCGGCGGGGAAGGTTTGTCATTGGCAGACGTGCCTTTCAAGTTGCGGGCGAAGGTCTCCAAAGTGATGGGCAAGCCTGGCCCGGCAGGGGCCGAAGGTTTCCAAAGGGCGATCGGAAAGCCCTTTGGCCGCCCCGCAGGGCGGAATCCTCTACTTGATGAAAAGCTCTTTTGCGAAGGTGGTTTGCCCTTGGCAGGGCAACGGTGCTGTTGGGCTGTACTTTCTCTTCAGAGAAAGTACCAAAGAGGATTGGGGGCCGCCAAATTTAACCTGCATGAGTGGCGGCCCCCAACCCCCCCGTGGCATAGCATGTTGCGCGTGGCTATAAGCAGTCACCAGCTAAGACCGCCTCGCAGGGGCGGTCATCCACCTCCATTGGAGCAGGCAAGTGTCCAGCAGGCAGCAAGGTTTTCGTCTGTATGGCTTCGCGGCGTGGTTGCACATGGGACTGAACCTGTGATTCCTGTTGGTTATGGGAATGATGCCAGCGGTTTCCAAGCAGCAGGTTTTTCGTCTGTATGGCTTCGTGGTGTGATTGCACATGGGACTGTTACCGGCGGTTCCTATATGGGTTATGGGATTGGTGCCAATGATTCTTATGGTGGTTACGGAGGTAGCACGAGCGGTTTCCATGCCGGTCTGGCGCAGCCAGCAGGGCCCCCGTAGGGCGGCCCGCCCCGCATGCTCCTAATTTCTCATAGTTGCGGGCCCCGAAGGTTTCCAAAGGGCGATCGGAAAGCCCTTTGGTCGCGCCGCAGCGCGAAACCCTGTCAACCACGCGCACAAAACGCTGACCGAAGACCCTGCACCATGCCGCGGGACGGGAGTCGAGAGGGGCGAAGCC
>CBFFZW010000076.1:0-7999 GCA_965646445.1 uncultured Christensenellales bacterium | reverse complement strand
GCCCGTGATGTAGCCGTTCCTGTTGTAGCTGTAGCTAAAGGCGATCTTGCTGGCGCCGCTGGTGGTCTGCTCCACCATATTACCTATACAATCATAATCATATGCCGTTGTCAAGGTGCCGGACACGGTCTCCGTTCTCCGCCCCAACGCATCGTAGGCGTAGCGGATCACTTCCCCGTCCAGGCCCGTGACGCTGGTCATGCGGTTCATGGCATCGTAGGTGTAGCGTACTGTCCGGCCGTCCGGGTAAGTCATGGCGACCTTGTTCCCGTAGGCGTCATAGGCATAGGAAACCGTGTCACCGTTGACATTCGTCACGGAGACAAGCTTTTCCTGCTCATTATACTGGTAAGTCAGCACGCCCTCAGCCCCGGCGACCTCCGTCACCATGCCGATGGCGTTGTAGCTGCTTTGAATCCTCTGTCCGTCGCCTGCGTCCTGCGTCAGCAGGCTGCCGGTCTTGTCATAGTCATAGGCGAGCACGGCACCGTCCGCCTTGGTGACGGCGGAAAGCCAGCCCTCCGGCGTGTAGGCATAGCGCACTTTGTTGCCCAAGGCATCCGTCTCGCTCAGCAGACGGCCGTTTTTGTCGTAGGCATAGCGGGTGACATGCCCCAGGGCGTCGGTGACCTTCGCGATGTTGTCCAGCGCGTCATACTGGTAGCGGGTTTTGTTGCCCAGCTCGTCCACCACCGCAATGAGGCGGTTGGCCTTGTCGTACTGGTATTGCTTCGTGCTGCCTTCCGCGTCGGTCTCGGCGGTCACATTGCCCGCCGGGTCATAGGTCAGGCTTTGGCTTGCGCCGTTGGCGTAGATCACCTTCTCCAGCAGGCTTTCCGCGGTATAGCGGAACTGTGTTTCGTTGCCGATCGCGTCTGTTTCACAGATGAGATTGCCCAGGGCGTCGTAGGCATAGGCGGTTTCACCGCCGTCCGGGGCGATGGTCTTCACCAGGCGTCCAAGCAGGTCGTATTCATATCGCGTGATTCGCTCCCCTTGGGTCACGCGAACCACGTTGCCCAGGGCGTCATAGTCGTATGCGGTCGCCAGCCCTGTGCGCGGGATGGTCCGTACCACCCGGCCAAGGGCGTCGTATTCGGTGGTGTCCCTGGCGCCGTCCGGGTAAATGACCTCGGTCAGCTGCCCGTTCAGGTCATAGGCAAAGGACACGCGGCGGCCTTCCGCGTCCGTCACGGCGGAGATGTTCCCCGCGGCGTCATACTCGTAAGCCGTGGCGTTGCCGTTGACTGTCAGGCTTTCAATCTGGCTGTCGGCATCGTAGACATAGGCGGTCACGCAGCCTTCCGGGTCGGTCATGGACAGCACGCGGCCCGCGCTGTCATACTCGTACAGCGTGACGCTGCCTCCCGGCGCGGTGATCTTCACAATATTCCCCAGCGCGTCATAGGAGAAGGAAGCCTGCTGGCCCAGGGCGTCGGTGACACGGGTGACAAGCCCGTTTTTGTTATAGCCGTACCGGGTGGTATTCCCGTTGGCGTCCGTCTCGGCCACGACGTGCCCCGCCTTGTCGTAGCTTGTGGCCAGCACGCCGCCGTTTTTCTGGATGGCCGCGGTGGCGTTGCCGTTCCTGTCATAGGTCATGGAAACCGTCTGCCCCAGGGCGTCGGTCATGGCGAAAAGATTTCCGCCGTCATCGTACTGATACCGCGTTACGCTGCCCAAGGCGTCGGTAACGGCAGTCAGATTGCCCACGCAGTCGTATGCGTAGCGGGTCGCGCCGCCGTTGGGCGCTGTTTCGGAAGTCACCCGGTTCAGCGCGTCGTAGGCGTAGGCCGTGACGTTCCCCAGCGCGTCCGTCATGGCGAGCAGATTGCCGTTGGCGTCATAGGCGTAAGATGTCTCCGCCCCCAGGGGGTCGGTAACGCGGATGATCCGCCCCAGCAGGTCATAGGTGATCTCGGTAACGCCGCCCAGGGCGTTCACCTGGCGCACGGGGCGGTTCATGCTGTCGTATTCGGCGGAGATGACAGCGCCGCCGGGCAGCGTGCGGGTGAGCAGGTTGCCCGCCGGATCGTAGGTCATGGTCTGGGTCGCCCCGGTGGGATCGGTCACTTCGAGGGGCAGACCCGCCTCGTCGTAGGCGTAAGCGGTGACGCCGCCCAAGGCGTTGGTTTCCCGCAGGAGATTGCCCGCCGCGTCGTACTCGCTGAGGGTCTTGTTTCCGGCGGGATCCGTCACGCTGACGCGGTTACCGTTTTCATCATAAGCATAGCTTGTTTTGTTCTCCAACGCGTCGGTGACGCTTTTGAGCTGACCGCTCCTGGTATAGGCCGCGGTCTGCGTGGTTCCGTCCGGCAGGATCGTTCTTGTCAGGCGCCCCAGGGCGTCGTAGGCATACTTCGTTACCTGGCCCAGCGGGTCGGTCATGGATGTCTGCCGCCCCATGGCATCATAGGTATAGGCTGCCCGCGTGCCGTCCGCAAAGGTCAGGGACAGCAGATTACCCTTTCCGTCGTATTCATACAGCGTCACGCCGCCCTGCGCGTCCGTTATGGCGCTCAGATTGCCGTTTCGGTCGTAGGCATAGGCCGTTTCGCCGCCCCTGGGGTCGATGACCTTTGTCAGCAGCCCGTTGACGTATTCGTACCGGGTCACGTTCCCCAAGGCGTCGGTTTTAGCGGTCATGCGGCCCTTGGCATCGTATGCATAGGCCGTCACGCCGCCGTCCGGCGCGGTTTCCGTCAGCAGGCTGCCGCGCTCGTCATAGGTATACGCCGTGACATGCCCGTTCTGATCCGTCAGGCTCAGCAAATGATGATCGTCGTCCCAGGTCATGTGAACCGCCGCGCCCCTGGGATCCACTTCCGTGATCTTGTCGCCGTTTGCATTGTATTCGTATGTCCAGATGCGTCCCAGCGGATCTGTCTTTGAGACGATCTCGCCCTGCCGGCCGTAGGTGTAGGCGGTGACGCCGCCCAGGGCGTCTGTGATGCGGGTCGTGCGGCCCCAGGCGTCGTACGCGTAAGCCGTAATATGACCTTCCGCGTCGGTGGCGACGGTTTGACCCTCCTCGTACCTTAGGGTATACTGCCCGCCGTTGGCGTCCGTCTGGGCGACAACGCGGTTTTCCCGGTCATAACGGTTCAGCACCTGCCGCGCGCCTTCAGCGTCGTACCAGGCGGTCATGCGGCCCTGGCTGTCGTACTGGTAACGGGTGGTCGCGCCCGCGGCATCGGTGAAGGCGACCAGACTGCTCTCCTTGTAGCGGTAGGTCAGCGCATCGCCGCCCGGAAGGGTCAGACGGACGACGTGTCCATTCTCGTCCATTTCCACCGCGATCTCTTCCTGGCCGGAGGTGACGATGCCCGTCATGAAGCCCCGTTCGTCCCGAAGGATGCGGGTGACGTGCGCGCCGCTGTCCTCTTCAATTTGCGTAAGCAAACCTTCCTGCGTGAATATATAGGCCGTCCCGTCCGTCAGGGAAACGCGGTATTCCAGCAGGCGGCTGTCGTAGGCAAGCGTTTCGTACTCGCTGCTGTTGCTGATGAAGGAACCGTCCTTCTGGCGATAGAAGATGATCTCGCTTCCGTCCCCGCGCCGCCAGGCCACGGAGCCGTCGGCAAACAGGCGCAGGTGCTGGCTGAGATTCGTCTCCCACTTTGCGCCGAAGGGGCCGTCCGCCGCCTCGCTCTGGGTGTTGTAGGTACGGATGAGGTCAAAGCTGCCTTCCAGACCCGGCAGCGTCAGGTCGCGTGTCTGCAGGAAGAAGTTGCCCGTGTTGAAGTTCACCGGCTCAAAGCCCAGGGAGCAGAAGCGATGCGGCCCCAGCAGGCTTTGGTTGAGGGCAAATTCATGGCTCGGCGGCTGCGGCGTGTCCGCGAAGGTGTAGTTGCCGCCGTACAATGTGTTAAGGAAGCTGTCCTGTCGGAAGCTCTCCACCCGATGCTCCTCGGCTTCCGGCTCTTCCTCCGCGGGCACGACGAGCTTGCGGGCAGGGACGGGCTCGCTGCCGTGGGTATACAGGCTTTCCGGCATGTCATCCGCCATGCTGTCCGAACGTGTGTAGACCCGCCGCGCTGCCACGGCATATTCCGCGCCCCGGATATAGTCCCAATCCTCGTACCGTGTCTCCCGGGTGGACGCGATCTGTTCGCCATTGCGGTAGATGTCGAAGAAAACCTCGTTGGCAAGGGTCGGATCCTCCCGGCTGCCGTCCGACCAGGTAAGCACGTACCGGCGCTGCCGCTCGTTCTTTTCGTACTCGCCGTAGTCCGTGGCCAATACATTGTAAGGCGGCTGAACAATCGCGGCGGCAATCGGCTGCGCCGTCAGCGTCACGCCCTCCAGATGGACGCCGTGTAGCGTCGCGCCAGCGGGCTGTGCCGCCCGCAGAGACAATGTGCGGACGGCTTCGGGCAGCAGGGCATAGGTATTCAGCGGTAGGACTGTCCAGTTCTCCCCGTTTGGCGACCAGGTGAAAGCGGCTTCGGCCGCCCGCCCCGCCTCATCCAGGCACAGCGCCTCCAGCCGGAGGGCGTACACCGGCTCCGTCAGGGGGATTTCGCCGCTTTCATAGGCGTCGGTCGTCAGAGGCGTATCCCGCAGGAGGATGGACGTTTTTGCGCCGCTGCCATGGAGCGTTCCTTCCGCGTCCAGGCCCAGCGCGGCCACGGTGTGCGGCTCGCCGTCCGCGCAGCCCAGGAGGTTGGCGGTCAGGCTGTCGCTGTTCCGCGTGCCGTCCACATACAGTCGGCATGCGCTCAGCTCCATGGGCACATCCGTTTCCAGCGTCGGCATGGCTTCCATGAACGAGCCGCCCGTGAGGATGAAGGTCTCCACGGGCCGCAGAAGCCGCACCGTGAAGCGGCGAGGGTTCATTTCGTATACGCCGGTGACATCCAGCCCTTGGAGCAGCGTTCCGGCGGCCAGCCTTGCCCGCACCTGGACGCCGCGTTCCGGCGGCGGCAGAAGAATGTCCCTCTCCGCCGCGATGGCCGTCCAATGATCGCCATCCATGGAATATTCATAGGCGGCTTCCCCCTGCGCCACCGCGTGAAGACGGATGGACAGCACCGTCTGGGACGCCTCAAAGGGTGCGAAGACAATTTCCCCACCGTCCGCCCCGCTCAGGGCGCCCTGGGCCGTCAGCGTCACGCCGTCATGGCTGACGAGGGTGCTTTCCTCCCGCAGCATATCGCTGCGAAGGAGCAGGGAGGCCATGCCGTCGCTGTAACGAAGCTGTTCCGCCGCGTCCATGGACAGAATGGACAGCGTGTGGCTGGAGCCCTCGGGGAAGCGGATGGGGTTCAGGGCCAGCCGCTGATCCGACGCCCTGCCGTCAAAGGCTCCGTCGATGACGATCCGGCTGTCCGCTTCCTCCGTATCGCCCTCCACGGCATACGTGATTGCCCGGCCCGCGTCCGTGATCGTTTCGCCCGCATCCGGGGACAGGATGGTCACCTTGCCCGGAATCGGCTGCGCGATATGATCCGCCTTGACGAACACCCCCCGGACAATGCTTTCATGCCCGGCCTGATCCTTGGCGGTCAGCAGCACCTCAACGCTCTCGCCGTCCGCGAAAACGGCGGTATCCAGCAGCCCCAGCCGATCGGCGTGCTTCTCTGTGGTATCCGCGGCGACGGTCACGGTTTGTCCGCTTTCGCCCACGGCTGTCAGCGTCCATGCTGCCAGGGAACCGTCCGTCACGCTGCCCCAGATGTCCAGGATGCCCGTGACCACCAGGCCGTCAGCAGGTGAAAGAAGCTCCAATACAGGCGCTTGGCAATCAAGGAAGATCTCGTGTTCATATGAGGCGCTGTTGCCTATGCTGTCTGTCAGACGCAGGGTTAAAGTATGCTGTCCGTCCGAAAGCGCAGACACGTCGATGGCCTCGCTGCCCTCCGCCGTCAGCGGCAGAACGACGCCCTCTCCGCCGTCCAGGGCATAGGCGATTTCAGCCAGGCCGCTGAAGCCGTCCTCCGCCCCTTCCCACGCAAGGGTTACGCTGCTCTCGTCCGTCCAGCCCGACGGCTCCACCGAGGAGGACGCGAGCACCGGCGCGCTTCGGTCAATCCGCAGCTTCGCGCCTCCGGCAGCGCCCACATTGTCCGCTTCGTCCGTTCCACGCACGGACACGGTGTGCTCGCCGTCCGCAAGGGCGGCAATATCCAGCGGGAAAGCCGTATGCGTTTTGTCAGTCAGCCCGGTACTGACCCACGCGCCACCATCCAGGGCATATTCCACCCGGAGCAGATCATTCAGATCGGTCAGTCCCGTCCAGCTCAGGCTGGCGCTGTTCTCTTTTGTCCAGGTATCCGGCAGCACCGTGACGGTGGGGATGGCCGGGGCTGTCCTGTCCACATAGATCTGGGCGCCTGCGGGGGCCCCGTAGTTGCCCGCCGCGTCTTTGCCGCGCACATACACCGCGTGACTGCCGTCCGCCAGGCCGGAGGTATCCAGGGTGAAGAAGCCGTTGGCCGTGTTGGAGGCAGTATCGACCCATGTCCAGGCGGAAGCGTCCGTGCCTGTGGGATCCACCGCGTACTGGATGCGCCCCGTGCCCAGATTGGAGGCGCTGCCCGGCTGATCGGTAACGCCCGCCCAGGTAACGGAAACCGACGCGGCGCTGCTCCACCCGGCGGGGCTCACGCTCACCGTGGCCGGCTGACTGGGCGGCGTGGTATCCGGCAGCAGGGCGGAGGCTGAGCCTGCCGTGGCGCTGCTGACCACCTGCCCATAGGCGTTGCTGGGCAATACGCGGAAGTAGTAGTTCAGATCGCTTTGCCCCAGTCGGGGAATGTTGGGCAGCTCCTGACCTGTTCCGTCCCAGTGCAGGGCGTACTTTCCCGCGGCGATTTCCTCCGCCGTGGGCCACAGCTTTTTGTTTTTCGTGGAATAGCTGGTGACGTTGCCGATGGAACGGTATTCGTATTCCCGTCCGTTGTACACGCCCAGCACATACCCCTGCGCCCCCGCGACGCTGTTCCAGCTCAGCTCCGCCCAGCCGCTCTGGCTGTTGACGCCGTGCCCCTTCCCGGCGGCTGTCACCGTGGGCGTGCCGACCCCGGTGTAGTAGGTGGCGGAAAAATTCATGCGGTCGGTTCGGGGCAGCACGTCCGAGGAGCAGATGCGCGCCCAGGCGGAAGACGAAGTGACGGCGATGCCGTAATTCTGCTTCTGATCCAGGGCATTGAACCAGGCGGAAAACAGCCGGGTCACATCGATGTCGTTCCAGCCGGTATGCAGGGTGACGTCCACATAGATGTCCGAAGACAGGGAGGGGCGGCTGTTATAGGTGACGTCCGCCGTGTTCCAGCTGCTGGTCACCAGGGACAGCCTGAATCTCCCGTCGCCGCCCATCTCATGGATGTTGACGTGCCATGTGGCGGACTGGATAAGCAGCGGCGTTTCCGGGAACGCGGAGCTTTTGGAATCGCCAAAGCCGGTCAGCGAGGGTATTACCAGAGCGATGTTATTGCTGCCGTTGTTGCCCGCGTAGAGGTTGTTGCCTTCCAGGTTATGGTTTCTTTGCGAACTGCCGGAAGGAACCGTATGATCGTAATGCCTTCCCGCATTAGCGCTGGATACATATACGTCCCCGATGTTGGTGGCCAGGTCGTTCAGGTAGCTGCCGGTGGGGTCGATGGTCACCGGATAGGCCGCCTCGCGCATCCATTCGTCTTTGGGGCGGTAGGTGACGGTATAGCTTCCGCCCTCGCCCGTCAGCGTCACGGTAATATCCGTGCTGTACCGGCCTTCCGCGTCGGTCATGTTGGGCGCGTCCAGCCTGGCCAGCGTATGCCCGCTTTCATCCTCCAGGAGGATTTCCTGGCCGGACTGCCGGGCGGTCAGACCCTGAGTGGTCAGCCGATAGGCGTACACATGGTTGCCGGTGTACCGATGAACGATGATGTCCTCCTTGACGCCTGTGGTCAGGGCTGACAGCCGCACGTCCGTCACCGCGTCGAACAGGCCGGGATATACAACGGCGCTGACCCCGCCGACAGCCGACCGCGCCTTGCCGCGGATCCGCTGGCCG
>CBFFZW010000075.1:0-8979 GCA_965646445.1 uncultured Christensenellales bacterium | reverse complement strand
CGCGGCGTGACTATTATAGCCTACTTCGCGTGGAATTGCAAGGGGAAGTTTTCGCTGGCCTGAAGAGGAAAAAGCGCCTTTCCCCTTGACGAACCCTGCCGGATGTGATAGGATAATGCCGCAAAAGTAAATACCTTATCACGAGCGGCAGAGGGACGGGCCCGATGAAGCCGCGGCAACCGGCCCCCATCCGGGGACAAGGTGCCAATTCCCACAGCGCGGCACACGCCTTCGGGCAGCGCTGACAGATAAGGACAATCAGCCACCCCTTTGATTGATCCCCGACTGGTTTGTGTGCAGACCAGCCGGGTTTTTTGCAGCTTCTTGTTCCCCCACCGATGCCTCTGATTTTGAAAGGAGCTACAAAAAATGCGTACCCTCTTTACTTCCGAATCCGTCACCGAGGGCCATCCCGACAAGCTGTGCGACCAGGTATCCGACGCGGTGCTGGACGCCATCCTGGCGCAGGACCCCATGGCCCGCGTGGCCTGTGAGACCTGCGCCACCACCGGCATGGTGATGGTGATGGGCGAGATCACCACCACGGCCCGGGTGGACATTCCCGCCATCGCCCGTGAGGTGGTACTGGACATCGGCTATAATTCCTCTGACATGTGCTTTGACGGCAGCTCCTGCAGCGTGCTTACCGCCATTCACGCCCAGAGCCCCGACATCGCCATGGGTGTGGACGCCGCTATGGAGACCCGCGCGCAGGGTGCGGGGGATACCGGCGCGGGGGATCAGGGCATGATGTTCGGCTATGCCTGCGACGAGACGCCGGAACTGATGCCCATGCCCATCGCCCTGGCCCACCGGCTGACCCGCCGCCTTACCGAGGCCCGCAAGAGCGGTCAGCTGCCCTGGCTGCGCCCCGACGGCAAGAGCCAAGTCACCGTGGCCTATGAGGACGGCAGGCCCGTCGCCATCGACACGGTGGTGATTTCCACCCAGCATGCACCCGACATCAGCCAGGAGGAGCTCAGCCAGGCCATTCTGGAGCAGGTCATCCGCCCGGTGCTGCCCGCGGCGCTGCTCACCGATGACACCAAGTATTACATCAACCCCACGGGCCGGTTCGTTCTGGGCGGCCCCGCGGGAGACTGCGGCCTGACGGGCCGGAAGATCATTGTGGACACCTATGGCGGCTACGCGCCCCATGGCGGCGGCGCCTTCTCCGGCAAGGATCCCACCAAGGTGGATCGCTCCGCCGCCTATGCCGCCCGCCATGTGGCCAAGAACATCGTGGCCGCCGGTTTGGCCCGTCAGTGCCAGATTCAGCTGGCCTATGCCATCGGCGTGGCCCAGCCGGTGAGCCTGCTGGTAGATACCAAGGGCACGGGCGTGGCGCCGGACGACGTATTGGCCGCCGCCGTCACCAAGCTGTTCGACCTGCGGCCCGACGCCATCATCCGCCGCCTGAACCTGCGCCAGCCCATATACCACAAGGCCTGCAACTACGGCCACTTCGGCAAGGAGGGGCTGAGCTGGGAGGCCGTTGACGCCGCGGACGCCCTGCGCCGGGAGGTTCTGGGCGCGTAATCCGCGTGGGCGCGCCGCTTTTCCCGCCTTTTCCCGAATCATGAAGATTTCACCTTGACAACGCCTCTGACCTCAGGTATAATGTAAAGGCTGTATTGTAGCGATTCGGGATTCCGTCCCGATTGACGAAACTGTGAGGAGTGTTGACCATGTTCCGTACTTACCAGCCCAAGAAGCGTCAGCGCAGCAAGGTGCACGGCTTCCGTGCCCGCATGTCCACCAAGAACGGCCGCCGCGTACTGGCAGCCCGCCGTCGCCGTGGCCGCAAGGTGCTGACCGTCTGATTTTGTGTCGGACAAGTTTCCTGTTTGTGGATGAAGCCCGCCCGAAGCGCGTCTGCGCGATGATCGGGCGGGCTTTTCCTCTATACGCGGACGGGGGCGGCCCAGCCTCCCCCGCCACTTTGTAAGGGCGCTCCGTCGCCCCGGCCATCATAAGGATGATTGCAATGGAAAGACGCTATCGGCTGCAAAAAAACAGGACGTTCCAGTATGTGTACCGTCGCGGAAAGAGCGTTGCCTGTCACGATCTGGTCATGCTCGTCGCCAAGGGGCGAAGCACGCAGGTCGGTTTTTCCGTCAGCAAGAAGGTAGGCAACGCCGTGACCCGAAACCTGGTCAAGCGCCGCCTGCGGGAATGCTTCCGGCCCTATCTGGGGGACGTAAAAACCGGGCTGTACGTCATCGTAGCCAGGCCGTCAGCCGCCGAGGCCACCTTCCAGTCCCTTCGCAGGGATGTGCGTTATTTGCTGCGCAAGCATGACGCGCTCCTCCCCAGCGAACAGAAGGAAGGGAATCGCGCCTGATGAAGCGCTTTCTTCTCGCCCTGATCCGGTTTTATCGCCGCCAGATCAGCCCCCGCAAGGGCGGCCCCTGCTGCCGCTACTTTCCCACCTGCTCCAAGTACGCCGTCACCGCCATCGAGCGCTACGGCGCCCTCAAGGGCGGACGGATGGCAGTCTGGCGAATTTTGCGGTGCAACCCGTTCAGCAAGGGTGGCTATGACCCCGTGCCGGAGGACCCTTACACAACCTTAAGGAGGGAATAACCCCACATGAACGAGTTCCTCAAAAGCATCCTGGACGGTATCTATTCCCTGGTGGGCAATTACGGCTGGTCCATCGTGCTCTTCACCATGCTCATCCGCCTGGTGCTGATGCCCTTTGACTACAAGAGCCGCGTGTCCATGCGCAAAACGACCAAGCTGCAACCCCAGATCAACGCCCTGCAGAAAAAGTACGCAAAGGATCAGGAAAAGCTCAACCAGAAGATGAGCGAATTGTACCGCAAGGAGAAGATCAATCCCCTCTCCTCCTGCCTGCCCATGCTGCTGACGCTGCCCATCCTGTACGCGATGTTCGCCGCCATGCGCATGATCGCCAACGAGCAGCTGATCCAGCAGACCTTCTCCATTTTGCAGGGACACGAGCCCGTGCTGGAGGGCTGGCTTTGGGTCAAGAACGTGTGGATGCCCGACAGCCCCTTCGCCGCCGCCTGGCCCAGCCTGGACATGCTCCGGCAGGTGCCCGCCGACATCTGGCACAAGGTGCTCTCCGCCATGCCCGCCGAGACCCTGCAAGCCGTGCAGCAGACTGTCAGTAGCCTTACCGGATATGAGCTGACCCTGGAAAGCTTCGCAGGCAATGAGCTGCAAAGCGCCATCTCCGCCATCGCCAACGCGATGACGCAGATGCCCGGCTATGTGGAGCAGGTCTCCACCATCCCCGGCTTCAGCTTCAACCTGATCCTCACCACGCTGAACGTGGTCAAGGGCTATAACGGCTTCTTCATCCTGCCTATCGTGTCCGCCGTCTCCCAGTACCTGATGACCGTGCTTCAGCCCGTCACGCCCACCGAGGGCGCCAACAGCAGCGCCTCGACCACCGGCAATTTTATGAAATGGTTCTTCCCGCTGTTCTCCCTGTGGATCTGCTCGACCTCCAATGCGTCGTTCTCCATCTACTGGGTGACCAGCAACCTCATCGCCATGGCGCAGACCTACGGCATCAACAAGTATTTGGACATGAAGGAAAAGCGCACCGCAACCATCGGAGAAGGGACCGTGAAGTAACATGAAGACCTACGAAGCATCCGCCAAAACCACCGAGGAAGCCATCGACGCCGGCCTGGCCGCGCTGGGCGTATCCATCAGCGACGTGACCGTGCAGGTCATCGACGAGGGCAGCAAGGGCCTGTTCGGCCTGTTCGGCTCCCGCCTGGCCAAGGTTCGCCTGACCGTGAAGGAAACCGAGGAGGATCCGCTCTCCCTGCTGATGGCGGACAAGCCCGCGCCCAAGGCCGAGAAGAAGGCCGACCGCAAGGCCGAAGCCAAGCCCGACAAGAAGGCCGAGGAAAAGTCCGACGCCGAGAAGCCTGCCCGGCCTCCGCGTCAGCCCAAGCCCCGCCAGCCCAAGGCGGAAAAGGCCGAGAAGCAGGAAAAGCCCGAACAGCCTGAGCAGGAGAAGAAACCCCTGCCCCCCAAGGCTCCCGCCAAACCCATTGAAAAGCCCGTCGTCACCATGATCCCCGCCGAGGAGGTCGTTGCGGATTCCGCCGCCGGCAAGGCGCAGACCTTCCTCAAGGAGCTGACCCGTCTGATGGGTGTGGACGTAGATGTGGCCGTGGGCAACGATACCGAGGGCAACGTCTTTGTGCAGATGACCGGCGACACCCTGGGCATCCTTATCGGCCGCCGTGGTGAGACCCTGGACGCCCTGCAGTACCTGACCAGCCTGAAAATCAACCGCGGCCAGGAGGGCTACACCCGCATCACCCTGGACACGGAGAACTACCGCGCCAAGCGGGAGGACACCCTCATTCGCCTGGCCAACCGGATGGCCAACCGCGCCGTGAAGACGGGCCGCAAGGTCTCCCTGGAGCCCATGAACCCCTATGAGCGCCGGATCATCCACAGCGCCCTCCAGGCCAACGAGGCCGTGGACACCCACTCCGAGGGCGACGAGCCGAATCGGCATGTTGTCATCACGCTGCGCAAATAAGATAAAGCCGTCAGAACAAGGGCCGCCGATATCGCATCGGCGGCCCTTTGGCATGCGCTTGTTCCCCAGCCTACGCGCTTTTTCGCCGCAAGCCTGCCGAACTTTGGCGATTCTTACCCATCTTGGTTAAGCTTTGTCTTTTTATGTCGGCAGCGCGCGGCATCCATCGGCTGAGATGGTATTATAACGCCAGAAACAGGAGGGGATGATTATCCTGATGGAAGCGTTACAAAACATCCTTCATACCCTCGGCATTGGCCGACGTTATAAAGGCTATGCGCTGCTATGCTATATGATTCCCCTGGCCCTGGAAGATGACAGCCGCCTGTACCATATGACCCAGGAATTATTCGAGCCCGCTGCGGCGCATTTCCATTGTGACGTCAGCGCGGTGGAACGCAATTTGCGCACGGTCATCCTTCATGCCTGGCGGGTCAATCCCGACGCTATCCGCAGCTTGGTCAAGTATCCGCTGACCCAAACGCCCACGGTCAAAGAATTTATTGATATACTGGTGTCCTATCTGCTGCGCGCCGCGGTCAGCCGCTCGTCCCGGCGCCCGGTCTCCCTGTGACGCGCTGTCAGGCTGTTACAGACGCCCTTTATCTCCCTTATCCACATACATGCGCTTGTCCGCCTCATACTTCCAATCGCTGATACGCTTGACGCGCCCCTGCTCGTCCCGCAGGCGGCTCATGCCCCGGGCGATGTCCAGCCTGCCGCCCGACCGGTCTTCCCGGGCATTGTAGCGGTCGATTTCCTCATCCAGCCGCCGGAACCAGGACTGCGCGCTCCCGCAGGGATTGCAAACCACCGCGCAGAACTCGTCGCCGCCGATGCGGAAAAACTGGCCTTCGCCGTCAAAGGCATCCCGAATGCAGTTCGCCGCCGCGATCAGCAGCTCGTCGCCGGCGCTGTGACCATAGATATCATTGGTTTCTTTCAGGCCATTGAGATCCAGGAACGCCAGTGCCACGTCCTCATACTGGTCAGCCCTTTGCTCAATCTCGTCCAGAAGCTCGTCAAAGGCCCGGCGATTGCCGATGCCTGTCAGCTTATCCTCCTTGGCGATGCGCTGATATACTTCCGCCTTCGCCCGAAAGCGGATGTTCGTCGCCAGGCTGATAGCAAGGCTGCACAATAGCAGCAGCACAAAGAGCAGGATGCCCACCTGAAAAATCACGCCGTAGAAGGGAATGCGGAAAAGCCAGTACAGCGCCATCGCCAGCACGCCCGACGCGCCCAGCAGCGCGAAAGCGGCCAGAATCGCCCGAAGCTCCGCCTGCGCCCTCGCCCGGTATTCCCGCAGCATCACGCCGGTGAGCATGGCCACCCCCGTAAAGAGCAGCACATGGGTTACAAAGAGCATGTCAATATAGGAAATCCCGCAGGCGAGATTCAGCAGACATTGACCAAAAGCGTTGACGTAAAACAACCAGCACAGCACGCGCAGCGAACGGCAGCGCCGCAGCTCTCCCGTATTGCGCACGAAATGAATCATCGGCACGCCCATGAGCATAAAGGCGTCAAAGGAGACCACGCACAGCGCCGCCGGCCAGGCCGCGGACTGCTGCATGAGCGCGGAATCCGTCAGCAGCCAACCGGCGCCCAGGAGCAGAAAAGCCGCCACGTTCAGCAGGCGCGGCTCCTTCAGGTGAATGTGCGTCAGGTAGGCCGCGACCACCACCGCCCCCAGGGCCAGGAACGTCATCACCGACACCAGCCAGATGGTGGGGGCTTCCTCCGTCACATGCCTGCGGAACACCGCGCCGCCGCTGCCTGTGTAAACCTCCCGCAGACGGTAAAGCCCGTCCCCGCCGGAAAAATGCAGCCGCAGGGTCTCGCCGGGCGCCATGTCCAGTGGAAGCGCGGCGTCGCAGCGCAGCTTGGCCTTCATCTGCGCGTTGCGGGGAAAGAGCTTGTCCTCGTAGGCATACAGGGTGCGCTCCCCCAGGGTGATGCGCAGGCCATACTCCGCGCCTGCGGCAGAAATGCTCTGCCCTGCCATGTCCTGCGTCACGCTGTCATTGCACAGCACCAGCGCGTCCTCCCCTGCCGGAAGGGTCAGCGTGGCCGGCAACGCGACTTCCACCCGCTGCCCCGCCGCCATGTAATACCAGCCGTTCAGCGGCCGGGTTTCCGGCTGAAGGCCATGGGTTTCCAGCCGGAGAACATGGATCAGGCCGAAGCTCAGCATGACAAGCACGGTCAGCGCCAGCGCCACGCTGATGCCCCCGCGCCAGTCCCGCGTCTTCCTCCGCTGATCCATCGGCAGATCCTCCTTGGTGCGATTCGTCGCGCATTTTCTATTTCTTTCCTATTGTACAGCATCTTCCTTCAATATACAATGCCTTTATCTATATTTTTCTGTATATGCCGGTCACATGTCTGTGCAAAAATCCGCCCTTTCGTACAGCGAAAGGACGGATTTCCATGTTATTGGTTCATGTGCGGCCTTGATAAGGCTCCTCGCGCGCAGTACGCTTCCCTGGCGTGAAGGTAGTACGCGAAGTAAAACAGCAGCTCTCGCGGGGTGGGGCGGTAAGCCAGCCTTCTGCCGATGATCTTCCTGCGCATGTGTTCATCCATGGCGTCCCAGCACAGCGCCGTCAGCCGTTCAACGGACTTGGCCACGGCCTTTTCTCCCTTATTCAGCCGCCTGCCCACCGGGGCGTAAACGTCCGCCACCACCCGGATGTCGTCTTCCGGGCGATGGGCTTCATACAGGAGCTGACCCACGCGGTCGATGGCCAGCGCCGTCGGTCTGATGTCGGAACGTACAGGGCCAAGAATCCAGTGAAGCAGGTTTTCCGATCGCATCATGACAGATTCCACCTTTCAAAATCGGTAGAGTATCCATCATCACCTGCTTCAACCAGAAGAAAAATGTGTCTCCCGCGGCAGGCCCGTCCCCGTTTTCGCATGAATGGGCCGGGCAGCCGCGAAACACACCCCTTATAAAAAACAATTGCCCTATGCTGTCCGGGAATGATCCGAGATCAATCCCGACGGCCCTTCATCAGATTCTCATCATTTCCTTCCAGTCTTGCCATTGACAAATAACCATGAATGAATAAAATAACATTGATAGCGGTTTTATTTATCATCATTCGACATCATTCTCACCGTTATCTGATCCCGGAGGAGAGAGGAGAATCCCCATGTTCGGACACCGCCCTGATGGACGACGGGTTTCGTCCATTGATCCCATTGTGCGCATTACCCCCTACCTGATGCCCATGCGCTGCGACGCCCAGGTGTTTTTGCAGCACAAGGTGGATTACGAGCTCCTGGCCCGCTACATTGCCGAGCAGAACGCCAGGGGCGAGAAGATCACCTTCATGAACATCATCATCGCGGCCTTTGTCCGCACGGTCAGCCAGCACCCGGAAATCAACCGCTACATCATGAACAAGCAGTTTTTCAGTCGGAACAACTGCACCGTCTCCTTCACCATGCTCAAGGAGCCGCAAAACGCTGAATCCGGCGAAACGGCAGTGAAGATCAAGTACGACCTGACCGACACCCTCTACGACGTGCGGGACCGCATGGACGCCGTCATCCAGCAGAACCGCAAGGAGGGCAGCCTGAGCTTCACCGATAAGCTGGCTCGCTTTGTGCTGGCCGTGCCCGGTCTGCCCACGGCGGTGGTGGCGCTGGTGCGCCTGCTGGATCGCTACGGCCTCTGCCCCGGCGCGCTGCTGGACGAGCTGCCCTTCCACACCAGCATGTACATCACCAACAACGCCTCCATCGGCCTGCACCACGTCAATCATCACATCTACAATTTCGGCTCCACCAGCCTGTTCTTCGGCATGGGCACCGTGGAGCGCAGCGCCGCCGTGGACGCCAAGGGCAACGTCAAAATGAAGCGCTGGCTGCCCATCGGCATCACGGCGGACGAGCGCGTCTGCTCCGGCGCCCACTACGCTGAGTTCTTCGGCCTGATGAGCCACCTGCTCAATCATCCTGAGGAGCTCGAAGCCCCCCCGGAGTCCGTCCGCTTCGATCCCAAGTGCGAATACCATGTGCCCAAGGTACGCGGCGAGGCGGAGAAGGCGGAAAACGCGCTGTCGGCTTAAGTTTTGGTTTTTTGAGCGTCTGCGGTTCGCAGGCGCTCATTGTTTCAATGGGGGGAAGGGGGCTTGGCAGGGGCCGAAGGTTTCCAAAGAGCGATCGGAAAGCCCCAGAAGTTGGGTCCCGAAGGTTTCCAACGGTGATGGACAACCCGACCCCGCAGGGGCCGAAGGTTTCCAAAGGGCGATCGGAAAGCCCTTTGGTCGCCCCGCAGGGCGAAACCCCTGCATGAGGAATAGTTCTTTGCATAGGTGTTTTGCCCTTGGCAGGGCAATGGTGCTGACAGGCCCTACTTTCTCCACGGAGAAAGTAGCAAAGAGGTCTGGGGGTGGCAAAATTCAACATGCACCGTTGCCACCCCCAGA
>CBFFZW010000074.1:0-9244 GCA_965646445.1 uncultured Christensenellales bacterium | reverse complement strand
GACACGGCCCAGGGAGCCATCACAGCCAGCTACACGCTGCACGCGGCGGAAGGCAAACTACAGCGGGCGGGCGAGGTGCTGCTGGCTGTGGATGGCTGGCACATGGATGAAACGCTGCAGTGCATGCTCTACCGCGCCGACATTCTCCATGCGGACCTGACGCACACGCCGTTGGCCCTGGCATATGAGGACTGCATTTTCATGCACGCTGACGGCGCTTCAGGCGTCCTCACCACGGTGGCGGTCAATGCCGACGGCGCGTCTTTTGTGCTGTGCCGCTACGCCATCAGCGCACCCTGATGAACTTCGACCAGTTGCTTTTTCCGGCAGGCCGCCACGTCACGCTCACGCTGAGGATCACAAAAGGAGCGCCTGTCTAGCGGACGGCTCCCTGTGCGGAGCGCCGATTTTGTGTTGCATAGGCTCTGCTTAACGCTTGTAAATTCATTGAATGAAGCGGCCTTGCGCTTGACAAGGCAAGTGTGGCAGGCTATCATCATGCTGTCCGAAGAGAAAAAAGGCCCAGGATTTAACGCAAGGGGGAATTTGAATGAAGCGCCACATCACAGCCATTGTGCTCTGCCTGCTCCTGCTGCTGCCTATGACGGGCATGGCGGAGGAAGAACCCAGGTTGGTGGAGGGCACCGTGTCAAGGGGTTCCAAGCAGGTCAGTTTCCTTTACCCGGAGACGTACAGAGAGGAAGAAGACGATATTGGCACGTTTGTATATCTCAATGAAATAGATTATATTACCCTCTCTATTCCACCAAGAGGTTTATCCGGCGTGGAAAGCCTTGACGACGGTGCGGGAGACAGGAGCATCGTTTTATCGGACAACCTGCATCTTTGGGCCGTCAACGGAAATGCCGATGGACAAACACGAAACATTGATTTCGTTCAGGCAGGCGTCAATCTGCCGGATGGCGGAAACGTCGTTTTGACGGCACACACCTATCATGGGCGGACGGCGGTTTACCAGGTTTTTCTGACTATCCTGTCCTCCCTGACGGATACCACACTTGTGGAAGAGTGGTTGACCAACGAGTGGATTCCTTATATCACAGCGCAGCCATAACAAAAGGAGGTTAAGCTGATGAAGCGCCGCATCACAGCCATTGTGCTCTGCCTGCTCCTGCGGCTGCCCGTGGCGGGCATGGCGGAGGAAGAACCCAGGCTGGTGGAGGGCTCAGCCACCAACGGCAAGCAGGAGGTTCGATTCCTTTACCCGGAGACGAGCGCGTACCTGAATGAGGGGAAGATCGGTACGTTCGTGTACCTTGACGAGGACAATTACATCACCCTCTGCGTGCCCAAGCCAGGCGTGACGGGCGTGGAGGATCTTCATGACGTGATGGGTAACGTTGGCGAGATTATCGCCCTGTCCGATGATCTTCAACTCAATGCCGTCCATGGGGATACCAACCATTTCATGCCCGACCTGGATTCGGTGGAGATTGGCATCAACCTGCCGAACGGCGGGAACATCGTGGTCTGCACTTTCTGCCCTTACGGCACGACCGAGGTCTACGACCTGCTGCTGACGGTTGTGTCCTCCATGACCGATGCCGCCCTGCTGGAGGAGTGGCTGGCCAACGAGTGGATACCCTATATCACGGCGCAGTAAGTGCTGCGTCTCATGAAAAGAATAGACCAAGGGGCGGGAAAGAAATGATCTTTCCCGCCCCTGCGTTGTTTAACCCCGACGGTCGATCAGGTCCCACAGCTTTTGCTTGCTGTTCTTGCCGAAGAGGCCGTCAACGGTGAGCCCCTTGTCCTTCTGGAAGGCCTTGACGGCAGTTTCCGTGTTCTGGCCGAAGTAGCCGTCCGCGGTACCCACCTGGGTGTAGCCGATGCCCTGTGCCACCCAAAAACGAGTGCATAAGAGCTCCCATCATCAGGCAAAAGAAAACCACCGGAAGCCTTGATTTCTCTTGCTTCCGGGGTCTTGGTGGGATTAGGAGGGCTCGAACCTCTGACCTCCACGATGTCAACGTGGCGCTCTAACCAACTGAGCTATAATCCCATAGCTTCAACGCCAATTATCATACCACAGTTCGGGCGAAAAAGCAAGCCCTTCTTTGCGAAAAACGGAAGTTTTTTGGAAGGGAAAGGGGGAGCCGTCCCGCGGCAAGGCGGAGGCGGCTCCCGGTGGGTTATTCGGCCCAGTCGGCGGCGACGGTGTTCACAAACTGCATGTCGACCAGGTCGGCGTAGTCGTACTCGCCCTCGTAGATGCCCGAGGCGATGATGACCTCCATCAGCGTATCCACGGCGGCCTGGCTGATGATGCCGTCGGGGCTCCACATGTTGTCTTCGTAGGCGCGCTTGAGGGCGGCGGCGCGGCCTTCCTCGCTGAGGGTGGAGAATTCCAGCTCCAGGACACGGGCGGCCAGGTCGTGATCCTCCTGCACAGCCCGCAGCGCGCGCATCATGGCGCGGACGAACTTCAGGCAGGTTTCGGGATCGTTCTCAATGGTGGAGCGCTTGACGCCGATGACGGAGTAGGCGTAGTCGCCCAGATCGGGGAACTTGACGAAGGGTTCTTCCCAGATGCCGGCGGTGATGCCCTCCATGATCTGCGGCTCGCCGCCGTTGCCGATGTCGCCCTGGCCATGCTGGAGCATGGCGGTGACGGTGGAGGCGTCGGCGTTTTCCACCAGGGTCACGTCCTTGTCGGGATCAAGGCCGACCTTTTTCACCAGGTAGCGGGTGAGGACGTTGGGGCTTCCGCCGTAGCGGCCGGCCACGATGGTCTTGCCCTGGAGGAAGGCGGCCATGTCCTCGTCGCTGTCTGAGGCGGGGGCGAGGCCGGTTCGGGCGAAAAGGTACACATTGGCCCGGTTGACGCAGTTGACGATGCCGGTGACAGGGTCGCTGCTGCCGCGGTTGGCCAGGCAGTTGCTGTCCACGCCGCCAATGACGGCGAAGGCGTCACCGGAAACCACAGCGGTCACATGGGCGCCGCCGGTGGCCTGCACAACGCTGACCTCCAGGCCTTCCTCGGCAAAGTAGCCTTCATGGATGGCCACATAGAGGGGCAGGTAGGCCACCAGGTGCACGGGCTCGGCTACGGTGAGGGGCCGGAGGGCGCCTTCAGCCAGACCGGGGGCGGCGACGGCGGCCAGCGTGAGGGCCATCATGAGCGCCAGGAACTTCTTCATGGGATTCAGCCTCCTTTCGGGTTGGGGAAAAGGGATCGCCGGGGGTTACGCGTGGCTATCGGGCTCCTGCTCCTGGGACCAGCGGCGGTTCAGCAGCTTTTCAAGTCCCACCACACCCAGGTACATCAGCACCGACACAATGGAAAGCACCACCACGCCCACCCAGACCAGCTTGAGGTCGAAGGTGGTACCGGCGTAAACAATCATACGCCCCAGGCCGCGGTCTGATGCGATGAATTCACCGACGATGGAGCCTGCCATCGCCAGTGCAATGTTGACCCGCAGCCCGGAGATGATCCAGGGCATGGAGGAGGGCACCACCAGATGGGTGAACACCTGCATGCGCCGGGCGCCCAGGGAAATCATCAGCGTGGTGAGGGCGGGATCGACGGCCTTGACGCCGCCCCAGGCGGACATGGCGGCCACCACCACCGTCATCAGGAAAGCCAGCACCACCTTGCTGGAAAAGCCGATGCCGAAGAGAATCACCAGCACCGGGGCCAGGGCCAGCTTGGGCAGGGCGTTGAGCACCACCAGCCAGGGCTCCGCCACCAGCGCGGCCCGGCGGGAAAACCAGAACAACAGCCCGACAACCGAGCCGATGACGGTGCCCAGCAGGAAGCCCAGCAGCGTGGACATGCCCGTGTAGGCGATGTCCCGCCACAGACTGCCCGAGCGCCACTGGATGCCCGCCGTGCGCAGGATCTCCGTGGGGCTGGAGAAAAAGTAGCTGTCCAGCCAATGCAGCCGGGCACCCAGCTCCCAGAGCGCCAGCAGGGCAATGAGCAGGCTCCAGCGCCACAGGGCCACGGTGCGGGCCTCGATCTGCCGGGTTTCCTGGACGCCTGTGCGTACGTCAGCGCTGGATCTCATGGCCATGCACCTCCTTCCAAAGCAGCTTCATCATATCCGCCTTCATGGCGGCGATGGGCGGATCGGCCAGCATGGAGGGCAGGCGAGGCCGGGGCATATCCACCTGATAGCGTTTGAGGACGCGGCCGGGCCGCGCCGTCAGCAGCAGAATTTCGTCGGAGAGCAGCAGCGCCTCGTCCACATCATGGGTGACGAAGAGGACGGTCTTGTGCATTTCCTGCCAGATGTCGGTGAGCAGCAGCTGCAATTGCAGCCGGGTGATGGCGTCCAGGGCGCCGAAGGGCTCATCCAGCAGCAGCACTTCCTTGTTGGTCAGCAGGGTGCGCAGCAGCGCCGCCCGCTGCCTCATGCCGCCGGAGAGGTGATGCGGTCTGCTGCGCTGGAAGCCGTCCAGGCCGCAGCGCTGAATCAGCGGCTGCGCCAGGGCCAGGGCGTCCTTACGCTTCACGTCGCGCAGGGTCTGCCCGAGGATGATATTGTCCTCAATGGTGCGCCAGGGCAGCAGCAGATCCTTTTGCAGCATGTATCCCACCTGCCCGGGCCGATTGACCACGGACGCTCCGTCAATGGTCACATCCCCATGCCCCGGGGTGAGCAGCCCGGCGATGATGTTGAACAGCGTGGACTTGCCGCAGCCGCTGGGCCCCAGAATGGAAACAAAGGCCCCCTGGCGGACATCAAAGCTGACATCCTGGATGGCCGGCATATCTTCTCCATCCCGGTCGAAGGCGCGGGCAACGTCCTTTACGCTGAGATAAGCAAGGTCAGGCATGATTCACTTCCTTTCCCGGCAGGTTCGGTGTGGCCTGTGCCCTGCCGTCATTGACAGCATACGCCGAAGACGGCGATCGGTGCGGGCAGAAGGCTTCCTGAATGGGGGGGCGGATCGTCGCCGTGGAGGCCGGAGGATTTCGAAGGGATGGGGAAGCCCGGCCCCGCGGGGCCCGAAGGTTTCCAAAGGGCGATCGGAAAGCCCTTTGGTCGCCCCGCAGGGCGAAATCCTCTGCTTGATAAAAAGAGTTTTGCAGAGGTGTTTTGCCCTTTGCAGGGCAATGGGCCAGTTTGGCTGTACTTTCTCTGAAGAGAAAGTACCAAAGAGGATTGGGGGCCGCCAAAGTTAACCTGCATGAGTGGCGGCCCCCAAACCCCCCGTGGCATAGCGTGTTGTGAGTAGACATTGGCAATCACCAGCTAATACCGCCTCGCAGGGGCGGTCATCCACCTCCATTGGAGCAGGCAAGTGTCCAACCTGCACCGGGGCTTTCGTCTGGCATGGCTTCGAAGCGTGGTTGCACATGGGACTGGCACCCGTGGTTCCTATAAAGCCCGGCGAAGCCGCCAGGGCCCCCGCAGGGTGGCCCGCTTTGCATGTTTTCCAAGCCCTCAAAGAATCGGGCCCCGAAGGATTACAAAGGGCGACCGGAAAGCCCTTTGGTCGCTCCGCAGAGCGAAACCCCTGCCGCATAACCAATTGCTCAAAGAAAAAACACCGCTGCAACTGCAACGGTGCCAGTCTCATGTGCAACCACGCTTCGAAGCCAAGCCAGACGAGAACCCCGCTGCCTGCTGGACACTTGCTTGCCCCCTATGGAGGAGGATGACCGCCCCTGCGAGGCGGTCTTAGCCGGTAACTGTTTATGTCTACGCACGTCGCGTTAAGCGACGGGGGGCCTGGGGGTGGCAACGGTGCATGTTGAATTTTGCCACCCCCAGACCTCTTTGCTACTTTCTCCGTGGAGAAAGTAGAGCCATCATCAAAAAGAGCCTTGCAAGAAAAAAACATCCTTTCAAGGTTCTTTGCTTCAGAGCAGGGGTTTCGCCCTTCGGGGCGACCAAAGGGCTTTCCGATCGCCCTTTGGAAACCTTCGGGGTTTCCGTTTTCACAAAAAACTTGCTTTTCCATAAAAGACAAGCGACTCGCCGTTTTGCTGGCGAGCCGCTTGTTGAAAACAGATGCAACGAACCTTACGCCCTCCCACACCGCTGATTCAGTCCGCGCAGCCGGGCAACCAGCGCGTCCGTGAGCGCGTCGGGGGCCATGCGCCACAGCCAGTTGCCGCCGATGGTGCCGGGGAGATTCATCCGGGCGTCGCCGTCCAGACCGAGAATATCCTGCATGGGGATCACGCAGTCCCGGCACACGGAAGTCATGGCAGCCTCGACGAAGGCGGCGGGGCCGTCCGACAATTTCTCGAACTTCAGCAGCTTCTGCGCCTCCTTCACCGTGGCCTCGTCGCTGGCCTTCAGCCAGCCCAGCACGGTGTCGTTGTCGTGGGTGCCGGTGTAGCAGACGCAGTTTTCCGTCCAATTTTGGAGGGCGTGGGGGTTGCCGTCGCCGCCGCCGATGCCGAAAGACAACACCTTCATGCCGGGGTAGCCCACGAAGCGCAGCAGATCCTCCACGCGCTCATTCAGCACGCCCAGATCCTCCGCGATGACGTTCAGGCCGGGAAGCTCCCGACGCAGGGTGATGAACAGCTTCTTCCCGGGCCCGGCGATCCAGCGGCCTCCACGGGCGGTAGGCGCGCCGTAGGGGATGGCATAATAATTCGCAAAGCCTATGAAATGATCTACACGAATGATGTCGTACATCTCCGCCATGCCGCGCATCCGTTCCACCCACCAGTCGTAGCCGCGGGTTTGCAGGTAGCTCCAGCGGTAGAGAGGGTTGCCCCACAGCTGGCCGTCCTCGGAGAAGAGATCCGGCGGAACACCCGCCACCTGCTTAGGCACGCGGTTCTCGTCCAGTTGGAAGACCTCGGGCCGCGTCCAGGTGTCGGCGGAATCCTCGGCCACATAGATGGGCATGTCGCCGAAAAGCTGGATGCCCCGGTCGTTGCAGTAGCGCTTGAGGGCGAACCACTGCCGACGGAACAGATACTGGCAGAAGATGTGGTAGCGAACCTCGCCGTCCAGCTGACGGCGGTAGCGGGCCACGGCCTCGGGCTGGCGCAGGCGGATGTCGGCGTCGGGCCACTTCGTCCACATGGCGTTGTCAAAGTGCTGCTTGACGGCGGTGAACAGGGCGAAGTCCTCCGCCCAGGCATTGGCTTCCACAAAGCGGCGAAGATCGTCCTGGAGGGCGTATTCCGATTGATGGAAGCACCGGCGCAGCAGCGCTTCCTTGCTCTGACGGGCGGGGGCGTACTGCACGGCGGACACCGTGTCCGGCACATATTCCTCGGTGTCGTCGTAGTCCAGCAGACCCTCGTCCCGCAGGGTGCGGGTGGAAATCAGCAGGGGATTGCCGGCAAACACGCTGGTGGACTGATAGGGTGACTCGCCGTAGCCTGTGGGGCCCATGGGCAGCACCTGCCACAGCTTCATTCCGCTGGCGTGGAGGAAGTCAGCGAAGGCATAGGCTTCCCGCCCCAGGCACCCGACGCCGCCGGGGCCGGGGAGGGAGGTAACGTGCATAAGGATACCGCTTCGGCGCATGGAAATCGCGTCCTTTCGTTGATCCCCGCCCGACCGGGGCGTGGGGCATAATGGGTACGGCGGGTCATTCTGCCCGCAGCAGCGCGCAGGATACCGGCGGCATGGCGAGGGAATCGCCGTCCAGGGCAGGCTGGCCGCAGCCGTCCACATAGGCGGCGTTCAGCGTGCTCAGGGAGACGGACAGGGTGTCCGTCTGGCTCAGGTTCATCAGGATGACGACCGCGCCGCCATCATCCGCCACACGATAGCAGGCCAGAGCAGGCTCGCCCAGGTCGATGGCGGTCATGACGCCGCGCGCCAGCTCCGGGGCCTGACGGCGCAGGGCGATCACCTGCCGGTACCAGTTCAGCAGGCTGTCAGGGTCGGCGTCCTGAACATCCACGCCCTCCTTCAGCCGCTGCTTCTGATCGGCGGCGGCCGGGGGCGCGCACAGCACCACGCCTTCGGCGGTACTCCATACCATGGGCAGGCGCTTGTTCTCGTCCAAGCCGGAGCCGGTCATGCCCAGCTCCTCGCCGTAGTATACCGTGGGCCGCCCCGGCATCAGCAGGTACAGCATGGCGGCGGCCTTCTCGAAGGGGGCCTTCAGGCGCAGCATCCCGGCGGCACGGTTGAGGTCGTGGTTGGTGAGGAAGGGCGCGTCCATGGAGGCCGGAGAGGCGTCGCGGAGCTGGGCGTTCCATTCCGCCATCAGCCGTGCCGCCGCCGCGCCCTTGCCGCCCAGCGCCGCCTGAACAAAGGTGCCGGTGCTGTCCGCCGCCGGGAAGTTGAACAGGCTGTCCACGCCGCTGCCGTACAGGGTGAGGATGGTGGCGGCGTCCGTCCAGGCTTCACCGACGAGATAGCAGTCGGGGTCGACGGCCTTGGCGGTTTCGCTGAGGAAGCGGAGGAAGTCGCGGTTGGCCAGGGGCGCGCCGGTGTAGTAGCTGGTCACGGCGTCCAAGCGGAAGCCACATACGCCGCGAGCCTGCCAGAAGGCCATGATCCGGGCGATTTCCGCGCGGACATCGAGGCTGTCCAGGTTGAGGTCGGGCATGTGCGCGCCGAACTGGCCCTCGTAGTACCAGTCGGTGCCGGAAACCGGGTGCATGCCTTCACCCTGGGTGAAATTGTACCAGCCGATGTAGGGGCTGTCAACCTGGTTTTGCAGGGCCTCGCAGGCCTGACGGAACCAGGGGTGATCCTTGCCGGTATGGTTGACCACCAGATCCAGCATCACGCCGATGCCGCGTTCTTTGCAGGCGGCAATGAGGCGGTCGAAGTCCTCCAGGGTGCCGAAATCGGGGTCAATGGCCTCATAGTTCAGCACGTCATACTTGTGGTAGCTGACGGAAGGGTGGATGGGGGAGAGCCAGAGACGATCCACTCCCAGGCTTTCGATGTAGTCCAGCCGGTCGATGATGCCCCGAAGATCGCCAATGCCGTCGCCGTCGCTGTCTTGGAAGGAACCGACGAAAATCTGGTAGGTCACGCCGGAGGGCGCGAGGGCTTCCTCCGCCACGGAGCAGGAGCAGGTCGACACCAGCAGGATGAAGCTCATGAGCAAAACCAGTATACGCATAGATCGTATCTCCTGATGTGAATCACGCCGAAGCGGCAGACGCCACTCCGGCGGTAATGGATGGAGAGGGACGAGCCGCAGGATCCGGGGCGGCTGCCCCGAAACTCCAACACGCGCACGAACTTCGCAGGGAACCCTGCTGCTGCGGCGCGAAACGGGAGGTGCAGGAGGGGCAAGCGCGCCTCCTGCCGGGGTCCAGGGGCGGCGCCCC
>CBFFZW010000073.1:0-9365 GCA_965646445.1 uncultured Christensenellales bacterium | reverse complement strand
GGACGCGCCCCCCGTCATGGAACGCGCCTACCGCAAGGGAACGCCCCGGGCCGTGGAAAAGACGGGCTACCGGATGCCCTGGCAGCTCACCGCCGCCATCGCCGGGCTGTTCCTGCTGATTCTGGCCCTGACGGCCGCCCAGAACCTCATGGCCGCCTACCTGACCACCCGGCAAGCCGAACGTGAGGCCGCTTATCAGAAGGTGGTGGACGGGCACCCGATCTACTTCACCGATCTGATCGCGCAATACGCCTCCGAGTACAATCTGCAGCCCGGGTTCGTCACCGCCATCATCCTGAACGAGAGCTCTTTCCGCACGGACGCGGAATCCGGCGTGGGCGCCAGGGGCCTCATGCAGCTGATGCCCGACACGGCCCAGTGGATCGCCGGGAAGCTGGATGTCAGCGGCTACAGCTTTGACCGCATGTACGACGCGGAAAGCAACATCCGCTTCGGCGCGTGGTATCTCAACTACCTGTCAAAGCTGTTCCGGGGCGACCCCGTGGCGGTGGCCTGCGCCTATCACGCCGGGCAGAGCACCGTGGCCTCCTGGCTGTCGGACAGGAGCATTTCCCCCGACGGCGTGTCCCTGCCCCTGGAGAACCTGCCCGACGGCCCCACCAAAACCTATGCTGGGAGAGTGACGAGAGATTATGGCATTTATGACGCGCTTGTTTACCAGGTCTTCAACCCGTCCGCGCCGCTGGACGGCGCTGCTGACGGCGCTGCTCCTGCTGACGGCGGCTCTGCCCGCTGAGGCCACCAACGTGGAGGACAGCCTGGTGCTGGGCATCCAGTCCGTGAAAACCACCGCCATCCGCCCCCTGGAGCCGCTGGAGAGGGACATGGTCAGCATCTACGACCTGCTCTACGACAGCCTCATCACCATCGACGACAACTACCTGCCCCAGCCCGGCCTGTGCGAAAGCTGGGAGCAGGGCAACAACGGCAAGACCTGGACGTTCCACCTGCGCAGCGGCGTCACCTTTTCCGACGGCACGCCGCTGACGGCCCAGGACGTGGTGGCCACGGCCCAGCACATTCTGGATCGTGCCAATGACGAAGGCGCCCAGGACAAGGGCTACTACGCCAACCTGAACTACTTTGTGGACAAAATCACCGCCACCAACGACACCACCGTGACCATCCGGGCCAAGCGCTCCTATTGGGGACTGCTCTATGCCCTGACCTTCCCCATCCTCCCCGCCGCCTATGTCACGGCGGACAATCCCCCCGGCACCGGCGCCTATGTGGTTTCCACCTTTGAGCCGGCCAACTACCTGTGGCTTCAGGCCAACGCCAACTGGTGGCAGAACCTGCCCCAGGTGCGGGAGATCATGGTCATCTGCCACAACACCCCCGGCGCCGTCATCGAAAGCTACGAATACGCCCGGGTGGACGCCATTTTCACCCGCTCCGTTTCCGCCGCGCAGTACCGCAGCGGCACCACCGCCGTCTCCATGGATTACCGCACCAATCAGCTGGAAACCCTGCTGATGAACCATTCCGCCAGCAAGCTCAGCTCCATCAACGTGCGCAAGGCCATCCGCTACGCCGTTGATGTGGACAAGATCGCCGCCACGGTCTACATGGGCATGGTCAAGCGCACCGACACCCCCGCCATCCCCGGCTCCTGGATGTACAACAACAACCTGGGCGCTTACTTTGTCACCGACCTGAACGCCGCCCGAACCCTGCTCAGCGAGGACGGCTGGTACGACAGCAACGAGGACGGCATTCTGGACCGCGTGAACAGCAAGGGCGAATTGGAAAAGCTGTCCCTGCGCCTGGATGTTTACGAGGAGCCGGATAACAACGTTCGGGTGGAGGCCGCCAACCAGATTGCCGAAGCCCTGGCCGCCGTGGGCATCGAATGCACCGTGTCCATCCGCACCATGGCAGACATGGAAAAGCGCCTGAAGGCGGGCAACTTCGACCTGGCCCTGACCTCCTTCGCCATGGATGTCTGCCCTGACTTCGGCTTCCTGCTGATGAAGAACAACACCGGCAATTACAGCCGCTACAATTCCAGCGACATGGACGCCCTGTGCAAGGAGCTGCGCAGCAAAACCGACCAGGCCAGCTATGCGGACACGCTGTACAAAATTCAAACCAAGTTTGCCGAGGACTGTCCTTTCGTGTGCCTGTATTACCGCGCCGGAACGGTACTGACCCGGCGGATGTACACCACCGTCCGGGACGTGCGGGAGCTGGAGCTGCTTCGCGGCATTGACAGCTTCCGCAGCAACTGACGCCAACGCTTTGATTACCGATGACAAAGGAGATAAACGAATGGACTGGGTTGAACTGACCATCCACACCACCACCCTGGGCGCGGACATCGTGTCCGAGGCCCTGATGCGCCAGGGCGCCACGGGCACCATGGTGGAGGATCGCGCCGACATTCCCGACCCCGACAAGCCCAACGGCATCTGGGAAATCATCGACCCCAAGCTCATCGACGCCATGCCCGAGGACGTGCTGGTGCACGCCTGGTTCGAGCCGGACGCCGCCTTTGCCGACCGGATGCGGGCCCTGCGCCTTCAGCTGGATGAGATTAAGGCCCTTGACATGGACGTGGGTTCCCTCCTGATGACCACGGCCGATGTCCGGGACGAGGACTGGTCGGAGGTCTGGAAGCAATTCTACAAGCCCTTCCGCGCCGGCAACAGCCTGGTGGTGAAGCCCACCTGGGAGCACTACGACGCCCAGCCCGGCGACCGGGTCATTGAGATCGACCCCGGCATGGCCTTCGGCAGCGGCACCCACGAGACCACCGGCATGTGCATGGAGCTGCTGGAGGAGGCTCTGCGGGGCGGCGAGCGCGTTGTCGACGTGGGCACGGGCAGCGGCATCCTGGCCATCGGCGCGGCGCTGCTGGGGGCGAAGGAGGTCACGGCCATCGACATCGACCCCACGGCGGTGAAGGTCGCCCGGGAGAACATCGCCCACAACGGCCTGGAAGACCGCATTCACGCTGTCGAGGGTAACCTGCTGGACAAGCTGGACATCACCTGCGACCTGTGCGTGGCCAACATCATCGCGGACGTGATCTGCATGTTTGCCCAGCCGCTGAACGACCACATCGTTCCCGGGGGACTGTTCATCTGCTCCGGCATCATCAAGGAGCGGGAGCAGGACGTGGCGGACGCCCTCGCCGCCGCCGACTACACCATCCTCAAAACCTGCCGCAAGGGCGAGTGGGTGGCCATGCTCTCCAGGAGGCACGGCTGATGCACCGCTTTTATGCCGAGGGCCCCGCTGAAAACGGGATCGTCCGTCTGGCGGAGGAGGACGCCCGCCATGCCGGCCGCGTCCTGCGGATGAAGCCCGGCGACATAGCCGAGGTTTTCCTGGACGAGCGGCGCTTTCTGGCAGAGATTCTGCGCATGGATCCCCAGCAGGTGCTGCTGACCCTCCGGGAGGAGCTGCCCTCCACCGAGGCCCGCCTGCGCGTCACCCTGTTCCAGGGGCTGCCGAAGGCCGACAAGATGGAGCTTGTGCTGCAAAAGGCCGTCGAACTGGGCGCGGAAGCCGTTGTCCCCGTGGCCATGAGCCGCTGCGTGGTTCAGCTGGACGCCAGGGACGGCCGGAAAAAGCAGGAACGCTGGCAGAAGATCGCCCGGGAGGCCTGCAAGCAATCAGGCCGCTGCCGCCAAACCGCCGTCAGCGAGCCGATGTCCTTCAGCCAGCTGTTGAAGGCGCTGCCCGGCTTTGACGCCGCCGTCGTCCCCTGGGAGGACGCGCAGGGATACAGCCTCACCGCGTTTTGCCGGGAGCATGGGGACATCCGTACCCTGGCCGTCGTCATCGGCCCTGAGGGCGGGATTGCCCCGCGGGAGATCGACCAGCTGCGGGAGGCGGGCTGCCTCCCCGTGACCCTGGGGCCGCGCATCCTACGCACCGAAACCGCCGGGCTTTGCGCCCTGAGCGCCCTTTTCTGCCTCTATGGCGATATGGAGTGAACACCGTTGAACAAGCCGAAGACCGTGGCCTTCCACACCCTGGGGTGCAAGGTCAATCAGTACGACACCCAGGCCATGCTGGAGCTTTTCCGTGCCGCCGGATATGAGGTTGTGCCCTTCACCGGCCCGGCGGATGTGTATGTGCTCAACACCTGCACCGTCACAGGCTCCGGGGACAAGAAATCCATGCAGCTGGCCCGCCGCCTGCGCCGGGAGCACCCGGACAGCCAGCTGATCCTCTGCGGCTGCCTGGCCCAGCGAAAAGGAGCCGCCCTGTTGGACACCGGCGCGCGGCTGATTCTGGGCACCCAGCGCCGGGGCGAGGTGGTCACGCTGCTGGAGCAGGCTCTCCGTGAAAACCGGCAGCTTTGCCATGTCGAGCCCCTCACCGGCGCCGTGCCCTTTGAGCGGCTCACCGTCACCGACCAAGAGGAGCACACCCGCGCCACCCTGAAAATCCAGGAGGGCTGCAACAACCACTGTGCCTACTGCATCATTCCCAGCGTCCGGGGGCCCATCCGCTCCCGTCCGCTGCCGGAGGTCGCGGAGGAAGCCGCCCGCCTGGCCCGGGCCGGCTTCACCGAGCTGGTGTTGACAGGCATCCACCTGTCCAGCTACGGCCGGGATGTCAAGGACGGTACCACCCTGCTGGACGCCATCGCGGCGGTGCAGGCCGTCCCGGACGTGCGGCGCATCCGCCTGGGCAGCCTGGAGCCCACCATCGTCACCCCCGACTTCGCCCGGCGTCTGGCGGGCATGGACAAGGTCTGCCCCCAGTTCCACCTGGCCCTGCAGTCCGGCAGCGACGGCGTGCTGCGGCGGATGGCCCGGCAGTACAACACCGGCCAGTATCTGCGGGCGGTGGAGACCCTGCGGGCCGCCTTCCCCCGCGCCGCCTTCACCACCGACGTGCTGACGGGCTTCCCCGGGGAAACCGAGGCGGAGTACGAGGAGACCCGCGCCATGATCCGTCGGGTGGGCTTCGCCAAGATCCACGTTTTCCCCTACTCCCCCCGGGAGGGCACCAAGGCCGCGGCGCTGCCGGATCAGCTGTCCCCGGCGCTGAAGGAGGCCCGGGCCCGATCGCTCATCGCCCTGGGGAACGAGACCGCGCGGGCCTATCGGGAGGGCTGGCTTGGGCAGACCGTTCAGGTGCTGCTGGAAACGCCGACACCCGAGGGCTGGGTCGGCTTCACCCCCGAATACATCCAGGTCACCGTTCCCGACTGCCCCGACTGCCGACCGGGCGCCATGGTTTCCGTCCGGCTGACGGCGCTGACCCCGGAGGGGCTGGCGGGAAAGTTTCTCGCGGCGGAATGAAACGCCCCGCACAATCGTTGAATGAATGGAAAGGATGCTGAACCAATGAAGGATTGCCTGTTTTGCCGGATCATCGCCGGGGAGATTCCCTCCGCCAAGGTCTACGAGGATGACCTGGTCTACGCCTTCCGGGACATCAACCCCCAGGCCCCCGTCCATGTGCTGGTCATCCCCAAGGCCCATGTGTCGGGCATGGCGGATGTCGATCAGCTCGACGACGCCACCCTGGCCACCTGCCTCAGGGCCTGCCGGACAGTAGCCCAGGCAGAAGGCCTGACCAGCTACCGCGTCATCAGCAACTGCGGCCCGGACGCCTGCCAATCCGTCGGGCACCTGCATTTCCATGTGCTGGGCGGCCGACAGATGACCGAGACCATGGCCTGATTTTCGGCCATTGCGTCCATGGAAGCAAGAAAGTTCTTAAAAATGTTGAGAAATTAGAAATTTTCCATTGACGCAAACCTTGAAAGGCGATATAATAGCAATACGGTTCGCCATCCGTCCGTCTATGCCGGCTGATGTCAAGGCGAGATGAGCGAGAGGAGGGATAACAGTGTCTGAGGTACGAGTCCGCGAGAACGAATCCCTGGAGAGCGCGCTCAAGCGGTTTAAGCGTCAGTGCGCCCGCAGCGGCGTCATCCAGGAGGTGCGTAAGCGCGAGCATTACGAAAAGCCCAGCGTTAAGCGCAAGAAGAAGGCAGAGGCTGCGCGCAAGCGTAAGTACTGATTTTCATCGAATGCCCCTTTTCCCGCAATGGTCGGGGAGAGGGGCTTTTGTTATATCCGCATCGCTGATTTTCGACAGCGTTCGTCATGAATCCCGGCGCGCGTTCTGCCCTTGTCATGGAAAATTAACCTTTTTCCCCTTGCGATTCCCGTTTGAATTTGGTATACTGTTAGCATTGCTTCAATCAATTTATTGGCAGGAAGATACCATCCATGGATTATTGTTTTCAGCTGCTTCCCCACGCGAATATCCGCTATCAGGAATCGCTTGACCGCCTCGGCGCCGCCGAACTGGCCTGCATGCTGCGGGCGATGGCGCTGCCCGTGCCCGACTTCCGCCATGAAACCATTGGCGGGGCCGACTTTCTACGCTTTGACGCTCCCGAACTGACGGACGCTCAGCTTCGCCAGCTCGGTCGGCACAGTGCGCTGCTGCTGCTTTGCCGCAGGGAGGGGCCTTATCTGCTGCCCCTGGACACGCCCCGCCCCGGCTATCTCCCCCGGGATCTGGCGGAGGTATTGAAGTACAAGGGCAAGACCAGCGCCGTGTTTACCCATATGATGCTGAACCTGGCCCTGACCGCCAGCGACTTTTTTCAGGCGGAAGGCCCGGTCACGGTGCTCGATCCCCTCTGCGGGCGAGGCACCACCTGCTTTGTGGCCCTTCAGCAGGGCATGAACGCCATCGGCCTTGACCTGGATCGCCGGGATCTGAAGGAGGCGGCGGATTACACCAGCCGCTACCTTCGCTACCACAAGCTGAAGCACAGCCTGAGCCAGGGCTCCCGCACCGTCCGCAAGGGCAGCGTGCCGGAAGCGCTGTACACCCTGGCCGACACCAAGGAGCATTATCAGGCCGGGGACGTGCGCACCCTGCGGCTTCTCCTGGGCGATACAGCGCTGGCCGCCGAGCTGCTGCGCAAGACCCCCGCGGAGGTCATCGTAGCCGACTTGCCCTACGGCATTCAGCATGCCCCCCAGGACGGCCGTCAGCCGGAGTCCTTCAGCGCGCTGCTCAAACGCGCCCTGCCCGCCTGGCGCGCCGCGCTCAAGGACGGCGGCGCCATGGCGCTGAGCTTCAACAGCCTAACCCTCCCCCGAAAAACGGTGGTTTCCCTGGCGGAGGACGCGGGACTACGGGTCATGGAGGCTCCTTTCGAGAATTTGGAGCATTTTGTGGAGCAGGCCGTCACCCGCGATGTGGTGGTCGCGCGCAAGGAAACTTCCGCCGCTCGTTGATTCAATAAGCCGTTTATCCATTCATCATATTTATTTTCATACCATCATAGGAGGCAACACCATTGGCTACGCTTGACCTTTCAACCATGACCGTCGTCGAACTGCGCAAATTAGCCAAGGAAAAGGGCGTCACCCTGGGCGCCGGCATCAACAAGGCCGGAATCATCGACAAGCTGAAGTCCGCCATGGCGGAGGACGCCCCCGCGCCAGCCGCCGAGCCGACCGCTGCGCCGGTTCCCGAGCAGAAGGCCGAAGCCGCGGCCCCCGCCGTCAAGCCCGAACCGGCCCAGGCGGCCCCCCAATATCGCGCGGCCTGGCAGAATCCCTCCCCCATCCGCTACAACAGCAAGCCGGCCTACCAGGCCCCCGCCGCCTATCCGCAGCGCCCCGTCGCCCGGCCAGCCCCCCAGGAGCAGACCCGGCCCATGATGGGCACCCGGCCCGTGGGCTTCACGCCCCGTTTCGGCCCCGCGGCTGAGGATCGCTCCACGGCGTCCCGTGGGGAGGCCGAGCATTCGCGGCCCGCTTATGGCCCCGGCGCCTCCGCCGAGAGGCGAAGCGCCTATGGGGATGCCGGGCGCGGCAGCTATGACGCCCCGGCCCGAAGCGAATCCCACGACAGCCCGCGCGGCTTCGATACCTCCCGGAGCGACGAGAGCCCGCGCTATGAAAGCAAGCCCTATGAGGGCGGCTATGCCTCCCGTACCAACTATAACCAGCGCGCTTACACGCCCTACGGCGCGTCATCCCCCCGCCGGGAATACACTGGCCAGGACGCTGCCGCCCCCACGGCCAACGAGCTGCTGGCCGCCAGTGACTGTGTGGACGGCGCGGGCATCCTGGAGCTGCATCCCGACGGGTACGGCTTCCTGCGCACCGAGCAGCTGCTGCCCTCCAGCCGGGACATCTACCTCTCCATGGCGCAGATTCGCCGCTTCGGCCTGCGCAGCGGCGACCATGTTGCCGGCAAAATCCGCCCTCAGCGGGACGGTGACCGTTACGCCGCCATGCTTTACATCACCAGCGTCAATGGCCTGGAACCCGAGGGCATGAGCAGCCGCCCCTACTTTGATGAGCTGACCCCCATCTATACCAACCGGCGCATCAACCTTGAGGTCCCCGACGAAAGCCTGACCGATCTGAGGATCCTGGATCTGGTGGCGCCCCTGGGCTTCGGCCAGCGCAGTCTGCTGCTCTGTCCGCCCAAGACCGGCAAAACCAAGCTGCTTCAGCACCTGGCCAACGCCATCACCCAGAATCATCCTGACGCCCATGTGATGGTGCTGCTCATCGACGTCTGCCCGGAGGACGTGACGGTTTTCCGCGAGCAGGTGCAGTGCCAGGTCATCGCTTCCACCTTCGACCAGCCGCCGGAAAACCACCTTCGCCTGGCCGATCTGACCATGGAACGGGCCCAGCGGCTGGCGGAAAACAAGCAGGACGCCGTAGTCATCGTCGACAGCCTGACCCGGCTGGCCAAATGCTACACCACCGCCGCCGCCCAGCAGGGCCGCGCCACCCCCGGCATGATCAACCCCACCAGCCTGATGCGCGCAAAGAAGCTTTTCGGCGCGGGCCGCTGCCTGAAGGAGGGCGGCAGCCTGACGGTTATCGGCGTCATGGGGATTGACAGCCCCAACAAGGCGGATGACACCATTGTGGAGGAATTCAAGGGAACCGCCACCATGGAGCTTGTGCTGGACGCCAGTTTGGCCCGGGCCGGGATTACCCCCGCCATCAACCTGCAGGCCTCGGGTACCAAGCGGGCCGAGCTATTGCAGAATGAGCAACAGCAGGAGGGCCTCAAGGTACTGCGCAGCATTACCAGCACCACCCGTTCCGCCGCCGCCATACCCCAGCTCAAGTCCATGATGGAGAAGGCACCCACCAACGACGAGCTGCTGGCCCGGATTCAGGAATGGGTTCGCATGATGGATCAGAGCCGCTGAGGTCGCCATATAGCGGCCAGGCCCGTCTTTCGTCCCCAAGATATGGCGCGGCCGGGGCGCAGAAAGATGCCATCTTGGCAAAAAATGTAGGTTTGTCAAACAAAATAGACAGAGAAGGAGGAGAGGAGGTCAGAGGGAGAAGCCCAGTTGAGGGGGCGCATAGGAC
>CBFFZW010000072.1:0-12456 GCA_965646445.1 uncultured Christensenellales bacterium | reverse complement strand
TTTGCGGCCCTGGATGCTGCCGCATAAGTTCCGCTAATCTTTGAGTTGAATGTGTCAACTGATATTGACAAGATCAGGGTGATACTTCTCCCGGCGTGGCTCCTGCTGTTCTCATAGCGGATATGGTACTCCGCCGCCAGTCTCCCGGCCCGGACATTCAGCCGCATAGCCAGGGCGTTGGGCTTCATGTCGGTTTGGAGAGCCGCCGCCAGCTCCGTAGCCGTACCGCCCCAGGCGGGCCTGTCCGCCGTCACAAGGGCGGCAACGGCCTCCAATACCGGGTCGGGCGGTTCCACCCACGGCTCCGTTTCCAGCCGCTCCAGCTCCCACACAAGCCGCTCCCTGTCCTTGGTGAGATACATCCGCTGGTCTTGCTGGTCACGCCCGGCCACATCAAGAATGGCGCTGCCGTCCGTCCGCTTCTCCTTTTGAAGAAGAAAGGCCCCATCCGCAGCCCCCAACAGGCCGTTGGTGCCGGAAATCATGTCAAACTTATCATCGGCCTGCTGCTTTCGGGTGTGGTGTACCAGCAGGAGACAGACGCCGCAATCATCGGCAAGGCGTTTCAGCTTGCCCACCACCTCGTAGTCGTTGGCGTAGCTGTACTTGTCCCCGCCAGCCTCCCGGACTTTCTGGAGGGTGTCAATGATAATGAGCTTGGTGTCGGGGTGTTCCCGGACGAACATTTTGAGCTGTCCCTCCAGGCCAACGCCGAGCTTTGGCGTAGATCGCGAAAAAAGCAGGTCGTTGGTGCCGTCCATTGCCGAACATCCGATAGCAGCGCTTGCAAGCGGCGGTGGTCGTCCCCAACGCCAGATAGAGTGACAGGTGCTTGTGACGGGGTAGCCCAAGGGGAAGGCCAAGCCATCACATGAAGGCAAGCTGGGCCATCAGGAATGACTTGCTCCACTTTGGGCGCGTCCTGCAAAGAGGTATGTCCGCAGGTAGAGCAGACTCGTCAATGAATTGGCGTCTTGCTCTGGTAGACATTCTGTAAAATGCTGCATCATGGAAACGGTGTGTGAGATAGCCGGGTTCGCTTTGTCCGTTGAAGCTCCCTGAAGAATATCCTCGATACTTTCATGCCTGGGGGTTGTTTTCGGTTAGCCGCTTCTGATATACTCAGGGCAGTGTTGAAATGTGGGCTGTTTCCCCGTCTGTTGGCGCAGATCCGGAACCGGGACAGTCTTTTCGTTTCTCTGGAATCCATGCAATCTATTCAACCTCGCTTCATGAGGCCGTCGCAGCCGTCAGGTGCTAAGGCGGATGGTGGGCGAGAAGTTATCATTCCACCGCCTCCGCCTCCATGAGCCGCAGCTCCCAGGACGGTCGGCGAGCTGGTCACGCAGGGCTTTGTAGACTGGGATTGCCTGCATCCACATGTCCGGTTCAGCAGCGCCGGGTGAATGTATGTACCTGTTTTGTCAGCCCGGACAGGCGGAATCGGCGAATCTCAAGCTGTTCGTTTTTCTCCGGGAACAACGCCGGAACGCTATGGTCTTGCTTCTCCATCGGGTTGTTGGTTGTCGAGGTCTTTTCGCAGCATGAATTTTTAAAGCCCCTTTCGCTCCATGTTTCAGCTTGTGCCCGCATCTTCGCCTGCCGGTGGGGAATAGTGGCGTAAATCGGTGGTATGTGACTCTCATTGCCCCACCCGGTCAGCGATTGGCAGGGGCCGTAGAAAGGCGCATGTCAATCAGCGGAAATGTGGCGTGTCTTCAAGTTTCGTGAATCCTGAATCGCTTGCCCCGGCCTCTTTCGCTCCTGTCATCCCCGGTGAAGATAAGGATTCGTCAACGTGAAAATGCGGTCTGTCGGCTCCCAGCGTACAGGCTCTTGAGTGTAGTCCTCCATTTCTTCACAGAGGAAAGAGGGATTTGAAATGACCCTGTTACTCTTGCGGTCTTGGGGTCGGTGATGAAAGTCCATGCCCTTATGATACCGACTGGTAGGATTTCGAGATAGAAACCGTCTGCTTCTCAAAGTCGAAGTCCGCGGGGTGAGGGCAGGCAGCTCCCCCTCCCGATACCGCCCATAGAGCATGTTTCAAAGGCGTAGTAGGAAGAGGGGCTTGTCCATCATGGCGTCAGGGAATTTCAGATAACTCGCTTTCGTCAGAACAAGCATTTCCCGGCCTTGGCTTGCCATGTTGCCCACCGTGGGCGGCGGGGTTGCTTTCAGATTGTAGTGCTTCACCGCTGATTGAAAACGGCGTCAACTGATTGTGGCGTTTTCAGGTATCAAGGGGGAGTAGGGCTTTGCGTTCTTGTCCGGTAGTGTAGCATTCGCTCTGGCCACGCAGTGACTCTCTTGGAATGGATTTCGTCATATTCGCTTTCGAAGTAGGGCACCAGCTTCTTGTAGAGGATATGCTCATCTGTCCCCAGGTGTTTTCCTTGAATAACGGGCCTTTCATGTCCGCAGGCGTAGAGAGCACGAACCCTCAAAGGTCATATGCAGGTCGGCGGTCTGCTGGTTGCAGGAACGTCCATTCACTCCAGCGCCTCTCCGCTTTGGTCTTGAAGACCGTTCATCTTCTTTCTTTTTTCCCTGTCCAGTTCTCAAAGTAAAGGACGCATTCATGTTTCCTTGGTTTTTGTCTTTGTACGCTGGCATTTTCTTTCCCTCCTTCCTGATTTTCCCCGCAAGTACAATGATTTTCCTCGAAGTAGGGATCTGCTCACCCGTCCGGGTGGTGACGGAAGCCTTTCTGCTTCAGCTCTCGTTCATCCTCCCTGCACCAGCTTGTAAAGGCGTCAGGGGCTTGAGATACCCAGCGCTCCGCACTTCTCCTCGCCGTACAAACAGCTCTTTAGGCTTCAAATGCACACCTCTTATTCATTGTTCGGCAAAATTGTTAATGCGACGATCCTTATTATCACATTCGCAAAGTTGTTAATGTCAAGAGTATATTTCGCAATTTTTGTTAATTTTCTTCTTGCATATTTCGCTTATTAATGCGCTATACTATTTTCAAAGGCGGTGGAACATATTGACAGTAGGAGAAAAAATCAAGAAAATCCGCCCCTTTCGGTGGTAAGACGCAAAAGGAAATTGGGGCTGGCTTACGGCTTTTAGGAATAAAAGGGGCGGATAACCGTACTCGCCAGTAACGAAACGAAACTCGTGTTTCCCAAGAGGGGAGCTACTGGACAAAGATTGCGCAGGCCCTGCGGGTAGACAGTAAATTCTCTATACCGTTCAAACCTGGATGCGCCGAGGACTTCATGCGGACATTTTTCTGGCTGGAGAGGACAGCCGGTTCAATCCGTCTGTTTCGCGTCGTAATCCGTGCAAATAGGGGCCTCCGATGATACTGACCGTCCGCTACAACGACAACGACGTATTGGCCCGTCTCAACCTCCGTGGGTATGCTACTTCAACTACTGCCATTGATGGACGAGTTTATGAAGGAATGCTCTTGCGCCAAGCAGGAGCTACACGCCGGGGAGATACGCGGAAGAATACTTTTGATGGAAAATTCAACTGGCCGAGTAACCTCGCGATGACGGGAAGAATCGAAATACTAATGGTACCCCTGGAGAAAAGAAATAATAGGGCAAACAAAACCGCCCTGCTGAATTTGTCGTTCAGCAGGCGGTTCGCTTTGCCTTTGCAATCATCTCTTGTGTGGACCGGGTTGAAACGAATAGTATCAAACAGTATCACAAGGCAAAGTGACAGTCAAAAAAAACCCTGTATCATGGGTTTGCGCGTTTGGCCACGTCATTCCCACTCAATCGTCCCGGTGGGCTTCGGGGTCAGGTCGAACAGCACGCGGTTGACCCCGGGCACCTCAGCGGTGATGCGGGCGGTGATGTGCTGGAGCAGGGCGAAGGGCACGTCCTCCACGGTGGCGGTCATGGCGTCCAGGGTATTGACGGCGCGGATAATGACGGGCCACTCGTAGGCGCGCAGGTTGTTCTTCACGCCGGTGGACTTGAAGTCCGGCACAACGGTGAAGTACTGCCACACCTTGCCTTCCAGGCCGTTCTTGGCAAACTCCTCGCGGAGGATGGCGTCGGAGGCACGCACCGCCTCCAGGCGATCCCGGGTGATGGCGCCCAGGCAGCGGACGCCCAGGCCGGGGCCGGGGAAGGGCTGACGATAAACCATGCCGTCGGGCAGGCCCAGGGCGGAACCGACCACGCGCACCTCATCCTTGAAGAGGAACTTGAGGGGCTCCACCAATTCAAACTGCAGATCGTCAGGCAGGCCGCCGACGTTATGATGCGCCTTCACCGGGCCGCTTTCCAGGATGTCGGGATAAATGGTGCCCTGGGCCAGGAACTCGATGCCTTCCAGCTTGCGGGCTTCCTCCTCGAACACGCGGATGAACTCCGCGCCGATGATCTTGCGCTTGCGCTCCGGCTCGGCCACGCCCGCCAGCTTGTCCAGGAAGCGATCCACGGCATCCACATAGACCAGGTTGGCGTTCATCTGATGGCGGAAGACCTCCACCACCTGCTCGGGCTCGCCCTGGCGCAGCAGGCCGTGATTGACATGTACGCAGGTCAGCTGCTTGCCCACCGCCTTGATGAGCAGCGCCGCTACCACGGAAGAATCCACGCCGCCGGACAATGCCAGCAGCACTTTTTTATTGCCAATCTGTTCACGCAGCGCCGCCAGCTGTTCGTCGATAAACGCCTGAGCCAGCTCAGGGGTGGTGATGCGTGCCATGGTTTCTGGACGCTTGTTGTTCTCCATGGGAAATCCTCCTTCTTTTGCGCGTCAGGCTTCGGATCGGCCTTCCACACAGACCGCTCACTTTATTATAGAGGAAAGCCGAACGTCTGTAAAGTAGCGGAGGAAAAAATCGTCGATCATCAGCGGGCGGAAGTCTTCCGCGGCGGGTGAAGGCGGGACAGGTCGACTCCTTCCAGCGTCAGCAGCGCGATTTTTCGGTCGATGCCTCCGGCATAGCCCGTGAGGCTTCCGCCGGCCCCCACCACCCGATGGCAGGGCACCAGCACGGACACCGGGTTATGTCCCACGGCATGGCCGACCGCCTGGGAAAAGGAGCGCCCTCCCCCGCTGAGGCGGCTGGCCAGCTCACCGTAGGTGGTCGTGCAGCCGTAGGGGATTTGCAGCAGCAGTTCCCACACCGACTTCTGGAAGGCCGTGCCCATCAGGTGCAGCGGTGGCAGTGCCCCTGGACGGCGGCCCGCGAAATACGCATCCAGCCATTGACAGGCTTCGTCGTGCATCGGGGTGCGTATCGGCTCGGCCTGGGGATCAAGGCCCCGGGCATAGTACTTCTGACCCTCGAACCACAATCCCGTCAGGCCCTCGTCGTCCGCCGCCAGCAGAATGGGGCCCAAGGGCGAATGATAAACGGTCGTTGCCTGCATGAATACCGCCTCCTTGCGTTGCCGCGTCAGCCCAGGGGCGACAATCGCGCCTTTTCCAGCGCCATCACCACCACGGGCACCACGATCAGGTGGATCACCGCGCCCACCGCCGTTCCGGCAAAATAGACTTCCACAAAGGCGGCAAAGGTATACTGTCCGCCCAGGAGCACCGCCATGGCCGCGCCGCCCAGGCACCGTCCTGCCGCCATGGCGACAATCATGGCCGTCAGCATGGCGGGCAGATGGCTCTTTGTCCGAATGACCCGGCGCAGCAGCGTGTACATCAACCCCGTCACCAAGCCGTAGCCAGCCATTTCAAAGGCCATGGCGACGGCGGTGGGCATCAGCTTCGGCATGCCGAAAATCACACTGCGCAGCAGCGGAAGCACCGCCCCCAGCGCCGCGCCGTACACCGGGCCGCAGGTCAGCCCGGCAATCAGCACCGGGATGTGCAGCGGGCTGATGACCTTGCCGATGGCGGGCAGCTGCCCGGTGAGAAAGGGCAGCACAAAGCCGACGGCCAGCAGCACGGCCGTCAGCACCAGACGATAAAGCTGCGTTTGCTTTTGCATGAAAATCCTCACTCCCTCAACATAAAAAAGTTCCATGAAGAAAGCCGGACTTCATGTCCGATGGGCTTCCTTCATGGAAACGTCAACAGCATACCATATGCGCCGTCCGCTGTCAAGGCTTCGCCTGCTCCAGCCGCTCCTTTCCCCCGGCGCGGAAGCCGTACCACACCGAGCAGACCGCGCCGATAATCAGCGACAGGTAGTAGGTGAAGAACCGCCACAGCAAAAGCGCCATCAGCCGGATGCCGTCGGGGAAGATCTGGGCAAAGTACAGGGCGAAGACGCCCTCCTGCGCCCCGGAGGCGCCAGGCAGCGGGGTATAGGCCGCGGAAAGATACTGCATCACCGAAAGCGCCGTCAGCTGGCCATAGGTGGCGCCGGTGAGGCGGAAGGCGTGATAAACCAGGGTAATCACCGTCATCAGGCTGATGAGCTGCAGCCCGGAAAACAGCAGCTGCATCAGCAGATCCTTGGGCCGGCGAAGAATCAGCATCACGCTACCATGGAAATTTTCCAGCACGTCCTCCCACTTGGTCAGGGAGGCATCGGGGTTCTTGCAGATGCGGAGCCTGGTGCCCAGCCGGATGAACAGGCGAATCAGCAGCCACACCGGGCGTCGGCATACCGCCATCAGCATCACGGCGGTGACAGCCACGCAGTTGTAGGTATAGCCGATGATGAGAATCCACATGCTGCTGCCCACCTGCTGGTGGATGAACGGGCCGTAGATGATCCACAGCACGGTGCCCAGTATCGCCAGCATAAAATGAAAGCAGAAAAACTTGACCACCAACGCCGAGGAACCGATGCCGATGGGTACTTTGCGCTTGTTCAGGTAGTAGACCTGCATGGGCTGACCGCCGGTGGCGCCGGGGGTGATGTTGGAATAGTACAGCCCCATGATGGAAACAAACACGATATAGCTGTACCGCACCCGGTAGCCCTGCCTGCGCAGAAAGTAATGCAGGCTGACGGCATCCAGGCCCAGATAAGCCCCAAAAGCCAGGAGACAAAACACAATCCACCCCGGGCCGATGGACCTGAGCGCCTCAACAGCCCCGGACATCTCCTGGCCGTTGAAGCCCACCAGCAGCACCACCAGCAGCGTGCCGAAGATCAGGGCGAAATTCAGAATCTTTTTTGTACGGGCCTTCATGGTACCTCCACACACTTTTCCCTTTACCGAATCAGTATACCATAATCGGCCCGCCAGCACAAGTTAAAAACTGATAAGAGCGCCCCGCTGACCGCGCTTTGGCGGGATATACCAGGCCAGGCGCATGATTCCCTGCCCTTCCCGGCAAACTGAAAGGGATCGGAGGCCGGTTTCATGAAGGAAAGCGACACCGCCATGGCGAAAAGAATGAAGGAATACCTGCGCGCCCTGGAGGGCCTGCAGCTGCCGGAATACCTGCGCTACGTTCAGGATACCCGGCGGCTGATGCGCACCCAGTTCATCGCCGGGCTGTTCCGGGGGCTGGGGATGGCCGTGGGCTTCACCATCCTGGGCGCGGTGCTTGTGATGGTGCTGCAGGCCCTGGCCCAGCACAACCTGCCCGTCATCGGGGACTTCCTGGCCCGGATCGTGGCCATTGTGCAGAGCAGATTGGAGTAAGCGATGAGAAGATACGCCTGGATCGCCGCGCTGGTGGTGGCGGCGGATCAGCTTGTGAAGGCCCTGGCCCGGCAGCTCACCGAAACGCTGGTGCTGATTCCCGGCGTGCTGGCCTTCACCTATGCGGAAAACACTGGCATGGCCTTCAGCCTGTTCAGCGGCAGGCCCTGGCTGCTGGGGCTGCTGTCCGCGGCGGCGATCGCGGTCGGCTGGCTGATCCTGCGCCGCTACCGCCTGGGGCCCCTGCCCAGCGTGGCCGTCATGCTGATGCTGGGCGGCGCGGTGGGCAACATGCTCGACCGGCTGCTGGTCGGGTATGTGGTGGATATGTTCGAGGTGCTGCTGTTCCGCTTCGCCATCTTCAACGTGGCGGACGCGGCGCTGACGGCGGGCTGCCTCCTGACGGCCCTCTCCCTGTTGACCAGACCCGGCGATTGGAGCGAAAGAAACGATGAGCGCAGCGGAAACCACGGAAGCAAGCGGGAAAGTGTTTGAATGCCTGGGCGACGGCCGGCGGGCGGACGTGCTGCTGGCGGAGGTCACGGGGCTGACCCGCTCCAGGGTCGCAGGGCTGATGGCAGAGGAGCGCGTCACCGTGGACGGCGCGGTGGAGCGCAAGGCCGGCTTCAAAGCGCGGGAGGGCCAGCGGCTTCGCCTGGAGCTTCCCGCCCCCAAGCCCGCCCATCCCCAGCCCGAGGACATCCCCCTCACCATCCTTTACCAGGACGACGACCTGGCCGTGGTGGTCAAGCCCTGCGGCATGGTGGTTCACCCCGCCGCGGGCAACGAGGACGGCACGCTGGTCAACGCGCTGCTGCACCACCTGGACAGCCTGGGGGGCATCGGCGGCGAGCTTCGGCCCGGCATCGTCCACCGGCTGGACAAGGACACCTCCGGCCTGCTGCTGGTCGCCAAGAACGACGCCGCCCAGCTGGCCCTGAGCCGTCAGCTGCAGGATCGGCTGATGGAAAAGCACTACCGGGCCCTGGTGGACGGCGTGATGCGGGAGGATGCCGGGCGTGTGGACGCCCCCATCGGACGCAGCCGGAAGGATCGCAAGAAAATGGCCGTGGAGCCTGACGGCAGAGAGGCCGTCACCGACTGGCGGGTGCTGGGGCGCGGGCGCGGCGTCACGCTGCTGGATGTCCATATTCTTACCGGACGCACCCATCAAATCCGCGTCCACATGAAGCATATCGGCCATCCGGTGTGCGGCGATCCCATCTACGGCAGCCCCCGGGGCGCCCGGGTGTCCAGGCTGATGCTGCACGCCTATTCCCTGACCTTCACCCATCCCGCCACCGGGGAGCGGCTGACCTTTACCGCGCCGCTGCCGGAGGCGTTTGTTCAGGGGCTTGCGTCTCACGGGGTCGAAGGCTGACGTATTCCTCCACCCCCAGGGCGATGGCCTCCGCCAGCCGCTGCTGGTACGCGGGGGTCAGGAGCTGCTTTTCCTCCGCGCTGTTGGATATGAAGCCGCACTCCACCAGCACCGAGGGCACCTCCAATTGCAGAATGAAGTAATCCCCCGCCAGGGCCGCCCGCTCCTTTCGGGGCTGAAGCACACGGATCAGCGCGTCCTGCACGCAGCCCGCCAGCAGCCGCCCGGCGTCGCATTGGGCCCGATAGAACACCTGCGGCCCGGATTCTCCCCGGCTTCGGTACTCGTTCATATGGATGGACAGCACCATGGCCGCCTGATGATCCTTGGCAATCTGCACCCGGTTCACCATGTCCTGCCGCTTCTTGGTCAGGGTGGCGGGCCGGTCCTCCTCGCACAGATCCTCGTCCTCCCGGCGCGTCATCACCACCGTCGCGCCCCGCTGGACGAGGCTTTTTTCAACCTCCAGGGAAACGGCCAGGTTGATGTGCTTCTCCCAGGTGCCGCTGTCCCTGGCCCTGGCGCCGCCATCATACCCGCCATGCCCCGGGTCAACCATGATGACCCAGCCCGTCAGCGGCAAAGGCTCCGCCGTCGGCTGCGGCGGCGTTGGCTCCGCTGTCTCCACTCCCGGCACAGCCTGCGGCGGCTGCCCTGCCGCCCTGACCCAGGCCGTTGCCGTCACGCCCGCGCCCACCACCAGCACCGCCGCCACCGCCCAGGCCAGCCACCGTTCCCTCGCGCTTCGCCATCCGCCCATACACCGCACCTCCTGTCCCACAATGTATGCCGCGCCCATGGCCAGCAGAACCGTATACAGCTGCATAACGCGTCTTTTCCATGCCGCGCGGCATGAGCGTCATGCCTGACCTTCATCCACGCTGTGCACAGGCTTATCCACAGCGTCGTCATTCAAAAGCGCCTAATTTTCCTGATATTCGACAAGTTATCCACCGTATCAACAGCTTGTCCACAACGCTTTTCCACAATGCTGAAGACCGCTGCCCGCCATGCGCACCGGCAGCCCTCACAGCCTGCTTGGAACCCCTTTTTGTATTTTTATTCAATAGGATGAATCAGCTGGCTGATGCGCGCTGTCCCGCCAGGTGCTTTCATCACCCAGATCGGCCATGGACGAAGGGCCCATTTCCCCACTTCATGGGGACGTGTGCTGCTCAGCCGCAGCTACGGGGCAAGGTTATCCACAGGGCCCGTTTATCCACAGGCTTCTACGCAAAAAAAGCGCCTCCTACCCCATCGAAAGGGCAGGAGGCGCATGGTCAACCCATTTACATCTGACCGGTGAGGCAGCAGCCCAAGGATTCTTCCCAGGGCGGCAGGCACAGGAAGCCCGCCTGTTCCAGGCCGCGGCAATCCAGCCGACCGTTCAGGGGCATCCGGGCAGGCGCTTCCGGGCGCACCTGACTCCGGCTGCCCAGGAGCTGCACCGCCATCTGCGCGAAGCCAGCGGGGGTGCAGGCGCCTTCCCCCGCCGCGTGATAAGTGCCGTAGCGCTCGGTACGGATCATGTCCGCGATCAATCGGGCCAGGTCGGGCGCCCAGGTGGGCGAGGCAACCATATCCTCCGTGGCTGTGATGGCTCGTCCCTCCGCCGCCAGGTGCAGCATCTCCCGCAGACGCGGGTTCGTCTCGCTGTACAGCCAGGAGGTACGCAGGATGAAATACCGCGTCATCAGGCCACGGATCGCTTCCTCTCCCTGGGCCTTCGCCAGACCGTACACCGTTTTGGCGGAAGGCCGGTCAGTGGGCTCATAGGGCACGGTTCCCTCCCCCGGGAACACCCTCGCCGTGGAAACATACAGCAGCTTCGCGTTCGCCCGTGTGGCCGCGCGCGCCACGTTCAGCGTACCCATGGCGTTGACCTCAGCGCACCGCTCGGGCTCGGTTTCCGCCCGGCGGATGTCGGTATAGGCAGCGCAATGAACAATGGCGTCCGGCTGCGCTTCCGCCACCGCCGCGTGAACCGCGTCCACATCCCGCACGTCAAAATCCTCGCGATCCACACCGCGCACATCCATTCGATACTCCCGCAGGCAGCGAACCACCTCGCTGCCCAGCTGCCCAGCCGCGCCCGTCACCAGAACTTTCATGCTGTCCCTCCGTTACCGATTGCCGTACATTTGCTGATAGTAATGCTGATATTCGCCGGAGATGATGGTTTCCCACCAGTCCTTGTTGTCCAAATACCACTGGATGGTCTTCTGAATGCCGTCGGCAAACTTCGTCTCCGGCAGCCAACCCAGCTCGCTGTGAATCTTCGTCGGGTCGATGGCGTAGCGCATATCGTGGCCCTTGCGATCCGTCACATAGGTGATGAGGCTCTCCGGCTTCCCCAGCGCCTTGCAGATGATCTTGACGATGTCGATGTTCTTCATCTCGTTGTGGCCGCCGATGTTGTACACCTCGCCCACGCGGCCCTTGCGGATGATGAGGTCGATAGCCTTGCAGTGATCCTCCACATAGAGCCAGTCCCGCACGTTCTCGCCCGTGCCGTACACTGGCAGCGGCTTGTCGTTGAGGGCGTTGGCGATCATCAGGGGAATCAGCTTCTCCGGGAAGTGATAGGGGCCGTAATTGTTGGAGCAGCGGCTGATGGTCACCGGCAGCCCGAAGGTGCGGTGATATGCCAGCACCAGCAGATCAGCCCCCGCCTTGGAGGAGGAATACGGGCTGGAGGTGTGGATGGGCGTCTCCTCGGTGAAGAACAGGTCAGGTCTGTCCAGGGGCAGGTCGCCGTAGACCTCATCCGTGGATACCTGGTGATACCGCTGGATGCCGTACTTCCGGCAGGCGTCCATCAGCGTGGCCGTGCCGATGATGTTGGTCTGCAGGAACACGCCGGGGTTCTCAATGGAACGATCCACATGGCTTTCCGCCGCGAAGTTCACCACAACGTCAGGGTGCTCCTCCTCGAACAGTGCGAACACGGCTTCCCGATCGCAGATGTCCGCCTTCACGAAGCGGAAGTTCGGCTTGTCCATCACCGGCTTCAGCGTGGACAGATTCCCCGCGTACGTCAGCTTATCCAAACAAACAAGCCGATCCTCCGGGTGCTTCTTCATCATATAAAAGATAAAATTGCTCCCAATAAACCCTGCGCCGCCCGTTACAATGATGGTCATATAGTGCCTCCTTCTCAGGGGCTTTGCCCCTGAAACCCTACCAGAGAGCTTTGCTCTCTGGACTCTCAGGGGGCTTCGCCCCCGCTTTCGCGCGTCTTGGTTACGCGCCTTCGGCCTTGCTTCTTTCCGCGTGGTTATGTGCCCAATTTGTCCGTCAGGCACGGCGCGTAACAGCCGCGCCGCGCTGTGGGGTTCCGCCTCGCGACAGGCGAGCCGGAACGCGGGTATTGCCCAATTTCACGAATGTTGGTCGTGTGCCGCCAGCTCATGCCGCGCCATCGGTGTCGGCACCACTCCTTGCTCCGCGTCGCGGCGCATCTGTCATGCGCCGTGACCCCTCACAAGTGGTATCGCGCCGCACTCTGCCCGCTCGGGTGTCGAGAGGGGCGAAGCC
>CBFFZW010000071.1:0-10298 GCA_965646445.1 uncultured Christensenellales bacterium | reverse complement strand
GTCCAGAGGGCAGAGCCCTCTGGCGTACTCTCACTTGGTAATCCAGGTAACCACCGTCAGGTCAGGCCCCACATGGGTGCCGATGATGCAGCCGATCTCCATGGTATGGATGGGCGGCAGCGTCAGGCCGCTTTCCTCGAACAGGCGCTTGAAGTCCGCCACCATCTCCGGGCAGTCCGCGCCGCCGATGATGAGCGGGAACGCTGGATCCGGCGGAAACTGCTTCAGCTGCTCCACATACCAGCCCCGGGCCTTGGCCGCGCCGCGGCACAGCCCCGCCTGGCTGATCTCCCCGTCCTCGATCTTCAGCATGGGCCGGATGTTCAGCGCCGTTCCCACCTTGCCCACCAGGGGATTCAGCCGACCGCCCATAACCAGGTACTTCAGCGTCGCGGTCTGACCGACGGTCTTCTGCCGGGGACGCAGCGCCTCCACATAAGCCGCCAGTTCCGCCGCCGAGGACGCCCGGCCGGCCTGCTCCGCCGCCATCAGCACCAGCAATGCCTCCGCGTCCGTGGCGTTGAGGGAGTCCACCACCGTCACCCTCTCCGGCGCCAGGCAGCCGCCCCGGGCCATCACCGCCGCCTGATAGCACCCGGACAGCTTGGACGAGCCGGTAATGCACAGAATCTCATCCTCGCTGCCGCGCAGCATATTATCAAAGGCCTCCAGGAAGTTTTCCGGCGGCACGCAGCTGGTCTTGGGCAGCTCCTCCGCCACCCTCAGCCGGGCAAAAAATGTCTCCCGGGGAATGTCCTCGCCGTCCCAGTATTCCTCCGTGCCGAAGCGAACCGGCTGAGGCAGCACGGTCACGCCCAGGGCCGCGCCCTCCTCCGGCTTCAAATCGCACATGCTGTCGGTCACAATGCGAATCATGGCTGATCCTCCTTCAATACATCCTGATCGTAAAAGTAGTCGTTCACCGCCATCAGCCCCTGGATGAAGGTATCCAGCTTTTCCGGCGGAACAGCGGCCATCACCGCCCCGGTCATCCGCTGGTGATACGCGCGATGGCGGGCCTCCACCGCCCGGGCGGCATCCGTGGGAGTCACATGCACCCGCCGCTTGTCCGTCTGCGAGCGATGGCGCGTCAAATACCCCTTGCGCACCAGGGTATTCACCGCCACCGTCAGCGAGCCCACCGTCACCCGAAGCCGTGCCGCCAGCGCGGACATATGGCTGTCCGCCTCCGTGGCGGCGCACACCGCCTCAATGATGTGGATTTCCCGAATGCTCAGCCCCGTTACGCCCTCCTGCCGCAGAGTGTTTTCCTCGATGCGCAGCAGGTCGTTGAACAGATGCACCAAAACCTGATTGATAACCCGTTCCTGTGTTGCCATGGCTTTTTCCTTTGATGTTCAAAGTATATAGGTTAAAGAAAACCGCTTTGATATTCAAAGCGGTTATGAGCATACCATAGCTTTCCAACCCTGTCAAGGGGCATTCTCATTTTTATGAGAGTCACGCCCGGGCGACGGCGGCAGACGGCCTTCCTTACATTCTGAACCAGCAGAAGGAAGTGCAGCCTGGCAGATCCCAGATGGTCAGCTCGTAGTTGCCGTCGTCAATGAGGAAGTAAGAGAAGTCGTTGACCTGCACATGCTCCTGATAGGGCGCCTCCTTCAGGGGCACGCCGATGATGGAGACCTCCACGCCGCCGTTGGTGGTGGAGCACTTGCCGTACTTCTCGCTGTTTTCCGCGATGAACTTCTCAAAGCGCTCGCCGTAGAAGGGGCTGGGGCCGCTGTGGATCACCAGCGGGTAGTCCAGATAAGCCGCCAGCTCCGGCACCTCCTCCGCAGTGAAGCCATAGTCCGCCAGCGTGCCGATGTACATCATGATGTGCCGGGCGCTGTGCTTGCCCACCAGCAGATCACCCACAACAAGGTAATCCTTCAGCTCGTTGTAGGGCGGCATTTCATGCCCCTTGCGGTGGTTGTAGAGATGATTGCCGTTGCGCTCATAATCATATTTGAGGATCATGTTCGGCAGGGTATCATGGGCGGGCAGGCCGCACTGGGCGTAAATCCACTGGGTATAGCCCGAGCAGTCGAAGCCGTAGATATACACGTTGCCCTTGCGGTAGAACTTGGTGGTCTCCCAGCAGTCCCGCGTGGCGTAGTCCGGGTACTTCGACAGCAGCTTGTCGCCGTCCTTGCCGCCGAACATGTAGGGCATGCCCAGCTCGAACAGCGGCTCCACGTTCGCGTCGGTGATCTCGTTGTACCGGCGCAGGAAAATGTTGTCCTTCTCAATGAGCGAGAACGCGGCGTCCAGCAGGGGGGATTGCTCCACCTGTGCCTGGGCGGTCATGCAGACACCCAGCAACATCAGCGCCGCGAGGGTCAGCGTCAGCAGCTTCCTCATGAGGAATCAACCTCTCTTTCGAGCAAACAATGATGTTTCCATTATACAGGGTTGGCGGAATTTGTCAAGGCGAACCGCCCCGGCGGATTTCCGCTCAGGCCCCGGCCAGCCGAAGCAGCGCGTTGGCGAAAATCTTCGTGGCCCTGACCATCTTGCTGATGAAGACGTACTCCCCGGCCTGGTGGGCCAGATCCTCGTCATCCGGGAAGGCCGCGCCGAAAGCCACGCCCTGCCGGAGCACCTTGGCGTAGGTGCCGCCGCCGGTAAACTGCGGCTTCGCCGCCTCGCCGGTTTCCTCGGTGTAGGCGGCCAGCAGCGCCGTCACCAGCTCGCTGTCGGCGGGCACATGATGGGGCGCCTTGGTCTCCGCCACATCGGCGGTAAAGCCGGGCAGATGCGCCAGGGCCGTGTTCTTGAGCGCTTCCAGGTCGGCGGTGATGGGCACGCGCATGTCCAGCGTCGTGGTCAGCATGCCGTCCTCCAGGTGCAGGATGCCCATGTTGCACGTCAGGCTGCCGGACACATCGTCCGTATAGGCCACGCCCAGGGAGGCGCCGCTGCTCTCCATGCCCACGGCGTTCGCCAGGGTCAGCAGCGCGCCCTGGACGCCCAGCGCCTTCAGCAGCAGCATCATCATGCCGATGGCGTTGCGGCAGCCCTCGGGATAGGCGGAATGGCCGGGGATGCCCTCCGCCGTCACCCACACGCCCTCCGCCGTGACCTCCGCCGCATAGGGCAGATTGACCCGAATGGCGTAGGCGCGGATCCGCTCCGCCAGCTCCTCCCCGCCTGCCAGCAGGGCCCTGCACTCGCCGGGGATCACATTGACGCGCTCGCCCGTCCACAGCTGCTTTACCTGCAGCCCCTCCTCCGACAGCGGCGCGCGGAGGTACAGATGGATCATGCCCTTTTCGGTGTTGATGAGCGGGAAGGAGGCGTCCGGCGAGAAGCCCATGGCAGGCATGTCGGCATGGGCGCAGTAATAGTCCATGTCCTCCCAGCCGGACTCCTCGTCGCAGCCCAGGATCAGCCGGATGGACTTGCGCAGCGGAATCCCGGCCTCCTTGATGGCCCGCATGGCGTACAGGGCGCACAGGGACGGGCCCTTGTCATCGCCGGTGCCGCGACCGTAGAGCTTGTCGCCCTTCATGACGGCGGCAAAGGGCTCCACCATCCAGCCGTCCCCCGCGGGCACCACGTCCAGATGGCCCAGCACGGCGATGGTATCCTCCCCGCCGTTCAGGGTGATGTCGCCGGCATAGCCGTCATAGCCCCGGGTCTGGAAACCCATGGCGTCCGCGTCCGCCAGCGCCATGTCCAGCATCCGCCGCACCTCCTTGCCAAAGGGCGCGCCGGAGGCCGCCTCCGCCTTCACGGAGGGCACCTGCACCCACCGGCGAAGGGTGTGCACAAAATCGTCCTGATAGGAATCAATCAGATCATAAACCCTTTTTTCCATGAGAAACTCTCCTTTCATTACAGTTCTTCGCATTCCGCCAGCCACGCCGCGGCCTGCGCGTCGGAGGGCATCCGCCAGTCGCCCCGGGGCGACAGCGCGATGGAGCCGATCTTCACGCCGTCAGGCATGCAGTTGCGCTTGAACTGCTGGCTCCAGAACCGACGGTAGAAATTCTTCAGCCATTTCAGGATGGTTTCCCGGTCGAAGTCCTCCCGGAAGGCCAGGCAGCACAGCGCGAAGACCTTCCGCGGCGGATAGCCGAAGCGGATGGCATAGTACAGGAAAAAGTCGTGGAGGGCGTAGGGGCCCACCAGATCCTCCGTCTGCTGGGCAATGTTGCCCTTTTCATCCGGGGGCAGAAGCTCCGGGCTGATGGGCGTATCCAGGATGCGGCGCAGCACCGCGCGGCTGGCGACGAAGTCCTCTCCCTCGCAGGCCGTCTGAATCACCCAGCGCACCAGGGTTTTGGGCACGCCGCTGTTGACCCCGTACATGCTCATGTGATCCGCGTTGTAGGTACACCAGCCCAGGGCAATCTCGGACAGGTCGCCCGTCCCCAGCACGATGCCGCCGAAACGGTTCGCCATGTCCATCAAAATTTGGGTGCGCTCCCTTGCCTGCGCGTTCTCATAGGTGACAGAGTGGTCGCTCTCGTCATGGCCGATGTCCCGGAAGTGCAGCCGGACCGCCTCATGGATGGGAATCTCCTGCTGGCTGACGCCCAGGGTGGTCATCAACTCCAGCGCGGACTGGTACGTCCAGTCCGTGGTGCCGAAGCAGGGCATGGTGATGCCCAGGATGTTCGTCCGGGGCAGGCCCAGCTGATCCACCGCCTTGCAGGCCGCCAGCAGCGCCAGGGTGGAATCCAGCCCGCCGGAAATGCCCACCACCACCTTGCCGCCGGTGATGGCCATCCGCCGTGCCAGCGCCGTGGCCTGCATGGCGAAAATCTGCTCGCACCGGGCCTGACGGGAGGCCTTGTCCGCCGGGATGAAGGGATGCTTGGGCACGCGGATGTCGGGGGTCTCACCGTCCGGCAGATACGCCGCCGTGGGCAGCGCGACGCGGCGCGCATCCTCCCGGCAAAACGCTGCGCAGTCCCCGAAGCTGGTCTGCTTCATACGGTCGGCGCGGATGCGGTCGATGTCGATGTCCGCCGTCAGCAGGTAATCGTCCGCCAGATAAGCGGCGTTTTCCCGGAGAACGGAACCGCACTGGGCCGCCATGCTGTGGCCGGAAAACACCAGGTCAGAGGTAGATTCCCCCGTCCCGGCGGAGACATACACATAACCGCACAGGCACCGGGCGCTCTGCTGACGGATCAACTCCTGCCGGTATTCCCGCTTGGCGATCAGTTCATTGGAGGCGGAAAGGTTCAGGATGATGTCCGCGCCGTTCACGGCCATCAGGGTGCTGGGCGGCAGGGGCGACCACAGATCCTCGCACAGCTCCGCACCAAAGGTCACGCCGTCCGCCGTGGTGAACAGCAAGCGGCTGCCCACCGGCACCGCCTGGCCGCCGATGTCCGCCGCGGCATCCCCCGGCAGATCACGACCGCCGCGGAACCAGCGCTTCTCGTAGAATTCCCCGTTGTTGGGCAGATAGGTCTTGCACACCGCGCCGTGGATCGTCCCCTTGGTGACGACCACCGCGCAGTTGTACAGGCCGCCCGCCGTCAGCAGGGGCACGCCCACCACCGCCGTCAGGCCGCCGGGCATCTCGTCCCGCAGGGCGATCAGGCCCTGACGCACCTGCTCCTGCAGGGTCGCCTGAAAGAACAGGTCGCCGCAGGTGTAGCCCGTCAGGGACAATTCCGGGAAGACCGCCACGCCGGCATGGCGCGCCTTGGCCTCCGCCAGCTGATCCAGGTGCGCCCGGACGTTGGCCGCCACATTCGCCAGATTCAGATGAGGTACCGCCGCCGCGACGCGAACCAGCCCCTCCATCCCATCATCTCCTTACGCAAAGTCCATGATTTCCGCCGTCAGATGGCCATCCGCCTCGGTCAGCACAGCCAGATGGCCGTCCGCCGCGCTGCCCGGATTGACCAGCAGCGTCTGCCGCTGTTCCACCAGCGGTTGGTGCGTATGGCCGAACAGCGCCCCCTGGCAGCCGTTCTGCGCCGCCTCAATGTCCAGGGCGGCATAGGTTCGCTTCACCTGGAAGCGGTGGCCGTGGGTCAGCAGCAGCCGCGCCGAACCCAGGGGCGCCACGCGGGTCTCCGGCACATCGTCAAAATAGTCGCAGTTGCCCTTGACGCCCAGCAGCAGCGCCTGCTCGTCCCGGGCGCGGATGAAGCGCTCCAGGCGCTGGAAGTCCCGGGCGCCGTCGCCGCAGTGGAAGTAGGCATCCACCGGCCCCACATACCGCCAGCACTGCTCCAGCAGCCACCGCAGGCCGCTCTCATCCCCATGGCTGTCCGACAGGACAATGGCCCGGGTCATTCGTGCAGCTCCTTCATGATGGCCAGCATCTTCTCGCAGGCCCGGGCGCGGTGGCTGACCTGGTTCTTCTCCTCCTCCGACATCTCCGCGAAGGTCTTGCCCAGGGGCTCGTAGAGGAACAGCGGATCATAACCGAAGCCGCCGCTGCCCCGCTCTTCCTCCAGCAGCACGCCGGGACACACGCCCTCGGCAACGAGGGTTTCCCTTCCGGGCAGCTTCAGGGCGATGGCGCTGACGAAGGCTGCCGTCCGCACGGTTTTCCCGTTCATGCGGCGCAAAAGCAGGGCGTTGTTGGCCGCGTCATCGCCGTGGACGCCCGCGTACCGGGCGGACAGCACGCCGGGCTCGCCGTCCAGCACGTCCACCGTCAGGCCGCTGTCGTCCGCCAGGGTGGGCAGGCCCGTGGCCTCGCACACCGCTTCAGCCTTGATGGCGGCGTTGCCCGCGAAGGTATCCGCCGTCTCGTCGATCTCCCCGGTGAAGCCCGCCGTCTTCATGGACACCACGGTGTAGTAGTCCCCGAAGATGGTCTGCAGCTCCCTGAGCTTGTGCTCGTTGCCCGAGGCCACCACCAGCGGCGGCTTGGGCGCAATCTGACGCGCACGCTCGCCCAGGGCCTCCCGCTGAGCCTCCTGCAATTGCTCGATGCCCTTGCGGCCATAGGCGATCAGGCTGCTGAGCTCCTCCGGGGTGTACGCCCGGCCCTCGCCGGTGCCCTGAAGCTCAATGAACTCGCCCTTCTCGTTCATCACCAGGTTCATGTCCACCTGCGCCCGGCTGTCCTCCTCATAGCACAGATCCAGGCAGGGCACGTTGTCCACTACGCCGCAGGAGACCGCCGCCACCTGATGCACGATGGGCGACTGCACCAGCTTCCCCTCCCGCATCAGCTTGTCGACGGCGCAGGTCAGCGCCACCATGGCCCCGGTGATGGAGGCGGTGCGGGTGCCGCCGTCGGCCTCCAATACATCACAATCGAGGGTGATGGTGCGTTCGCCCAGCTTGGTCAGATCCACCGCCTGACGCAGGGAACGGCCGATCAGCCGCTGAATCTCCACGCTCCGGCCGTCCTTCTTGATGCCGTCGCGCTTTTTGCGGGTGGTGGTGGAAGCGGGCAGCATGGCGTATTCCGCCGTCACCCAGCCCTGCTCCCTGCCGCGCAGAAACGGCGGCACGCTTTCCTCCACCGAGGCCGTGCAGATCACCCGGGTGTTGCCCGTGGCAATCAGGCAGGAGCCGTCCGCCGTGCGGACAAAATCCGTCTCAATGCTCACCGGGCGCGCCTGATCCGGCGTCCGACCGTCTATTCTCATGGGAATCACTCCTCGTCCGTATTTCCATTTGGCTGATGCCGCATCACGCCCCTTTGGCGCAAACATGATTCAATTCGACCCCGCTTCCGCGTTTTCCTCCCCACAGACCGCCACAAGATACGAATATCTGTCCGAAAACCACCGCACAGTGTCCCGCGCAGCACATTTTTGTGCTACAATGAGTTGAAACAAAGTTGACGCTTGTGTGTCAAAATGAATGTGGGAGGTCGAACATGGGAAAGATCCTGATCCTTTACCAGAGCAAAGGAGGCTCCACCGCCCGCTACGCCCAGGCCCTGGCCCGGATGACAGGCGGCCTCGCCGTCCCCACCAGGCAGGCTGACGGCGCGCTCCTGGCCTCGGCGGAGCAGATCGTCTTCGCGTCCTGGATGCGAGCGGGAACCCTGGTCGGCAGCGGCTTCCTCCGCCGACACGCCGACGCACTGCGCGGCAAGCGGCTGACGATGATGGCCGTGGGCCTCGCGCCCCGGCTGGACGCCGCTGCCTGGGAGGCCTTCCTGCGCCGGGCGCTGCCGGGCGACCTGCCGGAAAGCCCGCGCACCTTTTATCTTCGCGGCGCCTATGACCCCGCCGGGCGCGGCCCGCTGACCCGCCGACTGCTGGCCGCCATGGGCAAGTCCCTTCAGCACAAGCCCGACGCCACCGCCCAGGAGCTTGCCCTGGCCCACGACCTGCTCCACGGCGGCGACCATGTGCGGGAGGACGCGCTGGCCGCCATCGCCCTTTACCTGACCAGCTGACCGGCAATCAGGCCGTCAATCCAGGCATCCCAGGCATCGTCCACCCGCTGAAGCTCGGGGCGGCTGTCCACCATGCGGATGATCCGCCTCACGCCTTCCCGGAAGGGCACCTCGAACCGGAACCCCGGCACATACCGGCGCAGCTTGCTGTTGTCGAAAATGGCCGTCTGGGACTTGTCCCCCAGCAGCCCCGCCTCCAGGCTGGCGTCCAGGGAAATCAGCGCCTCGCTGGTGCGGTGAATCAGCACAGGCTCGGGCGCGCCGGCGGCCTCCGCCATCACCCGGGCATACTGATCCCAGGTCATGCACTCGTCCTGGGTGATGTGGAAGTCCTCGCCCAGGGTATCCCGGTTCTCCATCAGGCCAATGAGCCCCCGGGCAAAGTCGGAGTTGTGGGTCATGGTGAAGAAGGTCGTGCCGTCCCCGGGCACCAGGATGGGCCGCCCCGTCCTCAGCCGGCGCAGCAGCGTCATGGGGCAGCCCCTGGGGCGGATGGCGAAGGGCAGGTCGTAATCGCCGTAGGTCAGGCTGGGCCGGACGATCACTATGGGGAAGCCCTCGGCCCGGTACGCCTCCCGGAACACGTCCTCGCATTCGATCTTCTTCCGGGCATAGTCGGAGAAGGGATTCGCCTGGGGCGTGTCCTCCGTCATCAGCGGCTTGCGCGGGGGCTTTTCGTAGGTGGTGGCGCTGGAAATGAATACATACCGGCCGCACCGCCCCCTGAACTGACGCACCCGGGCTCGTGCGGTGTCGGGGGTGTAGGTCAGGAAATCCACCACCACGTCGAAGGCGCGCCCGGCCAGCACGGCTTCCAGCGCGGCGTCATCATACACATCGGCCGCTAACTGCTCCACGCCCTCCGCCATGGGCCGATGGCCCCGGTTGACGCACGTCACCTGATACCGGCCCAGCAACTGTGCCGCCACGCCGGTGGATATGGTGCCCGTGCCGCCCAGCAGCAGCCAGGTGCAGCAGGCGCCGGATTTCTCCCCGGCCTCAAAGGATTTTACATGCTCCATCTCGAATACCTCTTTTACTGATATGATGCTGCACCCGCAGAAAGGTTGAAGACCATGAACCGCATCCTCGCGAAATACACCAAGGACATCTGGAACGTACCCAACGTGCTGACCATGCTTCGTCTGGCGCTGATTCCCGTCTTTGTGGCATTGTTTGCCACCGGCCATCCCAAGCTGGCGCTGCTGACCTTCCTCGTCGCCAGCTTCACCGACCTGCTGGATGGCTATCTGGCCCGGAAAAACCACCAGGTGACCGCCTTCGGCAAGCTGATGGATCCCCTGGCGGACAAGGTGATGGTGGTGACGGCGCTGATCTGCCAAGGCGTCAGCGGGGTGTTCCCCTGGGCAGCCATCGCCGTGGTGATGGCCAAGGAGCTGGCGATGATCCTGGGCGGCGCGGTGATGCTCAGCCATGACATTGTGGTTTATGCCAACATGCGGGGCAAGGTCGCCCAGGCCACCTTTATCCTGGCCCTGGTGCTCAGCTTCTACCATGCGGAATTCGTTACCTGGGGCTTCCCCCTGGATCGGGTGATCCTCTGGCTGGCCGTCGCGCTGGCTCTGGTGGCCCTGGTGGATTACGCCGTGGACGCGATGAAGAAGCTGAAGGCGGAGGGGAAATGAGGGTGCCCGGCGTTTGCCGGATGGCTTCTGTTGGAGAAGCAAGGCTGTCATAAACGCAGAAGCCAAGGGTTTCCAAAGCGATGGTCAACTCCGGCCCCGTAGGCCCCGAAGGTTTCCAAAGGGCGATCGGAAAGCCCTTTGGCCGCGCCGCAGCGCGGAATCCTCTACTTGATGAAAGCTTTTTTGCGAAGGTGGTTTGCCCTTGGCAGGGCAACGGTGCTGTTTGGCTGTACTTTCTCTTCAGAGAAAGTACCAAAGAGGATTGGGGGCCGCCAAAGTTAACCTGCATGAGTGGCGGCCCCCAATCC
>CBFFZW010000070.1:0-11252 GCA_965646445.1 uncultured Christensenellales bacterium | reverse complement strand
CCTTGATCCTGACTATGGGTATGATATTCAAGATCAAGTAGCTGAATAGCAACAAATTTGGGCGGAGTCTCTTCGGAGACTCCGCCTTTGCTAAAAATACAACCAAGTAGAGTATACTTTCCGGCAAAAGTATGTTACACTTAACCTGGAATTATACCGAGTTACACTTCTTCTACGACGCGCAGAACAAGCCTGCGGTGGCGCTCTATGACGGCGTGGCCTACGCCTACATGTACAACCTACAGGGGGATGTCATCGCCATCGTCAATGCCAGTGGCACAAAGGTGGTGGAGTATCGGTACGACGCCTGGGGCAAGCCGATCAGCAAGACTGGCACCTTGGCAACTACATTGGGTACGCTGAACCCCTTCCGGTATCGCGGGTATGTGTACGACGAGGAGACCGGGATGTATTACCTGAGGAGTAGGTACTATAACCCGGAGTGGAGCAGGTTTGTCAATGCGGATTGTGTGGCAGTGCGGAACCTGTTTGCATATTGCAACAATGCTTCTGTGCAAAAATCCGACCCCAGCGGTACAATAAGCGATGATGAAGAATGGTCGCTATTTGATGTATACCCTGACTTGTTTGTAAAGGAAAGTCCTGTAACGATTTCTGAAGCCGCATCGTATTTTAAGAAAGTCATTATTCCCCGAATTATGTCTTTTGTACAAGACGCGAAGGACTATTCGTACGACGATCGTGGATTTAGAGCCGCTATCTATAATACGGACGGTTCTTTACGCAGAAGCGGTCATAGCGATTGTTCGCATGCAATGTATGAGGTATGTGGCAAAGTTGGCAGTGTCACTTCGAGGTATCGGTATAGTAGTTTCAAGGGGGAAAAAGGACGCATATTTACTGAAGATGAAACACTTGCTGTTGAACTGGTTGAGGGAATGGAAGTATTCAGTGATTCTTTAACGCATGTGGGCATGCTTCTCCGATATGATTTCGGAGATGGAGAAGAATGGGCTGTGTTCCAATCTACCAGTGAAAAAATTACCCGAAGCAAAGCACTGTTTAACAATGATAAAGGATGTGGCCCTAACATTACCTCCTTTTACCCAATCGATGGTGGATTACCCAACTGGGTTTACTATACGGCACCACAATTTTTTGAGGAGTAAGTGGCTAATGAAATCATTGTATTTGGTGTTGTTCCTGGTTTTGTCGGTTCTCATGCCATTCTATGGCACTGCATCAGCCACAGAATATTATCCTGAGGTTGATGACGATTTACTTAGTGGCCATTACTTTGTCAATGAAACTTTACTTTCCATTATTTTCGAAGATGAGAATGGAAAGGTCGGATTTTATGATAAAGAAAGCGGCTTTATGCAATCGCCTTGTTACGATGAAGTTTATGATTTTACCTGTGAAGACTCCCACTATCCTATTCTTGTCGGCCTGGATAACCATTATGGCTATGTCGATCGTTCAACTGGTAAGATCGTGATTCCACTTCAGTACTCGGGCTATACTTCATGCAGTGAATTTTTGAATGGTTTCGCATTGGTTGTTACAACAACCATAGATCAGGACGGTTACGATTCGGACAAGCTCATCCTAATTGATGCAGAAGGGCAACAGGTTGTTTTCCCGGATGATATCTCGCCAGATGGATACGTTCAGGACAATGGCCTGCTGGTTGTAAGCAATCGATTGAATGATTTATCCATCCTTCAGTTTGGCCTGTGCAATACCCGTGGCGAGGTGATCGTCTATCCTCAATATGATTGGATATGTGAATTTCAAAACGGGTTCGCGAGTTTTCGTCAGAATGGACGCTGGGGACACATGGACGAGCAGGGAAACATCATCGTAGCGCCTCAATTTGTTTTGTGCGAAGGGGACAAACCGGGATACTATTTTCAGGATGATGGAACGGCGACACTCAACCTTGTCGATGGCACTTGTGTGGTGATTGATGTTAACGGCAACATGATCCATAATTAACAGATTCCCTTGGCGGAGCTTTGCATGAAGCTCCGCCTTTTTCTATCTTGCTGCCACTTATTATATATCGAATCAGGAATGTACTTTGTGCAAAGAATATGGTACACTTACTTTGGAAGAGCAATTCTATGCACTTCTTCTACGACGCGCAGAACAAGCCCGCGGTGGTGCTCTATGACGGCGTGGCCTACGCCTACATGTACAACCTCCAGGGCGACGTCATCGCGCTGGTGAACGCCAGCGGAACGAAGGTGGTGGAGTATCAGTACGACGCGTGGGGCAAGCCGATCAGCAAGACTGGTTCGATGGCCACGACGCTGGGTACGCTGAATCCTTTCAGGTATCGCGGGTATGTGTACGACGAGGAGACGGGGCTGTATTACCTGAGGAGTCGGTATTATAACCCGGAGTGGAGCAGGTTTGTTAATGCGGATGTTGTCTATCGGGGGAGTGTTTACGCATACTGCAATAATTGTCCTGTTGTAAGAACTGACAAAGACGGTTATGCAGCTATGATGTGTTACTTTGATGACATGGGGCTGGGCAATCTGATGGTTGGAGCCATGTCCTACGGTGGTAGCGGTGGCTTAGGTTCTGCCACTGTTAACGACATCATTGCTGAATACAGAAACAATGCCTCCCCTAAAGCAGGCTCTCCCGAATATCCGCCACTTAACCTTTCCCTATCTGATTTTGGGAATGCTCTTGTGGGTTGGGTAAACGGCATTGGGTTGAACTTGCTGCCGGCGCTACAGCTGCAAAAGTTTCCGCCGATATATTCATGGCTTGTTCAAGTACTGGCCATCCTGTCATTGGGGCTGCTTTAGATGCATTGTATTACGCCGCATTTAATTTCATCGGAGGTACTGTGCAGGCAGGTATCAACTCTGCCCTTGATAATAAGTATGAAACCAATCCAGGTCTATCGGGTGTAGAAAACGTAACGGACGGCTTCTTCTGGAGTTCGCTTTCGCAAGTCGTTGGTCACGAGAGCCAAATGCTTGAAAAATCATGGACTTGGTTTCATCACATCAGTGACTATCTGTATCTGTTGGTCGTTGAGGATGACTAAACAAAAGTAGGAGGTAACGAATGATTAGAATCATCCTGTTGGTTTGTGGCTTTATCTGCGTCGTCTTATCTGGGCAAAGAAGGCTTGGTATGCGGTTGGCTAATGACCTCATCCTGACAATTAAAAAAGCCCACTTGGGAGAATTTCCGAATGGGCAATATGCTGAACAGTATGTTTCCGCAAAACTTCTTTCCCGTGAAGATTTGTGCATACCGCTTGACACAGCCACGTATCAGCAGGTTGAAGCATGCACGACGGTTAACAAACACCAAGTATCATGCCGGATTGTACGCAGTCACGTTGGCTTTAGGAGCGGCACCATTTCATTTGCAATAACAATCCTTTTTGACGGTACAATGCAGAATGGACAACGTGTTCAAATTGATATACGAGATGCACTTCTCATCGCTACACTCCAATCTGAAAATCACGCATGGTACTTGACAAAGCTTTATGCAATCAAGTCTTAACTGATTGATATGAGCTGAGGGCATTCGTTTCAACGGATGCCCTCAGCTCATATTCATACTAATCTACGCCTACATGGTTAACCTCCAGGGAGACGTCATCGCGCTGGTTGACGCAAATGGCGCAAGCGTTTCGGTGTCCAATACGCCTTTCTTTACCCGGGCTCAATTCCCTTCCCCATCCGCCGCTTTCTTTTCCCCGGCAAATATGGTATACTGCATGGGAATCAAACCAAGGAGGACGCCCAGATGCTGCGACTGGAACCCATCACCCCCGACAATTGGCGGGAGCCCCTGCGCGTCCGGGAGGATCAGCGATCCTATGTGGCCGAGGGCGCCGTGCTGCTGGCCCGGGCGTATGCCTACCGGGAGCAGCACAGCGAGGCGCGCCGGATCGTGGCGGATGGCGTTCCCGTGGGCATGGTGCTGTGGCATGACTGGCCTGAGGGCCGACGCTACATCCTCAGCCAGCTGTATATCGACCAGCGGTATCAGGGTCGGGGCTATGGCCGGGAGGCCAGCCTGCTCGTGCTGGACGCCATGCGGCGGGACGGCCTGTACAGCCAGTGCGAGCTGTGCTATGTGGAGGGCGACGAGCCCGCCCGACGGCTCTATGAAAGCCTGGGTTTTCGTCCCACCGGGGATGACGATGAAAACGAGATCGGCATGGTGCTGACGCTGTGAGCAAGGAAGGAAGACCATGAGCAAGACCAAAGAGCGTATTCGGGACAGCCAGCTGCGCTACAAGCAGGGGCTGGGTCAGAATTTCATCTATGATGAGGATTTGCTGAAGGCTCTGGTGGAGCTGTCCCAGGTAACGTCGGAGGACGACGTGCTGGAGGTGGGCCCGGGGGCCGGCAGCATGACGAAGTACCTTTGCCGGCAGGCCCATCATGTGCTGTCGGTGGAGCTGGATGAGCGGCTGATTCCGCTGCTTGGCGCCTACATGGCCGAATATGCCAACTTCACCCTCCGGCAGGGGGACATCATGGCGCTGAACCTGCCGGAGATCACCGCCGGGCTACGCAAGCCGCTGTCCGTGGTGGCGAATATTCCCTACTACATCACAACGCCCCTCATCACCCTGCTGCTGACCTGCGGCCTGCCCCTCAAACGGCTGGCCCTGATGGTGCAGCGGGAGGTGGCGGACAAGCTCCTCGCCCGCCCCGGCACGGACGCCTGGGGGCCGCTGGCCATCCGCTGCCAGTACCATTGCGAGCCCTATCTTGCCCTGGACGTTCCGGCAAAGTGCTTCACCCCGCCGCCCAAGGTGGACAGCGCCTTTGTGGTGCTGCCCATGCGGGAGCGCCCGGCGGTGGAGGTTCGCAGCGAGGCGGACTTTTTCCGGGTGGCCGCCGCCGCCTTTGCCCTTCGGCGGAAGACCATGGTCAACAACCTGTGCGCCACCTTCCATCTGGAAAGGCAGGAGGCCGTCGCCCTGATGAACGCCGCCAGACTGGACGAAAGGGTTCGGGGCGAAAAGCTGACCCTGGCGGAGCTGGCGCGCCTGTCCGACGCCTATACCGCCCATAAGGAGGATACACCATGACCATCGCCCGTTTTGAGCGCGTGTCCCGCCCTCGCTACCTGGCGGCGCTGGAGGGCCGCCCCGGCCTGAACTACGACGCCCTGTCCCTGCCCCGCCGGGCCACCGAGGGCAGCGCCGGATACGATTTCGTCAGCCCGGTGGATGCCCCCCTGGCCCCCGGAGAAGCCGCGACCATTCCCACGGGCATCCGCGCGCGGATGGAGCCCGGCTGGGTGCTGCTGCTTTTCCCCCGCAGCTCCCTGGGCTTCCGCCATCAGCTGCGTTTGGCCAACACCACGGGCGTTATCGACAGCGACTATTATCATGCCGACAACGAGGGACACATCCTGGTGCGGGTGGTCAACGGCGGGGATCATCCGGTGACCATCCACCAGGGCGAACGCTTCTGTCAGGGCGTGTTCCTTCCCTACGGTCTGGCGGAGGAGCAGGACGCCCCGGAGGTTCGCCACGGGGGCTTCGGTTCCACCGGGCGATAAGGGATACGCAAAAAATATAGATGCCAATAGCGGCGTGCATGCTGCCGACGGCATCATCAACATGACAGAAAAGGAGAGAATCCACGGTGCGGGAAGAAGAAAAAATCAAGGCGGGGATTTTGTTCTGCCCCACTGATCCCGAATTAACGGCGATGAAGCTCAAAACCCACAAGCTGAATATCGACTATAACAACACCTATGAAGATGAAGCTGAAAAAAGATCGCGGATTCTTTCTGAAATGATCGGTGAATTTGGAGAAGGCGGGTTTATACAGGGCCCCATCGCTTTTCACTATGGCAGGCACACCAAAATAGGCAAGCACTTTTTCGGAAATTTCAATCTCACCATTCAGGATGACGCGGAGGTTACCATCGGAGATCATTGCAGCTTTGGCCCCAACGTCACCATTGTTACGCCGGTTCATCCCATGCTTCCCAACGAACGTCGGGCAATGCTGACGGCCGCGGGCGAGGAAAAGTCTCTCTGCTACGCAAAGCCCGTGCATATTGGCCATGATTGCTGGTTTGGCGCTTCCGTGACGGTTTGCCCCGGCGTAACCATAGGCGATCACTGTGTGATCGGCGCGGGAAGCGTGGTAACCCGTGACATTCCCGCCAACAGCTTTGCCGCGGGCGTCCCCTGCCGGGTTATTCGAGCCATCACCGAGGCCGACAGCCTCAAACACCGGCCCGAGATTCTGGCGGACAATACGGTGATTGAATGGGAAAAGTAAACCATCGGGCACTGCTCATGCTGATACGGGACACGCTACCGGCGGCCAAGCGCTGATCCAGCGGCGGAACCCCGCATGAAAGGAGTCAAATCATGCTGAAAAAGCTGAACCAATGGATGGCCGCCCACCCGCGGATGGCCGAAATCGTCAAATTTGTGGTCACAGGCGGCGTCTGCTTCATCATCGAATACGCCGTGCTGGTGCTGCTCAAGGAAGCCCTTGGCCTAAACGTGGTGCTGGCCACGCCCTTGGCCTTCCTGGTCAGCGTGGTGGCGAATTACCTGCTGTGCATGGGCTGGGTCTTCGATGGCGCGAAAAACAGCGGCAACGCCGCCAAGCTGGGCTTTGCCCTCACCAGCGGCATGGGCCTGGCCCTCAATACTCTGCTGATGTGGGCGCTGACGGCGCTTTTCGGGGAGGACGCGGTGGTTTTCGTCCTATTCGGGCTGTCGGTGAAGGTCTACATGCTCAACAAGATCGCCGCCACCTTCCTGGTGATGGTATGGAATTACTTCACCAAAAGGCTGGTGCTCAAGGGGCATCTGCGGCAGAATGACTGACATGCAAAAAGTCGGAGTGCCCAAGGCCCTCCGACTCGACCTGCAAAAAACTTGGGAGGTGTCGGAGGGCCCGCAGGCCCTCGGACAGTTAATCGTATCGACCGGCTTTGCTGGTCGGGCGGGTATGCGATTTCATCAGAAATCGCTTCCTTAAACACGACCGAACCAGTGAGGGTGTGCAAGGAAACGGGGCGAAGCCCCTCACACATACCGTTCCATGGGGTAGGTCATGTACTCAATCTCGTCCAGGTCGTTGAGCGTCACCAGTCCGGCGGGCGCCCTGAGCACCGAGGGAATGCGGTTGACGATGGTGGCGCAGGTGTGCTCCACCGTGGCGGGCTTCACCACATGGTATTCCACGTCCGGCTCGCCGACGATCTTCCAGTCGCACATGTCGCCGTCCTCCGGGCCGTAGACCTTGCCGATGCACTGGGTCTCGATCACCGGGCCCTGGAAGGTCTCCGTGGTCACCACCGCCGCCATGCCGACGCAGCGGCCCTGGGGGATGGTCTCGCCCATGGTCTCGGAGTACACGTCGCCGTCATGGAAGTAGGGGACGCACTTCTGCGTCTGGCTCTTGATGCTCCAGCCCATCTTGGCCGCCAGCGCCTCGTTGGAGTTCCACACATAGGCGGGCTCAAGGGTCTCGGGATGGGCAATCTGCGCCTCGAATTCCTCCGGCGTCAGCCCCACGCCGTGGGCCCTGGCCAGCGCCAGGCCGTAATCCTCCACGTTGTAGGATACCGCGCCCTCAATGCGCTGGATGCTGTGGCAGCCTCCGGCCACCATGCCCACCATGTTCACCCAGAACACATCCTCCATGCCGCTGCCCACAAAGGTGCAGGCATTCTCCTTGGCCAGCACGTCCAGGCGGTTGGCCAGTTCAGGCTGGGTGGTCCAGCAGTAGGTGGCCTCCTCGCAGGTGGTGATGACGCTGATGCCCCGCCCCAGGCACTTGGCGAAGGCGTCATAGCACTCGCTCACCAGGCTGAACAGCGTCACCACCGCGATGTCCGGGTCGGTATGATCCAGCACCTCGTCCGCGTCGCTGCTGATGACGACCCCCGTCTTGCAGTCCAGACCCAGGAAATCCCCCAGATCCATGCCCACAATGTCGGGATTCACGTCGATGGCGCCGACGATCTGCGCGCCCTTTTCGTAGAGGTAGCGCAGGATGTATTTGCTCATCTTGCCGCAGCCGTACTGTACCACCTTGATCTTTTCCATTGATGCTTCCCTCCTTACGCCCCATGGGGATCGGGGCCTTTTCCTATGATACCCGGAAAGACGGGTATCTATCACGCTTTCAGGAACGAAAAAGCGGCCGGGCCGCCCCTTGGAGGAATGACTGGCATGACGAAGGTTCGGTTTGATGATACGGTCGCTGATGAATGGCTGGCCTTTGCCGTCATCGTATCGCGATTCCGGGGGCAGCATGTATTCTGCAAGCATAAGGACAGGGACACATGGGAAATCCCCGGGGGCCATCGGGAGGCGGGGGAAAGCATCATGGAGGCAGCGAGGCGCGAGCTGTATGAGGAAACCGGCGCGGTGGAATATACCCTCCAGCCTGTCTGTGTCTATGCCGTGACGGCACCGGAGGGCGCGGATAGCCGCGAATCCTTCGGGATGCTGTTTTTTGCCGACATCCGGCGCTTTGAATCAGCGCTGCATTACGAGATCGAAAGCATCGCGCTGATGGATCAGCCGCCCTTCAAGTGGACATATCCCGACATTCAGCCCCATTTGCTCGAAGAAGCAGAGAAACGGGGATATTTTCAGACGATGCAATCAACAGGGTACGCCTGATTCCGATCCTTTGAATCAATACGGAATGTCTATTTGTCACGGCTGCTGGCCATCATTGTTTTTGAGGAGGTGCCGCCATGCTGGATTTGCTGACCAACCTGTCCAGGCAGGAGCTGCTGGCCCTGGCCCTCAGCCTGTTCCTGCTGCTGTTGGCCCTGGCGGGAGGAAAGCCCATTCGCAGGGTCATCGCCTTCGCGGGCCGCAAGGTGAAGCCCGTCACGCCCGAATGGCTGCACATTCTGGGCCACGGGTTCAAAGCGCCCCTGGGACTGATGCTCCGCCTGGGCCTGCTCTGCGGCGCGTGCTATCTTTTTCCCCTGCCGGATGCCGCGGCGCGCGCCCGGCTGCTGGGCCTGCTCCTGCCCATCCTTCGGGCGGCGGCGGTGCTGCTGACGGCCTGGGGCTTCTGGCGGGCCTCGCCCCTTTGCCGCCTGCTGCTGCGCAGCGCCCAGAACCAGCTGGATCTGGAAAGCGACCGCACCATCAGCCGCTTTCTGGAAAACATTTATCGGGTGCTGGTGCTGCTTTTCGCCATGCTGATCGTCATGGATCTGTTCGGCCTGCCCGTCACCAGCCTGATCGCCGGGGCGGGCGTCGCCGGCCTGGCCGTCTCCCTGGCGGCGCAGTCGACCCTGTCCAACCTGATCGCCGGGGTGACGCTGGTGCTGGAGCATCCCTTCGGCATCGGCGATTACGTCACCCTGGGCGACGTGGAGGGCACCGTGGAGGATATTTCCTTCCGCTCCACCCGCCTGCGCACGCCGGATAACGTGCTCATCACCGTGGAAAACGCCAAGGTCTGCGGCGAATACATCCTTAACAGCACCAGCCGCGCCAGCCGCCTGTGGCAGTTCACCCTCAGCCTGACCTATCAGACCGGCCCGGCGGCTGTTGACGCCTTTGCCGCGGCGCTGGAAGCCCTTTTGCGTACCGACGCCGAGGTGGATGCCGATACGGTGCAGGTCATTTTGGAGGGCTTCGGCCCGTCCAGCCTGGATATCAGCGTTCGCTGTTACGTCACCGCCCTGCCCCTCCATGACTACCGGGCGATGAAGCACCGGCTGAATCTGCGGATCATCGACCTGGCCGCCCAATGCGGCTGCGCTTTCGCGTATCCCACCACCACCGTGATGATGGAAGGAGGCGAGCGCCCATGAGCATTCGCCGGGAGCACTGGCTGCAGGGCGTCAAAATGGCCCTGGGCGCGGCAGCGGCCATCCTCGTCAGTCAAGCCCTGGGCCTTCAGTCCAGCCCGACGGCGGGGATCATCACCGTGCTGAGCATTCTGGGCACCAAGCGGGAAACCCTGCTCACCGCCCGCAATCGCCTGCTGGCCTACCTCACCGCCCTGCTGATTGCCCTGGTATGCTTCAGCCTCATGGGCTACACCGTGCTGGCTTTCACGGTCTACCTGTTCCTGTTCGCGGCGCTCTGCTGCGGCCTGGGCTGGCCCTATGCCATCGCCATGGTGTCGGTGCTGACGTCCCATTACATGATCGCGGGCGCCATGACCCCCGCCCTCGTGCTCAACGAGACCCTGCTGATGGTCATCGGCGTGGGCTTCGGCATCCTGGTGAACCTGCACCTGCGCGCCGATCACAGCGGCATCCGTGAGCGGCTGAACCAGGTGGACGACATCATGCGCCGCCTGCTCCTGCTGCTGGCCGATTGCCTGGAGGACGAGGGCACGGCGGCGCTTCCCTTGGCCCGGGAGGAGCTTGCCCGCCTTCGGGAAGCCATCGACCAGGCGGAAGCCCTGGCCCGGCGCAACATCGACAACCAGCTGCTTCACCCCTCGCTGTACGACATCCGCTACGCCGCCATGCGCCGTCGGCAATGCCGCATGCTGGCCCAGGCCCTGTCCGCCATTTCGCAGATGAACCATTCCCCCGCGCAGCAGCGGCAGGTAAGGGATTTCCTGCGCCGCATCGCGGAGGAATACCACCGGGGCAACGATGTATCCGGCCTGCTGGCCGTCCACGCCGACATTCTCTGGGACATGAAGCAATCCCCCCTCCCCGCCACCCGAGAGGAATTCGAGAGCCGTGCCCTGCTTTACGCCGTGCTGCTGCGGCTGGAGGACTTTCTTCAGGTGAAAAGGCAGTTCTATTTGGAGGAGCAAGGGGCAGAGGGCGACGCCGGGGCGCGTCAGGGGAGCGATGCTCCATGATGATATGGGGGCGATCCCCTGGCTGGGGGATGGAACAGACCGTCAGGGGGGATGGCTCCTTGGCAGAGTTGTGGAACAGACCGTCAGGGACGCTGCGCTGCCTGACTACATCTTTTGGGGAAGACGCTGGGGGTCTTCCCTGCCTGAGGGCCATCGGCCCTCAGACTCCCGTTTCCGCTGGCGCGTTCTCTTGGAGTTGGTTTAAAAAAGAGGCAGTAGATGGAAGATACTTTATAAGGAAGTGTCTCTCTAAATACATTGTTAAGCAATAACCAATATAATCGGCAAACTATTCCCGTCTTACTGTAGGTTTGTCAAACAAAATAGACAGAGAAGGAGGAGAGGAGGTCAGAGGGAGAAGCCCAGTTGAGGGGACGCATAGGACGAGCGTTGCTGGCACTTTGGTGGGCAGCGAGCTGGGCGCCAAAGTCGTGGAGGGAATAGAAACGGCGGATG
>CBFFZW010000069.1:0-12469 GCA_965646445.1 uncultured Christensenellales bacterium | reverse complement strand
GTGGCGTTAGCCACTTCGACGAACTCCCTTTAGGCCCAGGGATTTTCCGTGGGATAGGGCAGGCTCTTGGGCTGGTTGTAGGCGATGTCCTCCACGCCCAGGTACTTGAACACCTCGAACAGCGCCTTCGCGCAGTGGGCAAAGGCCACGGCTCCGTGATGCGGGTAGCGCTTCTGCACCAGCACATGGCGGTAGAACCGACCCATGTCGCGGATGGCGAACACGCCGATGCCGCCGAAGGAGCGGGTCGCCACGTCCAGCACCTCGCCCTGGGCGATGTAGGAGCGCAGCTTGCCCTCGCTGTCGCACTGGAGGCGATAGAAGGTGATGGGGCTGGCGGCGATGTCGCCTTCCAGCGTGCCGCGGGAGATGTCGGGCTCGCTGCCGGCGGGCTCCAGCACGCGGTGCTGAATCAGCTGGTACTTCACGGCACGGTTGGCGCACATCTTGCAGGAGGGCGTGTTGCCGCAGTGGAAGCCCATGAAGGTGTCGGTGAGGGTGTAGTCATACTTGCCCTTGATGTCCTCATCGTAAATGTACTGGGGCACGGAGTTGTTGATGTCCAGCAGGGTCACGGCGTCGCCGGTGACGCAGGCGCCGATGTACTCGCTCAGCGCGCCGTAGATGTCCACCTCGCAGGAGACCGGGATGCCGCGCGCCGCCAGGCGGGAGTTCACATAGCAGGGCTCAAAGCCGAACTGGGAGGGGAAGGCGGGCCAGCACTTGTCGGCAAAGGCAACGTACTTCCGCGCGCCCTTGTGGTTCTCGGCCCAATCCAGCAGGGTCAGCTCAAACTGCGCCATGCGCTCGTTCAGGTCGGGATAGTAAGCGCCCTCGCCCATTTCCTTGGCCATGTCGGCGCAGATGTCGGGGATGCGGGGATCGCCCGCGTGCTCACGGTAGGACACCAGCAGATCCAGCTCGGAATTTTCCTCAATCTCCACGCCCAGCTCGTACAGGCCCTTGATGGGGGCGTTGCAGGCGAAGAAGTCCTGGGGCCGGGGGCCGAAGGTGATGATTTTGAGATTCTTCACGCCGATGATGGCCCGGGCGATGGGGATGAACTCGACAATCTTGTCCGTCAGCTCGTCAGCGGTGCCGACGGGATATTCGGGAATGTAGCCCTGCAGGTGGCGCATGCCCAGGTTGTAGGAGCAGTTCAGCATGCCGCAGTAGGCGTCGCCGCGGCCGTTAATCATATCGCCGTCACCCTCAGCCGCCGCGATGTACATGCAGGGGCCGTCAAAATACTTGGCAATGAGGGTCTCGGGGGTTTCGGGGCCGAAGTTGCCCAGGAAAACCACCGCCGCGTTGCACGCATTGGCCTTGAGCTCCTCAACGGCCCTGAGCATGTCCTTCTCGTTTTCCACCGTGGTCTTGATTTCCACCATGTCCAGCTGCTTTTGTCCGCAGCGGGCGGCGATGGCGGCGCGGCGGCTCTCGCTCAGGGTGATGGGGAAGCAGTCGCGGGATACGGCCACCAGGCCCAGCTTGACTACCGGGATGTTCTGCATCATGGTCTTTCGCACTCCTTCAATATCGGTTGGGATCAAAGAGGGGTTCAGCCCGCCGGATGGCGGGACGGGGGCACAGTCACAGATCCTTGGCGATGTCGATGTTCTCCCCGGTGAGGGCGATCACCGCGCCCTCCCTGGCCTCGGGGCTGTCGGCATGGGCCAGAAGCCACTTGTTGCGGGCCCACAGCAGACGATCCGCCTCATTGGCGTCGCCCTGGGGGCGATAGTCGGTGTTGGTGTTCTCCGGCAGGGCCACCATGACCCGGAAGCCCTTGTCGGGGTCGGCATGGCAGGGCGCATAATGCAGGGAGGTGGCGTAGACCTCCACCAGCACTCCGGCGGGCACCTTGAAAGCCTTCACCGTGGCCGTGTCGAGCTTGCCGTCCCTGATGTCGCTTTGCAGCCCCAGCAAGAGGATGAAGTCCTCCGTGCCCAGGTTGAATTCGCTGTCCCGGTGGTATTCCAGGCAGTTCAGCCGGGTGTTGTGGCCGTTGCACCAGCCCAGCTGGAAGGGCATGCCGCCATACAGCGCCGTGCCGATGGCCTCCGCCTCCGGGGCGGCGTGGAGCAGCTCCTCCCGGGGAACGTAGCCGGTTCCCTCGGGCAGGGGGGTCTTTTTCAGGGCTTCCACCAGTCCTGCCGTGGGATAGCCCTCCACCACACGGCCATAGGACCGGAAGGCATCGGAAAAGACAGAAAGAATTTCCATGGGAAAACCTCCTTATTTCATCCTATGAGTTTCACATCGCGGCCAGCGCGGCATAGCTGTCCTTCAGGGCTGGATACAACTCGCGGTACAGCCGGTAGAACGGCTCGTAGGCCGCGCTCCGGGCCGCGTCGGGGGCCTGCGGCTCCCGGGTCTTCACCAGTTCCTCGCAGGCGGTGGGGATGTCCGTGTACAGGCCCGCCGCCACCCCTGCCAGGATGGCCGCGCCCAGGGCCGGGCCCTCGGCGTTTTCGAGGATCTGCACAGGCATGCCGAAGACATCCGCCATCATCTGCCGCCAGAAGGGGCTCTTGGCGCCGCCGCCGCAGGCCAGCATGGTCTCGGGCACCACGTTCATGCCCCGCAGAATATCCAGGTTCTGCCGCTGGGAGTAGATTACGCCCTCCATCACCGCGCGCAGAAGATCCTTGCGGGTGTGCATGGCGCTCAGGCCGATGAACGCGCCCCGGGCGTTGCTGTCCAGCAGTGGGCTGCGCTCGCCCATTAAATAAGGAAGATAAACCAGCCGGTTGGCGCCGATGGGGGACTGCGCCGCCAGCTCGTTCATCAGCACATAGGGATCGGTGTTCATCTCCGCCGCGGCCTGGATTTCCGCCTGGCAGAAGGTATCCCGGTACCATTTCAGGGACAGTCCGGCGGCAAGGGTGCAGCTCATCACCGTATAGGCCCCGGGCACGGCCGCGCAGAAGGTATGCACCCGGCCCTCGGGATCAATCTGCACGCTGTCGGAATGGGCGAAGACCACGCCGCTGGTGCCGATGGTGGTGAAGGCCTTGCCGACCTGTGCCACGCCGGTGCCGATGGCGGCGGCCATGTTGTCAGCCGCGCCGGCGGCCACCACCGTGCCCTCCTTCAGCCCTGTGAACGCCGCCGCCTGGGCGGTCACGACGCCCGCTTTGTCGCAGCTTTCCAGCAGGGGAGGCAGCAGGGCGGGGTCGATGTCCAGCGCCGCCAGGATCTCCTCCGACCAGCGGCGGCCGGGAACGTCCAGCAGGTTGGTGCCGCTGGCGTCGGACATTTCCGCGTACAATTCGCCCGTGAGCATGTAGCGCACATAATCCTTGGGCAGGAGGATGTGCCGTGCCCTTGCGTAGACCTCGGGCTCATGGCTGCGCACCCACAGGATTTTGCCCGCGGTGAAGCCCGTCAGCGCCGGATTGGCGGACAGCTGAATCAGCCGCTTCCGGCCCACCCGGCGGGTAATCTCGTCGCACTCGGCCTGGGTGCGTCCGTCGCACCACAGGATGGCGGGGCGGAGCACCTGGCCCGCCTCGTCCAGCAGCACCAGGCCATGCATCTGGCCGCTGATGCCCAGGCCCGCGATGTCGGCGGCATCCACGCCGCTTTCGGCAATCACCGTGTGGATGGTGCTTTGCGCCGCCATCCACCAGTCCTCGGGCCGCTGCTCCGCCCAGCCGTTTTGCGGCTGCAGCAGGGGGTATTCCGCTGTGGCGCTGGCCACGGCGCGGCCATGGCGGTCAAACAGCACCGTTTTGGTGCCGGAGGTGCCCAGGTCAATGCCTATCGTATACGTCATTATGATATTCTCCTTTCGCGTCGCGTCTTTCTTATGGATAAGCATAGTGCGGATCGCTCGTTCTGTCAAGAGGAACCCAGCTGTTTTGCCGGGGTCACGCATCCCGCAGGGTCAGCTCCACCGGGCAGTGGTCGGAGCCCATGACCTCGGGATGGATGCACGCACCCGTCAGGCGGTCTTCCAGCGCGCGGGAGGCCAGGAAGTAGTCGATGCGCCATCCGGCGTTCTTTTCCCTGGCGTGGAAGCGGTACGACCACCAGCTGTACGCCCCGGCCTCATCCGGGTGAAAATGGCGGAAGGTGTCGATGTAGCCGCTGTCCATAAGCGCCGTCAGCTTGTCGCGCTCCTCCTGGGTGAAGCCCGCGTTGCGCAGGTTGGTCTTGGGATTTTTCAGGTCAATGGGCTGATGGGCCACGTTCAGGTCGCCGCAGAGAACCACGGGCTTCACGGCTTCCTGGGTCAGGATGTACCGGCGGAAGGCGTCCTCCCAGGCCATGCGGTAGGGCAGGCGGGCCAGGCCGTCCTGGCTGTTGGGGGTATACACGGTCACCAGCTGGAAGTCACCCAAATCAAGGGTGATGACCCGACCCTCGGCATCGTGCTCGCTTTCACCGATGCCAAGGCGCACGCTCAGCGGCTCCCGGCGGGTGAAGACCGCCGTGCCCGAATAGCCCTTCTTTTCGGCATAGTTCCAGTACTGGCGATAGCCCGGCAGGGACAGGTCAAGCTGCCCCTCCTGCAGCTTGGTCTCCTGAAGGCAGAAAACGTCGGCGTCCAGGGCCTCAAAGGCCTCCATGAACCCCTTGCCCATCACCGCCCGCAGGCCGTTGACGTTCCATGAGATCAGCTTCAAGGGCATCCTCCTTCATCCAGCGCGTCCAGCAGCGCGCCCAGGTTTTCCTCGGAATACTCGATTTCGGCGGAAAACTGCCGCGCGATGTCCATCAGCGTGTCGATATTGTCCGCGCCTTCCTGGGCGAACATGGCGCCGACGACGCGGTAGCCCTGCACCGCGAAAAGCACCCGACCGGTGATGTCGCCGTCCTCCAGCGCGCCGGGCAGGTGGCGGCACAGAAGCGCCGTCAGCAGCTGCTCCAGGGGAATGTCCCAGCGCAGGCCCGGACCGCGCCCCGGCGGCTGATCCCGCAGGGCCAGGAGGCGCTGTGTCCAGGTTTCCTCCAGCCTTTCCAGTGTCAGGAGGAAGGCGGCCCAGCGGGCCATGGTTCCCCGGGGCAGCGTCGCGCCGCACCGGGCCAGGAGGCTGTCCGCCCGCATGGCCAGCGGGCGCGTCCGATCCTGCGCCAGGGCCAGCAGCTCCTCCCGCAGGGTCAGCAGCGCGGCCTCCTCCGGGGCCAGGCTGTCTGCCTCGCCGTCATCCTCCAGGGTGACGATGCGCAAAGGCTCCCGCCGGGTCAGCGCCTGCCGGGCGGCGGCCTCGCAGCACAGGCCCAGGCCCACCTCCGTCACGCCGGTATAAAAGTGGCGGTATCGGGGATGATCGGCGCAGATCTGGCACAGCGCGCCCTCGCCCTTTGCCAGGATGATGTCGCACAGGCCGTCCGCGTTCAGGAAGGGACAGCGCTCGTCCGCTGTCAGACGGAAATGGGCCGTATCGCCCTCCGTTTCGATGCCCGCCTGAAGCCGCTGCCCCAGGGGCCCCTTCATGGCCCGGTAACGCCGCAGGGACATTTCGTCGATGTCGATCTCCCAGCCCTGACAGCAGCTGTGCCGACAGGCCCCTTGGGCGCAGGCGAAGGCACGGTAATCCGCCGGGCCGATCAGCTTCATGACATCCTTCCTCTACCATTTGCTTCCGGGATGATTATACAGGATTCCGCCCCAAAATGCAATGAAGACGGCCCCTTCCCAGCGGGAAAAGGCCGCGAAAATTGGTGGACCATTCTATCATTTCGGATGAAAGCAGCCCCGCTTAATTAAAGGAAACGTACTGCTCCTTGGTGGGGTGGGTGGGCTCGAAGCGCACCTCGTGCAGCATCACGATGGTCTCGCCGCCGCTCTCCATGGCGCGGCACTGGGCCGTCAGCCTGATGAACTGCTTGGCGTTGGGCCGCAGCGTCCCCTGGCAGACCCAGCCGATCTTCCCCACGTCGTCCGCGCAGCAGGTCATGGCCAGGCGTCCGAACAGGTAGAACCCCTTGGGCAGCCCGCGCTCGGGGAAGGGCTGGCCCACCAGCCGAACCGTCTTGCGGTCGTACCGCTGGGGGTGCTCCATGGAATCCAGGTAAAAGGTGCCGAAGTCCTCCTCCGCGATTTCGATGACGGCGGATTTCATGTCGTAGGGCAGATCCTCATCCGCCACGCCGTCCTCCGTGGTGCCGTCGAGGTTCTCGAAGATGATGTTCGTCCGGGCGTTGATGGCCTTCATCTGCCGCCGCCACTGGCTCTTGGGATGCTCAGGCCGACAGCGGTTGACCAGGATCAGGTCGGCCTTCTTCATGGGGTCGGTCATCATCTGGCGCATGTTGGTCATGTAATTTTCGTAGGTGGTGGCGTCCACCATGGTGATGATCTGCGCCACCCGCCACAGGGCCGGCATCCCCGTGCCGCCCAGGTAGTCGATGCCCCAGACGGTGTTGTATTCCAGGATGACGCGGTCAGGCTTGTACGTTTCGTCCAGCTCGATGAGCTTCCGGGCGGTGAAGTCCTCCTTGTCCTCCAGGGAAACCAGCACGGAGCCGGAATCGTTCAGCAGATCGCCGTCGTATTCCTCCACGCCCTCCTCGCAGGAGATGATGAGGGAGCGGATGCCGTCGGAAAAGCCCTGATCCTCCAGCATGGACTGGATCAGCTTCGTTTTGCCGCTTTCCAGGAAGCCCATCACCAGGTAGACGGGCACCAATTGACGCTTTTTCATGCCTTGAACAGCGCGCGGATCGCTGCCTCCTCCAGGTGTGCGCCGATGACGCACAGCCGCCCGGTATAGTCCGCCGTGCCCGCGCGGAACTGCATCTCGCCGGGTACATAGTCAAACTGGAACCACTCGCCCGCGGCGTTTTGAAGGATACCCTTGGCGCGCAGCACCTGGCCGTACTCCTCCTCGTCGCTCAGGGCGTTCAGCATGGCCTTGACCTCATGCTGCTCATAGCGGCGGGCCGTTTCCACGCCGATGGAGACGAACACCTCGTCCGCGTGATGATGGTGATGATGCTCGTGGTCATGGTCATGGCAGTGGCACTCCTCGCCATCGGCGTGATGATGATGCTCATGCTCATGATCGTGGCAATGGCATTCCTCGCCGTCCTCATAGTGGTGGTGATGCTCGTGGTCGTGGCAGCCGCACGCCTCGCCATGCTCGTGATGGTGCTCATGGTCGTGGCAGTGGCATTCCTCGCCGTCCGCGTGATGATGGTGATGCTCGTGTTCGTCCTCATCGTCCATGTGCATGTCGATGGGCTTGCCGGACTCGATCACCTCCAGCATGGTCTCGGCGGACAGCTCGTCCCAGGGGGTGGTGATGATGCGCGCGCCGGGGTGCTGTTCCTCCAGCAGGGCGCGGGACTTTTCCACCCGCTCGGCGGAGAGCAGTTGCGTGCGGCTCATGATGATGGTGTTGGCCGTCTTGACCTGATCGAGGAAGAACTCGCCAAAGTTTTTCATATACATGCGGCACTTGCCGGCGTCCACCACTGTGGCGCAGCCGGCGATGGTCATCTCATGGCGCTCGGAGGTGCGCTCCACCGCGGCTAGGATGTCGCTGAGCTTGCCCACGCCGGAGGGCTCGATGATGAGGCGGTCAGGCTGATACTTGGCGATCAGCTTGTCCACCGCCTTCTGGAAGTCGCCCACCAGGGTGCAGCAGATGCAGCCGCTGTTCATCTCGGTGACGGTGATGCCCGCATCCTTCATGAAGCCGCCGTCCACGCCGACCTCGCCGTACTCATTTTCCAGCAGGATGATCTTCTCCTGCCGCACGCTGCCGGATAGCAGCTTCTTAATCAGCGTCGTTTTGCCGGCGCCCAGAAAACCGGAAATGATGTTCACCTTGACCATGGGATGATGCTCCTTTACTTTGTCCCTGGCGCCTGCCCTGACGGAGGCGCTCACCAAAAGGCCGGAAGATGCACCGGCCTTCTCATAGTATACCATTCCCGGGCAAGCAATTCAAGGCGGAAGCGAGGCATGAGGAGTGAATTTTCTCTGACGGCTCCCCGGGTGAATTGCGCCCCCGCCTCTTGCCTTTCGCCAGGTTTCATCATATAATAAAATGGATATTAACCGTTTGCTTCCGGGACGAGGGCGTCCGGGGCGGGCGAGGAGGATACGATGGATTCATTGAGAACCCGGCGGCAAACCATTCTGATTGCCGATGATTCGGAAATGAACCGCGAAATTTTGGCGGACATGCTGGGCGACGATTACGACGTTCTGGAGGCGGCGGACGGCGAGGAAGCGGTCAGGCTGCTGCATGAGCGGGAAATCGACCTGGATTTGCTCCTGCTGGACATCATGATGCCCAAGCTCGACGGCTTCGGCGTGCTGAGGGCGATGAACGAGCACCACTGGATCGACCATATCCCGGTCATCATGATCTCCGCCGAGAGCGCTTCTTCCTTTGTGGACAAGGCTTATGAGCAGGGAGTGACGGACTATATCAGCCGTCCCTTTGACGCTGCGGTGGTCAGGCGGCGGGTAACCAACACCCTGATGCTTTACGGCAAGCAGAAGCGCCTGGTGCAGATGGTGGCCGACCAGGTCTATGAGCGGGAGAAGTCCGGCAGCCTGATGACGGCGATCCTCAGCCACATTGTCGAGTTCCGCAACGGCGAGAGCGGGAAGCACGTCGTTCATATTCAGACGATGACGGATCTGATCTGCCGCTATCTGAGCAGCCATGATCCACGCTACGCCATGTCCCAGGAGGACATCAACATCATCAGCATCGCTTCGGCCCTGCACGACATCGGCAAAATCAGCATTCCCGAGGAGGTGCTGAATAAGCCGGGGCGCTTCACGCCGGAGGAATTCGCCATCATGAAGACCCACGCGGCGGCGGGCGCGTCCATGCTGGAAGCCCTGCCGGACTGCCAGGACGAGCCCCTGGTCAAGCGTGCGTGGGAGATTTGCCGCTGGCATCACGAGCGCTGGGACGGTCGGGGCTATCCTGATGGCCTGGTGGGGGACGCGATCCCCATTTCCGCCCAGATTGTATCCTTGGCGGATGTCTACGACGCCCTGACCAGCGAGCGGTGCTATAAGCGGGCCTTCAGCCATGAAAAGGCCATTGAAATGATTCTCAACGGCGAGTGCGGGGCCTTCAATCCGGCGCTGCTGGATTGCCTGAAGGCCCTGGCGGACAGCCTTCGGGCCTCGCTGAAGCACGGCTTTGACGCGCTGCGGGCGGATCACCAAAGCGGTGTGGTGGTGGAGGAACTGCTGGGCCGCCGCGGGCTGACCGAGGCGGGACGCTCCTTCCACCTGATGGAGGCGGAGCGGGAGAAGTCGCGGTTCTTCCTGGACAGAGTGGAGGAAATCCAGTTTGATTACAATACGGAAACCGGTGTGCTGAACCTGTCGGAGTGGGGCGCGCGGCTGCTGAACATGGAGCGTGTCACCGTCCATCCCATCAAGGACGCGCTGGGACTGATGGGCGAGGAAAACCTTCAGGCGTTCATCGCGGCCCTGCGTGCCAGCACGCCGGAGCAGCCGGATGTTGAAATCGAGATGCTGGTGACAGTCCACGGCGAGGCGCGCTGGTATCGGCTGATGGCCCGGGCCATCTGGGAGAACAAGGACGCCCCGCGGTATGTGGGGGTCATCGGTAAGTTCAGCGACATCCACGAGGAATACATTCGGCGGGCGCGGGAGCCGGAGGAGCCCCAGGAGCGGGAGCCGCTGCGCACGACCTCCATGGGCGCCGCGAGCCTGATGCGCCAGCTGCGCTGCGTCTTTGACACGGTGCGCCTGGTTGATCCGTGCCGGAGAGCGCAGGTGGAACTGGCGGATGACGGCATGATGACGCCGGGCGAGGGCTGCCCGCCCTGCTACGCGCTGTGGAACCGGGAGGAGAGGTGCGACGAGTGCATCTCCCGCCGGGCCTTTGAGCACCGCAGCCGGATGACGAAGCTGGAATTTACCGACGAGGATATTTTCGAGGTGACGGCGAAATACCTGGAAATTGACGGCACAGCCTACATCATGGAAATGATCTCCCGGATCCGGGATTCCATCCTGCTAGGCGGCTACGGCAAGGATGAATTTGTGCGGAAGATCAGCTGCTACAACAAGGAGCGCTACACGGATCCCATGACGGGAGTTTACAACCGCCGCTATTTTGAGGAGAACATCAGCATCCTGGAGCGGGTGGACGCGGTGGCCATGATCGACGCTGATGACTTCAAGCACATCAACGATACCTATGGGCATCTGGCGGGGGACGCGGCACTGAAGGCCATCGCTTCCGCCATCAGCGGCGGCATCCGCGAGAGCGACGCGCTGATCCGCTATGGCGGCGACGAGTTCCTGCTGCTGTTCAGGCACATCCCGGCTGAAAAATTCCAGGAAAAGCTGGAACAGATCCGGGCCCGGGTCAGCGGAGCGCGGGTGGAGGGCTACCCGGACATCCGCCTGTCCATCAGCGTAGGCGGCGTTCACTCCGCGGCGACGATGATGGAGGCCGTCAAGCGGGCCGATCAGCTGATGTATCAGGCCAAGGCGCGGAAAAACGCCGTGGAGACGCAGCGGTGACAAAACGGCAATGGGGAGGGGGCGCAGCCTGCTCCCTATTTTGTATGGCTGCGGCTTTGGGGAGCAATCCGCCTGCATTGCCGCACCACGCTTCCCCGCCGAAAATCCCGCCGCCCCCTTGTAATTTCGCCCGGGGGCAGGTATAATGTTACAATGTACTTTGGTGCGCCAAATGGGAAGAAGGAGGAGCTGTTTTCCATGGAAGAAGCAACGTCGCGCAGTAATTTTATCTGGGACGCCATTGAGCAGGACTTGAAGGATGGCCGCTACACGCAGGTACACACGCGCTTTCCTCCCGAGCCCAACGGCTATATGCACATCGGCCATTGCAAGGCGCTGATTATGGACTTCCTGACGGCGGAAAAGTACGGCGGCAAGTGCAATCTGCGCTTTGACGATACCAACCCCGCCAAGGAGGATACCGAATACGCCGAGGCCATCAAGCGGGACATCCACTGGCTGGGCTTCGACTGGACAGGCGGACTGTATTACGCTTCCGATTATTATGACAAGCTGTACGAGATCGCCGAGGACTGGATCAAGCGCGGCCTGGCTTATGTGGACGAGCTGAGCCAGGAGGAAATGCGAGCCTATCGCGGAACGCTGACCCAGCCCGGCAAGCCCTCTCCCTGGCGGGATCGCCCAGCGGAGGAAAGCCTCGATCTGTTCCGGCGGATGAAGGCGGGCGAGTTCCCCGAGGGCCGGTACATTCTCCGGGCGAAGATCGACATGGCTTCTCCCAACATGGTCATGCGGGATCCCGCCATGTACCGCATTCTGTACAAGGAGCACTGGCGCACGGGCAAGAAGTGGTGCATCTACCCGATGTACGACTTCGCCCATCCCATCAGCGATGCCCTGGAGGGCATCAGCCATTCCATGTGCTCCCTGGAGTTTGAGATTCACCGCCCCCTCTACGACTGGGTGGTGGAGCATAGTCAAAATATGCTCCCTGCCAAGCCCCGGCAGATTGAGTTTGCCCGCCTGAACCTGACGCAGACGGTGATGTCCAAGCGTTACCTGCGTCAGCTGGTGGAGGGCGGCTATGTCAGCGGCTGGGACGATCCCAGGATGCCCACGCTGTCCGCCCTGCGTCGCCGGGGCTATACCGCCGCCGCCGTCCGCGATTTCGTCAGCCGCATCGGCATGAGCAAGGCGGATTCCACGGTGGATTACGCCCTGCTGGAATCCTGCGTCCGGGACGATCTGGGCGTGAAGGCCGCCCGCGCCATGGCGGTGCTGCATCCCCTGAAGGTGGTGCTGACCAACTGGCCGGAGGGCGAGACGAAGACTCTGACCATGGAGAATCACCCCGACGACCCGTCCATGGGTACGCATACCTTGACCTTTGGCCGTGAGCTGTACATTGAGCAGGAGGACTTCATGGAAGTCCCGGCGAAGAAGTTCCAGCGGATGTATCCGGGCTTTGAGGTGCGGCTGAAGGGCGCGTACATCGTGCGCTGCGACGGCTGCGCCAAGGATGAGGACGGCCAGGTGACGGAGGTCTACTGCACCGTGGACATGGATACCCTCTCCGGCAGCGAGGGCGCGGAGCGGAAAATCAAGGGCAAGACGCTGCATTGGGTCTCCGCCGCCGACGCGGTGCCCTTTGAGGCCAGGCTGTACGAGCCGCTGCTGAATGCGGAGGACGAGATCGACGAGGAGCCGGAAGTCATTGACGAGGACGGCGCGGAGCAGGCGGAAGCGGCGGCCCCGGTGAACAAGAAGGACTTCATCAGCCGTCTGAATCCCGACAGCCTCACCGTGGTAAAGGGCGTGGCCGAGCCCATTGTCCGGGACTGCGAGGTCGGCACGACCTTCCAGTTCCTGCGCACCGGCTATTTCTGCAAGGATCCCGGCTCCACCCCGGCTCTCCCCGTCTACAACCGCGTCATCGGTCTGAGAGACACGAAGAAAAGGTAACACGCTCGGCTCGGGGGCTCTGCCCCCGCGACCCCCGCGAGCTGGGCTCAGCTCGACCAG
>CBFFZW010000068.1:0-13208 GCA_965646445.1 uncultured Christensenellales bacterium | reverse complement strand
GCTGGAAGAAGACTGTATCGCTCTGAAGCAGGAATGGCTCCGGGCTTTGGGCGTTGACAGGGTCTTTGACGACCCGCTGTATCACCATCTGAAGGAGCTTCGCTTTACGAACGATAGTCAGTATCCGCTGATTGCCACAACGCCTCGGGAGCATGTGTTTTATATTCAGCCCCTGCAGGATCTGCGCACGGCGGCGGATGTGAGGTGGTTCCTCTATGACGCGGTCGCCGGTACGGAAGAAGTTCTTGCCTGGATGGAAGCGCAAGCGCCGGAATATGCCGAGGCCGCCAGGCGCCGCTGCGACGGGAAGCTGAGCATCTACTGCGGCGAGGGAAGCGGCAGCTTCGCGGCGCCCTCCCAGCGGAAAATTCAGCTTCAGCTCGGCTATGGTTTTCTGCATGAGCTGGGGCATATCCTGATCCCTACCCGCACGGATGGCGGGGCTTTCTACCCGACGTGGCAGTATGAAGGTCTCTGCGAGTACATTTCCTATGCCGTCCATCCGGCCAAATCGCTGGTGGATTCCTATTATCATGATGTTCTTTGCCTGTACAGCGAAACCGGCGCGGCGGAGGGTGAAGGCAAGAGCCCCAACGCTGACAACCGGCAATTCTGGGCCAGCGTGACGGAGCTCTACCTGGACGGCGCGGCCATGCCCGGAACAGCGGACGAGCTGAACCTTCCGTTATTCATCGCCGCAATGGCAAAGGCGCCGCTATGCTATCAGGAGACTCTGAAGAATTCCGTTTGGAGCATTCCGATCAACGATCTGTACAAACAGGTCGAAGGAAACGAGCTGACTTACGCGCAGGCTTTCTGCTTGGCCGACTGCCTCATGGAGCGGTATTCCCTCAAGACCTACCTCGCTTATTGCCTGGAGGATCAATCCTTTGATGAGGTCTTTGGGATGCGTTATGAGGAGGCCAAGGAGGCTTGGATGAAAGGGATGGATGATTGACATAAAGATGACCGCGCAGAAAACAGGCGCTGTCCCTTGGCGATATACGCGAAAAACCAGCCTCACAGCAGGCTGGTTTTATTTTTATTTTTCAGTGCCGCCGCCATAGACCTGCTCCTCCACATAGCCCATCATGCGGTTGTTGAGGATGGCGCCCCAGATCACGGCGGCCACGGCAGCCAGCACGGGAAGCTCGTGCTGATGGCGCAGAATGCCCAGCAAGACGGCCGACGTCAGGACGACCACAGCCAGGAGCCGCTCCGAGCGGTGATCCCGCCGCCATTTTCGCTTGAAAAAGGAAATCCTTTCCTTCCGGGAGAACGTGCTGAGCGCGGCGCGGAGGTTTTCCTCCGCCTTGGCGCGGTAGGTTTCGTCGGGAAGCCTTTCGCCCGAGAGCAGTTCGTTGATGGAGACGCCGTATTGCTCACTCAGCAGCTGAAGCATTTCCACCGGGGGAAGATAACGCGCGGTCTCCCAGCGGGAGATGGTTTTGCCCGCCACGCCCAGTTTTTCGCCCAGCTGCTCCTGGGTCAGCCCCTGTTCCCGGCGGAGAGCGGCCAGAAAGCGTCCGATTTTCGGCATGTCCATGGCATCAGCCTCCTTTTCACGCCTTCAGCATACACCATGGCGCGGCGTTTGTCCCGGACATAAACGGCGAATCGGGGGACATGGGCCTACTCGAACAGCACAGGCTCCGGTCGGGGCGGCGCGGACCACTCCGCCGGCTCGGTGGAATCCCGGCCGTCGTAGCATTCGGCAAACAGGGCTGCCGTAGAGCAGGGCTCGTCCGCCGCGTACAGGTGAGAAAGATCGCCGTACTGCATGCAGCGGAAGACCACCTCGCCCTTCACCCGCTCCTCGGTGACAAGCGTGGTCACGGAGGATGGCTGCATGCAGAAACCCTGCCACAGTGCCACCGGCGAAACGCCGATGAGGTGAGCCGCCAGCGCCGTGGCAATGCCGAAGTGGCAGAAAAACACCAGCGTGTCCGGCTGATTGTTCTCGCAGCGGTAGAGGTCTCCCTCACGGAAGTAACCATGCTCCGCCAGCAGGCTGTCCAGTCCTTCGCAGCTTTCCCGCCAGATGTCGCGGACGGTGCCGCCGTCGAAGATCGGCTCGTTCAGCCAAGTGTTCCGGTCGGCCAGGGCGGAATGCGCCCGATAAAACCGGGGCCGAAGATCCCAGGGGATAACGTCGCGGCCCCCTTCCGCGTCAAAAAAGCGTCCGCGGAATTCCGCCAGCCAGGGCAGAACCCGGGCTGTGCGGTTCATCCGGCGCAGGGTGTAGGCGGCGGTATCCTTGGCCCGGCCCATAGGCGAGGCATAAAAGGCCTTGACATCCAGCCGCGCCAGGCGTCGGGAAAGCAGGTCGGCCTCCAGATGACCCTTGGGGGTCAGGGAATCAACGGCATAATCAGGCTCGGCGTGGCGAACAAAAATCAGGCGCATGGCGCGGCCTCCTTTTCATCAGTGCGGGCAACCGTTACTGATCCCGGCGGGCCAGCTTCAGCTGAAGCCGGCGATAAAAGCCCATTTCCGAGGTGCGCACAAGCCCCGCCGTCCAGGGGGCCAGGCGGCAGTCCACATAATCCCCCGGATGCAGGATCATCCGATGGCAGCCGTCCACATCCAGGCTGGGCAGGTTGCCGTCGCCGTCCGCCGAGTCCTCCTCCAGGCTGATGCGGATGTCGTGCTGGCCGCTGACAACAAGGGGCGCGCAGAGGGCGGAGTGCGCGCAGACAGGCGCGAGAACCAGCTGGCTGGATTCCGGCATCAGGATGGGCCCCCCAGCCGACAGGTTGTAGGCCGTGGAGCCGGTGGGCGTGCTGACCAGCAGGCCGTCCCCCGCGAAGCGCATGATGTCCGTGCCGTCCACCGCCACGGACAGGTGCAAAGGCCGCACGCTGGCGCCCCGGTGAATGACGATCTCGTTCAGGCCATGGAAGCGCTCCTGCCCTTTCGTGCTGACCATTTCGCCGCAGAGCATGGCCCGCCGCTCCACAGGATACGCGCCCGCCAGCACCCCCGGCAGGGCGGCATCGGCCTCGGAGGGCTCACAGTCCGTTAAATAGCCCAAATGGCCAAAATTGACCGCCCAGTAGGGGAAGCTGTAACGGCACAGGGCCCGCACCGTCCGCAGCACGGTGCCGTCGCCCCCAGCCACGATGGCCAGCCGCGTCGCTTCCAGCCGTGGATCGTGAGGATCCTCATACAAATAGGCCTCATGCCCGGCGGCGGCGAGGCGGCGAACCATGGCTTCCGCGAAGGCCATGGCGTCTTCGCGGGTTGTGTTGGGGGCCAGAAGAACGGTCATGCCAGCATCCCTCCCGGGCGTTTGTGTATGCGTATCTTATCACAGGGGCGGGGGGACGTCAAGGAGGGGGAGCGGATGCTGCGGAACATAAAAAGGTAGGACAAACAGAGGGCCTGAGATTAGCCTCCTGTTTTGCGATCATTCCTTCATGGTCAGAAAATCATCCATCACATAGCCATGGACGCCATCGTGTTCGATCTCATACCAGCCGTCCCGGAGATCAAAAACGATGACCTCCGTTCCGGTTTTCCATTCCGTGATGCGGGCGCTGCCCTTTTTTGCGTCCCCGCGAACATTGATGGTGGTTTTGCCTGTCGCCTTTCCCTTGTAGGTCAGCGTGCCGACGCCGAGGCTTTCGACCTCGCCGCCGTAGAATTTCAGGCAGCTTGTCTGCACATAGCCCACCGTTCCGTTATCGTTGATCTTGCAGTATTTCCTGCCATATTCCAGCACGCTGACGACGGTTCCGGCCTTGCTTTTTTGAATGGCCTTGGCTTCATCGGACGCTCGTTCCCGAAGGGTGCATTTGCCTGACTGAGGCGCATGAATCACGGCGATGGCCTGTTCCGCGGGTACATCCCCGCCAAAGGACAGCTCCCTGGTGGCAATTTCCTCGGTGACGCCGTCCCGAATGATGCTGCTGGTCAATACCACAAACCGGCTGAGGGTCACGGTCTTTTCTTCTGCCGTGATGATGGCGGTGTTGATCTTCTTGGGGGCCTTGGCTGACTTTTTTTCACCGCTTGGCTTCTTGTTGCCGGAGGTTGTGCTTCCCCCAGATGGTACGGTTCCATCAATGCTCACAGGTTTGGAGCCGTCTCCATAAATTGTTAGGTTAGGCCATAATCTATCCAGGTATTTTTGAAGCGCGGAACGGTCGTTTACAAGCGCTTCTGGCAAAAGCATACAACATCCATCGGTAAAGTAAACCCATTTGGTGGCAGAAGTCGTATCACCTCGCTTCACCCACGCGGAGGCCTGAGTGCCATTACTGAAATATGTAATATGCCACATTTTCAAGTCATAATCGTATGAACCTATCTTAACATAAGTGCCACCTGAAAGAGTTCCAATAGGTACAATGCTTGGTAAATCGGTGGTTGTTGCTTCACTGTTTTTTTCAATAGAATAAATAGTTACAGTTCCGACAGTCTTGTCTTCACATTCCTGGTTCCATTCTTTTTCTGTTATGGCCATCCCCAAAGAGGGCACAAGTGCCAAAACCAAGACCAGCAGCATTGTTGTCAACTGTTTTTTCATCAGACTTCCCTCCGCGTTTTCGTTCCTGGTTTGGTTGCCTTGCAGCATAACTTGAAATCTTTACCTCCGATTATAACAAGGTACAGAAAAAAGTCAAGGCTTGCATGCAGGTTTGTCCAGGATGTTCTGGAGCCCCTCCGCCGCTGTAGTACTACAAAAAATTCGAAAAAATCGTGAAACTCCCTCTTGCTTTTGGCTATAGCCTGTGCTATAATATGACCGTTGTCGCGAGACAGCGTGCTGATATAGCTCAGCAGGTAGAGCGCATCCTTGGTAAGGATGAGGTCCCCGGTTCAAATCCGGGTATCAGCTCCATAAGAACTTGCAGAAATGCAGGTTCTTTTCTTTTGTTTCAGATGATTTTTGCAAGATTTCATCTTTTATCTTGCATTTCAAAGACCTCTTCTGTTTTTTCGTCAGGAATCCGTCAGTTGGGTATACCCGAAAAGCCTTACGCCACAAGGGTTTTGGGGCACTTTTTCCGTCAGGAATCCGTCAGTTCGCACTTAATCCGTAGCACTTTCCAATGGCGTTTGAAGCGTCTATAGCGTTGTTTCGGCCCTTGTCATAATGTTTTAACGTCATTTGAGGCGTTGAATGGCCAAGCATTCTTTGTACCAGTTTCAGGTCATGAGTCATGGCTGAAATGTCGGTTGCAACGGTCGTTCGGAATCGTCTTGGTGTGATGGTCTCTCCAAACTTGGTATCCAGATTGACCCGTTTACGAATCCCTCTCATTTGCGTATATGACTATCTGAAACTCAAATCCGAAGCCGATGCGGTCGAACAGGCCGATGCCATGTACGCCGCCTGTGCTCCTTATGACCCGAAGATATACTACCTCGATACCGAGGAGCTTGCCGATGGTATGACCTACGAGGTTGAGCGCGAGCTTATCAAGGTCTATGTCAAGCGTCTGCGTGAGCATGGCGTGAAGGTGATCGGTCAGTACACGGGTGATTACCGTTGGCGTACCTCCTACCGTGAGATCGAATCCATCTTCGATACCCTGTGGATTGCCAGCTGGGGTGCGAACGAGGGAACGTACACGGGATGGGAGATCAAGAGTGCGGCTCTCACCGATAAGATTTACCTGCATCAGTACACGAGCAATGGCTACTCCAAGGTTGCGGGTGCGCCGGGTATCGACCACCGCATCGACCTGAACCGTCTGACGGGTGCTGTACCGCTGTCTTGGTTCACGGGTAGGAAGTACGCTGAGAATGCCGTACAGCCCACCTACGCGAGCTATGTGGTGCAGAGTGGCGATAGCCTGTGGAAGATTGCCAAGAACCTGCTCGGTGACGGTAGGCGGTGGACGGAAATCGCCGCTCTGAATGAAATCGAGAACACGATCATTCATACGGGCGAAGTCCTGAAAATCCCCGAATAACAAGAAAGAGGTCTCGGCTCATGCCGTGACCTCTATTTCTTTCACAAACCCGAAGACGTTCTTCACAAAGAAGAAGTGGTTCGGATTTGCACCGTATGGTGGAGCCGTGACCTCTATTTCTTTCACAAACCCGAAGACGTTCTTCACAAAGAAGAAGTGGTTCGGATTTGCACCGTATGGTGGAACACGACGCACAGCATACGAACCCGTCAACGCCCTGTTCCCCGTTGTTTATTTGCTCCAGCGTGACCGTGTTGTGGTCGCTGGAATAGTTGAAGGTGACTTTGATTTCATCATCGTACAGGAAAACGGAGTTCACGAACGTCTTTATAAGGCGTTTTTGGCATTCCATGTCTGTGAAGTCCATGTTCCTGAATCGGAGAAGAAAATACAGGATACTGTTGCGGGTGAGCTGTATGCCTGATAGTATTTCCAATTCAGCCAGAGAAGCCGCCAGAGCGGCTTTCTGGGCGTCCAGTTCGTCCATACGGGATTTTGTAGCGGAGTTGAAGATACCCGCCTCTATGGCCCTTACAAGGTTGTTTATGCCCCTGTCAACGTCCGCAAGCTGCGCTTCAAGCGCGGCTTTTTCTTTTTGGGATGTATCCTCAGTCTCGTAGAACTCCCACACTTTGTCAGCAATGAAGTTCATAAGATCATCATCTTGCAGTAGCTTGATTGTTTGCTCAATGACCAGAGGCTCAATCAAATCCTGTCTGACAGCCTTTTTGCTACACAGACGCTCTTTCCGCTTTCGGGTGCAGGAGTAGTAGCTGTACTTTGCCCCGGTATGGCTGAATCCGCTTTCGCCCACCATTGGCGCCCCGCAATGCCCACAAAAAATTTTGTCTGTCAGCAGATATTCAAAGCGCGTCCAGGTATGAGATGGGGCGCGTCTATTGATCTTGAGCATTTCCTGCACTTTGTCGAAAAGGTCTTTGTCGATGATAGCAGGGACTCCTCCCTCGACGCGAACTAAATCTTTATAGGCATATACGCCAATGTACTTCTCGTTTTTCAGCAGAGCAGTAAGGCTGTTTTTCGTGAACGGCTTCCCCTTTGTGGTGCGGATTCCCTGGTTGTTCAGATAGGCGGTTATTTCTGAAATGGTGGATCCCTCTGAGTACATCTGAAAGATCATCTGCACAACCGGCGCGGTTTTGGGATTCAAAACGAACTTCTTATCCTTGTCAACATCGTAGCCGAGGGGGCGTGTGCCGCCGATGCAACGGCACTTTTTTGCGCTTTCAAGCTGCCCGCGGAGGATGTTCTGTGATAGCTGGATGGAATAGTACTCAGCCATTCCTTCCAGCACGCTTTCCAGAATGACGGCTTCCGGGGCATCTGGCAGACTTTCGGCGACATATTCTACCCGAACGCCATTCTTTTTGCATGTGTGCTTGTTAAAGGCAATCTCTTCACGGTTACGCCCGAAACGGTCCACCTTCCACACGATGATAACGTTGAATTGATGCTTTCCCGTGTCAGACAGCATCTTTTGAAACTGTTCGCGGTTATCGTTTCTGCCGGTCATGGCTCGGTCAATGTACTCGTGAACAACCGTGTAGCCCCTCGTTGCCGCGTATTCGTGACCCTTTGCAAGCTGACCCTCAATGGACTGTTCCGTTTGCCCATGCGATGAGTAGCGGGCATATATTACAGCATTTACAGGATTTTGATCTGATGCTTTCGGGATATTGTGCTTGATTGTTACACTCATATTCAGCCCTCACCGTTTTGTTCTGGCGAAAAGTCCACAAAGATCACATTGCCTTCACGCCGGAGTACCCGTTGCTTTTTTGATATTTGTCCCCTGCAAGCAGACCTTGCATAAAGATTACGACTTTCTCAATGTCGGCTTTATCAAGCTGGCTAAGGAGGGCAGAAACCTCCGAGGGGACAGAGGGCTGTCCGGCAGACTGTTCAGCGGATGCGCTGGAGAAATCGGTGGGATCGTCGGTTCGGCCCAGCAGATAGTCTGTTGTAGTGTTCAGCATATCAGCAGCGGCGCGGACAAATTGAAGATTGGGCTTTGTCCCCTTTTTCCAGTTGGAAATCAAGGCGCGGGATGTACCAAGAGCCTCAGCAGCTTTCTGTGAACACGGGTCGATTCCACGTTTCCGGCAAAGATCATCATAGCGGTTGTAAAAGTCCATGCTCCCTACCTCCATTTTGAGCAAAATATTTTTTACTAAAGCCTTGACAAGCCAAATTTATTATGCTATGATGCTTTCGACAGCTAAAGAAATTTGGCTAAAGCAAAGGAAGCCCCCGCGATGGTGGTTTTCCGCGGTGACAATTAGATGTGGCAATCTGATTATACCGCAAGAGTTAAATTTTTTCAACTGTCTATAAAAATTTTTGCAAAGGAGGCGTAGTTTTGCTCGATAGTTGGATCGCTGACGTGGTGGGACGGATGCACGTTGCCGGGATCACCGGCAAGAAGCTGGCCGCAGAATGCGGCTTCACCGAAAGTTACCTTTCCACTGTTCTCCACGGTAAGAAAGGCGACAGCACCACGCAGAAGAAGGTAGTGGACGCTCTGGCACGGCTGGAGCAGAAACTGACCGAAGGGGGTTAATCACCATGATTGACACCAAGAAGATTCCCGCCGCCGAGGTGCGTGTGCTTTGCTCGACACTGCTTGACGCAGTTAAGCGATTCTACGATGACCCCGAAAATCGGCGGCAGTACGAAGCATGGCTGAAAGAAAAAGAAATGGAGGCACTAAGTCATGATTGAAATGAAAGTCACCGTGGATCTTCCCGGTATCCCGGATGCCCTGAATAACCTTGCCCGAGCGATTGTGGAAAGCGGCGTTTCTTCCGTTGTGAAGTCTCTGACCCCTGCTGCCCAGGCTCCCGCTACCCAGGCTCCCGCTGTTCAGGCTCCCGCTACCCAGGCTCCCGCTACCCAGGCTCCCGCTACCCAGGCTCCCGCTGTTCAGGCTCCTGCTACCCAGGCTCCCGCCGCTCCGGCTCCCGCTGTCCCGTCTCCTGCTATTCAGGCTCCCGCCGCTCCGGCTATCACCATGAACGATCTGTCCAAAGCTGGTGCGGCTTTGGTCGAGGCTGGCAAGATGGATGCGGTTATCAATCTGCTCAAGCAGTTCGGCGCGGTTGCTATCACCCAGCTCAAGGAGGATCAGTACGCGAGTTTCGCGGCGAGTCTGCGCGGGTTGGGCGCGAATATCTGATAGGGAGGGCAAAGGATATGGCAACCCCTTCCGATCACGCCCTGTTGAGTGCATCTGCTTCCCACCGTTGGCTGACCTGCACGGCTGCTCCCCGCTATGAAGCACAGTTCCCCGTGCAGACCAGCAAATACGCGGAAGAAGGAACCCTTGCGCACAGCATTTGTGAGCTGTTTGCCCGTAGGAAGTTCACTGACTTGTCTACGCGCAAGTACAACAGCGAACTCAAGAAGCTGCAAGCCCATCCGATGTATGACCCGGAAATGCTGACAACGGCGGAGTTCTACGTTTCGTATCTGTACGAAAAGAGCCTGAGCTACGAGCATACGCCCCACGTCAGTTTTGAAGTCAAGGTTGACCTGACCGACATTATCCCTGATGGTTTCGGCACTTGTGACTGCTGCATGATCGGCGGTGATACGCTTCACATCACCGATTACAAGCACGGTGCAGGAGTCCCCGTAGCTACTGATGGTAATTCCCAGATGATGCTTTACGCCTACGGCGCAATCAAGCGTTACGCGCCCATCTATGGCGACACGATCAAGCGCGTGTCTATGGCGATTGTCCAACCCCGTGTGTCGCAGGATGTCAAGGAAGCGGTTATTTCGGTGGATGACCTGAAATCGTGGGGACTTGACTACGTTCGCCCTATTGCCCAGGCGGCATACGAAGGGAAGGGTGAGTTTGTAGCAGGAGATCACTGCAAGTTCTGCCGTGGCAAGGAAGTCTGCCCGATGCGGGCAAAGCAGAATACCGCGCTGGAGGATTTCAAGGATTGCGTCATGCCGGACAAGGCAGAGACCCCTCTTGATCCAGCCGCCCGAAAGATGCTGGGGCTTCCTGATGTGCTGACCGATGAAGAAGTCGGCGACCTCCTGACCCGCGGCAAGCACCTTGTCGAGTGGTATGAGGACTTGCAAGCCTATGCCCTCCGCGCCATACTGAGCGGAAAGACGGTCCCCGGCTACAAGGTTGTCGAAGGAAGGAGCGCACGGGCATTCCGTGACCCGGACGCGGCTGTTCAAATCCTTCTCGACTCTGGCGTGGATAAGGCCGCCATCTACGACTACAAGCCGAAAACGCTTGCACAGCTTGAGAAAATCATCGGCGCAAAGCAGTTCGCAGAGCTGATGGGCGACCAGGTGTATAAGCCGGAGGGGAAACCTACACTTGCGACGGCGAGTGACAAGCGGGCATCGTTCAGCCCTGCTACCGCCGATTTTGCCGGGGTGGTTGCCAATGACCAGCAGTAGTGTTCCCCAGCTTACTGTAACTTTCGCGGGCTACGGATGGAAAGCCAGATTCCATGTTCGGCCCATCTTGGTTTCTACCGAATCCATGCTGAAAGAAGGTGAATCCTGATGGCCGCTTTGCTGATGATCAAGGGCGACAAACTTCCCGAAATCATCTTTGACAACGAACAGTTTGCCCGCCTTCTGGATGAACGCTTGGGCTATGATGTCGCCGAATATTTCAGGGATGCCGTTTCCCCGGATACAATTCTTGCAAAGCTGGATTTGTCCGACGATGACATTCTGGAAGGCTATTGTTCCGGGGAATGCGACAAGGTGCAGGGAACGCAAGAGCATTATGAAAACCTGCTGAAAGAAATCGGCGGTTTGGCTGATGAAATCTATAACAAGATTCTGGAAGGCTATCATGTCGGCGGGCGGCGAACCAAGAGGGAACAATTCGCCATTGATAAAGCAATTCAGATCCACAAGGTTGTGAAACAGAACACATGAAAGCCGTTAAAGATGCTAAGAAGTCCATGGCACGGCTTGAAAGTCGTGAGATTCCCATTGACTGAGACAATAAGACTCAAAGACTAACTGATGAAAGAGAGGATTTTACCATGTACCAGAATGATGCTCAGAAGGTTCTTACCGGCGAGGTTCGCCTGTCCTACTGCAACCTGATTCAGCCCCGCGCCCCCATGAACGGTCAGGGCGATCCCAAGTACAGCGTTACCGTCCTGATTCCCAAGACCGACTATGCCACCAAGGCTGACATCGACCAGTCCATCGAAGCGGCTGCGCGTGACGCAACGGCAAAGATTTGGGGCGGCGTTCGTCCTCAGTTCGCCTCCATCGTGTGGGACGGTGACGGCGTTCGCAAGAACGGTATGCCTTTCGGCCCGGAGTGCAAGGGTCATTGGGTGCTGACCGCTTCCACCAAGCAGCGTCCGCAGGTCGTCGGCATCGACAATATCAATGTCGAACTGGCCCCGCAGGACATCTACTCCGGCATGTATGCCCGTGTGACCCTGCGCTTCTATGGCTTCAACCAGAACGGCAACCGGGGCGTCGGCTGTGGCCTCGGCAATGTTATGAAGGTCCGTGACGGTGAGCCGTTGGCGGGTGGCGCGTCTGCTTCTTCCGATTTCGCGGGCGTTGGCAACTCGGTTGTTCCCTCTGTTGACCCCGTGACGGGTCGTGCGATCAACCCCATCACCGGTCAGCCGATGTAATACGGACGCTCGGCGCCGGGTGAAGGGCTACACGCCTGACACCCGGCGCATTTTCAAAAACAAAGGAGGTATGGTTGTGAAAACCCGTTTTGATGAAAAGGAAACGTGGATGGACTACCGCGGTGAGGTAAACCGCATTGAGGACATGTCCACCATGCACCTGCTGAACGTTTTGGCTTACTTCATCAAGAATCCCGGTGAAGTGATGGCGATGCTGATTCGCGACGTTGAAAGCGGCGACTTTGCGGAGTCCCCCGTGTGGACCGCTAAGAAGGGCGCAGAGGAAAATATGGCCCAGTCCATAGCCAATATCACCGGTCTGTCTGCTACTGAACTCACCACCTATGCCCTGTGTTCTGATTTGGGTGTGGCGATCAGCAATGAGCTTGTTCGGCGCGGTGTGAAGCTCGACAACGCCCTGTCCGTTCTGTCCGGCAAGAAGTCTTTGGAGGAGAACAGCGATGCGCACTGATGATCAGCGGGCGGAATTTGAAAGCCTGTTATCCGAGCTTTCCTATGATGAACTTGTCACCGTTGAGCAGTACATGCGGGCGTTGGTATCGGGCGATGATGTGACGGTTGCCCGAATGGAGCGCGAGATTGAAACTCGCAGGAAGGTAGATTGCAAATGAATGTGAAGAAGGTTGCTTGTCTGGTTTTCGCAATGATGCTGTGCATTATCTGCTTGACCGGCTGTGATTACACCACTACAACAAGCTCGGCTGGTGGGACGAGGGCTGATATGGAAGCTCAGGAGCGCGTTGCTGATGCGCTTGCAGCAAGCCAGAAAACCCCTACGGATCTGGAGTATTCACTGGAACGGTATAACTTGATTCGCCGGGCGTATTGGGTCAATGGACAGCGCGAAAAGGCTGATACGCTGGTATGTGCAGTCGAAAAGCCTTTGGGTTACATCGTTCTGTTTGCTGGAAATACGGCTGTTAGTCGATTTGTGGTTGACGGTAAGGTTTCCAGTCTGAACTCCTTCCTGACGCCCAGCAGCATTGACAAGCCCTACGGTTCTTCATCTGGTGGCTATACTACCGTGACTACTGAAACGGCTGACGTGGACGGCTCTTATGGTGAAAATGATAGCGGCATTTTCTTCTTTACCCCGGACGGAAGGTACATTGAGTGGAGCGGCGACTACCTGTATTCCGATATTCCGTTTGAGGTTGCCGACCCCGTTATCAGGTATGAGGTGGTGGCAGAATGAAGAACGCAGTTATTGCTTTTCTGCTGGTTGCCCTCCTGTTTGGCTTCCTGTGTTCCGCATTCTACATCGACGCGACCCCCGCGGGTCGCGCCATGTGGAATAGCTGGATGTTCCAGATGCAGAAAGCGGACGATGCAACCAGGTACAGCACCAGAAAAAACGTCGAGGATTCCTGCCGGTCTATGATGGCAAGCTACGAGGCAGACAGGCTTGTGTGGGATCAGTACAAGGACAGCAAAAGTCCCGAAAAGCAAGCGTGGGGCGAACAGGCAAAAATGCGGGCAAACAAGACCGCTGCAAGTTACAACGAGTACGTCCTGAAAAACAGTTTTGTTTGGAATGGTAACATCCCGAACGACATTGCCCAGCGGTTGCAGTACATCGAGTAGGGGGGGGGGGGGG
>CBFFZW010000067.1:0-13501 GCA_965646445.1 uncultured Christensenellales bacterium | reverse complement strand
GGAGGCCCTACGCCGACCGCCTGTCCGAACAGTGCGGAGGTGCAAAAGGCCTCGCCGGAAGCCTGCTTCCGGCGACCCGGCGGCTTACGCCGCCGTCAGCGCCTCGATCTCCGCGATGGTGCTGGGGTGCTTCGCGAAGAATTCCTGCGGCGTCAGCGGCGTTTCTCCCTCCGCCACGCTGGCGGTGGCATAGCGCACGCGCCAGATGTGCTCCTCCGTGGCCATGAGCATGATGTCGTACTCCACGGCGGGATCGGCGGGGTTGTTGTTGCTGGTCTGATGTTGACGGTCGCGCTGCACCAGCTTGCAGCGGGGGTGGTAGTAGTAGACCTTGCTGCCGTCGCTCAGGTCGGCGGTGTAGCCGCAGCCGAATTCCGGCTTCAGCGGCATGTTCACGTCGTAGGCCGCCGCGCCCTTGACCACCGCGCCCAGGGCGTAGTTCAGGAAGTCCTGGGGCAGGGCCACGGCATTGAGGCCCAGACGGCTCTCGCTCACCACCGACACCGTGTCGTAGACGATGCCGGAGGCAAAAATCTCATTGCTTTTCTCGTTGGGCTGCACGGTGGCCGTCTTGATGACGGGCATCTGCAGGTCAACGTCATCGCCGCCCTTGAAGCCCGGCAGGTGGACGAAGAAGTCCCCCACCGTCAATTCATAGGCCGGCTTTTTTTGCGTCATGGTCGCGGGCATGATGATCCCTTCCTTTCTTGTCGCCCCCCTGGGGAGGGCACGGGGTCTGCCGGTCACAGCCCGGCGGAGTCCAATAGCTCGTTCAGGCGGCGCTCCATGGCGTCCACAGCGGCGTCCATGTTGGCGTTCCAGGCGGGGCCGATGTGGCGCAGCTGACGGCTCTGGGAGTATTCCAGGATACCGGCGTAGTCGGCCACGGTGTCCACCCTGCGGCCCCGCCCACGGCTGTCGGTATAGGCGAAGGTGGTGCGGCGATCACGGCGGACGCGCCGTCCGCTGCCGGTGTAGCGCGTTTGCCCCTTGCCGTCCACATAGGTTCCCCGGGGCGCGCGCCTGCCCTGGCTGCGGTTGACCTTGGTTTCCGCCCAGCCCACAAACGCGCCCGCGCCGACATAACTGGCATAGCTGCGGGAGGTCACGGAGGCCTCTAACTTGCCGGTGGGGCGCTTGGCCTTGGTGGCCACCTCCCGGGCGGCGGCGGCCTTCAAAATTTCGATGCCCGCCTCCGGCACGGCGCGGAGGGCCTCGGGGGTCAGCTTCTGCCGGACGTCCCGGGCGAAGTCCGTTTCCAGCCTGTCGCCGGAGCGGCGGCGCACGATCATCCTCACGGGGCGTCGCCTCCGTCTTCCGGCTGCGTCTGCCACAGGTGTTCGGTGATCGTCACCCCGATGCCCAGCTCACGCCCCTGGGGAGCGTCCCACCCCCTGCCGCCGCTGAAGCCGGTGACGGCAAGCTGTACGCTGCGGTCAGCGGAGCCCGGCGGGGCGGAGGGCCCGGCCCAGGCGTTCAGGGCGTCTATCACCCGGTCGCGCAGGGCGAGCCAGTCCAGGGCGTCGTCCAACACCCACAAGGTCAGCTGCACCGACCACTGGCGCATGTACCTTTCGCCGCTGGCCCACACATCGCGCACGCCGACGTTCTCCCAGGTGATGTAGGCCCCGGAGGCGACGTTCTCCCGCATGGGATCCTCGCAGGCGGGGAGGCCCACGGGGCGCAACACCTCCGCCATGAGGCTGTTCACGTCAAGCAAGGGTGCTTCCCTCCATTTCCACGGCCAGGCAGCGCAGCTTGACGAAGCCCGGCAGCGGGGTTTGTTCCACCACGTCGCGGATGTCGTAGCGGCGGCCCAAGTAGTCCAGGCGCATGCCGCTGACGATGCGGCGGGAGCGCAGCGCCCGCATCACCACAAAGATGACGCTTTCATGGAAGCGGGCGTCGCCGGAGGAAAAGGCCTTGTCGCTCTGGCCGCGCACCTCCGCCGCGTAGGCGCCGACGTACTTCCAGCCCGTGCGGCTCTCGCCCTCAGCGGTGCGGGGGTCGCGGTCATACAGCGCCACCACGCTGCGCAGGTTGCCGATCTGACGCATCTTACCGCCCCCCTGAACCTGCTAATTGCCAGATAATCGCTTGGATACCCATCTGGATGGGCCCTTGCACGGCCCCCACGCTGACCACGCCCCGGTTGTCGTACCAGTGCATGGCCAGCATGTAGCAGGCCGTGTCGTACAGGCTGGCGGCGGCGTCATCCGGCGCTGGGGTCGGCACGCCCGCCCCGTCCAGGTAGGCCTTGGCGGCGTCCAGGCACATGGCCGCGACATCAGGCTGATAGCTGTCCGGGGCAAAGTAGCCGTACTGCATCATCATCTCGGGTACGCTGGCCATGCGCCGTCACCTCCCGCCGTCCGTTGGGTTACGCCTTGCCCTCGCCGCCCTGATCCGTCTGATCGCCGCTGCCGGAATCGGCGGCCACCTTGGCCCGGCGGAAGGCGGAGAACATCTTGATCTGGATGTCGTAGAGGCTGTTGAGGTAGAACATCCGCAGGCCCTTGTCGGGGTCCTTGTCCGTGTCGTACCAGGCGGGGCAGGCGAAGTTCATGTGCAGATAGCGCCAGTCGCCGATGATGGGCTGCGCGGCCTGCTCGGTGAAGACCATGTCCACGCCCAGGATGCTCTTGGGCTGCGCCGCGAAGAGGCTGGAATCGCCCGCCAGGGAGCGGATCAGCTTGACGTAATCGCTGAAGCGCATCACGCCGGAGGCGCTGTCGCGGTACTCGTCCTCCAGGTCGGCCCAGGCGGAGGTGATGGCCTCGTACAGATCGGGGCCGCTGACCTCCGCGATGCCGCCTGCCTGGTACAGGCTCATGTGCTTCAGGTCGGCGGAGGGGGAGGTGGCAAAGAGGCACTTCATTTCCTTGCGGGTGGCGGCGGCGTCCAATTCCTGGTTGACGGCCCCTTCGATGTTCAGGTTGGTGGTACGCAGCACGCTTTCCGCCACCCGGGCCTTGATGCGGTACTCGAAGGTGCCGAAGGACACCAGGTCGCCGCGCATCTGCATTTCCTTGGCGCTCAGGCCATCCGCCGGGAGGAAGTCGTCGTCCGGCATGGTGAAGCTCAGGCGGGGAATGCGCAGGTTGGGGATGGCCGTCACCGTCATCTTGCCGCGCAGAGGATGCACGGGGCGGGGGGCCAGCAGCAGCTCATTGCTCAAAGTGGTGGGCACCAGCACGGAGCCGTTGCCCTGATCCTCGCTGCCCTCGGGGATCATGCCCAGCTGCTGATAGGCCATCTGGGGCAGGGCGCGCACGTCGCCGCCGGTGAGGGCCGCGCGGTAGAACATGCCAGCGGCCTCCTGCTTGCTCATCACGCCGCCGCTGGCCTTGCGCAGGGCGAAGGCGGCCTCGTCCGCCATGCGGGCCCGCTCGTCCTGGAGCATGTCCAGGCGGGCCTTGGCGTCGTCATAGGAGGCCTTGGCGCGGCGCACGTCCTCCATGCTGCTTTCCTTGTCGCCCGCCAGCTTCACGGCGCTGTCGCGCAGGCTGGTCACGCTGCCCTGCAAGTCCTGGATCGCCTCGTCGATGGCGGCCATCGTCTTGAAAATAGCCATGGTTGTGTCATCCTTTCCGTTGGTCGGTTGGGTAAGGGGCTGGTTAAGCCTCAAGCTGCCGGAGAATTTCCGCCCGCTCCTGGGCATCCTGGGTCCGCGCGGCGGCCCGCAAGGCCCGCTCAGTGGCCGCCATGGAGGCCCGGGCGTAGCTGTGCATCAGCGCGGCCCCCGCCTCCCCGTCCTGGATGGCGTCAACGATGCCATTGTCAACGGCCTCCTGTGCGCCCCAGACGGTTTCGCGCTCCATCAGCGCCGTGACCTCCTCGATGGGCTTGTCCATGGCCTGGGCGTAGGCCGACGCCGCGGCCGCGCCCAGAACCCGCAAAAACTCCTGGGCCTTGCGCATCTCGTGATGGTCGCCGTAGGCGCCGCAGCTGGGGTTGTGGATCAGCACCGTGCCCAAGGGGCTGATGGCGCGCTTGCCCTTCTCGCAGGCGCACAGGGGCAGCGTGGCCGCGCTGTAGGCCCGCAGCACCTCCGCCCGGGTCTCGCCCTTGCGGGCGCGCAGGGCGTCATACATGGCCACGCCCACGCTGACATCGCCGCCGGGGCTGTCGATGACCACCGTCAGGGGCTGCCCCTCATAGGCGGACAGCGCCTCCCGGAAGGCCCGGGGCGCGCATACGCCCTGGTCGCCCATCCAGGGATCGTCCGGCTCCAGCGGGCCGTCGATCATCAGCCGCGCCCCGCCGTCCTCCATCCGGGCGAAGCGGTAAAACTTATCCATTGCCTGTTTCACCTCCAAAGGGCGCGACGGCCCCCGTCATGGCTGCGTCCGCTCCCCGCAGCAGCGCGTCCAGCGGTACCAGATCCCGGGACACCAGCACGCGGTCGCCGCCTTCCACCGGCCCGCGCCCGCTCTCCCGGCGAATCTCGTCAATGGTGCGGACGCCGTTGCGGGCGTACAGCTGGGCCATGTTGGCCCGGGTCAGGCCATCCGCCACCACCAGATCGTCCAGGTCGAAGGCGAAGCGGTAGCCTGCCTGAATCTCCCGGTAGGTCAGCAGCTTACAGTTAAGCTCCGACTCGTACATCCGCACGATGGGCACGATGGTTCGCTCCAAATATTCCAGCTGCTGCTGCTCCTGGCTGGTGTAGCTGGACGAGGAGTAATCGCCCAAGAGCACCGGCGGCAGGTTGTACACCCGCGCCACCTTGTTGGCGGTGATCCTGTCCACGTCCAACACATGGGGGTCCACGGCGGAGCGGTTGATGGTGGTGGCCTTCATGCCCCCGGTCAGCGCCAGCACGCTGTCCCCGGAGCGGCGGTAAACGTCCAGAAAGTCGGAAACGAGCTTGTCCCGCTTTTCCACCTTCAGATCGGCGGGGATTTCCAGCACCACCGCGCCCTTGATGCCCCGCACCTGGTCGAGGCTGAAGCGCTTGATGCGCTCGTCATATTGCAGGGTGGCCCGCAGCACGTCCACGGGGCTGACGCCGCTGTGGCCCGAGGCGGACACATGCCGGCAGTGGAGCATCTCGCGGCTGGCGATGTACATCCGGGGGCCGTTTTCCGGCGTCACGATGTACCACAGATCGCCGCTGTCCTGGTTGACGGCCAGCGTCACCCGCTGGGGGTCGAGCACGTCCAGGGCCTCCACGCCGCCATCCAGCCCAGGCACCTTGAGGGCATAACAGTTCCCGGCGGTGTCCCGGCAGGTCTCCATGGCCTGCCAGAAGCTGTAGGGCGTCATCCGCGGGGAGGGGCTGTACGCGATCAGCCGATGCAGGGGGTGCTCGGTGGCCTCCTCCCAGCCGCGATACAGCCGCAGCCGCATGCTGGCGACGGTGTTGGCCAGCATCGTCACCGCGCCGAAGACGGCCTCCGACCCGGTGAGAGAATAGTCGCCGCTGGGCTGCCAGACGCCTTGATTGACCAGGGAGCGCACCTGCGCGGCGGGCTTATCCCGGGAGCGGAAGCGGTTAAAGGGCCAGATCATGGGCAGCACCTCCATCATTGCGGGCGAGGGGCGGGAGGCGTCCCGCCGTCAGGAAAAGAACAGCACGCCGGGCTCGTCCTCCGGCTCGGGGTCATGGCGGGTCAGGGGGAAGTACGCGATGCCGGGCTCCACGGGGGCCGCGCCGGGGGCGGGACAGCGGCGCATCCAGGCCGTGTGCGCGTCCAGGAAGGCCATGAAGGCGTCAATCTTGGCGTACTTGTCCAGCTTGGTGGGCACCCAGTTCTCGTTATCCCGGGTGGAGAAGTCCTGCCGGAGCTTGACGTTGTTCAGGTACCACTCAAAGAGGCGGTTGCGGTTGTGGCAGATCGTCCCATCCAGGAAGCGCTCCTTGAGGTCCTTCATGGGCGCGTTGAGGGTCAGCGCGCCCTGGCGCACGGGGTCGCAGGTGAAGATGGGCTTGTCCTCGCCCCGCCAGCTGGTCAGCGAGCGCACCAGCAGGGTGGCGTTGGCCGGGTCGTAGCCGATGCAGCGGATGTCGAAGACCTCCGACCATCGCTCAAACCATTCCACAATCAGCTCCTGCCGGATGTACTCGCCCTCGATGATGGTCAGCTGCCCCTGCATGGCATAACTGTAATAGTCCAGGCGCTCCGCGTCCCTGTCCGCGATGGCGCGGGGGACGAAGGTGTGGGGGATGACCAACAGCCGGCCGTCGTCCAGGGGCACCTCCAGGCAGACGCTGGTGTGGTCGCCCGATACGCTGATGTCGAAGCCCCCGTAGGCCTCCCGCCCCCGCACCGCCTCCAGGTCGATCACGTCCTGGTTGCGCTGGATCAGCGACCAATCCAGGAAGCTGGCGGCGCTGACCCGGGTGAACAGGTTCAGCTGCTTGGTCAGAAAGTCGATGCGCAGCGCCGGGACGGCCTTGCCAGCCTCCCACCGCTCCAGCAGCTGCTCCTTGCGCAGCAGCACCCCCAGGGATGGATTGGCCTGAATCCAGTGGTCGTGATCGTCGGGCTGGATGTCCTCGTCCAACTCGTAAATCAGGGCGAAGCTGCGCTCATTCACCGCGTCGTTGCCGATGCCCTTGAGCATCTGATCCGCCAGCCGGTACTCCGAGACCAGCACGCCGTCCAGCACATAACCCATGGTGGAGCACATCAGCAGCAGCGGGTCGCGGCACTTGTCCAGGCTGCGGCGCAGCTGCACGATCATGTCATAGGTGCGGGCCTCGTGAATCTCGTCGAATACCGCCGCTGTGGGGCGCAGGCCGTCCAGGGTGCGGGCGTTGGCCGCGTGGCTCTGGATGACGGCGTCCGGCACCGCGCTCCTGCTCTTGGCGGCCAGACCGTCCTGATAATACTCAATGCTGGCGCGCAGCGAGCGAAAGCGCCTGGCCAGGGCAGGGGACTGCTCCACCATGGCGCGGCAGTCGTCCATCAGCAGGGCGGACTGCTTCTGGCTGTTGGCCAACACGTCCACCTCGGCGTTGCGCACGCCGTCCTGGGAGGCCAGGTACAGCGCCGCGGCGGCGACGAGCGGCGTCTTGCCGTTGCCGCTGCCCACCACCAGCAGCGCCTTGGTGTGCTTGCGGCAGCCCTCCGTGCGGTGGATCCACCCGAAGACGTTGGCCAGGAAGAAGCACTGCCAGGGCATCAGCACCATGCTGAGGTAATCGCCCCGGGGGCGCATCCATTTTTCGGTGAAGCGGATGGGCCGGGAAGCCTTCTCGCCGTCGAACACCCACGGGAAGCCGTCCGCCTCTTCCCGCGCAAGGTCGCGGACAAAGCGCTCGCAGGCCAGCCGCACCTTGCGGCAGGCGTCCACGCGCCCGGTCAGCACGTCCTCAGCGTAGGCGAAGATGCGCACGTCGGCGTCGGGATGCCGGGCGTACAGCGCGGCGCGGGCCAGGGCGTCGGGCAGGGGATCAGTAGTTGTCCATGTCGTCTCCGTCATCGGCCGCATCACCGCCAACCGCCGGAGCCGCCTGCCTGCGCTTGTTCAGCCCCAGGGCGCTGATGAGCTTGGTTTCCGTGGCGGCCGCCCGCAGCATGATGTCCACGGCGGGGTTCTTGCGCTCCAGGGACTGCCGTCCGTTGGAGTAGCGCTCCCGCAGGCCCTTTTCCGCCACGTCCTCGGCAGCCTCCAGCCGCGTCAGCTCCACGTCCTGCAAGGCGTCCAACAGCGTCCTGTGCCCGGACAGCACCTCGCCGTAATGGTCGATCACCTGCTGCTCCACCTGGGCGCGCGCCAGGCAGGCGTCCCGCGTCAGGCGGCGCATGCGCTCCTCTCTCGCTTGCTTATCGGTCATGTTGCCTCCTCAATTGATCTCGATCACGCGAATCCCCTCAAGCGCCTCCGCCGCTTGGCCGCGCCGCCCCTTTTCCGGGTGCTCCTGGTTGTGGCACCGGGCGCAGACGCTTTCCAGGTTGTCCAGCATCAGCGCGAGGTCGGGGTATTGCTCCCGGGGCATCAAGTGGTGCACCGTCGTCGCGGGCCGCTTGCGGCAGCGCTGGCACAGGTAATGGTCGCGCTGGAGCGCCATCACCCGCAGACGCCGCCAGGCGGGAGAGCGGTAGAAGGGATCGGTGGGCTTGGTATCGTACCGCCGCATAGCGCCTCCAACTGACCGGCAGGGGAGTGACCGCCGCGCCCCCCTGATGTTAGGAGGATAGCCGCCTTAAAAGCCTTGCCCTTGCCCAGGCGGCACAGCGCAGGAGGCGGACGCTGCCGACTGATTGTCCGCGGCGGGTACCGCCTTGCCTTGGCGGTACGTTTTGGTTATAGCACAGCCCATGGGGAGGGCGGCAAGATGGCCGCGGCATAAAAAAGCGCGGAGAGCGTTCTTGCTCTCCGCGAGGGTACCTGTCCCCATGGTCAGGTTGCCGCTTGCTCTGCGGCCCGATCCACCATGATGGTGATGGTGCCCTTTTCCACGTCCACCACCTTCGTCAGTTCCTTGGATTTGCCGTCAGGCCGCAGGAAGCCCGCGTCCCGGGCCTCCTTGCTGCCTAACGGGGCAAAGTACAGGGTGACGTGTCCCTTTTTGTCCTTGCGCGGTTGGATGTGCATGGGTTTTGCCTCCTGTTACTTCTGCCGCCGCTGATCCAGCAGCAGCGCGATGATGATGACAGAGCAGATGATTTGGATGACCGACAGTACTATATCCATTTGCCACTTGCGCCAATGGGGGACTTGTGTTATCATAAGGCCAGGGGAGGGGCTTGCGCCCCGTCCCGGCCTGCCTGATTACCGATCCAGCAGCTGTTGTGCCAGCTTAACCAGCTCGGTTATCAGGGCGATCAGCGCCGCCGCGAGAGCTATGCGAGAGCTCTTATCGCGGTCGCGCTTTTTCTTTCGTCCCATTGGCTTCCCCTCCTTTCAATAGTAGTATAGCATAGGTATATACCTATGTCAAGGGCTTTTTTGAAAAAATTTAAAAAAATTTGCGCATCGTGCGGATATTTTCACCTGCACGATGCGCATTTTGTTTTCCCGATGTCCTGTTCATGGGGCCCCGCTGGCCGTCACTCCCACGTCAGCGTCCGCGCATTCGCCATCCGCCTGGATGGCCGCTTCCTCCCGATTTCAACCCACACCCCCCATATGGGAGGCGACACAAATAGTATATCACAGACGATGATGACGGTCAACACCTTCCCCCCCCACCGCCTCAGAACGGCACGTCCTCCACATCCACCTCCGTATATCCGCCGTCCGCCGCGCCCTGGACGGTCTCCGCCGCGTCCTCCTGTTCCGCCACGGCTTTCGGCGTCAAAAACTCCACCTCCCTGGCCTGCACCTCCAGCGACGCCCGGGCTGTACCGTCCTGGCCAACGTACCCCTGCGCCCGGACGCTGCCCGTCACGCACACCTTCCGCCCCTTGCTCAGGTATTGAGCGCATACGCTCCCCAGCACGCCCCACGCGCTCACGCGGAAATAGTCTGCCTCGGGGTGGTCGCCGCGGCTGCGCCGGTTCACCGCCACGGTGAAGGTCGTTACCAGGTCGCCGCTTTGCGCCTGCCGTACTTCAGGATTCCGCGTCAGGTTGCCGATGATGATGACCTTGTTCATGCTTCTTGTCCCTCCATTGCTTCCAATTTCGCCAGCGCCCGGGCCTTGGCGCGGGTCACGGTGCGGATGTCCCATTTTCCCGCCCGGGCGATGCCGTGCAGCGTCGCGCCGTAGACGTAATGCTGCGTCAGCACATGCGCCTCCCGCCCGGTCAGCGGCAGCAGCGCTTCCTGGGCTGCCCGCGCTCGCTCACGATAGACCTGCTCCATGGCCTGGACGCCTTGCCGCAGCAGCGCCAATTGCTCCATAGAGGCCTGCCGCGCCGTTCCGTCCTCGGGCCGTGTGCGTTCCAGATAGGCCAGCGCCTGCCGCTGCCCGCGCAGATGGATGTATGCTTCCTTGCAGGCTTCCAGGGTTTCGCGCCTGGTCATTGACGATCACCTCCAAAAGGATTATCGGGCGGCGTCACCGGGAGGAAGGTAGCCTGTTCCTCCCGCACCGGGGGCGCCGTGTTGTCCATCACATAGCGCGGGATCACCAGATAGCACCCCCGCATCGGCCCGCGATTGATCTGCTGTAAGGTCTTTCCGGCGGCGCTGGGGCGGCTGATGCCCTTGGCCAGCAGCTCCCGCAACAGGGAGTTCTTGCCGATGTTCAGGCTGCTGCCCTGGGTTTCCAGGCTGCGCTGCACCGCGCCGTAAGCCTCGCCCGGGATCAGATAGATGTTTTCCGCGTCCTTGTAGCCCACCAGCCCCAGGGGCTTGATCTGCTCCTGCTGAATCTGCTTGAGGCCCAGGTCGGCCAGGACGCAACGCCCGGCGTTGAGCAGCTCCCGCAGCGTCAGCAAGAAGACCGTGGTCGGGCTGTCGGCCTGCATCTGCTCCGATTGCTGCATGGCGCCTTCCAACAGCGCCCGCCAGCAGGCGGCTTGCAGTTCCTCGGCGGCCTCCGGGGCCACGGAGAACACCCCGCCCGCTGATGTCATGTATTGGCACATCATCTGGATGCCCAGCATCAGATACGCCACGGCGGAGGGCATACGCGGATGGGGGCTTTCCACCTCCCGGGTAGCCCGCTCCAGCAGCTCGGTATAGGACGCCTCCAGCCGCTCAGGCAGCGCCGCGCCCTGCTCGCTCAGCCATTCGATGTATCCCCGCATGGATTCGTTGAGCGCTCCTTCCCGCGCCAGCCGCCATAGCGCGTTGATTTCCTTCGTCCGCTCCGGGTCGGCGTCGGCCTTGGGCACAGGCACCTCCCCCTCGTGGACTTCCACCACATACAGGCGAGCAATGGAGCTGGCCGTCACATCCGGCAGTTCCTCGCCCGTCATCAGGCACAGGCACCGGGGCGGACGCTCTGACCGGGCCTCCTCGCTGGATATCATCACCGACCGCTGCGCACCGCTCATGGCGCGGATCACCATCTCCACCAGCGCCTTGCGCGCTCGCTGGCGGAGGGGATCACTTTCCCGCTTGTAGTCGTCAATCAGCAGCGGCATGTCCTTCAGCTCGAATAGCTTTTGCGACATGGCGGGCATGGAGTCCTCAAAGGATGCCGGCGGCGCGCCGTCATACGACCAGTCGTACCCATAATGGTTCAGCGCCAGGGTCACATAAGCGCTTTTGCCGTACCCGGAGGCGCCCATGATGTAGGGTACAAAGGTCGGCCGCCTGCCCGCCAGGTCAAGGAAGTAACGCAGCGGGGCAAGAAACAAGAATCCCACCACCGCCGCGCCGATCCGCAGCCCCGGCGCCTTCATGACCCGCAGCGTCGCCCCCTGGCACATCATCCGCCGCGTCTCCGGCTCCATGGTGTCCAGGATGTCCCCGCGCTGTAGCCCGTCCAACCGGTAACGCCCCAGCCCGAAGTCCAGCTGTACCTCCGCGTCCTCCGCGCCCACGCCGCCGCCGCCGTGCAGATAGACCATCTGCCCGCCGATGTCCCGCCATCCCGTATGCTTGTACAGCACCCGGTCGGAGGCCGCACGGCTCCCGGCCTCTTGGATAATCCGCCGCAGCTTTCCCGCGCTGCCGTTGATGTCGGAGATGTTCGCGCAAAGCCCCCAGCCCTGTGTGGCCCATTGCATGCCCAGGAAGTCCGCTACCCCCACCGTCAGGGGCGTCAGCCGCTGCCCCGTGGCGCTCCATCCGCGGATCGTCAGCTGATACTTCGGCGTGGAAAAGCCGTCGTCCAGCTGCGTTTGCACCACCGGCAGCGCCACAAAGTTGGCCAGCTGACGCGCGGTGCCGTCCGCGGCCACGGCCAGGGTGCAGCCGTTTTCCACCAGGCACCCGGGGATAGCCTCGAAATAGTCCTTGTAGTCCTCGTCGCCCACCGTCCGCGAGAGCACAGGCGCGCGCTTGACCAGCTCATCTAACACTCTTCCGGCGGCGGTTGGCGCCAGGATCGCCACCAGGTCGGATATGTCGCCCTTGGGGGGCAGCGTGGCGTCCTGCTGCCGCGCTAAGTTGATGATGCGCACTTCCCGGGCCGTGGGGGCCAGAGACTTGGCCACCAGGCGGGCGTGCTTCCGTCCCGGCTCGTCCAGGTCGGGGATGATGTAGACCCGCGCGCCCCTCAGCTGCTCCGATAGCTCGGCTGACCACTTGCCCGCGCCGCCCTTGTTGGTGGTCGCGCAGCGCTCCATGGCCATCAGGGTGTCGCAGTCCTTTTCGCCTTCCACCAGATAGATCGGCTTGTTGGCCTTGATGGCTGCCGTTACCTGCGGCAGGTTGTAAAGGATCGCGTGACGGCCCCCGTCGCCCCAGTACCATTGACCGCCGTCCTGATGGATCACGGGAAAGCTCTTCTCCTCTGTGCGGAAGACCTTCAGCAGCGGACGACCCTCGGCATCCACATAATTGTAGCAGGCCGTGATCTTCTCCCGGGCCAGCCCCACCGTGCCGTCTGGCATCGTGGCCTTGTGAACCCATTCGCCACCTACCCGCAGCGCGTCTAAGTCGGCGGGACGCTTGGCCTGGGGCGGCGGCAGCGATGGGACGGGGGAGGGCGGAGGCGTCCGCGGCTTTGGGGCGCTGCGCTTCGCGGGTGGGGCGCCCTTGCGCTGGCTGGCCATCTCCTGCAGTTTCTCAGGCGTCAGCATGTCTTTCCAGCTGACGCCCAGCCGCTCCAGGATGTCCATGTAATCGCAGCCCGCAAAGCATTTGAGCACAATGCCGTTTTGCCCCATGGCCACCGACAGACTGGCCCGCTTATCATCATGACAGGGGCAACGGGCCACATATTGCCCGTTGCCCCGATGCTCCACCCCGGTCAGGCGGCTCAGAAAATCCGATAGCGTCATCATGTCTTGCCGCCTCCCCGGAATAGCCTGCGGAAATACGCCGTCAGGGCCGCCACACGCTCCGCCCGGGGAGACCGCGCCCAGATCGGACGCGCCTCCGGCCCCGAGCGTCCGGCCTGCAAGGCGGGACAGGCGTCAGGCTCGCAGCCGCCGTCCATCTCCCATTGACAGACCGTCAGCAGACCGTCGTCCTGCCCGCACAGGCTTCCGCGCTGCCCTTGATGCTGGTATCGGCAGATCAGCCGGGGACACAATTTTTTTCGGGCGCCGCCCATTGCGTTCGGCCTCCTCTCGTGGTATAATAAAAGCGAATCTTCGAGCCTCGTCACCTTTATGTCGCCTTCCTTGTGGAGGTGTGGGTTGAAATGGCCCGAGGGCAGTTGCCGCTGCTCCCAGGCTTTGTCGCTCCCCGTGCGGGGAGCGTGGGGTGAAATGTCCTGGCCCGGGGGCAGTTGCCGCTGCTCCCGGGCATTGTTGTCGGCGTCATAATCCTCGATCATCCGGGCTGCCTTCAAAAAGTTGTTGAGGATCCCCATAAATTCCTCGTCCGTGCCGTTCTCCCGGTACACCAGGCGAACCTCGCCCGTTTCCCGGCTCACCACCGCGGCGATGGGATAGCGTCCCTTCCCCATGCTGTTCCTCCTTTGTTCGTCAGGGCGCTGCGCTTTCGCAGCGCCCGTTTGTGTTTCGCTGCGTCGGCGATCAGC
>CBFFZW010000066.1:0-15963 GCA_965646445.1 uncultured Christensenellales bacterium | reverse complement strand
AAGGCTCTTTGCCTTCAGGCAGAGGTTCCGCCCTGCGGGGCGGCCAAAGGGCTTTCCGATCGCCCTTTGGAATCCTTCGGGGCCCCTGCGGGGCTTGATTGACCCATTGCGCTTTGAAAACCTTCGGAAACCAACCTTTCGGAGCTTTCCAAAGCTCTTTGTAAACCTTCGGGACCCGACTCCTGAGGTCTTCCTATCGTCTCGTCCCCTTTGGTTCCTCACGGGCCGGGCTTGCCCATCACCTCGGCAACTTCCAAACCCCACGCCCATGCAAGCAACCTTCCGCCCCTCAAACTCCCCTCAGACCGTCACCCTCCCCACTTCCCCGCGACAATCCTCCTCACGACCTCCGCGGCCATGACAAGCCCCATGGCCGCAGGCACAAAGGCGGCGCTTCCGGGAATGGCGCGGCGGCCCTCCGGGGGGGCTTCCTCCGTCCGTGCGGCGGTGATGACCGGGGCCTCCGTGGAATATACCACCCGCAGGCTTCCGACGCCGCGCTTCCGGCATTCGCCCCGGATCACCCGGGCCAGGCGGCATTCCCGGGTGTCGTAGATGTCCGCCGCGCGAAGCTGCGTCGGATCCAGCTTGTTGCCCGCGCCCATGGCGCTGATGAGGGGCACCCGCAGCCGGTCCGCCCGGACGATGAGCTCCAGCTTGGCGCTGACGGTGTCAATGGCGTCCAGCACGCAGTCGTAGGCGGTGAGGTCGATGGCGTCAGCCGTTTCGGGCAGATAAAACAGGGGATGGAGGGTCAGGCGGATGTCCGGGTTGATGTCCCGCAGCCGCCGGGCCATGGCCTCGACCTTGGGCATCCCCACAGTGGAGCACAGCGCCACGATCTGCCGGTTGAGGTTGGTCTCGCTGACGGCATCGTTGTCGATGAGGTCGAGGGCGCCCACACCGCTGCGGGCCAGGGCTTCCGCCGCATGCCCCCCCACACCGCCCAGGCCGAAGACGGCCACCCGTGCCGTCGCCAGACGCGCCATGCCCTCCGCGCCCAGAAGCGCCTCGGTTCGGGAAAACTGATTCATCCCGATCCCTCCCTTGGTATTGGTGGGTTTATGATACCGCAGGAGGGCGGAGCGTGTCAACGGCCAGGTGCGCCGTCATTTGCCGCTGTCGCCGTAGTTGGCCAGCACCCGGGCCGAGGGGTCGTTCACATCGCAGCCCTTCCAGGTCTTGTTGGGCATCCAGAAATCCACCACCATTTCCGCCTGACCGGGATAACACTTCTCGAAGATTTCCCGGTACAGAAGCGATTCCTTGGTGAAGGGCCGGGCGAAATCGAACCTTGCGGCCCGGTCGGCAAAGGCTTCGTCGGTATACAGGCTTTCTGCGTAGGCCTTCAGGTCGTCCACCATGGAATGACCCACCGCGTCGGAGAAGGCCGCCTTCTCCCGGTACAGAATGTCCTGGGGCAGGTAATCCCCCTCAAAGGCCCGGCGCAGAAGGTATTTTCCCTTGCCGTAACGGTTCAGCTTCATTTCGGGGTCGATGGCCATCACATAGCGCACGAAGTCCAGGTCGCCGAAGGGCACCCGGGCTTCCAGCGAATTGACGGAGATGCACCTGTCCGCCCGCAGAACATCATACATGTGCAGTTCCCGCAAACGCTTCTCCGATTCCTCCTGAAAGGCCCGGGCGGAGGGCGCGAAGTCGGTGTACTTGTACCCAAACAGCTCGTCGGAAATCTCGCCCGTCAGCAGCACGCGGATGTCCGTGTTCTCGTGGATCCATTTGCACAGCAGGTACATGCCCATGGAGGCGCGGATGGTGGTGATGTCATAGGTGCCCAGCAGGCAGATCACGTCCTCCAGAGCGTCCAGCACCTCCTGGCGGGTCATGAACACCTCCGTGTGCTCGCTGCCGATGTAGTCCGCCACCTGCCGGGCGTATTTCAGGTCGATGGCGTCCTTCTCCATGCCGATGGCGAAGGTGCGGATGGGGCGGTCGCTCTTGCGGGCAGCAATGGCGCACACCAGGGAGGAATCCAGCCCGCCGGACAGCAGGAAGCCCACCTTGGCGTCGGCCACCAGCCTCTTTTCCACGCCCGCCACCAGCCGGCCATGAATGCCGGCGCATACGGCGTCAAGGCTGTCATGGCAGACCGTATCGACATGGGTCATGTCCGCATAGGGGATGAATTTGCCCTGGCGATAATAGTGCCCCGGCGGGAAGGGCATGATCTTGGCGCACAGGCCCACCAGGTTCTTGGCCTCGCTGGCCAGCACCAGCACGCCTGCATCATCATGGCCATAATACAGTGGGCGGATGCCGATGGGATCCCGGGCGGCGATGAATTCCCCGGTCGCGCCATCGTAGAGGATCATGGCAAACTCCGCGTCCAGCATGGCGAACATGGCCGTGCCGTACTCCCGGTACAGCGGCAGAAGGATCTCGCAGTCCGAGCCGCTGCGGAAGGCGTACCGATCCGCCAGACTGTCCCGGAGCTTCTCAAAGCCGTAGATTTCGCCGTTGCACACCACATAGCTGCCGTCCAGCGAGAAGGGCTGCATCCCCTCCGGCGTCAGGCCCATGATGGCCAGGCGGTGGAAGCCCAGCAGCCCTTTGCCGGTGTCCACCACCCGGCTATCATCCGGGCCCCGGGAAATGGTTCGGCCAAACCCCCGCTGAAAAGCCTCCATGGGCGCTCCCGCGCCGCAGTATCCCATGATCGAGCACATAATGATTGCCTCCTTGCATTCACGCCTCGTCCTGCAGTGCCGCGTAACCCTCCGCGCCGGTGCGGATCTTCACCACGTTCTCCACATCGTAAACAAATATTTTGCCGTCCCCGATATGGCCGGTGTACAAAATCTTCTTGGCCGTATCCACCACGGTGCTGACCGGTACCTTGCTCACCACCACATCCACCTGAATTTTGGGCAGCAGGTTGGTCTCCACGGGCACGCCGCGGTAGTATTCCTGTCGGCCGCGCTGAACGCCGCAGCCCAGAACATGGGAGACCGTCATGCCCGTGATGCCGATCTGGCTCAGGGCGTCCTTCAGGGCGGGGAAGCGCGCCTCCTTGCAGATGATTTCCACCTTGCTGAGCTTGGCGCTTTGCTCCCCGAAGGCAGGCATTTTCCTGACCGGGACGGCCTCCGCCATGGGTGTGTCCCCGACGACGGCGGTGACGCCGGCTGCCGGGGCAAAGGCCGCGTACTGATTCACCGCCGGGGCAAAATCGGGATAGGCGCTGGGCAGCCCGTGCTCGGTGATGTCCAGGCCCGCCAGCTCATCCTCCGCGGAGGCGCGCAGACCGTGGGTTTTGCGGATGAGCAGGAAGGCCGCGATCATCATCAGCGCCGCGTAGACAAGCACGCTGACCGTTCCCAGCGTCTGGATGCCCAGCAGGCGGAAGGAGCCCGTATACAGCAGCCCGGAAAGCCCGGCAGGGGCGTCCGGGTTCGCCAGCAGCCCCACCGCCAGGGTGCCCCACAGGCCGTTGGCCATATGGACGCCCACCGCGCCCACGGGGTCGTCCACATGAGCCTTCAAGTCAAGGGCTTCCACCACGACCACCACCAGCAGGCCCGAAACAATACCCACTACCGAAGCGCCCAGGGCATCCATGGCGTCGCAGCCGGCGGTAATGCCCACCAGACCGGCCAGGGAGGCGTTCAGGCACATGGAGACATCCGGCTTGCCGTTGCGCAGCCAGGTGAAGACCATGGTGACCACCGTGGCCACCGAGGGCGCGATGGTGGTCGTCAGGAAAATGGAGGCCAGCTCGGAGGGGGAGGTCGCGGCCGCGCCGTTGAAGCCGTACCAGCCCAGCCACAGGATGAAAACGCCCAGCGCGCCCAGGGTGATGGAATGCCCCGGAATGGCGTTGACCTTGACGACGTGGCCCTGCGCGTCCTTCACATACTTGCCGATGCGCGGCCCCAGGAAAATAGCGCCGATCAGCGCCGCCGTGCCGCCCACCATGTGGATGGCGCAGGAGCCCGCGTAATCATGGAAGCCCAGCTGCGCCAGCCAGCCGCCGCCCCAGATCCAATGGGCCTCGATGGGATACACAATCAGGGAAATCACAGCCGAGTAGATGCAGTAGGCAGAGAATTTGGTGCGTTCCGCCATGGCGCCTGATACGATGGTCGCCGTGGTGGCGCAGAACACCAAGTTGAAAACGAAGGTGGACGCGCCGGTGAAGCCGCCATCCGCCGGGCTGGCGATGAAGGCCTTGAAATGAGCCCACATATCCATATTGGGCAAACCGATGAGGCCGAACAGCGTGTCCTCGCCCATCATCAGCGTGTAGCCCAGCAGAGAAAACACCACGGTGCCGATGCAGAAATCCATCAGATTCTTCATAATAATATTGCCGGCGTTCTTGGCCCGGGTGAAGCCCGTCTCCACCATGGCGAACCCCGCCTGCATCCAGAAGACCAGCGCGGCGCCGATCAGAAACCAGAATTCCACTGTCATCGCCAATCCTACCTCCCCGCAGGCATCCGCCTGATCCAGTCCGGCGGCGCCTGCCTCAATATAAAACGACGGCGCCTGCAAAACACAGGCACCGTCGCCGCTCCCCAACTATAGCACGTTCAAAATGCTGTGTCAATATGGAAAACTTGCAAATTTGAAATATTTCAGGCGGAAATTTTGTTATATTTGAAAGTTCTGTTTTGTTTCTTTCAAAAATACAAAGAAAGTGCGAAGAAAACCCTTGACAACCGAAGAGGAGAAGCCTATAATGCATTTGTCCAAGGGCGATGGTGCTGTTGAGCAGTAATCCGTTGTCCTATTTTTTATTGTGGAGGCTACCGAGCATGAAGCACTACACCAGGGAAGACATCATCCGCATGGTCAGGGAAGACGACGTGGAGTTCATTCGGATGCAGTTCACCGACATTTTCGGTCAGCTGAAGAACGTGGCCATCACCGCCTCCCAGATTGAGAAGGCTGTGAACAACGAGATCATGATCGACGGCAGCTCCATCGAGGGCTTTGTCCGCATTCAGGAATCCGACCAGTACCTGCGCCCCGACCTGGACACCTACACCGTCCTGCCCTGGCGGCCCCAGCAGGGACGGGTGGCGCGGCTGATCTGCGATGTGTACAATCCCAACGGCGAGCCCTTCGTGGGCGACCCCCGCGGCACGCTGCGCAGGATGCTGGCCAAGGCCGCCAGCATGGGGTACAGCTTCAACGTGGGGCCTGAGTGCGAGTTCTTCCTCTTCCAGACGGACGAATCCGGCGCACCCACCACCCACACCGGCGACGAGGCGGGCTACTTCGACCTGGGCCCCCTGGATCACGGCGAAAGCACCCGACGGGAAATCTGCCTGGCCCTGGAGCAGATGGGCTTTGAAATCGAGGCGTCCCACCACGAGGTGGCCGCCGGTCAGCATGAGATCGACTTCAAGTACGCCGAGGCTCTGGCCGCCGCCGACCACATCATGACCTTCAAGCTGGCCGTCAAGACCCTGGCCCAGAAGAACGGCCTCCACGCCACCTTCATGCCCAAGCCCCTCTTCGGCGTCAACGGCAGCGGCATGCACACCAACATGTCCCTGTTCAAGGACGGCAAGAACATCTTCTTCGACGAGCAGGGCGAGAAGCGCCTCTCCAAGGACGCCTACCACTTCATTGCCGGCCTGCTGGCCCACATCGACGGCATGACGGCCATCCTCAACCCCATCGTCAACTCCTACAAGCGGCTGGTGCCCGGCTATGAGGCCCCCTGCTACACGGCCTGGTCGGCTTCCAACCGTTCGGCGCTGATCCGCATCCCGGCCTCCCGGGGCCAGGGTACCCGCGTGGAGCTGCGCTGCCCCGATCCCTCCTGCAACCCCTACCTGGCCCTGACCGTCTGCCTGGCCGCGGGCCTGGACGGTATCGAGCGCCAGCTGACGCCCCCGGCGGAAATCACGGAAAACATCTTCGCCATGTCCCCTGAGGAGCGGACGGCCCGCGGCATCCACAGCCTGCCGGGCAGCCTGGAGGAGGCCGTGACCGCCCTGGAAAAGGATCCGCTGATCTGCGGCGTGCTGGGCGAGCATATCATCAGCCAGTATGTGGCGGGCAAGCGCAAGGAGTGGGACGCCTATCGCACCCATGTGAGCCACTGGGAAACCGACCGGTATCTGATTACCTATTAAAATAGCAAGCAACGCGCGCGGAAGGGAGGCTGACGGCGGATGAGCAGGATCGTCGTGGCGTTTGAGTCGGAGGAGATGACGCAGCGGGTGAAGGCCATTCTGACGGCGGCCTCCCTGACGGTGCGCTGCGTCTGCCGCACAGGGGCGGAGGTTATCCGCCAGGTGCGCTACATGGGCGGCGGCGTGGTCATCTGCGCGGCGAAGTTCAGGGACATGACGGCGGACGCCCTCTACGGCGATCTGGACGGCGGGGCCTGCGTTCTGGTTCTGGGCAGGCCCCAGCAGCTGGATATGTGCGCGCATCCCCGCATCTTCCGCCTGGCCCTGCCCATCAGCCCCTATGATCTGACGGCCTCGGTGAACATCCTGCTTCAGCTGGACGAGATGCAGAACGGCCAGCCCAAGCGTACCCAGGAGGATCAGCGGCTGATCGAGGAGGCCAAGGCGCTCCTGTGCCGCCAAGGCATGACCGAGGCCGAGGCCCACCGGTACCTTCAGCAGCGCAGCATGAACAGGCAGATGCGCAAGGCGGATTTTGCCAGACTCATCATCAACACATACGGGAAGGAAGACTGAGACGATGGAACAGCAGGATACCCGCCTTCAGCAGGGGCTATATGATCCCCGCTTCGAGCATGACGCCTGCGGCATCGGCGCCGTGGTGAGCATCGACGGTACGCGAAGCCGCGGGACGGTCGACCAGGCGCTGAGCATTGTGGAAAAACTGGAGCACCGGGCAGGCAAGGATGCCGACGGCAGCACCGGCGACGGTGTGGGCATTCTCTTGCAGATCCCGCACCGCTTTTTTTGTACCCTCGGCCTGCCCTTTGCCCTGCCGGAGGAGCGGGACTACGGCGTGGGGATGCTTTTCATGCCCGCCGATCAGCTCAAGCGCGCCCAGGCCCGGAAGCTGCTGGAAATCGTCGCCCAGAAGGAAGGGCTGACGGTGCTGGGCTGGCGAAGCGTCCCGGTTCAGCCGGAGGTTCTGGGCGAGCGGGCGCGGAATTGCATGCCCGTCATCGAGCAGTGCTTCATCCGCCGCCCGGAGGAGCTATCGCGGGGGCTGGACTTCGACCGGCGGCTGTACATCGTGCGCCGCGTGTTCGAGCAGAGCATCTCCGGGGTGTACGTCTGCTCCCTGTCCAGCCGCACCATCGTTTACAAGGGCATGTTCCTGGTGCGCCAGCTGCGGGCCTTCTACCTGGATCTGCAGGATGAAAGCTGCGTCAGCGCCATCGCCATGGTACACTCCCGCTTTTCCACCAACACCTTCCCCAGCTGGGAGCGGGCCCATCCCAACCGCCTCATCCTCCACAACGGCGAGATCAACACCATCCGGGGCAACGTGGATCGCATGATCGCCCGGGAGGAGACCATGGTTTCCCCCGTCATGCAGGCGGACATCGACAAGGTGCTGCCCGTGGTCAACGGCCAGGGCAGCGACTCCGCCATGCTGGACAACACCCTTGAATTCCTGATGATGAACGGCGTCCCCCTGCCCTTGGCGGTGATGATGACCATCCCCGAGCCCTGGCAGAAGGAACGGGACATCTCCCGCACCCGCCGCGACCTTTACCGCTATTACGCCACCATGATGGAGCCCTGGGACGGCCCCGCCTCCATCCTTTTTTCCGACGGCGACATCATGGGCGCGGTGCTGGACCGCAACGGTCTGCGGCCCTCCCGCTATACCATCACCGACGACAACCTGCTGATCCTCTCCAGCGAGGTGGGCGTGGTGGACATCCCCCCAGAGCACATTGTGAAAAAGTCCCGGGTGAGGGCGGGGCGGATGCTGCTGGTGGATATGGTGCAGAAGCGCATCATCGAGGACGACGAGATCAAGGAGACCTACGCCGCCCGCCGTCCCTACGGCGAATGGCTGGATCACGGGCTATTGGCCCTGAATGATCTTCCCCTGGGCAACCGGCAGGCCCCCGTCATTCCGCAAACGCGGCGGGATCGGCTGTACAAGGCCTTCGGTTACACCTATGAGGACGTGAAGGACGTGATCCTGCCCATGGCCCGGGAGGGCGCGGAGCCCACGGCCTCCATGGGGGCGGATATTCCCCTGGCGGTGCTTTCCGACAAGCATCCGCCGCTGTTCTCCTACTTCCGCCAGCTCTTCGCCCAGGTGACCAACCCGCCCATCGACGCCATCCGCGAGGACATCGTGACGGATACGGCGGTCTATGTGGGCAGCGACGGCAACCTCCTGGAGGATCGGCCGGAAAACTGCGCCGTGCTGCGGCTGGATCAGCCGATTCTGTCCAACACGGATCTGCTGCGCATCCGCAACGCCAGGGTCGGCTCCCTGCGGGTGGAGACCATCCCCATGCTGTACTACCCCAGCGAGTCCCTGGAGCACGCGCTGAACCGGCTGTTCATCGCCTGCGACCGGGCCTACCGCAACGGCGCGAACACCCTCATCCTCTCCGACCGCGGGGTGGACGAGAACCACATGGCCATTCCCTCCCTGCTGGCGGTGTCCGCCCTGGAGCAGCACCTGATCCGCACAAGGAAGCGCACCTGCGTCAGCGTCATCCTGGAAACGGGCGACCCGCGAAATGTCCACCACTTCGCGCTGCTGCTGGGCTATGGCGCCCGGGCCGTCAACCCCTATCTGGCCCTGGAATGCGTGGATGAGATGATCGAGAAGCACCTGCTGGACAAGGATCGCTACGCCGCCCAACAGGCGTATATCGACGCGGTGGTGAAGGGCGTCACCCGGGTCGCCTCCAAGATGGGCATTTCCGTGCTGCAGTCCTACCAGAGCGCGCAGATCTTCGAGGCGGTGGGCATCCGGCAGGATGTCGTTGACCGCTACTTCACCAACACCGTTTCCCGGGTGGGCGGCATCGGCCTGGAGGAAATCCACCAAAGCGCGGCCTTCCGGCACAACCGCGCCTTTGATCCCCTGGGCCTGCGGACGGACACCACCCTGGACGCCACGGGCTATCATCGCCTGCGCAGCGGCGAGGATACGGAAGACCACATGTACAATCCCCTGACCATCACCACCCTGCAGCGGGCCGTGCGGGAAGGAGACTACGGCCTGTTCAAGCAATACACCGCCATGGTGGATGACGAAAGCGCCATCCACACCCTGCGCGGCGTGCTGGACATCGCCTTTGACGCCTGCCAGCCCATCCCCATGGACGAGGTGGAAAGCGTTGACAGCATCGTGCGCCGGTTCAAGACGGGGGCCATGTCCTATGGCTCCATCTCCCAGGAGGCCCACGAATGCCTGGCCGTCGCCATGAACCGGCTGGGCGGGCGCTCCAACTCGGGCGAAGGCGGCGAGCGCCGGGAGCGCCTGGGAACGGAGCGGGGCTCCAGGATCAAGCAGGTGGCCTCGGGCCGCTTCGGCGTGACCAGCGAGTACCTGATGAGCGCGGAGGAAATCCAGATCAAGATGGCCCAGGGTGCCAAGCCCGGCGAAGGCGGCCATCTGCCCGGCAGCAAGGTTTACCCGTGGATCGCCCACACCCGGCTGTCCACTCCCGGCGTCAGCCTGATCTCCCCGCCGCCCCACCATGACATCTACTCCATTGAGGATCTTGCCCAGCTCATTTACGACCTGAAGAACGCCAACCGGGCCGCCCGCATCTCCGTCAAGCTGGTGAGCGAATCCGGCGTGGGCACGGTGGCGGCGGGCGTGGCCAAGGCCGGGGCCCAGGTCATCCTGATCTCCGGCAGCGACGGCGGCACCGGCGCGGCCCCCCGCACCTCCATCCATGACGCCGGCCTGCCTTGGGAGCTGGGCGTGGCGGAGGCTCACCAAACGCTGGTGCTCAACGGGCTGCGCTCCCGGGTGGCGCTTGAAGCCGACGGCAAGCTGATGAGCGGGCGGGACGTGGCCATCGCCTGCATGCTGGGTGCGGAGGAATTCGGCTTTGCCACCGCGCCCCTGGTGTGCATGGGCTGTGTGATGATGCGCGTGTGCAGCCTGGACACCTGCCCCGTGGGCATCGCCACGCAAAACCCCGAGCTGCGCAAACGCTTCCGGGGCAAGCCGGAGCATGTGGTCAACTTCATGCGCTTCATCGCGGAGGAATTGCGGGAGGTCATGGCCCGCCTGGGCGTCCGCCGGGTGGAGGACCTTGTCGGCCGGGGCGACCTGCTGAAAAAGCGCGCCTTCCCCGAGGGCCATCCGGCTCGGGGCGTGGACATGAGCCGCATCATCGGCCGGCGGATCAACGAGCATCTCCGGCCGACGGATATCTTCGACTTCCACACCGACCAGACCATCGACGAGCGGGTGCTGCTGCGGAAATTCAGCCTGAAGTCGGTGAAGCCCCAAAGCCTTCGCCTGACGGTTTCCTCCCTGGACAGGGCCTTCGGCACCATCTTCGGCAGCGAGATCACCCGCCTCCACGGCGACGCCCTCCCCGAGGACACCTATACCGTCCATGCCGAGGGCGGCGGCGGGCAGTCCTTCGGCGCGTTCATCCCCAAGGGGCTGACCATCCGCCTGGCGGGCGACAGCAACGACTATTTCGGCAAGGGGCTCTCCGGCGGCAAGCTGGTGGTCTATCCCCCAAAGGGCAGCTCCTTCCGCGCGGAGGACAACATCATCATCGGCAACGTGGCGCTTTATGGGGCCACCAGCGGTCAGGCCTATGTCTGCGGTCAGGCGGGCGAGCGCTTTGCCGTGCGCAATTCCGGCGCGACGGCGGTGGTGGAGGGCGTGGGCGACCACGGCTGTGAATACATGACCGGCGGCTACGTAGCCATCCTCGGCAAGACCGGCCGGAACTTCGCGGCGGGCATGTCCGGCGGCGTGGCTTATGTATTGGACGAGGGCCATGACCTGTATCTGCGGATCAACAAGCAGCTGGTGGACATTGAGGAGCTGACCTCCGAATACGACGTGGACACCCTGCGGGAAATGATCCGCCGCCACACGGAGGAGACCGGCTCTGCCAGGGGCAGGGACATTCTGGATCACTTCGAGCAGTACATTCCCCGGTTCAAGAAGGTCATTCCCCGGGATTATCAGCGGATCCTCGCCGGCATCGCGCGGTATGAGGGCCAGGGCCTGTCCCGCTCCCAGGCGGAGCTGGAGGCATTTCACGACATGGCGGAAGGCAGGTGAGACCATGGGCAAGAAAGACGGATTCATGATCTACGACCGGGCGGAAACGGGCTGCGAGGACGCGAAAAGCCGCATCCGCCATTGGAATGAGTTCCATACGGGGCTTCAGCCGGAGCAGCGGCGGAAGCAGGCGGCCCGGTGCATGAACTGCGGCGTCCCCTTCTGCCAGAGCGGCGTGAAGATCGGCGGCGCCTACACCGGGTGCCCGCTGCATAATCTGATTCCCGAATGGAACGACATGCTTTACCAGGGCAATACCCGCCACGCCCTGGATCGGCTGACGAAGACCAACTGCTTCCCGGAATTCACCGGGCGCGTCTGTCCGGCGCTGTGCGAGGCGGCCTGCACCTGCGGACTAAACGGCCAAAGCGTCACCGTGCGGGAGAACGAGCTGGCCATCATTGAGGAGGCTTTCGCCCAGGGCTGGATGGCCCCGGAGTCTCCCGCCGTCCGCACGGGCAAGCGGGTGGCCGTCGTCGGCAGCGGCCCCAGCGGGCTGGCGGCAGCCTGGACGCTGAACCGGCGGGGCCACAGCGTCACCGTCTTCGAGCGGGATGACCGCCCCGGCGGGCTGCTGATGTACGGCATTCCCAACATGAAGCTGGACAAGGCGGTGGTGGAGCGCCGCGTCGCGCTGATGGAGCAGGAGGGCGTGGTCTTCCGCACGGGCGCCGATGTGGGCGGAAACGTGCCCGCCGACGCCGTCCGCGCCGAATTTGATGCCGTGCTCCTTGCCTGCGGCGCACGAAAGCCCCGGGATCTTCCTGTGGAGGGGCGGGATGCCCAGGGCGTCTGCTTCGCGGTGGATTTCCTCACCGCGGCCACGAAAAAGCTGCTGAACCGGGGCGAGGCCATCGACGCCGCGGGGAAGCGGGTGGTGGTGGTGGGCGGCGGCGATACGGGCAACGACTGCGTGGCCACCGCCATCCGCATGGGCTGCGCGGGCGTGACCCAGCTGGAAATGCTGCCCGCGCCCCCTGTCGAGCGCCAGCCCGGCAACCCCTGGCCGGAATGGCCCCGGGTGCTCAAGACCGACTACGGCCAGCAGGAGGCCATCGCCCTTTACGGCCAGGACCCGCGCCTGTTTGAGACCACCGTCAAGGCCGTCCTTCAGGACGAGAAGGGCCATGTGCGCGCCCTTCGGCTGGTCAAGCTGCGGAACCGGGAGGAGGTGCCCGGCAGCGAATGGGAGATTCCCTGCGATCTGCTGCTCATCGCGGCGGGCTTCACCGGCTGCGAGGCCGCCGTCGCCGATGCCTTCGGCGCGGCCCTGGGTGAGCGCGGCGTCATCCGCACGCCGGAAAACGGTCACGCCACATCGGCGGAAGGCGTCTTCGCGGCGGGGGATGTCCGCCGGGGCCAGTCCCTGGTGGTGTGGGCCATCGCGGAAGGCCGCCGCGCCGCCCGGGAAATTGACGAGTGGCTGATGGGGTACAGTGAGCTGTGAGGGATGAATGAAGGGTATAGGAACGGGGTCGCTCCATGATGGAGCGACCCCGTTTATGCGTGTAGATGTTAGTCAGCGTAGCGATAGGGCAGGCCGAGGTTGATGCAGTACTGCTCGGCGTAGGAATCCCGGACAACGGTGAGGGTGAGCCCCTCGCACTCAGAGAACGCATCCTCCCCAATGCCTGTTACTGAATCCGGCAGGGCGATGGATGTCAGGCGCGGGCACCCGGAAAACGCTTCTTTCCCGATGCTCGTCAATTCATTCGGCAGGTTGATGCTCGTCAGGCTTTCACAATGATAAAACGCATGATCTCCGATGCTTGTCAAGGAATCCGGCAGGGCGATGGATGTCAGGCTTCCACACTGAGAGAATGCGCCGTCCTCAACGCTTGTCAGAGAATCCGGCAGTTCAGCGCTCGTCAGCCCCGTGCAACCGGAGAATGTATAGGCTCCAATGCTCGTCAAGGTATCCGGCAAAGCGATGCTCGTCAGCCCCGTGCACCCACAAAACGCATAGTCTCCAATGCTTGTCAAGGTATCCGGCAAGGCGATGCCCGTCAGACCCTCGCACCCGTAAAACGCATAGCTCCCAATGCTTGTCAAAGCGTCCGGCACGGTGATGCCCGTCAGGCCTTTACAATTGAAAAACGCATAATTCCCAATGCTCGTCACCGAGTTCGGCAGGACGACGCTCGTCAGGCCGTTGCACTCGAAAAACGCATAATCTCCGACGCTCGCCACCGGATGTCCGTCCAGCGCTTCCGGCACCACAAGCTCCGTGTCTGTGCCGTTGAAACGCACAATCTCCGCCGAGCCATCCTTCAGGAGCGTGTAGGAAAAGTCCCCGCTTTCGTAGGTCGTGGCAGCCATCGCCATGCCGCAGGGGACGCATAGCATCAGGCATAGCAAGATCATCAGCAGGCATTTCATGGGCAGGCCCTCCCTTGGCTTTTATGGATAGAAAAATAATAACACCGCATCCATTAAAAGTCAATCAGCACAGCCTGTTGCCGTCAAAAAACCTCATATCATCCCCGGGTCGATGGCGTAGTCGTCCTCGATCAGCAGGCACCGCGCGTCATGCTCCCGGCACAGCGCCAGCATCCGGGCGTTGTCCTGAAGCACGCATTCCAGCGTGACCTCGTCATCCGCCCGCTGCTCGATGACGTTGGCGTACCGCCTGATGTCGTCGAAATGGGCCCGGATGTAGGTCTCCGTCATCACAAGGCAGACAAAGCGAATCTGGTCAAGGTATGCGCTGCCAAAATCCTTGGCCCAGTCCATGGGAATGTAGCATCCCTCGACAATCAGGTTCTGCCGGTTCTCAACGGCGGTTTTCACCATTTCCCTGACGATGGGCCACAGGTACGCCGTCAGGCTGGCATCGTCGCTCAGGGGTGTGAGGTCGGTCTGGCCGCTGCGGATCAGCCCCATTTTCAGATGATCCATGGACAGATAGGGACAGCGGTGCCGCTCCAGCAGCGCCTGGGCCAGCGCGGTTTTCCCGGTGTGGGACGCGCCTGTGATGAGAATAATCAACGCGGGTTCTCCTTTCAACCCTGCCGCAGGCAGGGAATAGAAAAAACCACCAGCGACTTGCTGGTGGTTAAGCACCTCCGACGGGATTCGAACCCGTGTTTTCGCCTTGAGAGGGCGGCGTCCTAGGCCTCTAGACAACGGAGGCATATGTGCTGGGGAACTAGGATTCGAACCTAGACAATACGAGTCAGAGTCGCAGGTGCTGCCATTACACCATTCCCCAATGTGCTCAGCAGTTTATCCGACTGCGAAGGTTATTATACCAAAGGTCAGGGCGAATGTCAAGCACTTTGGTAAAAATTTTTGTCGTATGGAAAAGCATGGCCATCCGGCGTTGCCCAAGGCCCAATCCTGTGTTATACTGCCTTCGTTCCCCCATGAAGCTGACGAAAGAGGTCTTTTCCATGAAGCAAAACAGCGGACGGCGCCCCGCCGTCAGGACGGAAAGCGGGCGCGCGGTGGCCTGCGCGATCCTGGCCGCGGTATTCTACGCCCTGAACGCGCCGATGTCCAAGCTGCTGCTGGGCAATGTGCCGCCCACCATGATGGCGGCCTTTCTGTATTTGGGCGCGGGCATGGGCATGGCGCTGCTGCTGGCCCTGGCCAGGGGAAGCCGCCGTCATGCCCGGGAACGGCGGCTGACCGCGAGGGAGCTGCCCTACACCATCGGCATGGTGGTGCTGGACATCGCGGCGCCCATCGCGCTGATGGCGGGCATCAGCCGAACCTCGGCGGCCACCGCGTCGCTACTGAACAATTTTGAAATTGTGGCCACGGCGCTGATTGCCCTTGTGTTCTTCAAGGAGGCCATTTCGCCCCGGCTGTGGCTGGGCATCGGCCTGGTAACAGCCGCCAGCATGCTCCTGTCCGTGGGCGACATGGACGGACTGTCCTTTTCCGCCGGGTCGGTGTTTGTTCTGCTGGCCTGTATCCTGTGGGGCCTGGAAAACAACTGTACCCGAATGCTTTCCGGCAAAGACCCCGTGCAGATTGTGGCCATCAAGGGCATTTTCTCCGGCCTGGGCTCTCTGGCCATCGCCCTCTGCCTGGGCGAGCCCTGGCCGCACGCCGTCAGCCTGCTGCTGACGCTGGCCCTGGGCTTTGTCGCCTACGGGCTCTCCATCTGCTTTTACATCGCCGCCCAGCGAACCCTCGGCGCGGCCAAGACCAGCGCGTATTACGCCATCGCGCCGTTTGTGGGCGCGACGCTGTCCTTTGTGATTTTTCGGGAATGGCCGACGGTCTCCTTTATGGTGGCGCTGGCGGTGATGGCCGTGGGCGCCTGGGTGGTGACCACGGCGGAGAGCGCGGCTGATTGACGGGGACGCATCCGCCAAGCTGTTTGGCAACATACAAAGTCCGCTACTCCATATGGTCAGCGAGCTGAGCATGTCGAAAAAGTTTTGGGAGGTGTCGGAGGGCCCGCAGGACCTCTGACTTTGAATCGAAAATCGGCGGCATATACGGCGATTTTCGTGCTTTTTCGTCAGAAAAAGCCTCCTTATAAGGGAGGAGCGGCAGCCCCGACTGAGGGGATGCAATCCTTGGATTGCACCCCGATACCCGCGCCGTGCCTTTGGCATGGCGCGGGCGCAAAACACGATTGAACGGCCGGGAGAACGGCGCAGCCGTTCGACCAGTGAGTGAGTGCAATGAAACGGGGCGAAGCCCCATCAAAAAAGTGGCAAATGCCACCCTCTCATAAAGAATGACATCACACGCAGGACATAGCATCCTTGTTGCCTCCGACAAAGCTGTTACAAAGCG
>CBFFZW010000065.1:0-15967 GCA_965646445.1 uncultured Christensenellales bacterium | reverse complement strand
ATCCAGAGAGCCAATATCTTTGGCTCTGACAGAAACAATGAGACAGGCGGTGTAAGCCGTCTGTCTCATAAGTGGTGGACCCGACGCATCGCTGGTCGAACATGCCGGCCTCAAGCGGGGCAAGGTCTGAGACTTTGAGTTTACCGTCCTCGCTGCTAATATTGAAGTAAATTAGCAGCTTGTCGTCGTAAGCATAGACCTCGGCGACGAAACAAGTGATAATTCGCCGGTGATACTCCTGCGTGGTCTCGTTCTCAAATGGCTCGAGGTATTGCATGAGCATGAAGAGAATCTGGTCCTCGCTGAGTTCCAGGTGACGGCCTTTCAGGAAAGCAAGCTCGCCTTGTATGACTGCCTGCTCTGACTCAAGCTCTTGCAGCCGGGCCGGCAAGGTCTGCGTATCTGCGCCGGACTCGATCGCCCTGAGAATATTCGCTATGGCCTTCTTGTTGTCTGCCAGCTTCTTCTCGTAAAAGGCAACCTCTGAGGCTGTGTCATTCTGGCGCGCCTGCGCCGCGTAAACCTTCCTTGCGAGATCAGCAAGCACTTCCTCGCGGAGAATATAGTAGACGGTCAAGTCCACGACGGTCTTCTCAAGCCGGTCACGCGAGACCTGCTTCTTGTCGCAGGCTTTGACCTTGCCGCGGTTGTTCCCGCAATAATAGTAGTACCACTTGTTCCCGCTCTTGCCAGTGCCGCTTACTCCCTGCATTGCGGTCTTGCAGTGACCGCAGAACAGCCGGCCAGCGAGCAGGTATTCCGCCTTCGGAGACTTTGGCTTTTTCGCGCGCTTCCTCCTCTCCACTTCGGCCTGCGCCAGGCAGAAGGTCTCCATTGTGACGATGGCCGGCATACCGCCTTCCACGGTCACGCCGTTGTAGCTGTACTCGCCTATGTACTTCCGGTTCTGGACGATCCGGTTGACGCTGCTCTTGTTGAACGGCTTACCCTGAGCGGTTCTCAGCCCACGGGCATTCAGGAGCTCGCAGATGGCCGCATTTGATTCCCCCTTGATATATAGTTCGAAGATGGTGCGGACCGTCTGGGCGCCCTCTGGGTCAATCTGGAAGCGCTTCTCTTTGTCCACGCAATACCCCAACGGCCGGCCGGCTCCTGTGCTCTTGCACTTCAGCGCGCTCTCGTGCATTCCCCGCTTGATCTTCTGCGCGAGTTCCACCGAGTAGTATTCGGCCAAGCCCTCCATCAGGCTCTCAAGGATAATTCCCTCAGGGCCTTCCGGTATGGCCTCGGCGGCATAGAATATCTGAATCCCGTTCCGCTTGAGCTCCCGCTTATAGATCGCGCTGTCGTACTTGTTGCGGGCAAACCGGTCCGTCTTGTAAACTATCACCGCTTCAAACTTCTTTTTCTTCGCGTCAGTGATCAGCCGCTGAAACTCAGGCCGCTCGTCGGTGCGTCCCGAGATGTGCCGGTCGCAATAGGCCTCGACGACCTCGAGCCCCCGCTGTTTGCAGAAGTCTGTGCAGACTCGAAGCTGTCCCTCGATACTCTGCTCGGTCTGTCTCGGACCCGGCGAATAGCGCGCGTAAATGACTGCTTTCATCAGCTTTGCCGAACCCCCTTAAAAATCTCGTCGTTATGGTACTCCAGAAGCTCTCTACGGGGCGGAAACCGGGGGGGGGGGGGGGTAAATGGTTCCGTTGAGAGAAGCCAGCCAGAGAGCCGTAAAATCGTCCTGAGGGGCATTCAAAATCAGCGGCGAAATGTAGACCTTCATGGAAGGAGTGATCGTCATAAGGCCCTGGTCAAAAGCTCTGTCGTAAAATGTGTTGAGGCAAATCCCGTTATCGGGACTTATGCGGTCCGCCTCGCTCCTGCACTTTGAGTAAGGCTTGATATGGCTGGCGATCAGCATTTGCGGCAACGCGCAGCCGGATATAAAGCACTGGCCGTTGTACGCCGCAAGGACCGCTCGCTTGAAAAAGTGGCGCTCCCGCGAAACCCGTCCGTGGTCTGTGATAGACGAGAGAGGCTTAGCGCCTTGCAGCGGCGAAGAGTCGAAAAGGTCGAGGCCGGTCAAGGTCTCAGCTTCCAGGCTCAGGGCGCCCCAGTCGTGCTTGAACTCCTCATAGATCAGCTTGTCAGCCTTGGCGACGTTTCGAAGTCCAGAGCCGGCTTGCGGGTCGAGATACTGAAAGTTCCGCATTCGCATGACAACTGAGGCGACCGAGTGCGGGATAATCTCGGCGACCTGCTGAATGGTTCTATTGCGCGGGTTGATCTGTTTGAGAGGCGTGACGCAATAGAGGGCGTAGGCTACTACAATATCCTCTCTGCTCCAGGCGTTCACTTGGATTCTTCCTCCAGTCGGATTGCCGTCATAAACAGCTCCATACGGCGCTTAACGTCGAGGCCGTTGAAAATCCGCAGCAGCTCGGCTTCTTCCTTTGATCGTTCCTGCTCCAGATGAATCTCGCCGGAGTTCTGGCCGATCACGCCGTTGTTGGTGACTACGCTTCCGACCTGGACGTTGTTCTCGGTCCAGCCCATGAGATAGTCGACCGACGTGCCGAGCGCCTCGGAAAGAGCCTGGAGCTTATCGGTCCGCAGGTTTTTAATGTAGCCCGTTTCCCATTTGCGGACGGTGCTTGCGCCTACGCCGACTTTATCGCCGAGCTCCTGCAGCGTGAGATTCAGGTCTACCCTCAAGAAGTGAATTTTATCTCCCATTGTCATTAGGCTTACCCCCTTTGACATATTATAACGCACTTTTGTCGTAAAGGGAATACCCTTTGCCTAAAGTTCAAAGAAAATTTCCAAAAGGCTATTTACAAACCCGAGAGGACGCGCTATAATGGTTTTGTCCCAAAGGACAAATCACAGTATACTGTCCCACTTCTATCGGAAAGGAGGCAATCGGCCGTATGCTTGATACCAGACTGCTCCAAGCCCATATGGTTCTGAAAGGCGTGACGACTAAGACTTTTGCGGACGCGCAAGGGTGGAGTCTTCGCAAGGCCTACAGAAAAATCAAAGGCGAGACCGCCTTCACGGTCCCCGAGGTTCAGGTCTGCAAGGACCTCCTCGAGCTGGACCCGCCTACGACGAACGCAATTTTTTTTGCGGCTGATTTGTCTTAAAGGACAAAAATGCGTCAGGCGCTCGCCGATTCCGCTCTTGCAAGAGAAGATGTAATGCTTGACCGACTTTGCGCAGCGGCCAAGGAGTTCTATGAAAACCCACTCAATCAGCGGGCCTTTTTGGCCTGGAAGAAAAACAAGGAGGCACAATATGAAGATCACGATCACGATGGACCTGACCCAGGAGAACCTGGACAAGCTGCGGGCTCTGCTCCCTGACGCGCAGATTCCCGGCCAGACGGAGTTCGATGCCCCTTCCGAGCGTACCGCCGAACCCAAGCCTCAGACTGAGGAGCCCGTGGAAAAGCCGGCCGAAGACCCCGCCCCTGCGGAGAAGGTCACCAAGACTGACATCCGGGCCGTCGCCCTCAAGCTCTCCAAGGCGGGCAAGCAGAAGGAGCTTGCCGCGGCCTTCGCCAAGTTCGGCTGCAAGAAGCTCTCCGACTTCGACGCCCGGCCGGACGACTACCCGGCCCTGATGAAAGAGCTGGTGAGTATCGATGGCTAAGCAGCACGCGATCCTCTCCGCAAGCGGCGCCCATCGCTGGCTCGAGTGTACGCCCAGCGCCCAGCTTGAGCAGCAGTTCCCGCCCTCCACGAGCGAGTATGCCGAAGAGGGCACCGCTGCCCATGAGCTGGCTGAGCTGACCGCTCGCTACTTCCTCGGGGAAATCTCCGAGACGGAGTTTGAGGCCAAGCGCGACGAGCTGGCGAAAGGCCCCTACTATACCGCTGAAATGCAGGAGTGCGCCAACGACTACGCGCGGCTCGTCCTCCAGAAGTTCGAGGTCGCCCGCGAGATCTGCCCCGACGCCTTCATGGAGCTGGAGGTCAAGGTCGACTTCTCCAAGTACGTCAAGGACGGCTTCGGCACGGCTGACTGCGTGATCGTTGCGGACAACCTGCTTGAGATCATCGACTTCAAGTATGGCAAGGGCGTCCGCGTCGAGGCCGCCGGCAATCCGCAGATGAGGCTCTACGCCCTGGGCGCGTACCTCAAGTACAATACGCTCTTCGACTTTGAGCGGGTCTGCAAGACCATCTTCCAGCCCCGGCTCTCCGGCGTTCAGAGTTCCAGCGAGCTCACGGTCAAGGAGCTCACGACCTGGGCGGACAAGGTCGTCAAGCCCAAGGCTAAGCTGGCCTACAAGGGCGAGGGCGAGTTCAATCCGTCCGAGGACGTCTGCAAGTTCTGCCGGGCCAAGGCCCAGTGCAGGGTCCGGACGGAAAAGAACCTCTCGCTCTTCGACGAGTCGCCCGACCCGCTTCTCATTACCCCGGCAGAGGCCGGCGAGATTCTCGCCAAGGCCGCCGACATTCAGGGCTGGCTCTCCGACCTGGAGGCGCTTGTCTCGTCCACGCTGCTTGCCGGCCAGCCAGTCGCGGGCTGGAAGATGGTCGAAGGCCGCAGCAATCGCAAGTTCGCCGACGAGGCGAAGGTCATCGAGGCTATGAAGGCTGCGGGCTACGATGAGGCCACGCTGTTCGAGCGCCGGCTGATTACTCTGACTCAGATGGAGAAGGACTTCGGCAAGAAGACCGTCGGCGAAGTGCTCGGCGAGCTGATCGTCAAGCCGCAGGGCAAGCCCACGCTGGCGCCTGAGACTGACAAGAGGCCCGAGTACAAGCCGGAAGATCAGCTCCTCGCCGAGTTCGATAAGTAGGAGGCGCGCTATGACCGAGGCTGCAAGATCAAGGGCCGTACGGCGCGCCCGACTTATCCGTATTCAATGGCTTATCATTCTGGCCCTGGCTGTGGCCTTGGTTATCTCGCTCCTGGGCAAGCCTGCGGTCTCCACGGTCGCGTCTGAGGATTCTGGGAGGCAAAGTATAAGCCCCCAGCCTTCGGAGCCCGTAACGGAGACCGTGGAGCCAACAGAGCAAGTCATGCCTCTTGAGGCCGCGGCAGAGCTCAATCCTGAGCCTGAGCTAATAGAGCTCGGCGAGTTTAAGACGACCGCCTATTGTACCTGTGTCAAGTGCTGCGGAGTATGGAGTCAGGAGCACCCTTCCAGGGTCGGCACCGACTACATGCAGAAGACCGCAAGCGGCACGATTCCGACCGCAGGGCGTACCGTGTCCGTGGATACGGAGATCATACCCTTCGGCACGATCCTCGTTATCGATGGGCATGAGTACATAGCTGAGGACACGGGAAGCGCGGTTAAAGGCCAGATAATCGACATCTATTTCAGCACGCACGAAGCCGCCAGAGAGTACGGCGTCCAGTACAAAACAATCTACATTAAAGGAGAATGATTTTTATGTCCACTCAGATCACTACCGGTAAGGTCCGTTTTTCCTACTGCAACCTGTTCCAGCCACGCGCCGCCCAGGAGGGCGCCCAGCCCAAGTACAGCGTGACCCTGCTGATCCCTAAGAGCGACAAGGCCACCATCCAGAAGATCAAGGCCGCTATGGAAGAGGCCAAGACCAAGTACCTCTCCAGCAGCAACGGCAAGAAGCTGCCGGCCAACCTCAAAAGCTCTCTCCACGACGGCGACGGCGAGCGTCCCAACGGCGGCGAGTTCGGCGAGGAGTGCAAGGGCTGCTACGTCATTACCGTCAGCTCCAACAACAAGCCGGTCATCGTCCACGCCGACAAGACGCCTATTACCGAGCTCTCCGAGCTCTATTCCGGCTGCTACGGCCGCGCGATCATCAACTTCTACGTCTATGACACCAACGGAAACAAGGGCATCACCGCCGGCCTCAACGGCGTTATGAAGCTCTACGACGGCGAGCCTCTGGGCGGCGGCGTTGTGACTGACTCCGACTGGGACGACGGCTGGGAGGACGAGGACGACGGCAACGGCCTGCTCGACTGACCGCAGACTGGCCCGAGGGCTTTGGTAAGGCCGAGGCCCTCGGGCTAAAGAAAGGAGACCTCTGAATGAGAACCCTTGCAATCGATATTGAGACCTATAGCTCGGTCTCCTTGAAAGACTGCGGCGTTTACGCTTACGCCGCGAGCCCCGACTTCGAGATTCTGCTGTTCGGATATGCCTGGGACGACGGCCCTGTTGAGGTCATCGACCTGGCTCGAGGCCAGAAGCTGCCCCAGGAGCTCCAGGACGCTCTGTATGACCCTCAAATCCTCAAGACGGCGTTCAATGCGTCTTTTGAACGGACTTGTCTGAGCGCGTTTATGGGCTCCGTGACTCCGCCCGAGCAGTGGAGCTGCACCGCCGTTATGGCGAGCGAGCTTGGCTTGCCTCGCAGCTTGGAGGCCGTAGGCGAGGTCATCGGTTTGCCGGAGGATAAGCAGAAATCGAAAACCGGCCGAGCTTTGATCCGCTACTTCTCCATCCCCTGTAAGCCGACCAAAAGCAACGGCCTTCGCACGAGGAATCTGCCCGAGCATGACCCTGAGCGCTGGGCGCTCTATGTCGAGTATAACCGGCAAGACGTCGAGGCCGAGCGGGCTATCCGACAGAAGCTCTCTCGCTTTGAGATTTACCCCTTGGAGCAACCTCTGTGGGTCCACGATCAGCATATCAATGACCGCGGCGTGGGCGTCGACCTGGCGCTCGCCAAGCGAGCGGTCGAGATCGACGGAGTTATAAAGGGCCGGCTGCTTGAGGACGCAAAGACCCTGACTGGTCTGGAAAACCCGAAGAGCACAGCCCAGCTCAAGGGCTGGATCGAGGAGACCGCCGGCATTACCGTTGACAGTCTCAACAAGAAGAGTATTGCCGGAGTGCGGGCCGAGGCCGGCTGCGATATTGTCGACCAAATGCTTGACCTCCGCGCAGGACTCGCCAAGACCTCGACCGAGAAATACAACGCCATGCTCCGCACGGCCGGCCCTGATGGGCGAATCCGCGGGCTTACCCAGTTTTACGGCGCCTCGCGCACCGGACGCTGGGCCGGCCGTCTGGTGCAAATGCAAAACCTGCCCCAAAATAAAATGCCTGACCGCGACCTTGATACCGCACGGCAGCTTGTTGCCGCAGGAGACCTCGAAACGATGGAGCTCCTGTTTGACGACATCGCGGGCACGCTCTCGCAGCTTATCCGCACGGCCTTTGTCCCTCGAAAGGGTTGCCGGTTCATTGTCTCAGACTTCAGCGCCATAGAGGCTCGGGTCATTGCCTGGCTCGCCCAAGAGGAATGGCGGCTGGACGTGTTCAATACCCACGGCAAAATTTACGAGGCCTCGGCCGAGCAGATGTTCCACCTGCCGAAGGGCTCCGTCAAGAAGGGCGACCCTATGCGGCAGAAGGGGAAAATTGCCGAGCTTGCCCTGGGCTACGGCGGCAGTGTCGGCGCTCTTAAGTCTATGGGCGCCTTGGAGATGGGCCTGGAAGAAGCAGAGCTCAAGCCCCTCGTCAATAGCTGGCGCGCCGCAAATCCCGCGATCAAGAAGTTTTGGTGGGATACTGACGCCGCAGCAAGAAAGACCATTCAGACGAAGGCGCCGACCAAGCTGCCCTTTGGTATGGGCTTCCGCAAGCAGGGACCACTCCTCAAGCTCCGACTGCCCAACGGCCGCGAGCTGAGCTATGTAAAGCCGAGGATCGTGGAAGACAGTATTACCTATGAGGGCACGATCCAGAGCTCGGGCGGCTGGGGCCGCATTGAGTCCTATGGACCGAAGCTCGTGGAGAATATTGTCCAGGCGACCGCTCGGGACTGCCTTGCGGTTGCGATCGACCGACTGGAGCGCGCCGGTTTTCCGGTGGTGTTCCATGTTCACGACGAGGTTATCTGCGAGGTACCGATTGGCGTGAGCTCTGCCGAGGAGATCAGTGCGATCATGTCCGAGCCCATTGAATGGGCGCAGGGTCTGCCGCTCAAGGCCGACGCCTATGAGTGCGACTACTATCGAAAGGACTGAGGCCCATGAGTACATCGTTTTTCCGTAGGAGCTCAGACTGTCCTGACCATGACTATTATGCTACCCCCCCCCCGGGCAGTAGAAGAGTTACTGAGGCTTGAAACCTTTTCCCATGAAGTATGGGAGCCATGCTGCGGCGGAGGGCATATCTCAGAGGTGCTTTTAGCACACGGTCATGAGATTCGATCGACTGATTTAGTCGACTACGGATATGGCCAAGCTGGAGTTGACTTTCTGGCGCAAAAGCGGCCGGTCGACGCCGACATTATCACAAATCCGCCATATATTCAGGCGCAGGCCTTTGTAGAACACGCCCTTGGACTCTTAACACCTGGGCATAAGGCCGCTATGTTTCTAAGACTTGTATTTCTGGAGACGCAAACCCGAAAGAGCCTCTTTGAGGAGCACCCGCCAGCGCGGGTCTATGTCGCAAGCTCTCGCTTTGGCTGCGCGAAAAACGGAGAGTTTAAGGTTCGCCCGAATGGCGAGTTATACTATCCGTCTTCGGTTGCCTATGCCTGGTTCGTCTGGGAGTACGGCTTTGCCGGCGAGCCTGTGCTGCGCTGGTTCAACTGACTACAAGAAAGGACTGACGTCTTTGAAGACCTGCAAGCATAACCTTATGATTCTCTGCGAGGACCATACCAAGTGTGCCTTCTGCGGGTGGAATCCTGAAGTCGAGGAGGCACGAAAAGCGGCCTTGCAGAAACGCTTTACTACCACCAAGAAAAGAGGACGAAAGAAATGAAGATTAAGACTTTTAACGAGGTCGTGCGCGAGCAGCTCAAGCAGTGCGAAAACGTACTTATCGGCAAGGGCTTCGAGTATGCGCCCGACGCTGTGGATGAGACCCCAGTCGACCGCCTGGCGCATTTCAAAAAGGCCGCCGCGATCACGGGTGGCGACCAGAAAGGCGCGCTGTTCGGTATGCTGGCGAAGCACCTGGTCTCTTTGTCCGATATGTGCACGGACGGCAACGACTACACGCTTGAGCGCTGGGCCGAGAAGATCACGGACAGTATCAACTACCTCCTGATCCTGCGGGCGGTAATCGAGGAGGAAGGAGGCGCGCAGAATGGATAAGATCAAGGTCGCCGTCCTCAATCCCACGGTCATCAAGGAGGCAGAGGCCATGATGGTCTGCGCTGCGCGTCTGACCCAGCGCGGGCATAAGGTCAAGGACCTACAGGACTTCTTGAAGCTCTACGAGCAGGACTACACCGAGAAGACCGTCCAGACTATGGCCTCGCTGCCGCACCCGACAATTCAGAAGTTCGCGGTCATCAACGCCGTCGTCGTGGGTGCCTCGCGCCGGTTCCTGGCGCAGATCACGCGCCACCAGAACGAGGTCAAGTTCATGTCTGCATCGCTGCAGTATAGTGACTACTCCAACGAGGCCGACTTCGTGGTTCCGTATGAGCTGCTGGACAGTCAAATGCGGTTCTCCTATCTGGCCCAGTGTCAGGACACCATGAACAAGTATAAGCTCCTGGTCGAGTACGGGACGGACAACGACAGTGCCGGCTACCTGGCACCGCAGGGTCTCCGCAACGTGCTGATTATCAGTGCGACCCCTTACCAGTGGAAGCACATGATAAGCCAGCGCATTTGCCGGCGCAACACGCCCGAGACCCGCTACGTCATGCTCCGCCTCTGGGAGCAGCTCTATGAGCTCTCGCCCTCGCTCTTCTCTCGGGCAACGACTGGCCCCTTCTGTATGCAGGGCGCTTGCCGCGAGGGCAAGATGGCGTGCAAGTCTCCGCTCTGGTCCGAGGCCACGCCTACGGAGATTCTCAAGGCAGACTTTCCGCTTTTACTAAATTAAAAAGAACGGAGGCTTTTTGATGTATGGGATTTGGAATGGCGTAGAAAAGCGGTTTGTGTTCGGCATAAATGCGCCCACTAAACGAGCAGCATGGCGCCAATTTGTTAAAGAAGTTGGAAAAACCGCTTATAAATGGCGGTTTGAGATTCGCGTTATACCGTCAAACTTCAAAAATCCTAAAAACCCGAGATACAAGAAGAGAGGCATGACATAAATGAAAATCAAGCTGATCGACTTCGGAGGGGCTCAGCCCCTCCGAGCGCATGACAACGACGCAGGGGCTGACGTGTTCAGCCCCAGAGACCAGACGATCTATCCTGGGCAAGTGTATAAGCTGCCTCTCGGGTTCGGCCTGGAGCTGCCTGACGGCCTCGTAGGCTTCATATTCCCGAGGAGCAGTCTGAGCGCTCAGGGGATCGTCTGCGAGCTTCCTCCGATCGACTCCGGCTACCGCGGCGAGGTTCATGCCATCGTCACTAACGTCGGCAATAACGGCTACGACATCAAGAAGGGAGACAGGATCGGCCAGCTCGTAATTATGCCGGTCGTGATTCCCGAGTTTACCTACAAAGACTCTGCCGAAAGGGGTACGGGCGCCTTCGGCAGCAGCGGGCGGTGATTAAAATGCGAATCGACAAAGACACCTACTACCTGAACATTGCCAAAGCCGTCGCGGCCCGTTCTACCTGTCTCCGCAGGCAGTACGGCGCCGTGATCGTTTCAGGCGACGAGATTATCGCGACCGGCTATAACGGCTCGCCCAGGGGCGAGGCCAACTGCTGCGACGTCGGCGAGTGCTACTGCAGAGCGCACTCTGCGCCCATCGACGAGCACGCTGCGGTTCACGGCGACCAGTACGGCGCCTGCGTGGCCGTTCATGCCGAACAAAACGCGATTATCAGCGCCGCAAGGCGGGAGCTGCGAGGAGCTACCCTTTACCTCGCCTGCCTTGACGAATCTGTGGACCCCGCGCCCTGCAACTACTGCGATCGCATGATAAAGAACGCCGGCATTGCGAGGGTCGTCACAAGGGCGGGTACCCTATAATGCCGGTCCTCAAGCACGACGGCTTGGTGACGATCGCGACGGGTAGCTCGCGGCGGTCTACAAGCTGGAAGAACAAGGAAATACTCTGGTCCGAGTTCGTGGAGAAGCTCAGCCAAGTCACACGGACGCAGGAGACTCAGGCAGAATACTTCCGTATGCCGAAGGAGGAGCGGGACAACGCCAAGGACGTCGGCGGCTTCGTGGGCGGTACGCTGAAAGGCGGCCGCCGCAAGATCGACGCCGTGGCTCAGCGCCGGCTCATTACGCTCGATATGGATTCCATCGCCGCCGGCGAGGACCCCTGGCCCACGGTGACCCTGATCCTCGGGTGCGCTGCTGTGCTTTACAGCACGCACAGCCACTCTGCCAAGGCCCCGAGACTTCGCCTGGTGATTCCTCTCTCGCGTCCTGTCTCGCCTGAGGAGTATGAGGCGATCGCCCGCAGGATCGCCGGCGATGTTGGCATTGATATGTGCGACGATACTACCTATGAGCCCCATCGGCTCATGTACTGGGCCAGCGCCTCATGCGACGCCGAATTCCGGTATGAGGTTCAGGACGGCCCCTGGTTGGACGCAGACGAGCAGCTTGCCAGATACGCAGACTGGAAGGACCCGACGCAGTGGCCCGTGTCCAGCCGGAAATCCGGCGCTATGCAGCGGCTCGCGGACAAGCAGGGCGATCCGTTGGCAAAGGACGGTATTGTGGGCGCCTTCTGCCGGGTCTACTCCATCGAGGACGCGATCGAGGCATTCCTGGCTGACGTCTACACGAAGGGCGAGAACGGCCGTTATACCTATACCGGCGGCTCGACCTCCGGCGGGCTCGTCGTGTACGAGGACGGGAAATTTGCGTACAGCCACCATAGCACGGACCCGATTTGCGGCAAGCTCTGCAACGCCTTCGACCTGGTTCGCATTCACCTGTTCGGCAAGGACGACGAGGGCAAGCCCTCGAACACAGCGGCGAACAATCTGCCCTCTTTCAAGAATATGTGCAAGTGGGTCGAGATGAATTGTCCCGACGCCATGAAGGAGCTCCAGAGTAAGCAGCTCGATTATATCGTTCAGCTCTTCGGCGAGGACGACGACGCTCCTGACATGAACTGGGTCTCCCAGCTTGAGGTAAATCCGAAGACTGGACATGCGGCGACCACGGTCGAGAATATCCGTATTATCGTCAGGAATGACCCTCGCTTTAAGGGCACCTTCTACTGGGATGAGTTCATGGAGCGGCCGATGGTCTGCGGGGACCTTCCCTGGCGTAAGGCTGAGGGCAAGCCTCGCTCTTGGGGCGACACCGACGACGCCGGCGTTCACAATATCCTGGAGAAGGACTACAAGATAGACAGTATCCCGAAGACCCGTGAGGGCGTCGACTTAGCGCTCACGGATGTCAGCCGGCACCCAGTCAGGGAATACCTGCGCTCGCTCGTCTGGGACGGCGTGAAGCGAGCCGAGACCCTGTTCATTGACTACTTGGGCGCGGCGGATTCCAGGTACACGCGGACAGTGACCCGCAAGGCGCTGATCGGAGCCGTCGCGAGAATCCTGGCGCCTGGTTGCAAGCACGACCATATGCTCGTCCTGGTAGGTCCGCAGGGCTGCCGTAAGTCCTCCACGCTGAAAAATCTGGGCAAAGACTGGTTCTCCGACTCGCTCTATACCATGACCGGCAAGGACGCCTACGAGCAGCTCCAGGGCAACTGGATCATCGAGCTTAGCGAGATGGCTGCGACCCGTAAGGCCGAGATTGAGCAGATCAAGCAGTTCGTCTCTAAGCAAGAGGACAACTACCGCGCGGCATACGCTCGCCGCACGCAGTGCCACCCGAGGCAATGCGCCTTTTTCGGCACAACCAACGACGAGGAATTTTTGCGTGACCCGACCGGCGCCCGCCGCTTCTGGCCTGTGACCGTAACAGACGCGGGCAAGGAGCTCGGAGACAAACTGACGGCGGCGATCGTGGATCAGGTATGGGCCGAGGCCGTTACATACTTTGAGGCTGGCGAGACATGGTACCTGGACAGCGCCGTGGAAGAGCTTGCCAGAAAGGTCCAGGCCGATCACACCGAGGCCAACGGCAAGCTCGGGCTCATTGAGAACTTCCTGAACACGCTGCTGCCTGAGGGCTGGGACGATATGGACCTGGAAGCGCGCCTCATGTTCTGGGGTGGCGGCTTCGGAGAGAAGCAGGTTGGCACCGTGCCGCGGTCAAAGGTCTGCGCCCTGGAGATATGGCAGGAGCTTTTCAAGGGCGACCCGAAGGGCTACTCGCAGGCCCAGGCGCGGGAGATCATCGGCCTCCTACGCATGATTCCGGGCTGGCGGCTCTCCACTTCCGTCAACTGCGGAGCGATTTATGGACGGCAGCGGGGCTTCGTTAAAGAGGTCTGACGCAACAAAGGTAGCAGAGTGAAGAGCAACTTTTTTCGGTCAAGGGTAGGTCGGAACGGCTGTTGAGGTAGCAGAGTAGCAGAGTTTTGGAGATTTGCAACAGAGTACTACCTACTCTGCTACCTCAATAAAGCCAGTGATACCAAGGCTTTAAGGCTCTTTGCAACAAAGGTAGCAGAGAAAACCTAAAAACATTTTTTGAAAAAGTAAGGAGGGAAAAAGCGGAAAAGCGTACACCCCCCGTATTACATGTATATATAGGGAAACTTTGTTACACGCGCTACTCGACTACCTGAAGGAGGAAAAGCAATGTATGAAAGCGGCTTTGAGAAAAAGCTGTGCGACTATATAAAGTCCCTCGGCGGTAAAGCCTACAAGTGGGTAAGTCCGGGGGCGTCTGGCGTGCCGGACCGAATAGCGATATTGCCGGGAGGGAGGGTCATCTTCATCGAAGTCAAGAGGCCGGGCCTGAGCGACGGGCTGAGTGTCCGGCAGAAGAAGGTACGCCGTACATTAGAGGAGCTCGGCTGCACTGTCTGGCGGGTCTCCGACATGGAGGATTTGAAAGCGAGGCTGCGGGAATATGGAGTATAAGCCTTATTACTATCAGGAGTTCGCTGAGCGGTTCGTCCTGGATAATCCTGAGGCAGGGCTGCTGCTGGACATGGGCATGGGCAAGACGGCGATCAGTCTGACCGCGGCAGAAAAGCTCCTGCACGACTATTTTGCGGTGCGGAAGGTTCTCGTTATTGCGCCGCTGAAACCGGCGCGGGAAACCTGGCCGCCCGAGGTCCAGAAGTGGGATCACTTGCGGGACCTGACCGTTTCTCTGGTTCTGGGCTCAAGAGCGGAGCGCGTTGCGGCGCTGAACCGAGACGCCGATATTTATATCATCAATCGGGAGAATGTCGTCTGGCTTGTCGACTACTACAAAAGTAAGTGGCCGTTCGATATGGTTATCATTGACGAGCTCTCGAGCTTTAAGTCCAGCAAGGCGCAGCGGTTCAGGGCTCTCAAAAAGGTCCGCAAGTATATCACTCATATCGTGGGGCTGACGGGCACACCGTCGCCCAACGGGCTTTTGGATTTGTGGCCTCAGATGTATTTGCTGGACGAGGGCAAGGCCCTCGGCAGAACGCTGACGAGTTACAGGGATACTTACTTTGTGCCGGATAAACGGAACGCCGCGCAGATTTTTTCCTGGAAGCCGAAGCCGGGAGCGGAGGAGCTGATCTATGAGAAGATTGGCGGGCTCTGTATCAGCATGAAGTCGGCGGACCATTTGCAGCTTCCCGAGAGGCTCATGCTCCGTAGAGAGTTCGAGCTGTCTGACGAGGCAATGGCTCTTTATAAGACACTGGAGCGGGATACCCTTCTCCCGTTTGCAGATGGCGACATAGACGCACCGACCGCGGCGGTACTTACCAACAAGCTCCTGCAGGCGGCGGGCGGAGCGGCCTATGATGAAAACGGCAAGGTCAAGGTTCTCCACGAGTGCAAGCTGGAAGCGCTCGACTCTCTAATCGAAGAGGCCAACGGCCAGCCGGTTCTTGTGTTCTATGGTTTTCGGCATGAGCTTGACAGAATACTCGCCCGTTATCCTGAGGCAGTCGACATTAAGGAAAAGGACTCCGTCTCAAGATGGAACGCCGGTAAGATTCCGATTCTTTTGGCCCATCCGGCCAGCGCGGGCCACGGCTTGAACCTGCAGGCCGGAGGGCATATCGCGATATGGTACAGCCTCCCGACGAGCCTGGAACTTTATCAGCAGGCAAACAAGCGGCTGCACCGTCCGGGCCAAAAGGAAACCGTGCTCATTCACCACCTGCTGATGAAGGGAACCTATGACTATACCATGCTGGACGACATTCTCACGCCGAAGGACATACGCCAGGAGGCTTGTCTGGAGGCATTGAAGGCGAAAATCAAGGAGGTCACGCAATGACGCTTAAGGAGTTTTTGAATCAGGGGTATCACGCAAAGGCGAGGATACGGGCTAAGGAGGAACGCATTGAGAATTGGCGGCAAATTGCCGAGTCTATCACGGCTCAGATTCGGCCGGACTCGGCAGGTTCTTCGCTTCCCTCGAAAAAGGTGGAAGACTGCGCCTGCAATATCGTCGACCTGCAAAACGAGATTAAGGAGGAAATTGCGGCGCTTGTCCAGGCTGAGCGGGAGGTCGGAAAGTTTATCAGGGAAGCTCCGCTGGACGAGACCGACCGCTTTATTATGGAGCTGCGGTATCTCAACTACAAGAAGTGGGAGGAGATCGCGGTCGAGCTGAATTATGCCTATCGCTGGATCATGCGGCGGCATAAGCGGGCAATCGCGGTGCTGGAGGAGCTTTGGCCATGTTAAGCCGCGTAGCCCCGGCGCTATAATGTAAAATCAGAAGAATCGGTCAAGAGACCGGTTCCTCGGGCAGAGAGTCGCGCGGGCCTCCGGTGCGGCTCTCTGCTTTACTTTTGAATTGGAGGTCGGCACGGCTGATTGGAGGGATTACTGTGGCGAAGCTGACCGACAAGCAGCGAAAGCGTATCATCGCGGAGTATGTCGAGGGCGGGACGTCACAGAGAAAGCTTGCCGAGAAATATCATGTTTCCCCCTATCTTATTCGCAGTATTTTGAGTGAAGACAAGAATCTCACCCAAAAAATCTCGCATAAAAAAGAGGAGAATACCCAGAGCGTTCTTGCGTTCATGGATTCCAAGAAGCAGACGGTATGCGACCTGATCGACAAGCTGCTTGCCGCAATGGG
>CBFFZW010000064.1:0-16214 GCA_965646445.1 uncultured Christensenellales bacterium | reverse complement strand
TTGGTCTCACGCCGAAAAGTCAATGCACTAAGCGGCGCTTTTGATGACACCTATGCCCCTTTTTATCATCTTTTTTCACTGAGGTTTCCTCCCGGAAGCGCTTTCCTTCTATTAGCCCAGGGAGCGATTACGTTGTTCCCTGCGTAAGGGCCGGGCTATGGTTTTACACATATATGGGTGTCACGCGCTTGCATCTGCGCGGGAACATGGTATAATATCGGAAGGATGTGGTATTTGCCAAAGGTTCCCGGAAAGGAGCAGAAGCCATGAACAAACTGACCCGAGGCCAGTGGCTGTGCGCGGCTGCCGCGGCGCTGCTGATGGCCCTGGCGGTGGTGGTCTATTTTTCCGACGCGACGGCCAAAGAGGAAACGGCACAGATGATTTCATCCCATAAATCAGGGGTGGGCCAGCTGACGGAGGATATGGAAGTGCGGCAGACCTTCCGCGCCAGTCAGGATGGCCTGACGGCGGTGGACGTGATGTTTTCCAACTACAACAAGAAGCTGCGCGAAGGGACGCTGACCCTATGGCTGACGGACGCGGAGGGTCGGGAAATCGCGCGGCAGGCTTATGCCGTGGCGGAGATCAAGAACAGCGCCTTCGTAACGCTGCCGCTTTTTTCGCCCCAGACGGACAGCAAGGGGCAAGGGTATACCCTCCATGCCGTATCCGACTGCGTGGAGCAGAAAGGCGTCACCTTGCGCATGGGCCCGGTGAACGTGCCGGAGGACGGCGTGACCCTGACGCTGGCGGACGGATCCGTCACCGCCGAAAGCGCGCTGAACCTGCGCTTTCGGTATCAAACCCTGTCGTACAGCGTGATGGGCGCGGGTACGCTGGCCCTGGTCGCGCTGTGCTTCGCGGCCTGTGTTCCGCTGGCCGGAGGAAAGGAGCGCCGCCATGGCAAAGCGTAAGACAATTCTCACCTGGGCGCTTCTGCCCGTGGCGGTGCTGGCCGTGATGTTCGCGATGGAGGCGGTGTGCCAGGCGCGTCTGCTCACCCTGCCCGCACAGCAGCGGGCGCTGGTTGCTCTGCCCCTGGATGTTCTGACGGTGGCGGAGGATACCGCCGCAGAGGACTGGGAGGATGGCGGGGACGAATGGGCCGATGACTGGGAAGACGACGCGGAGGAAGACAACGCCGACGCGCCTTCGACCGGGGAAGCGGCGGAGGGCCAGATCAGCCTGACGCCGGGCCAGACAGCCGTCCTTACCCATGAGGGCTATGTCCGTTCCCTGGTGCTGACGGGCCTCCCCGGCACGGACGGCGCTTATCACCTGACCTGGCGAGATGCCAAGGGACAAACCCATGAGAAGGATTGCGTTTTCTTCAGCATGGCCGCCGGGGATGTTCAGACGGACGGCGTTTTCATCGGTGATGATGTCACGGAGATCACCCTTTCTTTCACCAACAGCTTCACCCTGCAGGGGATCAGCGTGGACAACCGCTTCGCCCTCAACGGCAACCGTATGCTGCTTTCCGGGCTGATGACGGCCTGCCTTTACCTGCTGATCGTTCTGCGGGGCGTGGTGGCGAAAAAGCCGGAGGTCGGCTTTCTGCTGGTGGCCCTGGCGGCGGGAATCTACATGAGCGTCGGGCTGCCCGCGACGGTGGGCCTGAACTATGACGATGCCATCCATTACCGCCAGGTGCAGCTGCTCAGCCGGGGGCGAAACGCTTTCCTGACCCAGAGCGAGTGGCGGATGAGCGAAAACGGCTGGAGCCTGGTCATGGGCGAGGCCTTTGTCCATCCCGGCGATACCGCCCGGGACGAGCAGGCTCTCCACCAGCTCCTCAACGCCACGGAGGATACCGACATCGCGGAGGAGCAGACCATGCACTGGCAGTTCAGCGATGTGGGCTACCTGAACCAGGCTGTCGGCGCGGCCGTCGCCCGGTGGCTGCATCTGCCCTTCGCGGCGAGGACGGTTTTGCCGCGGGTCTTCAATATGCTGACGTATGTGGGGCTGGTGTACCTGGCCATCCGCAGCGTCAGGCGCTTCAAGCTGACGCTGTGCGCCGTTGCGCTGATGGTGACGCCCATGTTCCTGGCCGCCAGCTACACCTACGACACCGTGACCAACGCTCTGTGTTTCCTGGGCACGGCCCTGGCGGTGGACGCCATCCTTGACCGGGAAACGCCTCTGACCTGGCAGCGGGGCATGGGGATCCTGCTGTCCCTGCTACTGGGCGCCATGAGCAAGGTGGTCTACATGCCGCTGCTGCTCCTGACGCTGCTTCTGCCCAGGCAAAAGTTTGCCTCCCGGGGCGCCTGCCTGTGGTACAAGGCCCTGGCGGCCATCATCTGTCTGGCAGGCGTGCTGACCATGGTCGCAAGCGTGAACACCGGTGCGGCCATCCTGACGGACAGCCGGGGCAATGCCGCCGACAGCGGCGCGCAGCTGGCGTTCATCTTCGCCCATCCGCTGACCTACCTGGGCTACTTCTTTTCCACCATGTGGCAAAGCGGCGTGTACTACTGGACGGAGGCCACCCGCTGCACCATGGCGTATGTCGGCGGCCTCAACGGCATGATGTCCACGCTGAGCCTGTGGCTGATTCTGTTCACCGCCGTCACGGACAATGATCCCGATCTCGGTCAGGGCCTGAACTGGCGGCAGCGGCTGGCAATGCTCATCATCGTCCTGATGACGGCGGGCATGGTTTTCACCACCATGTACCTGGCCTTCTCCGCCGTGGGCGCCAACGACTTCAGCGGTGTTCAGGGCCGGTATCTGATTCCCGTGCTGCCCCTGGCGGCCATGCTGCTGAGTCCCCGGGGCCTCCACAACCGCATGAACAAGACCGGCTGGCACCTGTTCTTCTTCGGGGCCAACGCGGCGGTGTTGATGTGGGTCTGCTGGAACAATATCCTCAACCAGTTCTTCCTGTAAGGAGGCGCGGCGATGAAACATGTTTTTGCCATTTGCGCCTATCAGGACAGCCCCTACCTGCAGGACTGCGTGGCTTCCCTGCTGAACCAGGAGGAGCCCTCGCCCATCCTGCTGTGTACCGCCACCCCCTCGGAAAAGCTGGAGACGCTGGCCCGGGAGCACGGCTTTCTGTACCGGGTGAACCCGGAGGCGCCCAACATCGCCGGGGACTGGAACTTCGCCATGGCCCAGGCCAGGGCGGAGGGCGCGGATTTTGTGACCCTCTGCCATCAGGATGACCTGTACCTGCCGGGCTATGGCCGGGCCTTCCGCCGCGCCGCCCAGGCGGACCCGGAGCTGCTGATCTATTTTTCCGGCTACGGAGAGCGCCGGGGCGGGGAAACGGTGACGAATTCGACGCTGCTGAGGATCAAGCGCACACTGCTGCTGCCCCTGCGCCCGCGCTTTGCCCAGCGCTGGCGGCTGAGCAAGCGCCTGGCCCTGGCCTTTGGCGACGGCATCTGCTGTCCGGCGGTGACCTACAACCTCCGCCGCCTGCCGCAGCCGCTGTTTGAGCGCGGCATGTCCACCAACCTGGACTGGCAGACCTGGGAGCGGCTGTCCCGCCAGCCAGGGCGGTTCGCGTATGATCCGCGGGCGCTGATGCTGCACAGGATCCATCCGGGCTCCACCACCAGCCAGGTGCTGGGGGAGGGCGGGCGTACCGAGCAGGATCTGGCCATCTTCCGAAAGTTCTGGCCGGAGCCCATCGCCCGCCTGCTGACCCGGGTCTACGCCCTGAGCGAGAGGAGCAACAGCCTGTGAAAGGAGGCTGACACCATGAAGAAGTACGGCTTTCCCCTGCTGTTGCTGCTGGTCTTTGAGGCCATCGCCGTCACCCTCTGGCTGACGACGGGCAATCTGTTCTACCTGCTGAATTTCTCCTACATCGGCGGCTGCCTTGCCGTGGGGCTGACGCTGTTTATCCAGGGCAGACGGTTTGCCAGACGCTTCGTACAGCTGGCGGTGGGCTGCTACATGCTGCTCTATCTGGGGCTGATGTGCCGGGAGAACATGCAGATCGAGGGCTTCTGGTACTACCTCTTTTTAGGCGTCTTTGAGGCGGCGACCATCCATTACGCCGTGGCGAAGCTGTTCGGGCCGCTGCTCTTTGGCCGGGGCTGGTGCGGCTATGCCTGCTGGACAGCCATGATCCTGGATCTCCTGCCCTACAAGCGGCCCCAGGGCCCGCGCAAAAACCTCGGCTTCATCCGTTACATCACCTTCGGCCTCTCCCTGGCCCTGGTTACGGGCCTGTTCCTCGCCAGGGTGACGAACATGGAGGCCATCATGTTCTGGCTGTTCATCGGCGGGAACGCCCTGTATTACGCGGTGGGCGTTTTCCTGGCCATCCGGCTGAAGGACAACCGGGCATTCTGCAAGTACATCTGCCCCATCACCGTTTTCCTGAAGCCCATGAGCTACTTCTCCGCCCTCCGCGTCCACTGCGACGAAAGCCTGTGCGTCCACTGCGGCAAGTGCCTGAAGGCGTGCCCCATGGAGGTTGAGGTGAACAACGAGAGCCGGAAGCGGAAGAACGCCACGGAGTGCATCTTGTGCTATGAGTGCGTTAAGGAATGCCCGGTGAAGGCGCTGCGGTAGCACAACCATTGTTCTGTAAGCATAAAAAGACCGCGCCATCAGGGAAAAGGACGCTTCCCCGGCGCGGTCTTTTGCGTGCCCTCGCGGCTTATTCGATTTCCACCAGCTCATATGCCCGGCTGCCCATGCCCAGCTCCGCCGCGGCCTCGATGGTATGGATGCCATTGCGGCTTTCCAGGCGCTCCAGGAAGTGCTTCTGGCCGGGATCCTCCGTGGCGGCGTAGACCAGATCGACGCAGGCCTGGTCGACGGCCACGGGGTCGACGGACGCCAGGATGCCGATGTCCGCCATGCAGGGATCCTCCGCCACCGCGCAGCAGTCGCAGTCCACGGACAGGTTCTTCATCACATTGATGTAGGCGACGTTCTCACCGAAGTAATCCGTGACGGAGGATGCGGCGTCCGCCATGGATTCCAGGAAGGCGTTCTGCTCCGTGCCCCAGAAGTTGCTCACATCGCCCGCGCCGTGGATGTAGGCCTTGCCGTGGGAGGAAGCCACGCCGATGGACAGCTGCTTGAGCGCTCCGCCGTAGCCGCCCATGGGATGGCCCTTGAAGTGGGACAGCACCAGCATGGACTTGTAGCGGGTCAGATTTTTCCCCACATAATTCTTGTGAATGCGCTTGCCCTGACGGATGGGCAGCTCCAGGTCGGGGCCCTCGCCGTCCAGCAGATCCACGGTGAAGTGCTCGTCCCAGCCATGGTCATGGATGGTCTTCCAGTGGGCCTCGGTGGTGTTGCGGGAGCCCGCGTAAGCGGTGTTGCATTCCACCACCGTGCCGCCCACCTTGTCGATCACCGCGCGCCAGAGGTCGGGGCCGAGGAAGTTCTGGTTGCCGCTCTCGCCGGAATGCAGCTTGACGGCCACGGGGCCGGGCAGCTCGCGACCCAGCTTTTCGTAGAGGGCCAGCACCTTTTCAGGGGTGATGGTCTTGGAAAAATACACCTTGGATGCCATGGTCAAACGCCTCCTTGTTGCATAACATCATCCACATTATAGACCCTGAAGTGTACTTCAGGTCAAGGGTCAATGCGCGCTTTTTTTATTCCTTGTAATCCTGCAGGCTGACGGAGACCATCTTGCTGACGCCCTGCTCCTCCATGGCGACGCCGAAGAGGCTGTTGCACCGCTCCATGGTGCCCTTGCGGTGGGTCACCACGATGAACTGCGTCTCCGGGCTGTACTCCTGGAGATAATCGGCGTAGTAGCCGATGTTGGCGTCGTCCAGGGCGGCCTCGATTTCGTCCAGGATGCAGAAGGGGGTGGGCTTCAATTTCAGCATGGCGAAGAGGATGGCGATGGCCGTCAGCGCCCGCTCGCCGCCGGAGAGCAGCGAGAGCAGCTGCAGCTTTTTGCCCGGGGGCTGGGCATTGACCTCAATGCCGCAGTTCAGCGGGTCTTCGGGATCCATCAGCGTCAATTCCGCGTGTCCGCCGCCGAAAAGCCGGGTGAAGGTCTCCGAGAAGTATCCCTGCATCTTGGTGAAATTATCCACGAAGGTCGTCCGCATCTGTTCCAGCAGGCGCTCAATGAGCTCCCGCAGGTCGCGCTCCGCCTGGCGCAGATCCTCCTGCTGGCGGGTCAGGTCGTCGCAGCGCTCCTTGGTGGCGGCGTACTCCTCCACGGCGTTGACGTTCACGCTGCCCAGGGCGCGGATCTGGCTCATCAGCTGGGCCGCGCGGCGATCCGCCTCCACGGGATCGAAGCCATCCGTCTGACGGAATTCCTCCGCCCCGGCGTAGGTCACCTCGTAGGTATCCCAGATGCGGTTTTGCAGGGTGCGCAGGTCACTTTCCACCTTGGCCCGGGCCATTTCCACCCGGTGCACCCGGTCGCTGTCCCGGCTGAGCGTTTGATGCAGGTTCTCCATGTCGGTCAGCACGTCCCGCAGGGCGGTTTGAGCCTCCGCGCGGCGGGCTTCGAGTGCCTGGGTCACCTGCTCCTGACGCTTCTGCTCCAGCAGGCGGGTCTCCCGGAGGGCCGTGGTGCGGGCGATGTCCGCCTGGTCGCTTTCATCCAAGGCGTCCATGTCCCGCAGCTGCTCGGCCCGCCGCGCCTGCTCACGATCCAGCTGACCCCGATCCTGCTCATACCGGCCGCGGTCGTGGCGCATGACCTCCAGCTGATGCCGCAGCTCGGACAATTGCAGCGTGCGGGTCATCACCAGGTCGGCGGCCTCGGCGGCGGTCTGCCGTGCCGTTTGCAGGTCGGCCTGCAGCGCGGCGGTGCGCGCCTCCATGGCGGACTGATCCGTCTGGGCATCGCCGCTCAGCTGGCTGATGTCCCGCAATTGCAGGTCGATCTGCTCCACGGATTCCTTCAGCTGCACCTGGGCCTGGGCCGTCTGCTCCACACGGTCATGATGGGCCTGCCAGTCGCCGCGGGCGCTTTCCAGCCGGGCGGTTTCCCGGGCCACGGCGATCTCCTGCTGATGCAGCGCCCCCAGGGCCTCGGCGCAGGCCTGCTTCAGGGCGTTCTTCTCCGCTTGGCCCTCCGCCAGGCGTTGGCGGAAGTCATCCAGCCGGCTCTTGCCTGTCCTCAGCCGTTCGGTGAGTTCCTTCAGCTCCCGCTCCCGGCCCAGCAGGCCCACGCCCTTGGAGGCGCTGGAGCCGCCGGTCATGGAGCCGCCGGAGTGCATCACATCGCCCTCCAGCGTCACCAGGCGGAAGGCGTGGTTGCCCGCCCGCATGATGGGAATGCCCTGATCGAGGTTTTCTGCGATGACTGTGCGGCCCAGAAGGTTTTCCACAATGCCCCGGTATTCCGGCGCGCATTCGATCAGGTCGGAGGCCACGCCGATGCAGCCCGGCATATGAAGGGCCTGCCGCTCCCGGTCGTTGAGGAGCTTGCCGCGTACGGTGGTCATGGGCAGAAAGGTCGCCCGCCCCAGACGATTCTGCCGCAGGTACTGAATCAGCTCCTTGGCGGTCTGTTCGTTGTCGGTGACGATGTTCTGCTGGGCCGCGCCCAGGGCCATATCAATGGCGGTTTCGTAAGCCTTGGGAACGGTAATCAGCCGAGCCAAAACGCCCTTGACCCCCGTCATGCCCGCTTCCCGTCCTCGCTGGACGGCCTTGCGGACGGCGTGGTTGTAGCCCTCCATGTCCCGGGTCATTTCCGCCAACAGCTTTTGACGGCTTTGAGCCGCCTGCAGCTCGGCGGACAGGGCTTCGGCCTCCGCGCGGATGCCTTGCAGCCTTTCGTCCTGGCGGTTCAGCTTATCCGTTTCGGTTCGATAGGCCTCAGCCAACTCGGATTGACGGGCTTTTTCGTCCTCTAAGCGGCGCTGAGCGTCCTCCGCCGCGTTTCGCAGGGCATCCTCCCGGGCCGTCAATTCCGCCTCGTCGGCGGCCAATTCCTCCAGGCGCTGGGCCATCTGCCCGCGCATGGTCTTCAGCCGCGTCTGGTCGTTGCGGACGGCGGAGAGCCGGTTCATGGCCGCCATGATGGCCGCCTTGTGGCCCTCGAGGGCTTCGTCCGCCTGGGTTTCCTGGCGGGCGGCGCTCTCCGCGCGGGCCTTGGCCTGGGCGAGCATCCCCTCGGCTTCCGCCAGCAGCTGCGCGTGCGCTTCCTCCTCGGTCTGGCAGCGGGCGAAGGTTTCCTCCAGCTCCGCGATTCTGCGGGCGGCGTCCTCCTGCTCCTGGGTCAGACGGGCGCGGTTTTCCTGCCGGGTTTCCCGGCGGCTTTCCAGGGCGGAAAGCGTCGCCTGGGCCTCGTGCACCGCCTCGGCGCAGGCCATCAGCCCGTTGCGCGCGCCGGTGATCTTTTCTTCCAATTGAGCGATGTCCGTCTGGCGCTGATCCCGCTGGGCCGTCTTGTCCTGCAGGGCGGCCTGCGTGCCTTCCACCACGGCGCGAAGATTCATCAGCTCCGTGTCCAGCTCGGCCAGGCGCTCCTTGGCCTTGTCCGAGCGCACCAGGAACAGGTTCAGATCCAGCACCTTCAGTTCCGCCGACAGCTCGATGTACTCCCGGGCCGCCTTGGCCTGCTCCTCCAGGGGGCGAAGCTGGCGGTTCAGCTCCTCCAGGATGTCGTCCACCCGGGCGGCGTTTTCCAGCGTGCGCTGCAGCTTCTTGTCCGCCTCTTCCTTCCGGGCCTTGAACTTGACAATGCCCGCCGCTTCCTCGAACACCTGACGGCGATCCTCGCTGCGCCGGGAAAGGATGTCGTCAATCCTCCCCTGGCCGACGATGGAGTAGCCCTCCTTGCCGATGCCGGTATCGCGGAAAAGATCAATGATGTCCTTGAGCCGACAGGCGGCGCGGTTGAGATAATATTCACTTTCGCCGTTGCGGTAGACCCGGCGGGTCACCATGATCTCGGCAAAGTCCATGGGCAGGGCGCGGTCCTCGTTGTCAAAGACCAGGGAGACCTCGCAGTAGCTCAGGGCCTTGCGCCTTTGCGTGCCGTTGAAGATGACGTCGGACATGCTGGCGCCCCGCAGGGTACGGGCGGACTGCTCCCCCAGCACCCAGCGCACCGCGTCGCCGATATTGCTCTTGCCTGAGCCGTTGGGGCCCACGATGCCTGTGATCCCTTCGCCGAAGACGATCTCCGTCCGCTGGGCGAAGGACTTGAAGCCGTACAATTCCAGTTTCTTGAGCCGCATAGGTTCCTCCGTTGTAAGGGCCGCCCTCACGGGTGGCCATACCGAGAAATGATTATACCATATTTCGCGGCGGTTCACAAGAAAAAGCGGTGGAAACGGGTCTCGGAATCGTTTTCGGAGGCATCAAAAAAGGCGGTCTCTGCCGCCTTCTTTTGTCGTGCCGCCCTCAGCTTTTCTTATCGCGGAACAAAAGCGAGATGCACCACAGGCCGGCCACGCCCACCAGGGTGTAGATGATCCGGCTGACGATGGCGCCCTGGCCGCCGAAGAGCCAGCTGACCAGATCGAACTGGAACACGCCCACCAGCAGCCAGTTGATGGCGCCGATAATGACCAGAAGCAACGAGATTGTATCCATCATGGAAAAATTCCTCCTTGCGGTTGATGCTCATAGCATAACCACAGGGAGGAAAAATATGCGCGGCAGACGCAATCATGTGGTATCAATCCATTTTGTTGAGGCCGTGGACTCGTTGACCGCAGTCAGTCGGCTTTGCTCTGCCCCAGCGCCTCCAGGCGGATGGCGTTGACGGCGCTTTTCATGGCCAGGGTGCGGATGCGCTCCCGGCTGCCCGTCAGGGACAGGCGGATGGGGTAGGTGTGCCCAGCGGTGGATACACCCAGGTAGACCGTTCCCACGGGGCGCTCGGGGGTGCCGCCGTCGGGGCCTGCCAGGCCGGTGGCGCTGACGGCGATATCGACTCCCAGCTTCGCCCGGGCGCCCTCCGCCATGGCCATCGCCACCTCCGCGCTGACCACGTTGTGGTCTTCGATGGTCTGGGCAGGCACATCCAGCAGGACGGTCTTGGTGTCCGTCTGATAGGTGACGAAGCCGCCCCGCACCACCGCGGACGCGCCGGGAACCTCCACCAGACTGGCGGAGATCATGCCTCCGGTGAGGCTTTCGGCGGTGGCGACGGTCCAGCCGCGACGCTTCAGCGCGTCCACGGCGGACTTCGCCAGGGAGCCGCCGTCATCCGGCTCGATGTCGTAGATCACCTGGCCCAGCCGGGATTGCACCTCCGCCAGCAGGGGCGCGAGCAGCGCCTCGGCTTCCGCCTCCGTGGCGGCGCTGGCGGTGGCCCGCAGCTGCACCTCGCCCAGAGAGCAGTAGGGTGAAAGCGTGGGGTTATCCTGGTTTTCCAGGTCGGCCAGGCGCTGATCCACCTCGGCCTCGCCCATGCCGAAGACGCGGATGTACCGGCTCACCAGCATCCGGCCGGAACGCTGCCGCAGGTAAGGCTCCACCTGGCTGACGAACATGGGCTGCAATTCCATGGGCGGGCCGGGCAGATGGATGACCACCTTGCCCTCCCCCATGGGAACGATGGCCCCCGGCGCGGTGCCATGGGCGTTGAGCAGCAGGGTGGAATCCGCCGTGAACATGGCCTGGCTGAGGTTGTTCATGGTCATGTTCCGGTGATACTGGCGGAAGCGGGTGCGCACCAGCTCCTCCGCCTCGGGGAAGAGGATGAGCTCCTTCCCCGCGACCTTCGCCGCCACGCGCTTGGTGATGTCGTCCACCGTGGGGCCCAGGCCGCCGGAGGTAATGACCACATCCGCCCGGGAGAGGGCCAGCCGATAGGCGTCCTCCAGGCGCTGGGCGTTGTCGCCCACCACGGTTTGATGGTACTGGCTGATGCCCAGGGCCGTCAGCCGCCGGGCGATGAACTGGGCGTTGGTGTTGAGCACCTGGCCCATGAGCAGCTCCGTGCCGACGCAGAGAATTTCCGCGATCATTGCTTTTCGCCTTCTTGCTTTTTGTCGGTCTTGAAGAGGTACTCGTCCACCTTCTTGCGGATGTCGTCGCTGATCTTCCGCTCGATGGGGAAGACCTTGGCGCCGTCCACCCGGCGGGCCAGGAAAAGCGCCTGCTGCAGGGTGATGTCCAGGGAACGCTCGTCGATGTAGCCGGACTTCAGGTTATCCCGGCGGTCGTGGATGTAGTTGGCGCCCGCCGTGCCGGAGCGGTACAGGTTGACGGCGGGGATGCCGTGGTCGGCAAAGGGGATGCAGTCAGAGGAGTAGATGTCGGACTTCACGTCGCAGGCCGCGCCCATTTCGCGCATGAGGCCGTCCACATAGGCGGTGGCGGCGTCAGTGCCCAGCACGGGAGCCGCGTTCTGACCCAGGGTGGCGGCGGCTACGTCCACGTTTATCATCAGCACATGCTTGTCCAGCTCGTCGGCGTGGGCCTTCACCCAGGCCTTGGAGCCCAGCAGGCCCTGCTCCTCGGAGCCGTACCAGTTGAATTTCATGGTGCGGGCAGGCTTGTGGACGGCGAAGTACCGCAGCAGCTCCATGATGATGACGCTGCCGGCCATGTTGTCATACACGCCGGTGGAGAAGTACACGCTGTCGTAGTGCGCGCCGAAGGAGATGATTTCCTCGGGCTTCTCGATGCCCTCGATCACCGCGCAGACGTTGCGGCTCTCGCCGTCATAGTCCTCCGCCGTCAGCTCGATGTGCACTTTCTTCGCGCCCCGGCGCACCATTTCCGCCGCGTCCTCGGCCCGCATGTTCAGGGCGACGTTCTTGCCGAAGTCGTCGGTGAGCATTTCCCGCAGCTTGCGGATGTCGCAGTCGGTCTCGCTGCGGCGGTCGATGGTGGAGCCGGAGAAGGTCAGGATGGCCGCGGCCCCGTTCTTTTGCAGGTGCTTGTAAGCCTTGCGGCCCAGACGGCCGTTGATGAGCACCGCCTTGCCCTTCACGTTGCCCAGATGGGCGGGCAGTCCGTTCTCGGCGTAGTAGAAGGGCAGGTCGACGCCGCCCTCGGGGGTGGACTGGGCACGCTCGTACCCGGTGACCTCATACTCCTTGCGGTAAGGCTCGGTCACCACCAGCCGGGCGTGATGAACGCGGCCGCAGGGCACGGTAAAGGGCTCGATGGCCGCCTGAACCCCGGCGGACTGTGCCTCCGCCAGCAGGCGCAGGGCGGCGCGGGTCTCCGCCTCGGAGCAGCTGACGCGCTCGAAGGCCAGATCCTTCAGCAGGGAAAAAGCGCGATGGGCAGATACGTTCATCGTAATTTCCTCCTCATATTGAGTCATTCGCGGGGATATACAAACCAAAAGGTGCAACGAACTTGCCGTCAAGCGTTGCTTTGGCGGTTGGCCCGGCTGCGCAGGTTGGCGTCCAGAATGCGCTTGCGCATCCGCAGGTTCTTGGGAGTGATTTCCAGCAGCTCGTCATCGTCGATAAATTCGAGGCACTCCTCCAGGGACAGGGGATGGACGGAGATCAGGCGCATGGCGTCCTCCGAGGCGGAGGCGTTGCGCATGTTGGTGACGTGCTTCTGCTTGCACACGTTCACCACCAGGTCGTCCGGGCGGGCGTTCTGGCCGCAGATCATGCCCATGTAGACCTCCTGGCCCGCGCCGATGAACAGCGTGCCGCGCTCCTGGGCGTAAAACAGGCCGTAGGAGGAGCTGGTGCCGGTCTCGTGGCAGACCAGCGCGCCCACGTTGCGGTGGGGGATGTCGCCCTTCACCGGCTCGTAGCGCTCAAAGACGGAGGACATGATGCCCTCGCCCCGGGTGTCGGTCATGAACTCGCTGCGATAGCCGAACAGGCCCCGGGAGGGCACCAGGAATTCCAGACGCACCCGATCCAGGCCGGACATGTGCTCCAGCACGCCCCGGCGGCGGCCGATTTTCTCAATGACGGCGCCCGCGCTGGCCTGCGGCGTGTCCACGACAAGGCGCTCGATGGGCTCGCACTTCACGCCGTCGATCTCCTTGTAGATGACCTGCGGCTTGCTGACGGCAAACTCATAACCCTGGCGGCGCATGTTCTCAATGAGGATGGACAGGTGCAGTTCACCCCGGCCGCAGACCTCGAAGGCGTCGGTGGAGCTGGTGTCGTTCACCCGGAGGGACACGTCCGTCTGCAATTCCCGCATCAGCCGGGCGCGGAGGTGACGGCTGGTGACATACTGCCCCTCCCGGCCCGCGAAGGGGCTGTCGTTAACCTGGAAGGTCATGGTCACGGTGGGTTCGGAAATCTTCACGAAGGGCAGGCCTTCCACCTGGGCGGGGTCGCACACGGTATCGCCGATGGAGAGATCCTCCGCGCCGCTGAGGGCCACGATGTCGCCCATGGAGACTTCCCTGGCGTGGCTGCGCTTCAGCCCGTCGTACTGGTACAGGCCGCTGAGCCGCCATTGGCCGCTGGTGACGCCCGTTTCCAGGTTGGTGTGGACGACGCTCATGCCCTCCCGGAAGGTTCCCCGGGTGATGCGGCCCACGCCGATGCGGCCCACATACTCGCTGTAATCAATGGTGGAAATCAGCACCTGAGCGGGGCCCTCAGCCTCGCCCTCCGGCGCGGGAATGTACTGCAGGATGGCGTCAAAGAGGGGCCGCAGATTTTCACCGGGGGTCTCCAGATCAAGGGTGGCCGTGCCCCTGCGGGCGGACACATAGAGGATGGGGTTGTCCAGGGTGGCCTCGTCGGCGTCCAGGTCGATGAGCAGGTCAAGGATTTCGTTGACCACCTCGTCGCAGCGGGCGTCGGGCCGGTCGATCTTGTTGATGACGATGAGCACCTTCAGCTTGAGCTCCAGGGCCTTCTTCAGCACAAAGCGCGTCTGCGGCATGGGGCCTTCGAAGCTGTCCACCAGCAGCAGCACGCCGTCCACCATTTTCAGCACGCGCTCCACCTCGCCGCCGAAGTCGGCGTGGCCGGGGGTGTCCACAATGTTGATTTTGTGGCCCTGGTAGTGGACGGCGGTGTTCTTCGCCAGAATGGTGATGCCGCGCTCGCGCTCGATGTCGCCGGAGTCCATCACCCGATCCACCGTCTGCTGGTTCTCATGGTACACGCCGCCCTGCTTGAGCATTTGATCCACCAGGGTGGTCTTGCCGTGGTCAACGTGGGCGATGATGGCAATGTTGCGGATATCTTCACGGATCATAAAAACAACTCCTTCCCAGAGGCTCTGCCTCTGGACTCCGCTTAAGGGGCGCATGCCCCTTAAGAATCCCATTCGGGTGGGGTAGGTAGAAGCACGGCTCGCGGAGGGCGAGCCGCACTGGGGGATCCCGCCGCGCGACAAGCGCACCGGGACGCGTAACAGGCGGCGATGCGAGGGGCTGCGGCCCCTCGGACTCCCCGAGGATGCACGCCGCACAACGCGCCCCTGCCTTACAGTCGGTTGGCGGTCTCAGCCAGTTCAAGGCCTTCATTGTTCTCGCAGGCCAGGCGGATGCTCCACTCATTCTCAAACAGCAGCACATCGCGCCCGCGGCTGTCCTTGGCGCGGCCCGAGGTGGAGGTCAGCTTCAGGTCTTCCACGGGCTTGGGCGTCTTGGCGACCCAGCGAACGAAGTGGAAGGGCATGCCCTCCATCACGATGTCCACCTGATATTCGCTCTTCAGCCGATGCTCCAGCACCTCAAACTGCAGAACGCCCACCACGCCGACCATGAATTCCTCCCGGCCCGTTTCGGTGCGGACAAAGGTCTGGATGGCGCCCTCCTCGGCCAGCTGGCTGATGCCCTTCTGGAACTGCTTGCGCTTCATGGAATCCAGTGGCCGGACGCGGTTGAAGAATTCGGGGGCGAAAACCGGGATGTTTTCATAATGAATCTTCGGCCCGCCGGACAGGGTGTCGCCCAGCTGATAAATGCCGGGATCGAACAGGCCGATGATGTCGCCCGCCCAGGCCTCCTCCACGGCCTCGCGCTCGTCGGCCATGAACTGCTGGGGCTGCTTGAGCGCTACCTGCTTGCCCGTGCCGGAATGCCACACCTCCATGCCCTTCTCAAAGGAGCCGCTGACGATGCGCATGAAGGCCAGACGATCCCGGTGGGCGGGGTTCATGTTGGCCTGAATCTTGAAGATGAAGCCGGAGAAATACGGCTCCTCGGGGGTGATGAGCCCCGCGTCGGAGGGCCGGGGCAAAGGCGGCGGCGTATATTGCAGGAACCGCTCCAGGAAGGGCTCCACGCCGAAATTCGTCACCGCCGAGCCGAAGAACATGGGCGTCAGCTCGCCCCGGCGCACAGCATCCAGGTCGAAGGCGTCGCCGGCCTCGTCCAGCAGCTCGACCTCCTCATTCAGCCTGTCCAGGTAGCGCTGCTCCAGCACCCGGCTGATGGCGGGATCGTCGATGGCGACGTCCGTCTTGTCCACCATGGTCTGGCCGTGGTTGCCGCCGGCGTACAGTTCCACCATGCGGGTGTCCCGGTGGTACACGCCCTGGAAGTCGCCGTCCACACCGATGGGCCAGTTGATGGGGCAGGAACGGATGCCCAGCACCTGCTCCAGCTCCTCCATCAGCGCGAAGGGATCCTTGGCGGCGCGATCCATCTTGTTCACAAAGGTGAAAATGGGGATGTTGCGCATCCGGCAGACCTTGAACAGCTTGATGGTCTGGGCCTCCACGCCCTTGGCCGCGTCGATGAGCATCACCGCCGCGTCCGCCGCCACCAGCACGCGGTAGGTATCCTCGGAGAAGTCCTGATGGCCGGGGGTATCCAGGATGTTGATATGATAGCCGTCAAACTCAAACTGCATGGCCGAGGAGGTCACGGAAATGCCGCGCTGCTTCTCGATGTCCATCCAGTCGGAGGTGGCGTGCTTGTCGCTCTTTCGGGCCTTGACGCTGCCGGCGGAGCGGATGGCGCCGCCGTAGAGCAGCAGCTTTTCGGTGAGGGTGGTCTTGCCCGCGTCAGGGTGGGAAATAATGGCGAAGGTTCGCCGCTTCTCCACCTGCTGGTGCAGTCGGTCCTGATAGGCCTGGGTATCGGTCGTGGGCAGCATGAAATCCCTCCTGGCTTTGATCGTCACAACATCTCATTTTATTCCGCGAAGCCTTGATTGTCAAGGATTTTAGCGGTTTTCCAATGAATTGAACGGCAGGAATGCCGACGGCGGGGCAAGCGGGTGAGGGCGGACGGGAGCGTGGCAATGAACGCGCCGAAAAGCCTGGTGTTTCTGTTCGCTGTACCAATAGAAGGAAAGAGCTTCCTTGGGGAAACCTGAGTAAAAAAAGCTGATAAAAAGGGGCGAAGTTGTCACAAAAACCGCCGTCAGTGCATTGACTTTACGGTGCGAAACAAG
>CBFFZW010000063.1:0-16313 GCA_965646445.1 uncultured Christensenellales bacterium | reverse complement strand
ATCCTGCACGGGAGCAGGGGCGGCTTCCTGCACGGGGGCGGGCGCTTCGGCGGGCTTGCTGGCCTTGCGAGGCTTGCGGGGCTTCTTCGCGGGAGCGGGGGCATCTACGGGGGCGGGCGCATCCTGCACGGGGGCGGGGGCGGCTTCCCGCACGGGGGCGGGCGCTTCAGCGGGTTTGCTGGCAGCCCTGGCAGCTTCGGCAGCGGCAACGGCATCCGCGTGCATAGGCATGGTCGCGCTGATGTGCAAGCGCACAGGCATTTCGGCGGCATCGGCAGCGGCCTTGACGGTGGCAAAAACGTACACGTCGCCTGTACGAGCGAGGGAGTACGACGCGGGGAAGGTGCGACCGTTCACGGTGAGGGCATCGGGGGAAAAAGTCCAGGTGTTGGCGGCGGTTGTGGTGTTTTTCATGGGGATTCCTCGCTTTCTGCGCTCTGCGGCGCTGGCTGTTCGTTTGGGGCGGGGCGGCTTGCCCTGCCAACGGGCACAGTTTAGCACGGTTTTCTGTCCTGTGCCGGAACAGCCTGTTTTTCGACCTACGTTACCCCGAAGGGGTAAAAAATTTTTTTCGGCGGCAACGGGCGCGTGTGCGATATTTGTTCCCGCGAGACCCTTTCTGGCGGCTGCTCTGCTGCTCCCTGGACGACGGCCAGCGAGGCCGCCGGCAGCGTGTCGGCCAGCGCTGGCGGCAGGGCCAGCACTCAGGACGACGGCAGCCCGCCCGAAACGGTCCAGGGCGGCGCGGCCCGACGGCAGCGCCAGCACACTGCAGCACAGCGGCCAGCACCAGCGGCGCGGCGTGCGATCCGACCAGCACCGGCGCAGCCAGCACCAGCACCAGCACGACGGCCAGCACCAGCACGACGCAGCACGGCACCTGCACCAGCACGACAGCCAGCACCGGCACGACGGCGCAAGCCATGCGCGGCGGTCAGCACGGCACGCCACAGGCGACGCCATCATGCAGCCGCCGCGTGCGCTCCAGGATGCAACACCTACGGTGTTGCTCTTATCGCCACGCTCACCATCACGCAAGCAGCGCACCACCGCGGGTCGCGACGATCAGCACAGCGCGGCGCACGCTACCCCGTGTAGGTACTGTGGCGCGTGTGCGCACACCATGCGGCGTCGGTGAGCCCAAGATTTGGTTAGTTTTTTAATTTTTTTATTGGATTTCATTCACCAAGCGGCACATGAGATAGAAAGGAATGCGCACGCACGCGCGCGCGTTCTTTGGAAGAAATAAAAAAAGGGCAGATCGTCGCATGACGACCTACCCAGTCTGCAAAAGTGAAAAGGCATTCTTCTCGGATTTCATTTTCGGAAAGAGAAAAAGCCGGGTGAATCAACACCCGACTTTTCCCGTATCTTCTCTTGGGAAGATACATCCAAACACGCCATTCACAAATATGAAATACGGTTCGGATTTGATGTTAAATGGTGGAGGACAATCCGGGCAAGTTTCAGGACATCCTCAGGCGCCGCGTCACCCGGGGACAGTTCTACCATCAGCCATGCTTCGGCTGCCGGGAGTTCCCCGCCCAATTTCGACTCTGCGAGCAGCGTCCACTCTGCCCCGAGGAGCTCAAGGGAGATCGCGACCTGGGCTACATGCTCTGGGATATGGACTACACGAATTCGGAGGACATCAGGCCGCTTTTCTTCCGGGCGCACCTGACGAACGGCGTGCTCATCGTGCCCGCCCGGGACAGCGGGGAGGTGGTGGGATGATTCTGCAAGCGCTGGCGGAGCATTACGAGGCGCTGACCGCCCGGGGAAAAATTCCACGTCCCGGCTGGGCAGAGGCGAAGATTTCCTTCGTCCTGTCCATTAATGACGAAGGGGAGTTGGAGCGTGTAGGCTCCATGAAAACAGAGCAGGCCCAGGGGAAAAAGACGGTCATGAAGCCGCAGCCGATTTCGCTGCCCGCGCCGGTGAAGCGCTCCAGCGGCATTGCTTCCAACTTTCTCTGGGACAATTCCAGCTACCTCTTGGGTGTGGATGACAAGGGCAAGCCCCAACGAAGCCTGGAATGCTTCCATGCCTGCAAAGCCCTTCACCATCAGCTTCTGGATGATGTTAATTCCCCCGCCGCCCGGGCACTGCTGGCCTTCTTCGATCACTGGGAGCCTGCCAAGGCGGCGGAACACCCCGCCCTTCAGGAGGATTGGGAGGAGCTGATTACTGCCGCCAACCTGGTCTTCCGGTACAACGGCGACTACGTTCACGATGACCCGCTCGTCCGGCAGGCATGGCAGAACCATTACGACGCTAAAGGTGATGGACCACACATGGTCTGTCTGGTCACAGGCAAAACAGGCCCGGTGGAGAAGACACATCCATCCATCAAGGGCGTGGCAGGCGGCCAGCCCGTGGGGACGGCGCTGGTGTCATTCAACGCCTCTGCCTATTGGTCTTATGGTCATGAGCAGAGCCTGAACGCCCCCGTGAGCAAGCAGGCTGCTTTCGCCTACACCGCCGCCCTCAACTACATGGTTGCCGACCGGGCGCATGTGCAGCATTTGGGCGACACAACTGTGCTGTTCTGGGCCAGGAGCGGACAGTCCGACTATCAGGACTTCTTCTCCTGCTTCGCCTTTGGCAGCGATGTGACCTATGATGAGGGCGACCTGGCCAACATGCTGGGAAGCCTGCTGCAGGGACGCTCTGTCCAGTACAGTGAGACGCTGCTGGATCCCAACATGGATTTCTACATCCTGGGGCTCTCCCCCAACGCTGCCCGGCTGTCGGTGCGGTTCTTCCTGCGCAACTCCTTCGGCGGCTTCCTGACGAACGTCCAGCGGCACCATGAGCGCCTGGACATCGTCCGCCCCAGCTTTGACAAACACGAGACCATCTCTCTGAAAGCTCTGCTGGATGCCACGGTGAATCAGCATTCCCGAGACAAAGTTCCTTCCAGTGTGATGACCGGCGAGGTCATGCGGGCGATCCTTGCCGACACCCGCTACCCCGCTTCCCTGCTCAACGGCGTGACCCTCCGCATCCGCGCCGAGCACGAAATCGACCGTACCCGCGCCGCCATTCTGAAGGCGTACTACCTGAAGGCGCCCCATCCCGATGTACCAAAGGAGGTCTTGACCGTGTCCCTGAATCCCGCATGTACCAACCCCGCCTATGTTCTGGGCCGGCTGTTCTCGGTATACGAGGCCATCCAGTCCGCCGCCAATCCCGGCATCAACACCACCATCAAGGACAAGTACTTCAACACAGCCGCTTCCACCCCGGCCACCATTTTCCCCATTCTGGGCAACCTGGCCCAGAAGCATCTGAAAAAGCTGAAAGCAAGCAATCCCGGCCTGTGCGTCAACTACGAAAAGCAGCTCACCGAAATCGCCGCGCTCCTGGGCGACAGCTTCCCCGCCCGCATGTCCCTGCCTCAGCAGGGCGCTTTCCAGCTTGGCTACTACCATCAGACACAGAATCGCTATCAAAAGAAGGAGGACAAGGAAAATGTCTGAGCCCATCAAGAACCGCTACGAATTCGTCATCCTGTTCGACGTGGAGAACGGCAACCCCAACGGCGACCCTGACGCCGGCAACATGCCCCGCATCGACCCGGAAACGGGCCTGGGGCTGGTCACCGACGTATGCCTGAAGCGGAAAATCCGCAGCTATGTGGAGACCGTGAAGGAGGACGCCACCGGCTACCGCATTTATGTCAAGGACGGCGTGCCGCTCAACCGCAGCGACGCTGAGGCCTACGCCGCACTGGAAGTTACCGAAAAGAACGTCAAGGACAAGAAGAAGGCCGACCCGGAGCTGGATCGCAAAATCCGCGACTGGATGTGCGCCAATTTCTTCGACATCCGCACCTTCGGCGCCGTGATGACCACCTTCGTCAAGGCTGCCCTCAACTGCGGTCAGGTTCGCGGCCCGGTTCAGCTGGGCTTTGCCCGGAGCGTGGAGCCCATCGTGCCCCAGGAGGTCACCATCACCCGCGTGGCCATCGCCACCGAGGCCGACGCTGAAAAGAAGAACACCGAAATGGGCCGCAAGTACATCGTCCCCTACGGTTTGTACCGCTGCGAGGGCTACATTTCCGCCAATCTGGCCCGCAAGACCACCGGCTTCTCCGAGGACGACCTGGCGCTTTTGTGGGAGGCCATCCTCAACATGTTTGAAAACGACCACTCCGCCGCCCGTGGCAAGATGGCTGTGCGGGAGTTGATCGTATTCAGGCACGATTCGGAATTGGGCTGCGCCCCGGCCTGGAAACTCTTTGACGCGGTAAAGGTGGCGCGGATTCACCCTGACGATCCAGCCCCCGCCCGCTCCTACCAGGACTATCAGGTCACCGTGGACGAGGCCGCCCTCCCCGCGGGCGTCGCCTGCCAGCGTCTGGCATGACGGCCTGGCCGGAGGATGAGGCCCTCCAACTGTCCGGCCTGCAGCATTTCGCCTTCTGCCGCCGCCAATGGGCCCTCATCCACGTTGAGGGCCTTTGGCGGGAGAACCTTCGCACGGTGGAAGGCGACCTGTTCCACGGCCGGGCCCATGACGGGCCTCCACGGGAACGCCGGGGCGATACGCTGATCCTGCGGGGGCTGTCGGTGTTTTCCCGCTCGCTGGGTCTCTCGGGAACCTGCGATGTGGTGGAGTTCCGCGCCTCCCCTGACGGCGTTCCCCTCCGGGGCGAAAGCGGCCTTTGGCAGCCCTACCCGGTGGAATACAAGCGCGGCAAACCCAAGGAGCACAACGCCGACCAGCTTCAGCTGTGCGCTCAGGCCATGTGCCTGGAGGAAATGCTGTGCTGCGCCATCCCGGAGGGCGCGCTCTTTTACGGCGAGCCCCGCCGGAGGACGGAGGTGGCCTTCACCGACACGCTGCGTCAGGCTGTCCGGGGTGCCGCGGCGGAGATGCATCAGCTCGACCGCCGGGGCCACACGCCGAAGGTCAAGCCCACCAAAGCCTGCAGCGCCTGCTCCCTGAAGGAACTGTGTCTGCCGGGCATGAACAGGCGCGGCACGGTGGAGCGCTACCTGCGCCAGGCCATGGAGGACACGCCATGAGACATCTGCTCAACACGCTCTTCGTCACCTCCGAAGACATTTACCTGTCCCTGGACGGCGAAAACGTCGTCGCGAACCGGGAGACGCAGATCGTCGCCCGGTATCCGCTGCACACGCTGTCCGGCATTCTGTCCTTTTCCTACCCCGGCGCCTCACCGGCGCTGATGGGCGCCTGCGCCAAGCGGGACATCGCCCTCAGCTTCTGCACGCCGCGGGGGAAATTCCTGGCCCAGGTCTGCGGCGAAAGCAGCGGAAACGTGCTGCTGCGCCGGAAGCAGTACCGCGTGGCGGACAGCCCGGCGGAAAGCTGCCTCATCGCCCGGAACATGATCTTCGGCAAGATCCACAACGCCCGCTGGAGCATTGAACGCACCCGCCGGGATCACGGCCTGCGCCTGGACGCCGATAAGCTCACGCAAGCATCCGCTTCGTTGAAGGCGCTGCTGCCCGCCATCCTGGACACCGTCGAGCCGGATCGCCTGCGGGGACTGGAGGGCGTCGGTTCCTCCGCCTACTTCGGCGTCCTGGACGAGATGATCCTGCAAGGTAAGGACATCTTTTTCTTCCATGGCCGCAGCCGACGTCCGCCGCTGGATCCCCTCAACGCCCTGCTCTCCTTTGCGTACAGCCTGTTGGCCAATGACTGCGCTTCCGCCCTGGAAAGCGTGGGGCTGGATGCCTATGTCGGCTTTCTCCACCGGGACAGGCCGGGCCGAACCTCCCTGGCTCTCGACCTGATGGAGGAACTTCGCCCCTGCATGGCGGATCGGTTTGTGCTGACGCTGGTCAACAACCGCGTCATCAGCGCCGATGACTTCACCCAGCAAAAGGGCGGCGCCACCCTGCTCACCGACGACGCCCGCCGGGATTTTTTGCGGCGCTGGCAGGAAAAGAAGAAGGACGCGCTGACCCATCCGTACCTGGGGGAGAAAATTCCCTGGGGACTGGTTCCTTATGTGCAAGCCCTTCTGCTGGCACGCTATCTTCGCGGCGACCTGGACGCTTACCCGCCATTCCTGTGGAAATGAGGTTGGCCTATGCTGGTTCTGATTACCTATGATGTGAACACGGAGGATGCCGCGGGACGAAGACGCCTTCGGCAGATTGCCAAACAGTGCGTCAATTTCGGCCAGCGCGTCCAGTGCTCTGTGTTTGAGTGCCTTCTGGATCCCGCGCAGTGCAAAAAGCTGCAGGCCCAGCTTTGCGCCATCATGGATCCGCAAAAGGACAGCCTGCGCTTCTACTACCTGGGCAGCCATTACGAAAAGAAGATCGAGCATTTCGGCTGCAAAAGCGCCTATTTGCCCGATGCCCCTTTGATCCTGTAGCCGCGAACCGCAAGCGATCATTGTGTTCCCGGTACGTTCGCACCCGGAAAGACAGTTTTTCCTGGTGGCGATGCATGCTTTTGCTCAAATTGTTATTGCTTTTTTCTACCGTTAGGCAGTTTTTTGTGAAAGAACGACTGTCCTGCTGCGGTAGATTTGGTTGTTTTTGCTGTCGCTCCCCATGCGGGGAGCGTGGGTTGAAATTCGATTGGGCGGCAGAACAGAGCGCGCCGGTGTAGTCGCTCCCCATGCGGGGAGCGTGGGTTGAAATGATACCCGCGACGGACGCACGTCCGGGGCGGGCGGTCGCTCCCCATGCGGGGAGCGTGGGTTGAAATCCTCCTTTTTAATGGCAATCAGCCGACGGATGCCGTCGCTCCCCATGCGGGGAGCGTGGGTTGAAATCTAAGTGCACACTGCAATGATGACACAGGCATAAGTCGCTCCCCATGCGGGGAGCGTGGGTTGAAATTGCAGGGGGTGTGCACCTCAAAGGTCTCTGTATGTCGCTCCCCATGCGGGGAGCGTGGGTTGAAATACCTGCGCTGTCTCCGCGCACAAGGCCAACTGATGTCGCTCCCCATGCGGGGAGCGTGGGTTGAAATCGAGGAGAGTGCTGAGGCCCCGATCATCGTCAAGTCGCTCCCCATGCGGGGAGCGTGGGTTGAAATCGTTTGGGTGGTGGAATATCGGGGGGTATCAGGTCGCTCCCCATGCGGGGAGCGTGGGTTGAAATGGAACGATGACGCTTTCCGAGAAGAACGCCTACGGTCGCTCCCCATGCGGGGAGCGTGGGTTGAAATGCCATCACCGACGACGGCCTGGCGGACTGGGCCGGTCGCTCCCCATGCGGGGAGCGTGGGTTGAAATAGCGAGATGCCAAGATTATCAGCCATAGCCTGTTGGGTCGCTCCCCATGCGGGGAGCGTGGGTTGAAATGGTGTACTCGTCGGAATAGCGGTCGGCGTACTCGTCGCTCCCCATGCGGGGAGCGTGGGTTGAAATCGCGCTCGGTTTGGCCTCAATGACCCCGCCGTCAATGTCGCTCCCCATGCGGGGAGCGTGGGTTGAAATGATTCTCGAAATTGCTGAGTATGTCACGCCTAAGTCGCTCCCCATGCGGGGAGCGTGGGTTGAAATCTCCACTCCTCCCTTGATGTCGCCCATCCCAGGCGTCGCTCCCCATGCGGGGAGCGTGGGTTGAAATTTCACGATGTCCACAATCTCGCCACTCTCGCCGATCGTCGCTCCCCATGCGGGGAGCGTGGGTTGAAATTTCCAGATAGGCCAGCGCCTGCCGCTGCCCGCGCAGAGTCGCTCCCCATGCGGGGAGCGTGGGTTGAAATTGTAAAATTTAGGAATTATGAAAAACATAAGGACGTCGCTCCCCATGCGGGGAGCGTGGGTTGAAATGTCAATTAGTTTGACATAATCCCGTGCCAATGTTAGTCGCTCCCCATGCGGGGAGCGTGGGTTGAAATTTGTTGACCTCGACGAGAACAACCAGCAGCGGCTGTCGCTCCCCATGCGGGGGCGTGGGTTGAAATTTGATATGATGTCCCCGGTGCTACTTTTGAGGCCGTCGCTCCCCATGCGGGGGCGTGGGTTGAAATGTTAAGCGGGTTATCAAGGAGTATATGGTTGAAAGTCGCTCCCCATGCGGGGGCGTGGGTTGAAATCAGAAGAGTCCGCCAAGTATCCACAGCCCGCGAGGTCGCTCCCCATGCGGGGGCGTGGGTTGAAATGGCTTCCCGGCGTTGATGTGCGTCTTGCTTTTGGTCGCTCCCCATGCGGGGGCGTGGGTTGAAATCGCAGTGTCATGGTTTCATCTCCTTCCCGCCAGGTCGCTCCCCATGCGGGGGCGTGGGTTGAAATCTTCCGTGTTTGATACTTCATTGTAGCACAGGAGTCGCTCCCCATGCGGGGGCGTGGGTTGAAATTGTATTCCCCCCTCGCGTTATAAGGGGTCATCAGGTCGCTCCCCATGCGGGGGCGTGGGTTGAAATCCGTATTCCTGGGGGGTATATACTACCGCAAACGTCGCTCCCCATGCGGGGGCGTGGGTTGAAATTCCCTCGTTGTGCTTTACGCTTAAAACGGACGGGTCGCTCCCCATGCGGGGGCGTGGGTTGAAATAATTCCAAGAAAAAGCAATACCCCGCGCACTACAGTCGCTCCCCGTGCGGGGAGCGTGGGTTAAAATATTGCCGGAACTGCTGCTGCTACTGCTACTACTGGTCGCTCCCCGTGCGGGGAGCGTGGGTTGAAATCTTGATGGCGGAAGCGGCGGCGGTCTGAGCGGAAGTCGCTCCCCGTGCGGGGGGCGTGGGTTGAAATTCATGGACAACCGCACCCAGAAAAGCACCCAGACGACAGTCGCTCCCCGTGCGGGGGGCGTGGGTTGAAATAACACTGAGATGGTACAAGCCATCCTCGAAGACCGTCGCTCCCCGTGCCGGGAGCGTTGGCCGAAATAGTTTCGTCACGGATGGAGACCATCTCACCTATTCCGCACCTACAAGCACACTTTTCGTACATCAGCACACACCTTCAGCACAAAAAACCGCACCCGCATCATGGTCAGCGCACAGCCTTCCGTGATAAGATGGTATCGCGGAAAGAGGAACAAACATTCCCGTCAATGAGGAGCAGGTTCATCGCCTGCTCCTTTGTTGTGTCCGCCGAAGGGGGGGGTATGCCTTGATGGTATGAGCGCGAGGGCGGTTGGGTTCGCCCTCAGCATGTCAGCGGGAGCATGACGGCCATTTCCGCCGTCTGCATGCGTCCTTATCCAGCCTTGAATCGTGACGGCCGTCCGCCTGACCCGCGGGGTGCGGCGGCCATAGGAGGTTTTCATGCCGAAAAAGAAAATGCCCGACATCGCCACCCCCGAGGAGGTGCTGGCGACCTTCACCCAGATCATGCGCGGCGACATGACCGAGGCCGTGGTGCGCAAAGGCCCCGCCGGTGAGGAAACCGTGCGCCTGCCCCCCAAGGTTTCCGAGCGCAGCAAGGCGGCGGAAATGCTCGGCAAGGGCTACGGCCTGTTCAGCGAGAAGGAGCCCCCCGCCGCGCCCAGGGAGGAGATCGCCGCCCAGATCGAAGCCGCCCTTCGACGCCTGAGCGCCGCGCCGGAGGAAGCCGCCCGCCGTGGATGACGCCGCGCTGGCTCTGCTGGCCCTGCATCCTGCCCAGGTGGCCCGCTGGTGCGGCGCGAAGCTGCTGACCGACGAGCTCCATGGCCTGTGGATACGTCAGATGCTCCTGGGCGAGGGCGACATGACGCTGCTGGCCCATCGCGGCAGCTACAAAACCACCAGTCTGAGCTGCGCCATCGCCATCAGCCTGGTCATCCACCCCGGGAAGAACATCCTCTTTCTGCGCAAGACGGACGGCGACGTGGTGGAGGTCATCCGGCAGGTGCGGCAGACGCTGCTGGCCCCGCCCATGCAGCTGCTTTCCGGGCGGCTTTGGGGACACCCGGTACAGCTGACCCGCGCCGACCAGTTCAGCCTGACCACCGACTGCTACACGGCCCCCCGGGGCGCGGCGCAGCTGCTGGGGCAGGGCATTCGCGGCAGCCTCACCGGCAAGCACGCCGACCTGATCTTCACCGACGACATCGTGAACCTGCAGGATCGGCTCAGCCCGCCCGAGCGCGCCTTCACCCGGGATGTCTACCGGGAGCTGCAGAACATCCGCATTCCCGGCGGGCGGATCATCAACACCGGCACGCCCTGGCATCCCGCCGACGCCGTCAGCCTGATGCCCGCCCCCCAGCGCTGGGACTGGCGGCGCACGGGCCTCATCACCCCCGAAAAGGCCGCCCTGCTGCGCCTTTCGATGACCCCCTCGCTCTTCGCCGCGAATTACGAGCTGCGCCATCAGGCCGAGGAGGACGCCCTTTTCCCCGGCGACATCCGCTGGACGGACGACGGCGCTCGCCTGCGGGACGGCATCGCCCACATCGACGCGGCCTATGGCGGAAAGGACTTCACCGCCCTCACCTGCGGGCGGATGGCGGAGGGCGTGGTCTATCTCTACGGGCGGCTGTGGCGGGGGCATGTGGATCAGGCCCTCGATGACGTGCTGGCGGAATGTGACCGGCTCATGTGCGCGCCCCTGCACCTGGAAACCAACGGTGACAAGGGCTATCTGGCCCGGGAGATTCGCCGCCGGGGGATGGCCGTCCGCCCCTATCAGGAACGCAGCAGCAAGCACATGAAAATCACCACCCTGCTGCGCAAATGGTGGCCGCGGATCGTGTTCCTGCGGGGGACGGACGAGGCATACATCCGGCAGATCCAGGAATACGGCCCCTCCGCCGCCCACGACGACGCCCCGGACAGCGCCGCCAGCCTGCTGCGCGTCCTGGACCGCGCCGCACCATTCCACTGACCTAAGGAGGCAAACATGTACACAGACGTTACCTGGCAGGACTATCAGGGGGCGACGGAGCCCCGGGCGCTGATCGTCCGCGCCATCGACCGCTACAAGCTCTCGCCCTTCTTCCGCCGCGCGCTGGAGGCCGCCAGCTACTTCCGCGGGGAGAACACCGCCGTCAGCCGCAAAACCATCCTAAGAGCCCGGAAGGTCGAGACCCGGGACGAGCAGGGGCGCAGGCGCGTCCGGGCCGGGGTGGAGGACGTGGTGGGCAACCGCATCGGCAATGGCTTCCTGATGCGCTTTGTGACCCAGCAGAATCAATTTCTGCTCTCCGGCGGCTGCATCCTGGACGATCCCGCCCTCAAGGCCCGCCTGGGCACCGACTTTGACCATCAGTTGGCCGCCCTGGGCGAGCGGGCGCTGCTCCACGGCGTCAGCTGGGGCTTCTGGAACGCCGACCACCTGGAGGTCATCGAGGCGGCCCGCGACCCCTTCTCCGGCTTCTTCCCACTGCTGGACGAGCTGACCGGGGAGGTCATGGCGGGGGTACAGTTCTGGCAGGTCAGCGGCAGCCGACCGCAGATTGTCCGCCTGTTCGAGCGGGAGGGCGTGACCCTTTTCCGCCGGGAGGGCAAGACCCTGCAGGTGCTGGAACCCCTCCGGCCCTACGTTCTCACCCTGCGGCGGGACGCCCTGGGCGACACGCTCCTGCCCGGAAAAGCCTACCCGGCGCTGCCCGTCATCCCCCTGTGGGCCAACGGCGAGCATCAGTCCGAGCTCACCGACGCCATCAAGGCCAAGATCGACGCCTACGACAACATCCTCTCCGACTTTGCCGACAACCTGGACCGGGCCAACGATGTCTACTGGGTGCTCAACAACTTCGGCGGCACCACGGAGGACATCGCCCGGATGCTGGAGGAGATCAACCGCGTGAAGGCCGTGGCGAACCTGTCCGACGGCTCGGGGGCCTCCGCCACCGCCGAGCCCCGCACCATCGAGGTGCCCTACGCCGCCCGGGAAACGGCCCTGCGCCTGCTGGAAAAGGCCCTCTACCGGGACTACATGGCCCTCGATATGGAGGCCCTCACCGGCGGCAGCCTGACCAACGTGGCCATCCGCGCCGCCACCGCCTCCCTTCACCTGAAGGCCGATCGCTACGAATGGCAGGTGTTCCGCTTCGTGCAGCAGCTGCTCAAGCTGCTGGGCGTGGAGACCGACGCCATCCGCTTCCAGCGTCAGTGCATCGCCAATGAGTCCGAAACGGTGGAGGACATTTACCGGATGCGGCAGGATATCGACCGGGCCACCGCCCTGAAGCTGAATCCCTACCTTCAGCCGGAGGAAGCCGCCGCCCTGGCGGAGGCCGACCCATGCTGACCCTGCACACCGAAAGCATCCTGCGCCGGGTGGAGGAAAACACCGCCCAAGCTCTGGAGGCCATGGGCGAAGCGGCGGTGGCCCTCACCCGGGAACGGATGCGCACCGGTTACGCCCACCCCATCCTGGAAAGCGGCGCGCTGATGGACAGCATCGCCTACCATGCTGATGACGGGCGCGTCACCGTGGGGTCTGCTCTGCCCTACGCCCGCGCCGTCCATGACGGCACCTCCCGCACGCCCGGTCAGCCCTTCCTGGCAGACGCGCTCCTGGGCGGCGCGGATGTCCTGGCCGATGCCGCCGCTTCCGCCCTCCGGGAAGGCATGTGAGCCAACTCAGAGTGTCGACAAAGTGGCTCACGCCACTTTGTCGAGGCCGCTGAAGAATGTTTTTCTTCCATCGGCCATCACCGCACAAAGGTGCGGCGCTGGCTGCGCTCTGCGATTGCAAAACAATCGCTATCGCTTGTCGGCTTCCAGCCGACCTCATCCGCAAAATTGCATTTTGTTACGAACCCCCCGCCCCGCCGGTTTTCTTCTTGCGGCGATGCCGCCCGGCGGATACGATTGCAGTCTTGCAGACGGCGAATTGCTCAACTATTTCGCGATCATTTGTCAACAGTCTGAGGAAGGTAAGTGAGCCTTCCTGACGTCTCCATGAAAGGAGTTTGATATGTCCCTTACCCGCAAGCAGCTCCGGGAGATGGCGCTTTCCGATGAGGCCATCGACCAGATCATCCGCGCCCACATGGACACCGTGGACGCCCTCCGGCAGGAACGCGACGAAGCCAACGAGCGCGCCGCCGCCCTCACCGCCCAGCGCGACGAATTGCAGGGCCGGGTGGACACCCTGACGCCCCTCGAAGCTCAGGTGCGCCAGGTGCAGAGCGACTTCGACCGCTACAAGGCGGACATTGAGGCCGACGCCATCTCCCAGCGCAAGCAAGGCTGGATTCGCGACGCGCTCCTTCGGGCGGGCGCCAACGAAAAGGCGCTGTCCCTGCTGTCCGGCGCGGTGGATGAGACCGCCGTGCCCCCGGAGGAGGACGCCGAAGCACTGGACGCCCTCATCGCCCCGGTGAAGGAGCGCTACGCCGATTTCTTCGCCCAGCCTATCCACCTGGCGCTGCCCAGCCTTCAGCCGCCGCAAAGCACCCACGGCACGCTGAACAGGCACGACATCAGCCGCATGAGCGCGGAGGAGATCAACGACAACTGGCAGGCCGTCCGGGACGTGCTCGCCGCGCCCTGACAGCCCTCCCTCCCCCTTTTTCACAACGAAAGGAGCTTATCATGGCCATTACGTCTTTCATTCCCCAGGTCTGGTCCGCCCGTCTTCAGGAGAGCCTGCACAAGGCGCTGGTCTTCGGCAGCCTGTGCAACCGCAATTATGAGGGCGACATCGCCCACTGGGGCGACACGGTGCACATCAACAACCTGGCCGACATCACCGTGAAGACCTACACCCCCCATACCGACATTGACAATCCCGAGCAGCTCTCCGGCGCGGACGCTACCCTGACCATCGACCATGGCGCGTACTACAATTTCTACATCAACGACGTGGACGCCGCCCAGGCCAACGCCGACCTGATGGAGGCCGCCATGCGCAACGCCGCCTACCGCCTGGCGGAGGATACCGAGGACTACATCCTGGGCGTCATCCGCGCGGGCGCGGGCGCCACCGTCACCGCCCCCGCGCCCACGGAGCAGGAGGGCGGCGTGTACGCGCTGATTCTGTCCATCAAGACCGCCCTGGACGAGAAGAACGTCCCCCGCATCGGCCGCAAGCTGGTGATGCCCTCCTCCGTGGAAAGCCAGCTGCTGATGGACAACCGCTTCATCACCGGCACCACGGCGGCGGACGCCCGTCTGGCGGAAGGCGCGGTGGCCCGGGCGGCGGGCTTCGACATCTACATCAGCAACGACCTGAAGGACGAGGTGATCGCCATGACCTCCGACGGCGTGACCTTCGCCCAGCAGATCACCAAGATCGAGGCCTACCGCCGGGAGAAGGGCTTCGACGACGGCGTGAAGGGCCTGTCCCTTTGCGGCGCGAAGGTGGTGCTGCCCGACTGCGTGTATGTGCGCAAGATCGGCACGGCCCCCGTTCAGGGCGACAGCGGCGACCAGACCTGATCCCGCGGAGGTGAAGCATATGACCGTTACCATCCCGCAGATCATGCGGGACATCCGCAACGGCTTTCCCGCCTGCGCGCTGGAAGGGGCGTGGCGGCTGCACGGCGGCATGCTGACGCCGTGCGAAGCCCTGCCCGATGAGGGATGGGTGGTGCTGGAGGGTACCGCCTGCCAGGACGGCATCCACCATCTGGGCAAAGGCGGCGCGCTGGACGGCGCGGCGGACGAGGACTGGACGGGCCGGGTGTGGCTGCTGGCTCCCCCGGCTGATTTTCTGGCCCTGTGCGGGGAGATCGCCCGGTGGGTCGACCAGGCCCCGGAGGCCGGGGTGCTGCGGGAGTCCTTCGGCGCGTACAGCCGCACCGCCGTCACCACCGGCGGCAGGCCCGTCACCTGGCAGGAGGCCTTCGCCCAGGCGTTGATGCCCTACCGGCGGATGTTCTCGGAGGTGAAGCTGTAATGCTCGGCGACTACATGGAGGATTTCATCCTTCTGGAGCGCACCGACACCCCGGACGAGACCGGCGGCATCGCCTCCGTTTACGAGGAGAGCATGGCTTTTCGGGGCGGCGTCACCGCCGTGATGGCCAGCGAAATCGACATTGCCCAGCGCCCCGCCAGGCGGCTCACCCCGGTGCTTGTGCACGAGTGGGGCGTCACCCTTCGCCAGGGCGATGTGGTGCGCCGGGTCAGCGACGGCAGGTGCTACCGCGTCACCGGGCATTCCAGCGATATGCGAACCCCGCTGTGCGCGGGCTTCGCCTTCGCCCAGGTGCCCGTCGAAGGGCTGGTGAGCGCCCCATGAGCCTCTCCGGCCTGACAACGTCCCTGCTGGCCCTGCTGCGGCAGACCGACCTGCCCGTGTACCTGGCCGATCAGATTCCGCGCGGCGCGGAATGCCCCTACCTCACCTGTCTTCCGCCCGTTCCCGCCTTCGGTCAGGCAGCGCCGTTCACCGTCTCCGCCTGGTTCCGGGAGCCTGACGCCCATGCCCAGCGCCTAGCCCTGGGGCAGCGGCTCCGCGCCCTGATCCCCGAGGGCGGCGCGGCGCTGACTTTCCCCGGCGGCATGGCCAGCCTCCACCGGGCGGACGGCGGCTTCCTGACCCTCGACCGGGACGATGCCGATCCCCGGGTGCGGTGCCTGCGCGCCCGGCTGACGCTGCGTCTGTACGACCTGTAAAGGAGTGATACCTTGCTTAGCGGTCTGACCTCCCGCACCTTCGAGCGCCTTCAGCTGGGGGCGGGACTGTTCCTCAAAAACTTCAATCCTGATGAAGCCGCCACCCTCCCCGACCTCCGGCGGCTTTTGACCCAGGCCATCGCCGGGGGCACGGGACTCCTGGGGGCTACCCGGGGCGGCGGTTCCTTCCAGTGCAAGCCTGCCCTGCGCCAGGTGGAAGCCGACGGCCTGCGCACGCCCGTTCGCGGCGGCACGGTCAACGACGGCTGGACGGTGAAGCTCACCGGGACGCTGCTGGAAATCACCCCCGACAGCTTCAGCGACGCCCTGGCCTGCGTGGACAAAACCGTTCAGGGCGGCGTGACCACCCTGCGCCCCCGCCTGGATCTGCGGCCCGAGGACTACATTCCCCGGCTGTGCTGGGTCGGGGACACGGCGAAGGGCCTGATGCTCATTGAACTGACCCATGCCCTGAACCTCACCGGCGCGGCCTTCACCTTCACCGACAAGGGTGAAGGCCTCCTGCCCTTTGAGTTCCAGGCCCATCAAACCGGCGTGATCCCCGAAGACCACGCCCCCTGCCGGATCCTGTTCATCGAATAAGGAGTCGCCCAAGTGGCTTTACCACTTGGGCGAGTTTGCACGCCCTCACTGGTCGCTTGCAAAGCAAGCTCCCGGCCGTTCGCGCGTGTAAAGAAGCTTTTTCTAACGAAAAAGCACGAAAATCGCCGTACAGGGGCTTCGCCCCGTTTAACCGCCCCGAAGGGGGCTCGCCAATTTTCGATGAAGGGTCAGAGGGCCTACGGGCCCTCCGACACCTCCCAAGACCTTTTGACAGTCCCCGCGTCACGCCGCTCACCCCGGCGT
>CBFFZW010000062.1:0-18034 GCA_965646445.1 uncultured Christensenellales bacterium | reverse complement strand
GATGATCTTCCAGACTTCGAGCCTTTCGCAGCCTTTTACGACTGCCTGCCCCCGCTGAATGATTCGCTGATTGACGGCCTTTTGCGCCAGGGCCACAAGATGCTCATCGCCGGGCCCAGCAAGGCGGGCAAGTCCTTCGCGCTCATCCAGCTGACCGTCGCCCTGGCCGAGGGCTGGCCCTGGATGGGCCTCCCCTGCGCGAAGGGCCGGGTGCTCTACGTCAACCTCGAGCTGGACAGGGCCAGCTGCCTGCACCGCTTCCGGGCCGTCTACGATGCCCTGGGCAGGGCTCCGCTGGGGCTGGGCAACATCGACATCTGGAACCTGCGCGGCCACAGCCTGCCCATGGACAAGCTGGCCCCCAAGCTCATCCGCCGGGCCAGCAAGCGCAGCTACATCGCCGTCATCATCGACCCTATTTATAAAATCATCACCGGCGACGAGAACTCCGCCGAGCAGATGAGCCAGTTCTGCAACCAGTTCGACAAGGTTTGCACGGCCCTGGGCACGGCGGTGATCTACTGCCACCACCACTCCAAGGGCGCCCAGGGAGGCAAGCGCAGCATGGATCGCGCCAGCGGGTCGGGCGTCTTCGCTCGTGACCCCGACGCCATGCTGGACATGATCCAGCTCTCCCTCACCGACGCCGTGCGCCGTCACCTGCGCGACCGGGCCGCCCTGGCCGCCATGGCGGAAGTCCTCGACAGGGCCCTTCCGGACTGGCGCGAGACGATCCCCCAGGACGACCAGTGCGCCCGCCTCCGCCTGGAAATGGCCGCCGGAAAGCTGCTCTCCCCAACCGCCTACGAGGCCATGCTGTCCGCCGTCCGCCGGGCCGAAGCAGCCGCCGACCAGCGCAGCGCCTGGCGCATCGAGGCCACCCTGCGGGAGTTTCCCGGCTTCGCGCCCATCGACTGCTGGTTCGATTACCCGACGCACCGGGTGGATGACAGCGGCATCCTGGCCGACCTGGCCGCGGAGGAGGCGATGGCGGGGTGGCAGAGGGGGGCGAAGCATGGCGCGGAAGCCAGAAAGCGGCAGGCCGCCACCCGTCGCGAGGACGGAGCGGCCAAGTTTGCCGAGGCGGTTAGCGCTGCCGGCATGGGGCAGCCTCCCACCGTCAAGGAGCTGGCCGAGTACCTCAACACCCCCGAAAGGACGGTGCGGGATCAGGTGAAACGTTATGGTTATATTATTGATAAACGAACAAAACTTGTCGTTAAGGACGGCGTTGACCCTGCCCAATAACCCTCCGCAAATTGTGGCGGCAACCCTGATTTTGAGGGTTGCCACAAATGGCGGCGGCAACCCTATACTTACTTCGTAAGTATCAGGCGTGACTGTCGTCCCGTTGTAGGAGAAGGGAAAGGGCGCAGCACTGCCCTTTCCCCCTCCCCTTAACGGGGACGACACCGCGCGCGCTTTGTCTTTTTGAAAATACGTATTGACAATACGTGTAAAATGTGTTATCATGGATTCATCAGGAGGTGGCAAACATGCCGATGACAGCCCGTGAAGCCATTCGGCGGTTGAAGCGAGACGGCTGGCAGGAGGTTCGGCAGCGCGGATCCCACAAGCAATTCGTGAAGGATGGCAAGCGCATCACCGTGCCGGATCACCCTGGCGACCTCAAACCAGGAATCGAGCGGGACATCAAGGCCAAAGCTGGATGGTAACGCTGTAAGGAGGAATCAACATGACTCGACCCCAGTCCTACACCTACATGGCCATCTTCACCCAGGAGGCGGACGGCGGATACAGCGTCCGCTTCCCCCAGCTGGATGGCTGCTACACCCAGGGTGACACCTTTGAGGAGGCCCGACAGGAGGCCATCGAGGCCATGAGCCTGCACCTGTATGGCATGGAGCAGGACGGCGAGGCCATCCCCGTGGCCAGCATGGACACCATCACCGTGCCAGGGGAAATGGCCGTGCCCATCACGGCCTGGATGACGCCCTTCCGGGATGAAATGGAGAACCGCGCCGTCAAAAAGACCCTGACCATCCCCGCCTGGCTCAACGATGCCGCCGAGCGCAAGGGCGTCAACTATTCGCAGATTCTTCAAAGCGCCCTGAAGGACTACCTGGGCGTCTATCACCCCTGAAAAACTTTTTCACCTTTGCCGTGAATTGCAAGTAAACTCATGCTATCCTGACACCGTGGCAAGGCAGCGAAGCCGGGCCGCACCGTCGTCACTCTCCTCCGTGAAGGGAGCCGCAAGCAGCGCGGCTCCTTTTGTTATCCCCTGATGTTGCCGGAAGGAGGCCGCTCATGGCCCAAGGAAAGTACGCTGGGTGGCTGGAGCCGGAGGGAGGAGGATGACGGAGAGGCAGCCGCGTGAAGGAGGTGGTATGGGAAGCCGGCGGCACCAGGAACATCCTGGCGTGCCGAAATAACCTTGCCCTGTATTCTATAACAACAGCAACCAACATCTTGATTTTGAGGAGGTACAGCATGAAAAGCACCATTTACGGCAGCGGCGCGAACAGCACAGTGACCCTTTACCGCATTCATCAGGGCGGCTGCCACTTCAAGAAGGACACATCCACCGAACATGCTCAGATTAAAGCCCTGCAGGCTCAGCTGAACGGCATGGGGTACAACTGCGGCACGGCGGACGGCAAATATGGCGACAAGACCGTCGCCGGCGTCAAGGCGTTTCAAAAGGCATATGGTCTCACGGCGGACGGCTTGTTCGGCAGGGCAAGCCTTGAAGCGCTTGAAGGCGCCATGGGCGGAAGCCACCTGGACAGCAACTGTCAGAACAGCGGCGATACCGGCGCCTATGGCTGCTATGACAAGGTCGATGGCAGCCTTGATGATAGCAAATACAGGGTGTCATCCGCCATGCGGATCCGTCTTCACAGCGACGCTTTGGAGAGGATCTACGCCTTCGCCGGCGAAGGAACACCGCTGACGGTTGAAGCCTTCATGCAGAAGCTTGAAGAATATGCTGCTGACGAAGATGTGTCCTACGCCAAAAAGGACTGCGCGCATTATATCCATGCGGCGCGAAACGCACAGGGCGCAACCGGTGCAAGCACAGAGTTTGGTCTCTATCTCAAATTTTTCGGTTCCATCAAGGACCTCGGCGGATATGATAAGCTGATCCCCGGCATGGAGCTGTTCCAGGGCTTCCGCAAGACCGCGGCCGGCAACAAATTCTATGCCAGCCATATTGGCGTCTATGCCGGCAAGCAGACCCTTCAGGGAAGCAAGGTGCACGCCGTCTACCAGTCGTCTGAAGCTTATGGTTCTTTGAAAAGGAAGTATAATAAGGACAGCGGCCCCAACCTGACCAGCATGAATGACGATTGGAATTACTGGGGCTGGTCGAAGTTCATCCGGGTACGCTGAAGTCGTAGCGGCACAGGACGAAGGACGCGCCGTCGGCATTGACCGCCACCGTGGTGAGGACGCCTGAAGCGCCGTCAGCATACATGAAAATGCAGTCCTCATACGCCAGGGCCAGCGGCGTGCGCGTCAGGTCTGCTTGGAGAATGTCGGCGCGGTAGAGCATGCACTGCAGCGTTTCATCCAGGCGCCAGCCATCCACAGCCAACAGCACCTCGCCCGCCCGCTGTAGTTTGCCTTCCGCCGCGTGCAGCGTGTAGCTGGCTGTGATGGCTCCCTGGGCCGTGTCGATGATCAGGATCAGGGATTCTTCATTTGTCCGGCGGATCTTCAGCCAGGCCTTCCCGTCCATACAGACCGCGGAGCCAACGTATGGGTCGTTGATCCCGTCAAAGCAGGCCTTATCAAATTCGGTGACGGTTTCTGCCATGCCGTCCGCTGGGTCATATCGGCGCAGCTCCAGATTGTCGTTCTCGTTGCACTGGGCAATGAAAAGGCAGCCCCGGTCATCGGCGAAGGAGCAGAAGGACCAATCGTATAGGAGCAGGCTCACGCTTTGCCCCGTGGGGATATGGATGAGTTCCGTTGTGCGGTACGGTATCGCTGTCGGGTATGGCTCCTCCCCCGCATGCGCCAGTGTCCGCACCATGAAGTCCCCCACGGGCCTGGCATAGGTGGCCAGGCCGAATTTCAGCCTGCGCGTTTTCTCCTTGCCGATGGCCTTTCCGTTGTAGCGGTACGCCGTCTGGCGGTACACCTCCATGGTCGTGATGTCGGGGTAGTACTCGCACAGGAAGCGGTCGCTTTGCAGAATGATTTGCCCATAGGGAAAGGGCCCCGACTCCGATTCGGCCACCTTGGAGCGGCCAAGGTTCTTCGCCAGCAGCCGCGTGCCATCGACGGCAAAGACATCCAGCCGGTATTCCTGCTGGCCCTTCTTCGGCGCTGATGTCAGGTAAAACACGGCCACCCCGCCATCCGGCATAGGCGTGATGCTTTTGATGTTCGTGGGCTGCTTGCTCAAGGTTAGCGCACAGGTATCCAAAAGCCGCGGTCGTATCGCGTCATCCTCCGCCATCGCCGGGAACGCCATCAGCCACGCCACGAGCAGGCACACCAGCCATACCGCGATTTTTTTCATATATAACGCTCCTTGCTTGGGCGCATGCACCCACGCGAAATATGGATGCTTCATTATACCATTGATTCGGCGGCATGGCAATATCAGGACGATGTGCTGGGCCGCAAGCGCATCATCGTGCCCAGCAGCTACCTGGACGTGGTGGTGGATCGGGAGACGGGGCAACTCATCCGGCGCTTCGACCCCCACAGCAGCGTTTTCGAGGCCCTGAACATCGACCCCGATACCGGCGACATGCCCACCGACAACACGCAGACCCTGCGCGTCACCGACCACCGGGAGGGCCTGAACATCCTCTTCTCCGTTCTCTGCCTGCAAATGGGCTTTTCCCCCGGCACCTTCACCTTCGACCAGGCCGGCGGGGTGAAGACGGCCACCGAGGTCATCAGCGAGAACAGCAAGACCTACAAGACCATCAAGGGCAACCAGGCGCAGCTGAAGACGGCCATCCAGCGGGCCGTTGACGGCATCATCGAGCTGGCCGTGCTCTATGACATGCGCACGGCGGAAGGCGTCCCTGTGGCAAGCCTGGTGCAAGGCGGCTATCATGTGAACGTCGTGTTCGACGACAGCATCCTGCAGGATCGGCAAACCAACCTGAACGAGGGTATTCTGCTGGTGACCAACGGATTGATGTCCAAGCAGACCTACATGACCCAAATCCTTGGCATGACGCGGGAGGAAGCCCAGGCGGAGCTCGAGGCCATCCGGGCGGAAAGCGGCGTTTCCGGCACGGCGGTGGACGCCATGCTCCTGGGCGGCGCCGAATGACGGCCAAGGCGGGCATCGCGCCGGAGCGGGTGACGCCGCGGTTCATCCTCACCCAGGTGGAGCCCATCGAGCAGGTCTATGCCGACTGCGAGGACGAGCTGCTGCTGACCATCGCCCGATACTTCCGGGAGGGCGGCGGCAACACGCCCTCCGCCCAGTGGCGGATCGCCACCCTGGCCAGAATGGGCAAGTTTACCAAGGAAAGCGCCGCCATCATCGCCCGGTATGCGGGGTACGCGGAAGGCCTGGCGGACATCGCCGTGGAGCAGACCATGCTGGCCGCCGTCAGGACGGTGGAGCCCGCCATGGCCAAGGCCTATGCGCAGGGCCTGCTGCGGGAAGCGCCCCCGGTGGAAGCCTCCGACGCCATGAAGATCGCCATGGCCATGTACCGCCGCCAGGCCGCCGACAGCCTGAACCTGGTGAACACGGTCATGCTCAACAGCAGCCTGGAGCAGTACCGGCGCACGGCGGCCAACACCCTGGCCTACGAGGAGCGGCTGTCCGCCGCCCAGGCCGCGCTGAACCGCCGCACCGGGGAGATCGTCACCGGGCAGAGCAGCCTGCCGCAGGCCCGGGCGAAGGCCGTCCGGGACATGGCGCGGGCGGGGCTCACCGGCTTTGTGGACAGGGCGGGGCGGGCGTGGACGCCGGAAGCCTATGTTTCCATGGATATGCGCACCACCCTGGCCAACACGGCCCATGCGGCGGTGGAGGCCCGGATGCGGGACTGGGGCGTGAGCATCTTCCAGGTCAGCGAGCACGCCGGGGCCCGCCCGCTGTGCTACCCCTATCAGGGGAAATATTACAGCACGGATGGCACCGGCGGAACCGCCCGGGATCTGCACGGCAAAGAAATTCACTACGAGCCACTGGGCGTCACCAGCTACGGACAAGCCGCGGGGCTGTTCGGCATCAACTGCGGGCATCGCAAGATTCCCTTCATCCCCGGCTATTCCGTGGCCCGCAGGCGCGACCCGGAGCCCAAGGCGGAGAATGACAGGCAGTACCGGGCCATGCAGCATCAGCGGCAGCTGGAGCGGGCCGTCCGCGCCGCCAAGCGCGAGGCCGCCTGCCTGGACGCCGTCGGGGACAAGGAGGGCTTCCGGGCCGCCGCGATGACAGTGAAGCAGCGGCAGGCCGCTTTGCGCACCTTCGTCACGGAAAACGGCCTGACAAAAAGGGCTGACAGAACGCAGGTCTTGGGGTATAATCAAAGTGTCAGCGGGAAGGCGACGCAGGCCGCGAGGCAGCAGCGCCTCCTGGATGCCGTGCGCAAGGTCGCGCCCAACGGGGAGCTGCACAGGCCGCCCAAAGCCGTCGATGTGGATGCCCTGTCCTTCGACGATGCGCACATCAACGGACAGCGGGGCCACGGCATTAGCGAGAGCCAGGCCAAGGCCTACATCCGCGAAGCAAAACTTTCCGTCAGCGTCTGGAACGGCAAGTACGAACGATACTATGCTTCGGATGGCGCGGCTTATGTGGATACCCATAGCGGCAGCATCCGCACAGCTTACAGCAGGGCAGAGTTCGACGAAAAGACAGAGCACATGATGAGGGAGGCTGAAGGCCATGGACAAGGCTCCTGACCGCGTCCTGTGTCCATTGGTGGACAGGGACATCAACGATTATGAGTGCATCGAAAACCGGGACTGTGTGGACGGCGTGATTCGTCTGTCCTCGCTGCCGGAGCGCTTCAAGCAGAAAGAGGATTTCCTGGACATCTGCAAAAACTGCCCATGGCATCACTACTGAGCCGCCGCGATACCGCAGGCGGTTTTTTCGTGCCCGGAAACACAGCGACAAGGAGGAATCAGCATGGCCTGCGAGCATGAATTCATCGGTGACAAAGCCGGGGTTCTGTGCCGGCGGTGCGGTCTGCGCATGACGGCGGAGGCGTACCGCCGGGCCCGGCATCCCCCCGCCCCGCCGAAGACGGAAGACCGGGGCGCGCCGCCGGGCAAGACCCCCGGGCCGAAAAAGCGGGGCTGACCATCACGCCCGGGACGCGGGCGGTAAAGGCGTCCGTTCGCCCCGCGTCCGGGGCGGTAAGAAAGGACGGTAAACATGGCACTGTTCAAGCGCAACGACCTCAAAGACAAGGGACTCACCGACGAGCAGGTGGACTTCATCCTCAACGAGGGGAACCGCGCCCTGGCCAGCGACTACGTCCTGCGCAGCCGGGTGCAGGAGCAGATCGACCAGGCGCTGCAAAACGCGCCCAAGCCCACGGCGCCCACGGAGAGCGAGGAATACAAGGACTTGATGCGGCAGCACCAGCAGATCAGCCGGGAGCGGGATATGCTCCTGGCCATCGGCGGGGAGGACTTCGCCCAAGTGAAGCCCAAGTTCCGCGAGCAGGTCTTCAGGATGCTGGATCGGGCCGAGGGCGCCAAGCCCCTGGCCGAGCAGCTGCAAGGGGTGCGGGAAAAGTACGAGGAGTACTTCACCGCCGAAGAATCCGCCCCGCCTGTGAAACCCAGCTTCGGCGCGCCCACCACCGGCGGGATGCCCACCGGCAAAGCCTCCCAGGCCCAGGAATTCCTGAGCGCCTGGGGCTACAACAAAAAGGAGTGACAGCATCATGCCTTTCACCATGCAGAACATCAACTATGCCTTCGACTACGCCAAGGCCCTGGCCAACATCTACCCCTACCTGAGCTACTTCGGCGAGGTGTGGGCCAGCGCGAATGCCGGCCTGTACCGGCCCATGGGCGGCAAGACCGTCATGGTTCCTTCCATGACCGTATCCGGCTCCCGGGCGGTGAACCGCGACCGCGTTGACGGCGTGTTCACCCGCAACTTCAACAATGAGTGGCAGCCCATGACCATGTCCCAGGATCGTGAGTGGGACACCCTGGTGGATCCCATGGACATCCAGGAAAGCAACGGCGTGGTGACCATCGCCAACATCACCAAGACCTTCAACGAGCAGCAGAAGATCCCCGAGATGGACGCCTACGCGGTGTCCAGGCTGGCGGGCTTCGCGGCGGAATTCGGCGGTGTGGATGCCACCACGCTGACGGCGGCGAACATCCTGGCCCAGTGGGACGCCTACATCGCCTACATGACCGAGCACCGGGTCAACCGCGACCGGGTCATGGCCTACATGACCCCCGACACCTACAAGCTCCTGAAGGAGGCCGCCGGCATCACCCGCTTCATCGACACGGGCACGGGCATCCGCAACGTTGACCGCAACGTGGGCAAGCTGGACGGCGTGACCATCAAGGAAGTGCCCTCCGATATGATGAAGTCCAGCTACACCCAGGATGAGGGATGGGCCGTCAGCGCGGATGCCAAGCAGGTGAACATGCTGCTGGTGGATCCCCTGGCCGTGGTGGCGCCCGTGGTGTACGACGTGTCCATGATGTCCGCCCCCACCGCCCAGAGCAAGGGCAAGTACCTGTACTATGAGCGGTACTACTACGACGTATTCGGCCTGAACAACCGCCTGGCGGGCTTCTTCGCCAACATGAGCGCCCCCGTGCTGGGCGAGCTCACCGTGACCTCCGCCGCGGGCCCGGAGACCGGCGAGACCATCCTGACGGCCCAGGGCGGCAAGGCAGGCGTCTACGGCACGAAGCTGATGTATGCCGCCGGGGCCTCCGCCATCACCCTGACCTATGGCAAGGCCCTGCCCACCGGCTCCACCTGGACGGAGATGGACAAGACGCAGGTCGTGTCCGGGCTGACCGCCGACCAGACCGTCACCGTGGCCCTGGTCAATGCGTTCAGCGGCAACGTGACGGCAGGCGGCCATGCCACCATCGTCACCAAAGCCTAACACCTCGCACACATCGCGCCGGCGAAAACGGGTGTCCAGAGGGGTAAGCGCCCCTCTGGCAGGGGCTTGGGGGCAGCGCCCCCAACGCCTCCGTTCGCGCGAAGCGTCGAACCCGCAGTCAGGGAGCGAAGCAACCCTGACGGTCTGTTCCCAAACCACACAGGAAAGAGCCCAAACCGCCCCACCCACCAGGAAGGAGCCCACCCCCATGCCCTACGTCGATCAGGACTACTACAATACCCAATACATGGGCACGCCCATCCCCGACGAGGACTTCCCGCGCATTGCCGCCCGCGCCGACGACATCATCGACGCCCTGACCCGGCAGATGATGGCGTCACGCGGACTGGCGGCCTTTCCGTCCCTGGTGCGGACGCTGTTCCGGCGGGCGGTGTGCGCCCAGATGGAATACCTGACCCTCAACGGCGTCGAAACCGCCGTCATGGGCTTCACCGGCGAAAGCTACACTGTGGGCCATGTGAGCGTATCCGGCGGCGGAAAGGCTGCCACGGGGGCACAGTCGATGGTCTGCCCGGCGGCGGTAATGCTCCTGGAGCAGGCCGGCCTCATGGGAAGGAGGGTGTGCTGATGGCGCTGCGACCCATCCCCGCCCGCCTGCTGACCCACCGGGCCATCCTGCGCCAGCCGCTGTCGGTGGACGCGGATCGACGCGTAACCTATCAGGATACGCCCCTGCGCCGGGTCTGCGTCCAGCACGCCAACCAGACCCGTAAAACCGCCGACAACACAGACGTGCAGCTGCGAGCGGTGCTTTTCTACGACCATCGGCTGTCCACGCCCCCAGGGCTGAACTTCGACGCCCTCAAGGCCCAGGCGGACAGGGCGGGCAGCGATTTGCGGATCCTCCACGGCGGCATGACCTACACCGTCCAGACGGTGGACAGCTGCGTGGACGATACGGGCAGGCCCCATCACACGGAAGCGGGGCTGGTGTAAATGGCCTTCAAGGTCATCACGGACAAGGGCGGCATTCGCCATCGCGTGCAGGGCGAGTTTGAGCGCAGGGCCCTCCCGGCCCTCACCCAGCAGATTCTGGATGACAGCAACGACTTCGCCCGGTTCGACACCGGCGCGCTGATCGCCTCCTCCGCCCTGCACAGCGACCCGAACAGCGGGCACATCGAATGGCGGACGCCCTACGCCCGCCGCGTCTACTACACCGGCACCCCCAGCCGCGACAAAAACAGCAGGGCCACCCTGATGTGGGTGGAGACGGCCCGCCGTCAGCACCGCAGGGACTGGGAGACTCTGGCGCAAAAGAAGATCAAGGAGGGATAGCATGGACGTGTACGCCGCCGTTTTGCAGGATGTCGTCGCCCTGGCCCGGACGGCCACGGCCCTGCCCGTGTTCAAGGGGCCCATGCCCGCCGACGACGCCATCGCCATCGACCTGGCCAGCGGCGGCAGCGACAGCGTCATGCTCAACCGCGCCACCATCGACAGCGTGACCATCGTCATCAACGGCAAGCATCACGACATGCCCACCCTGCGGGACGCCCTGGGGGCCATCCACCGCGCCCTCACCCGGGCCAGCGCCTACCCCAGCAACGACCGCTACCAGCTCTACGCCGCCGTCACCACCCGGGCCCCCTGCTACGCCGACCGGGAGCAGGGCGACCAGTGGCTGTTCGTCTCGGCGGTCACGGTACGATTCTACAACAAGCAAGGAGGATGACCCATGGACAACCTGCTCGTGGTCTACGGCATCGACATGGCCATCGACATTGCAGGCAAGGACGCCGCGTCCCCGCAGTGGGCCGCCTTCGGCAAGGGCTTCAACAACCTGGCCGAAAGCCTCAACGAGGTGGTGCAGCAGTACTTTTTCCTCGGCGACGGCGGCTATGCCCGGAACTTCGTCACCGGCATGGCCCCGGCGCTGACGCTCTCGGGCGTGCGCGTCCTGGGCGACCCGGCCCAGGACTACATCTTCGGCAGCCAGCGCAAGTACGGCCTGATGGCGGAGCGCGAAACCACCCTGCGCATTCAGCGCCTGACCCCCGACGCCAAGGTGGAGACCATCACCTGCGACGTGACGCTGTGCAACCTTTCCGACATGGCAGGGGCCTCTACCGACGGCAGCGCCGTGTCCGTGGAGGTGCGCGTCAACGGCAAGCCCACCGTCGCCACCCAGACCAACCCCGCGTAAAGGAGGAACCCTCATGCTCCGCAAAAAGCTGACCTTGCATCACGGTGCCGCCACCCTTCGCCTCAGCATGGCCTTTGACGAGGGCGCCAACGCGGGCGACTTCAACACCGCCATGGCCGCGCTGATCCGCCAGGAGCGGGCGCTGAAGGCGTCGCCGTCCGAAGCCGTCTGCGCCCTGTACGGCCAGGCCGCGGAAGGCCTGTACCGCCTGGTGCTGGGCGAGGAGAACGCCCGGGCCGTCCTGGCCTTCTATGGCGAGGACGCGCTGGCCATGGTGAACGATGTGCACCCCTTCATCAGGAACATCGTCGCCCCCGCCGTGGCGAAGGCCAGCGCCCGCAGCCGCAGGGCCGCCGTCAGGGACTTCAAGGCCCAGCGGCGGAAAGCCGTGCGGGCATGAGGGGCACCCCCCTGCGCCTGGGCAGGCGAACCTATGTCATGAGAGCGCCGTTCGATACGGTGCTCTTTGTCTTTGACGTGCTGCGCCGCCGGGACATGACCGAGGGCGACCGGATCAGGCTGGGCGTCCGGCTGCTGTTCCGCCATCCGCCCTGGGGGCTTCGCCGGAAGACCGCGCTGCTGCAGGCGGCCTTCACCCACCTGGCAGGGGGCGACGGGCCCGCGGAGGACGGCCCGCCGGTGATGGACTTCCGCCAGGACTGGCCCTACATCCAGGCGGCGTTTTTGCAGCAGTACGGCATCGACATCGACAGGCAGCGGGGGCGGATGTCCTGGGCGCGCTTCGTGGCCCTGCTGGGCGGGCTGACGGACGCGACGCAGTTCATCCGCATCGTGCAGCTTCGCGCACGGCCCATGCCCGCCCCCACCAGGCACAACGCCGACGATCGCAGGGCCCTGGCCGAGGCCAAGGCGCGCTACGCCATCCGCGAGGACGAGGGCGCGGCCATGCACCGCCTGGCACGGCAGATGAACGCCCTGGCCGACGGACTGAAAGCAAAGGCAGGTGACACCGATGGCTGATACAGACGGCAAGATCGTCTATGAAGTCCGGGCGGACTATGACAAGCTGGACGGCGACCTGAACGGCGCGGCGGCCAAGGTGGAAAAGGGCACGTCGAAGTGGTCGGGGCTGCTGCAGGGCGTGGGCCAGGGCATCGGCAGCTTTGTGGCCAGCAAGGCGATCGAAGCCGCCTCCGCCATCTACGAGATGGGCACGGCCTTCGAGGCCGGGCTGGCCAAGGTGTCCACCCTGGTGGATACCGCCCAGGTGGACATGGACGAGCTGGGCGACAGCCTGCTGGACTTGTCCTCCAAGTACGGCCTGGAAGCGGACGGCATGGCCGAATCCGCCTACAACGCCATTTCCGCCAACAACGCCCTGGGCAAGGATACCGAGGGACTCATGGCCCTGCTGGATTCCTCCGCCCAGCTGGCCAAGGCGGGCTTTACCGACCTGGACACCGCCACCTCCGCCACCCTGAAAACGCTCAACGCCTACGGCCTGGGCGTGGAGGAAGCGGACAGAATTCAGAAGGTGCTCATCCAGACCCAGAACACGGGCATCACCACCGTGGGCGAGCTGGGCAGCGTGCTGTCCAACGTGACCCCCACCGCGGCGGCCATGGGCGTATCCTTCGAGAACGTGGGCGCTGCCATCGCCACCATGACGGCCCAGGGCACCCCCGCCGCCCAGGCCACCACCCAGCTCAACAGCCTGATGGCGGAGCTGGGCAAGCAGGGCACCCAGGCTTCCCTCGGCCTGGCGGAGGCCGCCGAGGGAACGCAGTATGCCGGCATGTCCTTCCAGGATATGACCGCCGCGGGCGTCCCCCTCAACGACATTGTGGGCCTGCTGGCACAGTCCGCCCAGAAGAACGGCAAAACCATGCTGGACATGTTCTCCAGCATCGAGGCAGGCAAGGCGGCCCTGGCCATCACCGGGGCCAACGCCCAGACCTTCACCGGCAACCTGGAAGCCATGTCCACCCAGACGGACGTGGTGGGCGAAGGCTTTGAAAAAGTCGCCGGAACCTCCTCGGAAAAGCTGAACCGCTCCCTGACCCAGCTGAAAAACATGGGCATCCAGCTGTGGCAGGCCATATCGCCCCTGGTGTCCGTGCTGATCGACCTGGCGGGGACGATTATGGGCCCCGTGGTGAAGGCGGTGGGCTGGTTCATCGACAAGCTGTCCGTGCTGATCGGCTGGGTATCGAAGGCCGTCAGCGCGGTGGGCAACTTCTTTTCCAACCTGTTCGGCGGAGGCGGCAACAGCCACGCCGTCGGCCTGGACTTCGTGCCCATGGACGGCTATCCTGCCGTGCTGCACCGGGGCGAGGCCGTGCTGACCGCCGCCGAGGCCAAGGTGTGGCGCGAGGGCGGCAACAGTCGTGCAGGCAGCCTCACGGGCGGCGGCGGTGGCGGCGGCATTGACTACGAGCGCCTGGCCCGGGCCATGTCGGGGCTCACCGTGGTCATGGACGGGCAGGCCGTGGGCCGCCTGGTGGAGCCCACGGTCAGCAGCGCCCAGGCCCGGAAGGTGGAATCCATGCAAAGGAGCGGCTTCAATGGTCGAGTTTAACGGCATCGAACTATGCGACATCGCCCCGGCACGGGTGGTGGATATTGCCGTGGGCAGCCCCGAGGTGCAGGTCACCAGCCAGTCCCAGCCCCTGCTGGACGGCACGCGGTTCATCCGCCGGGTACGCGGCGCGCGCCCGGTGGCGGTGTCCTTTGTGCTGATGGAGGAAGACCCACTCCTCCGCCGCCGTCTGCTGGAGGACATCACGGCCTGGCTGTCCGCCGCCGAGCCGAGGCCCCTTCGGCATACCCCGGAGGAGGACGGCTTCCTGATGGCGGTGTGTACCCAGTACCCCGACCAGTCCTCCCGGCAGTACTGGGAGGTGCTGACCCTGGCCTTCACCGCCTTCGACCCGGCGTACACCGGCTGCTCCCCCATGATCCAGCCTGTGACGGCCCCGGCCATGGTCATCCATGGCGAGCCGCCGCGCATGACCATCACCCAGGACATCGCCGCGCCCCTCACCGACCCCCGCTGGACGCTGGGGACGGCGTTCCTGCACCTGCGCGGGACGGTGGGCGTCGGGCGGCTCATCATCGACTTCCACCGGCAGACCATCGAGCTCAGCGGCCAGTCCATCCTGGATCAGCTGACCATCGACAGCGCGTTCTTCGCCCTGAGCCGGGGCGCGAACCGAATCACCGTGGAGGGCGGGGCGGGCGGCACGCTCACCTGGCGGGAAAGGTGGATATGATGGAATTTCTGTTCTTTGACCGCAACGACCGTCCCCTGTACCGTCGGCGGGACGCCCTGGAGGCCCACCACATCCACGAGGAGTACAGGCACACCGCCACCTTTCCCGACGATCCGGCCAAGCCCATAAACGCCGGTATGCGGGTGGGCTGGCTGGACGGCGGCGCCTTGCAGCTGTTCGAGATTCGTCAGCCCGCCCGGCATCAGCCCGACGGCACGGTGTCCTACGAGGCGGAGCACATTGCCGTGGCGGAATTGACGGACTGCGTGGTGCAGGACAAGCGCCCCCGCGGCGTGACCGCCGTCACGGCCCTGCGCGCCGCCCTGGAGGGCACGGGATGGCAGCTGGGCATGGTGGACGCCGACCCCATGGGCAGCGCCGCCTTCTACTGGATCAGCGCGTGGGAAGCGCTGCAAAGCATCCGGGACAACTGGGGCGTGGCGCTTTCGCCACGCGTCACCTGGTCAGGCAACGTCATCACCGGGCGGTACATCGACATCCGCGCCCGGCTGGGGGGCTTCCACGGCGTCCGCCTGACCATTGACAGGAACGTGGAGCGGGTGGGCGTCACTTATGACGACCGTGACCTGGTGACCGCCCTGTACGGCCGGGGCAAGGGCGAGGTTGTGGGCCAGACGGCGGAGGGCGCGGACACCTACGGCCGCAGGATCACCTTCGCAGACGCGGTATGGCGCGTGGCCGATGGCGATCCTGCCGACAAGCCTCCGGGCCAGACCTATGTGGAGGATGCCGCGGCCACGGCCCGCTTCGGTCGGCGCGGACGGCCCCGCTTCGGCGTGGCGGAATTCCCGGACTGCGAAAACCCGGCGCAGCTGCTGTCCCTCACCTGGCAGGCGCTGCAAACGCGCACCGCTCCCCGGGTGACCATCAGCATGACCTGCGCCAACCTGCGGGCAGTCGGCTACGCCCGGGAAGGAATCGCCCTGGGCGACACGGTGAACGTCATCATCGCCCCGTGGAACCTGGAAAAGCAGGCCCGGGTCATTCAGCTGGACACCGACCTGCTGAACCCGGAAAACACCCGTCCCGTCATCGGGGACTACCGCGCCAATGTGATCTACAAGGACGTGCAGACGGACAAGGCCGCCAGCGTGGTCCAGCAGATCGCGCAGAACGCCCCCAGCCTCCTGAACGGGTACATCGACACGGCGGTGCTTGGCATCATGTCCAGCAAGACCCGGCGGGAAACCCTGCCCGACGGCTCCGAGATGTACATCACCGAGGACGGAAACAGGGCCGTGCGCTTCGCCGGGGGCGGCATCCTCCTCTCTGACACCAAGGACAGCGCCGACAACTGGGCATGGCGGACGGCCATCACCGGCTCCGGCATGGTGGCGGACGAGATCACGGCGGGGGTGCTGCGGGCGGCGCTGGTGACGATCCTGGGGAACGCCCACTTCTACTGGGACGCGGCGAACATCATCTGCCAAGACCCAGGCGACACAAAACGACAACTGCGCTTCGGCCAGTACGACGGGGAGCATTACGGCCTGGCCCTCACCCAGGACGGAGGCGCCACCTGGCAGACGGCCATCGACTTTGACGGCGCGGCGGTGTCCTCCGCCCTGAAGACCGATTTCATCCAGATCATGAACGACCTGGTCAAAATCGTGTCCGGCGGGCGGGTGGACATCCAGACCAACGACTTCGCCCTGAAAAATGCCGACGGGCGCAATCTGCTGGCCGTGACCTCCGCGGACAACGCTGCCGGCGACCCCGGCGGGCAGATCGAGCTGGGCGAGGACGGCTTCCCGGTGAAGTTCGCCCCCAGCTTCATCCTGCCCCCGGAGAACGGCGGCACCGGCTACAACTTCGGCCAGACCCACCGGCTGTCCGTTCCGCCCATGGATGCCTTCGGTTCGGACGGCGACGCCGCCATCTACTACAACGGGGCCTCCGACCGCTTTGGCGACATCCTCCCCAGCCTGGGCGGCGCAGGGACGGCGAGCTTGTTCGGCGTCGCCCGCACCTGGAACGACCAGAGCGTGTCCGGCGGATACGGCCAGATCGGCAACAACTCCCCGGCCAACGGCGGCCTGTACGGCTGCTGGTGGAGCTTCCGCACCCCGGCCAACGTGAATTTGCACGCCGTCACCCTGCGGCTGCGCACCTGCAAGATCATCGGCGGCCAATGGTACGGCTGGAACGTGCAAAACCCCGTCACCGTAGGGCTCTACGCCTCCACGGCCTCCGCCGCGCCCCTGGCCACCGCCCATTTGACGCCCGCCAACGCGTTGGCCGAGCAGGCCGTTTCCCTGGAGCCCTCCGCCCGCCTGGCCACCGACACGACGTACTACATCGCCATCTTCGACCCCGCCGACGCCCTGAACAAATCCAGGGGCTTCGTGGCCCTGTCCGGCGTCGTCATCCCCGGGCAGACCGGCACGGCCACGGAAGGCATGTTCGTCAAGTCCAACGGACGCTGGGTGTCCATGCTGGAGGGCATGAAGATCCGCGCCGGCACGGTGACGGCGGCATCGGCGGGCACGGCCATCACCTACGACGGCTTCGACGATGTGCCCTACATCGCGGCGTGCTGCGCCACCACGGCCCGCGCCTGGTCGGGGGACAGCGGGGCCATCAAAATTTACAACAAAACGCGCACGGGCGCGACCATTGAAATCGGCGGCTCCTACGCCTCCCGGGAGGTGGACTGGATCGCCGTCGGACGATAAGGAGAATGACTCATGACTTTTCCCACAAGAACCCTTTCCGGGCGCTGCGAAATCGCCACCGGGGCCGTCGCCATTGAAGAGCAGCCCCCCGTCTTCACCGGGGAGATCGCCGCGCTGGATGTGGCCATCACCTTCACGGCGGACGGCGAACCGGCCGACATCACCGGGGCCGCGGCGCGGATGTACCTGTACTGGGACGTGCGCCGGCAGATGTCCGAAGCCGTGCCGATGACCGTTTCCGGGGCCACGGCCTCGGGCGTGCTGGACGGCGAGGCCATCGCCGTCGGCGGCTGCCCGCTGCTGGTGGTGCAGCTCATCGACCCGACCTCCGGCGCGGTGACGGTGGCCTGCGCCATCCCCCTGAGCATCCGGCGCGTCAGCGGCACGGCGGTCATCACCACCCGCCCGCCCACGCCCTCCGAAATTGTGTACACGGGCCGGGCCCCGTACATCAACCCCGACAACCTCCACTGGATGCAGTGGGACAACGACAGCGCCCGCTACGTTGATTCCGGGGTGATGGCCACGGGCAATCCCGGCCCCGCGGGCCCACGGGGCGAGCGAGGGCCCCAGGGCGAAACGGGCCCCCAGGGGCCTCAGGGGGAACCGGGGCCGCAGGGGCCTCCCGGTACTGGCGGCGGAGACGCCGCCCCGGAGGTCTACATCGGCGACGGCACGCCGTCCGAGGACAGCAGCTATGTCCTGGCCATCGACCCCTCCGCCGAAGCGGACGCCCAGGCGCAGATCAGCGACGTGGCGGGGCTGTCGGATGCCCTCAGTAGGCGGGACAGAGCGCGGAATCTGCTGGACAACAGCGACTTTACAGCCCCCGTCAACCAGCGGGGTCAGAGCACCTACACCGCCAACGGTTATACCATCGAC
>CBFFZW010000061.1:0-18528 GCA_965646445.1 uncultured Christensenellales bacterium | reverse complement strand
CAAACCTCGCGGAAATGGCTCTGCCATTTCCGCGAAGCGCAGCATTAGCGGGGTATTTCTTCCATGATGAAGCACTCCACCACGTCGCCTTCCTTGATGTCATTATGCCCCTCCAGGGACATACCGCATTCAAAGCCGGCAGCCATTTCCTTGGCGTCCTCCTTGTAGTGCTTCAGGCTGGACAGCTTGCCCTCAAAGCAGACCACATTGTCACGCAGCAGGCGCACCTGAGCGTTGCGCTGCACCTTGCCGTCCTGCACATAGCAGCCGGCAATGGTGCCCGCGCCGGTGATCTTGAAGACGCTGCGCACCTCGGCATGGCCCAGCAGCACCTCGCGGTACTCGGGCGCCAGCAGGCCCTTCATGGCCTTCTCCATGTCCTCGATGGCCTTGTAGATGACGGTGTACAGCCGCACATCCACCTTTTCCTTCTCGGCCTGCTCCCGTGCGGAGGCGTCCGGGCGGATGTTGAAGCCGATGATAATGGCGTTGAAGGCGCTGGCCAGGTTCACATCGTCCTTGGTGACGGCGCCGGCGGCGGAATGCAGCACGCGCACCTTCACCTCGTCGTTGGAGAGCTTCTCCATGGCCTGCTTGACGGCCTCCACGGAGCCCTGCACATCCGCCTTGATGATGAGGTTCAGCGTGGTCATCTTGCCCGCTTCCAGGTTGGAGAACAGGTTCTCCATGCTCATCTTGGCCATGGTGGCCTCGCGGCTGGCCTTCAGCTTGGCCTTGCGCTCCTCAGCGACCTGACGAGACAGGTGATCGTCGCCCACGGCGATCATTTCATCGCCCGCAGAGGGCACCTCGTCAAAGCCCATGATCTCCACAGGCATGGCGGGCCCGGCCTCCTTGACCTTCTCGCCCCGGTCGTTAATCAGCGCGCGCACACGGCCCGAGGCCATGCCGGCGATGATGTTGTCGCCCACATGGAGCGTACCATTTTGAAGCAGCACGGTGGCCAGGGGGCCCCGGGCCTTGTCCAGCTTGGCCTCGATGATGACGCCGCGGCCCAGCCGGTTGGGATTGGCGCGCAGCTCGAGGGTATCGGCCTGCAGGAGGATCATCTCCAGCAGCTCGTCGATGCCGTCGCCGGTCAGGGCGCTGACGGGCACCATGATGTTCTCGCCGCCCCACTCCTCGGCAATGATGCCGTACTGGGTCAGATCCTGCTTGACCTTCTCGGGGTTGGCGGAAGGCTTGTCGCACTTGTTGATGGCAACGATCACCGGTACCTCGGCGGCCTTGGCGTGGTTGATGGACTCAATGGTCTGGGGCATGACGGAGTCGTCCGCCGCCACCACCAGTACGGCGATGTCCGTGGCCTGGGTACCGCGGGCGCGCATGGCCGTGAAGGCCTCATGGCCGGGGGTATCCAGGAAGGTAATCTGACGGCCGTCCACATCCACGGTGTAAGCGCCGATGTGCTGGGTGATGCCGCCGGCCTCGCCAGCCGTCACGCGGCTCTTGCGGATGTAGTCCAGCAGGCTGGTCTTGCCGTGATCGACGTGACCCATGATGGTCACCACGGGCGGACGGGCCTGGAGGTTCTCCTCGGTATCGTCGAAGTCCTCGGCCACCAGGGCGTCCTCGGCGGTCTGCTCGGGCTTCTTTTCCAGGGTGATCTCAAAATCGGAGCACACCAGCTGGGCGGTATCGAAGTCGATCTCGCTGTTGATGGTGGCCATGTTGCCCAGCAGGAACAGCTTTTTGATGATTTCGCCCGAGGGCTTGCCGATCTTCTCACACAGATCGCGCACCACAATGGTGTCGCCGGCCATGTAGGCGGTCTCGATCTTGATGGGAGCCATCAGCTGCTGCGCCGAGGGCTTCTTCGCCCGGGAGCGCTTGCCGCCGCGGATCACATCGTCGTCATAGCCGCTGAAGTTGTCCCGGGCCAGCTGCTTGCGGTTGCGGGCCACCCGCTCCGGGTCATGCTGGCGGACGTAATTCTTCTTGTTGGGATCGTAGTTGGAGACGCGCTCCTTCTCCATGGCCGGGGCCAGCTCCGGGCCCTTGCTGCGGGCCATGGGACGGCCGCCGCCCTGGGGACGGGGTGCGCCGCCGGGGGCGGAACGCTGGCCGAAGCCGCCCTGTCCGCCCTGAGGCCGGGGCGCAAAGCCACCCTGGGACCGGGCGCCCTGGGCGGGACGGCCGAAGCCGCCCTGCTGACCCTGGGGATTCGCGGGACGACCGTAGGGCCCCTGCGGATTGGCCGGACGGCCATAGGGGCCGGCGGGATTCGCGGGACGGCCATAAGGCCCTTGCGGGTTGGCCGGGCGGCCATAGGGCCCCTGGGGATTCGCGGGACGGCCATAGGGGCCGACAGGCCGCGCCTGACCAGGCTGGCCCGGCTGCACAGGCCGGGGCGCGCGAATCACGTTGGGCGCCAGACCCACGCTGCGCTGCTGGCCCGGCATCTGCTGACCGGGGCGCGCCATGATCTGACCAATGGCGGGCTTCTTCTCCGCAGGCTTCTCGGCGGGCTTTTCAGCCTGACGCGCATCCGCCCGGGGAGCGGCGTCTGCCTTGGGCGCGGCTTCCGCCTTGGGCGCGGTTTCCGCCCGGGGAGCGGCTTCCGCCTTGGGCGCGGCAGCAGCCTTGGCCGCCGCTTCCTGCTTGACGGGTTTGGCTTCCTCGGCCCCGGAGGCGGCTTCCGCCTTGGCGACGGTCTCCGTCTTGGCGGGGGCCTCCTGCTTGACAGCCTTGGGTTCCTCCGTCTTGGGCGCGGCTTCGGCCTTGGAGGCAGTCTCCGCCTTGACGGGGGCGGCTTCCGCCTGAACGGGGGCAGCTTCCGGCCTGGCCGACTGCTCAGCGGCCTCAGCCTGCTCCTGCGCGGCAGCGGCCTGCACGGCGGCTACCTGGGCCTGCTCATCCTCGTCCAGCATGGTGAAGGCCTTGGAATGGGAGCTGATGACCTTCTGCTGCTCTTCCCTGCGGAGCTTCGCGGCCTGCTCTTCCTGCTTGCGGACAAAGCCGTCCCGAACCTCCCGCAGGCTCTTTACCAGCGCGTCCGCGCTCTTGCGCACCCGAACGGCGTCGCCCAGCACCTTTGAGGCGTCCTGGGCCAGTTCTTTGGTGGCATCCTTCAGTTTCACTTTCGTCATTCGACGCTCGCACCCCCGCACTTATTTGCCGATGTCATTGGTTGATCCGGCACCCTCACCGGAAGAATTCCCTGAATCTGTTCCGCCAGACCGCCCGGGCGGATCGCCATGGCGACCCCGGGCTTTCCCGTGGCCCCGTGAAGCAGGCCCTCGGGCAGTTCGCCCAAAGGGACGCCCGCGTGGAAGCAGGCCCATCGGTACTTGTCCCTGGTGGCGGGAGAGGCCCTCCCGTCCATCAGGAGCACCGCGCACTGTCCCTGGCGGACGGCCTTCATGCAGCCGTCCTCGCCGAAGACGGCCTGGCCGGCCCGCACACACAGGCCCATCAGGCCGCGCAGCTTGTTTTCATCCACGGCTTACGTCGCCTCCTCCGCCTGGGACGGCAGCTCCGCCATGGTCTGACGAAGGATATTGACCACATCCTCCGTCAGCTGCACCTCCAGCACCCGTTCCAGCTGCTTCTGCTTCAGGGCGCGGTTCAGGCAGGCCTCGCTGCGGCACACATACGCGCCGCGGCCCGGTTTTTTCCCCACCGGATCCATGGAGACCTCCCCCTCGGGAGAGCGCACCACGCGGATCAGCTCCCGCTTGGGCTTCATCTCCCGGCAGCCCACGCACATCCGCATGGGAATCTTCTTCGGCTTCATTCCGCTTGGCAACCTCCCGTATCCTCCGCCGTCCGCGCCTTACAGCGTATCGTCATCCTCCGCCGCGGGCATGGAGAACATCTCCAGCTCCTCGGGCATGGGCAGATCGGTATCATCCACCATATCCGTCATTTCCGCCGCCTGGGACTGGGACTTGATGTCAATCTTCCAGCCGGTGAGCTTGGCGGCCAGGCGGGCATTTTGCCCTTCCTTGCCGATGGCCAGGGACAGCTGGTTGTCCGGCACGATCACCCGGCAGGCCTTCTCGTTTTCCGCCACGAAGACGGAGAGCACATGGGCAGGGTTCAGGGCGTTGGCCACAAACTCGGCCGGGTCGCTGGACCACTTGATGATGTCGATCTTCTCGCCCTTGAGCTCCGTCACCACGCGATCCACGCGGCTGCCCCGCTGGCCCACGCAGGCGCCCACCGGGTCGATCATCATATCGGAGGAATGAACGGCCATCTTCGTGCGGCTGCCGGCCTCCCGGGCGATGGACTTGATGGTGACCGTGCCCGAGGCGATTTCCGGCACCTCCATCTCAAACAGGCGCTTGACCAGGTTGGGATGGATGCGGCTGACCCGCACCTGCGGCCCCCGGGGCCCCACGGGGCCGGAGCGGTAGACCTCCAGCACATACACCTTGATATGATCGTCGTCATGGAGGGTTTCGCCGGGGATCATTTCGCTGAATTCCAGCACGCCCTCGGTGCGGCCCAGCTCCACAAACACGGCCTTGGGCTCCACCCGCTGGACGATGGCGGTGAGAATTTCGCTTTCCTTCTCGATATATTCATCATAAATTCTGCCGCGCTCGGCCTCGCGGATGCGCTGCATGATGACCTGCTTGGCCGTCTGCGCCGCCACGCGGAGGAAGCCGCTGGGCGTCACGTCCACCTCGGCGATGTCGCCCATCTGATAAGCGCCGCTGATGCGCTGGGCGTCCTCCAGGCTGATCTGGCTGCCCGGCTCCTCCACCTCGGGCACAATCAGCTTCCGGGCATAAACGTGCGCCACGCCGTCGGTGCGGTTCACCGTTACCGACAGGCTGTTGGGCACGGGCGCACCCTTGGGCAGATTCTTGCGGTAGGCCGCCTTCAGCGCCTCCTCAATGGTGGAAAACAACATTTCCTCGCTGATTTCCTTCTCCTTGGCCAATGCCTTGATTGCTTCAATAATTTCTGCCTTTGCCATGCTTCCTCCGCCTTCCAAGAGATATTCTATGCCGTCCCCGCCGGGCGCCATGACCCGAAGGGGTGATTCACGTTTCCTCGGACAGATCGACGCTTTCCACGCCCTCCATGTCCACCACGGGCTTCACCAGAGCGCAGTCCCTGCGGCGGACGCGGCGCGCCTCGCCCTCCACATCCAGGATGATTTCCTCCTTGGTGTAGTCCGCCAGCACGCCGGTGATGAGCTTGACGCCCTCCACCGCCCTGAACAGCTTGACCTCCACCGTTTCACCGATGGCCCGCTCGAAGTCCCGATCCTTCTTCAGCGGCCTGTCCACACCCGGGGAGGAGACCTCCAGGAAGTCATAATCATAGCTTTCCAGCTGGGGCTGAATGGCCCGGTGATAGGCCTCGCAGTCGTCCAGGGAAATGCCCTCGGGCTTGTCGATGTAAATGCGCAGGTACTTGCCCGCGCCCTCCTTGTCCAGGCTGACATCCACCAGTTCAAGATTCATGCTGTCCGCCAGGGCCTGGCACTTGGGGGTGACCACCGTGGTCAGTTCCGCCTTGGGCATATCTCGCGCTCCTTCCGCCTTGCGGCAATTTGGATGAAATTCCCATCAGGATAACAGAAAAGAGTGGCAACCATTAACCCAGCGAATGCCGCCGTCAGGGCAAAGGGAGACAAAACGCCCGCCCCTTTGCGTTGCCTTTTGGCGCGCCGCCAGGCCATGTCCACTCTTTACGTCAAACCCTTCTTTCATCAAACAACGCCGTCAAGCGGCTACTCTGATGGCGAGCCTGAACGCCCAAAGGGACGCTCGCTCCGTCCATACGGTGGGAGTATACCACATTCATGCCGGAAATACAAGCGTTTTCGCGCCTTACACCCCTGAAAAAATGGTCAATTTTCTGTTTTGCGCCCCCGCGGTGCTTCGGAAGGCATCCGGGCTCTCCCGGCTTGCCTGTCCGAAGCGGATATGCTACAATGCCAAAGACCGCTTTTGTGGAAAGGAAGACCTCCCATGTTCACCTGTACGCTCTGTCCCCGCCACTGCCGCGCCCGCCGCGATGAATCCGTCGGGCAGGGCTTCTGCCGCCTGCCGGAAACCATGCTGATCGCCCGTATCGCCCCCCACCTGTGGGAGGAGCCGCCCATCAGCGGCAGCCGCGGCACCGGGGCCGTTTTCTTCAGCGGCTGCACCCTGCGCTGCGCCTACTGCCAGAACGCCGACATCAGCCACCGCAACCTGGGCCGCCCCTTTACCCCGGCCCAGCTGGCCGACAGTCTGCGCCGCCTGGTGGCGATGGGGGTTCACAGCGTCAGCTTCATCACCGCCACCCCCTATGTGGACAGCGTGCTGGAAGCCCTGGCCCTCTATCGTCCTCCTATGCCGCTGGTATGGAACACCTCCGGCTACGAGACCATCGACACCCTGCGCCGGCTGGAGGGCGTCATTGACGTTTACCTGCCCGACCTCAAGCACCACTCGGCGGCCATGGGCAGGCTCTGCGCCCAGGCGGCAGATTACCATGATGTCGCCACCGCCGCCATCGCCGAAATGGTGCGGCAGACGGGCCTGCCCCAATATGACGAAGACGGCATCATGACCCGGGGCACCCTGATCCGTCACCTGATCCTCCCCGGCCTCACCGGGGAATCCATCGCCCTGCTGGACTGGGTGCACGATACCCTGCCCGGCGTTCCCGTCAGCCTCATGCGCCAGTACATCCCCTGCAACAACGTCGCCATTCCCGGGCTGGACAGGCCCATCACCCCCCGGGAATACAAGCGCGTCCGCCAGCACATGCTGATGCTGAACCTCCCCGGCTTTGTGCAGGAGAAGGCCTCCGCCTCCGCCGACTTCGTCCCCGTCTTCGGCCAGGATGAAAGTTATGTTTAAAGCATGATTGTTCCCCCGAAAGGCGAACGGAACATCAAGCGAACATCAACCCGCAAAGCCTTGAAATACCTTGCTTTCCATGGTAAAATACCGGGTATGGATTCAAAGCGTATGATGGAGGCGTGTATGCGGAAAACCCTCGCGATTCTCACCGACAGCCACAGCGGCATCTCCCGGGAGGAAGCGGCGCGCATCGGCGTTTCGGTGCTGCCCATGCCCTTTACGGTGAACGGTCAGACCTTTCTGGAAAGCGTGTCGCTGTCCAGGGAGGCCTTCTTCCGCCAGCAGGCCGAGGGCGCGGTTATCAGCACCTCCCAGCCCGCCCCGGAGGCTGTCGCCGCCCTGTGGGACGAGGCCCTGCGCACCCACGAGCAGGCGCTGTACCTGCCCATCAGCAGCGGCCTGAGCGGCTCCTGCCAGACGGCCGCCGCCCTGGCCCAGGAGCCTCCCTACGCCGGACGGGTGCTGGTGGTGGACAATGGCCGTGTGGCCACGCCCCTGCACCGCTCCGTCCTGGACGCCGTCGCTCTGCGGGATGAAGGACATACGCCCCAGGCCATCAAGACCGCGCTGGAAAACAGCAAGGCCGACATGACCATCTATGTGGCCCTGCAAACCCTCGAATATCTCAAGCGCGGCGGCCGCGTCAGCCCTACGGTGGCGGCGGTGGGCTCCCTGCTGAGCATCAAGCCCGTGCTGCGCCTGTCCACCGGTGTGCTGGAAAGCTACAAGAAATGCCGGGGCTTTGCCAAGGCCAGAGCCGCCATGATCGAGGCTGTCCGCGCCGATCTGACCATTCGCTTCCGGGAGGCCCATGCCCGGGGCGAGGTCTGCCTGCTGGCCGCCACCTCCGCCTCCGACGAGGAAACGGCCCAATGGCTGGCGGAAGTCGAGGCTGCCTTCCCCGGAATGCCCGTGCTGTGCGACCCGCTCTCCCTGGGCGTCTGCTGCCACACAGGCCAGGGAGCCCTGGGCATCGGCCTGAGCTGCAAGCCGTGCATATGTGAGCATTAATATAGGAAGCGAAGGATCGCGAAATCCGCCGTGCAGGCGACGCCCTGCTTCGGCGCCCCGAAAGGGATTCGCCGCTCAACTGTCTGAATGGAGAAGCAACGATGAGCTACCAAGCCATTTTGTTTGATATGGACGGCACGCTGGTGCCCATGGACACCGAAGCCTTCACCCAGGGCTATTTCCGCCTGCTGGCTCAGGCCGTCGCCCCGCTGGGCATTGCGCCGGATACCATGGTCAAGGCCCTATGGCATGGGGTGAAGACCATGATCGCCAACGACGGCCAGCGCGTCAACCGCGAATGCTTCTGGGATGTCTTCAGCGCCGAAACCGGCGTGGAGCGCGCCCTGTGCGAGCCGGTCTGCGACCGCTTCTACGCCGAGGGCTTCCACCAGGCCCGGGCCTTCACCCGGGAAAATCCCCTCGCCATGGAGGCGGTGGCCCTGGCGCACCGGAAGGCGAGCAAAGTGATCCTGGCCACGAACCCGCTGTTCCCCCTGGCGGGTCAGGCCACCCGGATGAGCTGGGTGGGCCTGCAGCCCTCGGACTTCGACCTGGTCACCAGCTATGAGGGCGACCGTTTCTGCAAGCCCAACCCCGCCTATTATCAGGACATCTGCGACCGCCTGTCCCTGGATCCCGCCCGCTGCCTGATGATCGGCAACGACGAGCGGGAGGACATGCTGACCGCCCACACCCTGGGCATGGCAGGCTACCTGGTCACGGACTGCCTGCTCCCCTGCCCGGAGCACCCCTGGGACGGCCCCCGCGGCACCTTCGCCGATATGACGGCCATGCTGCGCGGGCTGTAAATGTGACGCAGCCCTATGGAATTGCGAAGCCATGTGAAGTTCCTGCATATCAATAATGATTTTTCATTTAATAAGTAACCGTAAAGAACCGTTGGTTTTCAACAATATACAAAAGGCCTTGAAGGAAATTCAAAATAATAAGGCGCGAATGATTCTTTGCCGGATGTCCGCCGCAGCGCGGCAATGGTCTCTCCCTGCTATAAAGATAAAACAAATACCAGGGCAGGCTTTCCCACGAAAGTCTGCCCTGGTATGTTTTATTTCTGCTGGCCGCAAGGGGCCCTCCGCCCTGCGGAGTAAGGAAGCGGGCCGGCTTTATCGTCTTGTCCGGAGGGATTGGGTGGTCATGTAGCCCACGAACAGGCTTTCCGCCAGAACCACCTGACCGCTGCTGGTCGCCAGCATATCCAGCACGGGCAGCCGCGCGCTCCCCATGCTGTACAGGTACTGCCACACGATCACCGCCGCGATGGCCAGGGCGGGGATCCACAGGAGCACGGCAAAGGGCTCCTTGCGGCGGCTGGCTCCGCTCAGGGGCAGCAGCAGCGCCAGGCAGACGCCCAGCAAAAGCCCCTTGAGCACATTGCTCCAGAAGCCCAGCTGATCCATCAGCGGCAGCAGCAAACACGCCAGCCAGCACAGCAGCAGCGGCGCCACCAGCACCATCAGCTTGCGCAAAAACATGCTACATCTCCTCCAGCCATTGTTTTTCCCGGTCGGAAAGCGAAGCCTTCTCCAGCAGATCCGGCCTGAACCGCCGGGTCGCCAGGATAGACTCCCGCCTGCGCCAGGCCCGAATCTTCGCGTGGTCGCCGGAAAGCAGCACCTCCGGCACCTCCATGCCGTCCAGCTCCCGGGGCCTGGTGTACTGCGGATACTCCAGCAGTCCGTCGGAGAAGGACTCCTCCTCCGGGCTTTCGGCGCTGCCCAGCACCCCGGGAATGAACCGGGCCACGCAGTCCGTCAGCACCATGGCCGCCAACTCACCCCCGGTGAGGATGTAATCCCCGATGCTAATCTCCTCGTCGATGCAGCTGTCCAGCGCCCGCTGATCCACGCCTTCGTAATGGCCGCACAGCAGCACCAGCTCCTCCTCCTGCGCCAAGGCCCGCGCCTTCCGCGTGGTCAGCGTCGCGCCCCGGGGCCCCAGGAAGATCCGCCGTCCGCGGAAGCCCTCCCCCGTCACCGAGGCCATGGCGTCCATGATGGGCTGGGCCAGCATCACCATGCCCGCGCCGCCGCCAAAGGGATAGTCGTCGGTGTTCTTGTGCTTGCGGTCGGAGAAGGGGCGGATGTCCACCGTGCGGATGTCAAGGAGCCCCTGCTCCCTGGCCCGGCCCAGGATGCTGGCGTTCAGCACGCTCTCAAACATGTCGGGGAATATGGTCAGTATGGTGATCTTCATCGCCCGTCACTCCTCACGGACGGCCACCTCATCCAGGCGGGCGGCGTCCACCAGGATGCGCCGGGCGGCCACATCCACCTGGGGGAAGACGGCCTTCAGCGCCGGGGCCATCAGGCTGCCCCTGGGCGTGCGGAAGACGTAGACATCCACCACGCCGTGCTGAAGCACGTCCGTCAGCGTCCCGATGACCTCGCCCCGTTCATCCACCGCCTCGCAGCCGATCAGGTCGGAAATGTACACCTCGTCCTCCGCCAGGGCGTTGGCATGGGCGCGGTCGATGTACAGCCGCTTCCCACGCAGCCGCTCCACGTCCTCCGGCCTTTCGCAGCCCTCCAGCAGCAGGTACACAAACCCGTCGTGCACGCGGACGCACTGGCTCTTGATGGGCGTATAGCCTTCGCCCTCAGCCAGATAGAGCGTCCTCCACCGGCGGAAGTCATCATGATTGGCGGCATAGGGCTTCACCTTCGCCTCGCCCCGGATGCCCTGGGGCTTGAGAACCTCACCGATCATCAGATATTGATTCATGATCTGTCTCCACGTCATTGATGAAAAAAGCGGGAACACACGACGGTTCCCGCTTTGGCAATTTACTGGATTTCCACAAAAACAGGCTTGCTATCCTTGGCGGTGGCCGCCTTGATGACGGCGCGGATCGCCTTGGCGATGCGGCCCTGCTTGCCGATGACCTTGCCCATATCCTCTTCCGCCACATTCAGCTCAAGGATGATGGCCTCGGGGCCCTCGGTCTCGGTCACGCTCACCTGCTCGGGATGATCCACCAAGGACTGCGCCACAAAGGTAAGTAGTTCTTGCATGGGACTTCCTTTCTGCGCACCGGCGGAACCGATGCTGCCCTGAACTTACGACAGCCGGCTTACTTCTCCTCGATGACGCCGGACTTCTTCAGCAGGACGCGCACGGTATCGGTGGGCTGAGCGCCCACGCCGAGCCAGTACTTGGCGCGCTCGCCGTTCACGTTGATTTCAGCGGGAGCGGTCATGGGGTTGTAGTAGCCGATCTCCTCGATGAAGCGGCCGTCGCGGGGGCTGTGGATGTCGGCAACGACGACGCGGTAGAAGGGCTTCTTCTTCATACCCATTCTCTTCAGACGAATCTTGACAGACATTTGGAAATTCCTCCTCCATTGTAGTTCATGGTTGATCTATATGGAAATCATATAAACAGGTTATATGATACCACGCGGGTTGGATGGCGCGCGTCACTTCGACTGCATGTTCCCCAGCATCCGGCGCATCCGGGCGCCCTTGCCGCCCTTGAGCTGCGTCATCTGCTTCATCATCTGCTTGGCCTGGTCGAACTGGCGGATCAGCTGGTTGACATCCTGCACAGTGGTGCCGGAACCCGCCGCGATGCGCTTGCGCCGACTGGCGTTGAGGATGCCGGGATTCCGGCGCTCCCTGGGCGTCATGGAGCGGATGATGGCCTCGGGCTTCTTCATGGCGTTGTCATCCACGTCGATGTCCTTGCCGGACATCCCCGGCAGCATCTGCAGCATGGATTTGATGCCGCCCATTTTCTTCATGGACTGCATCTGTTCCAGGAAGTCGTCCAGGGTCAGATCAGCCGTCTTGACCTTGCGGGCCAGCTTGTCGGCATCGTGCTCGTCAAAGGCCTCGGCAGCCTTGTCGATGAGGGTCAGCACATCGCCCATGCCCAGGATGCGGCTGGCCATGCGATCAGGATGGAAGGGCTCGATGTCCGACAGCTTCTCGCCAATGCCGCTGAACTTGATGGGCTTGCCCGTCACCGCCCGCACGGACAGGGCCGCGCCGCCGCGGGTATCGCCATCCAGCTTGGTGAGGATCACGCCGTCAATGCTCAGCTTCTCGTTGAAGGCCTTAGCGACGTTCACGGCGTCCTGACCGGTCATGGCGTCCACCACCAGGAGGATTTCCTGGGGCTTCACGGCCTCCTTGACCCGCTCCAATTCGTCCATCAGCTCGGTGTCGATGTGCAGGCGGCCGGCGGTGTCGATAATCAGCACGTCCCGCTGATAGTACCGGGCGTACTCGACGGCTTCCTTCGCAGTCTTCACCGGATCCTGCGTGCCCTTCTCGAACACGGGCACCTTCACCTGCTCGCCCACCACCTGCAGCTGCTTGATGGCAGCGGGGCGGTAGATGTCGCAGGCGGCCAGCACAGGCTTCTTGCCCTGCTTGGTCAGGTAGCCCGCCAGCTTGGCAGCCATGGTGGTCTTGCCCGCGCCCTGCAGGCCGCAGAGCATGTACACCGTCAGCGGAGAGGAAGACCAGGTGAGCTTGGCGTTGCTGCCGCCCATCAGCTGGGTCATTTCCTCATTGACAATCTTGATGACCTGCTGCCCCGGCGTCAGGGAGGAAGTGATCTCCTGGCCCACGCAGCGCTCCGTCACCTTCTTGATGAAGTCCTTGGCCACGGCGTAGTTGACGTCGGCTTCCAGCAGGGCCATGCGAACCTCCCGCATGCCCTCCTTGACGTTCTGCTCGGTCAGCTTGCCCTTGCCCGTCATTTTCCGCAGGGCGCCCTGCAGCTTTTCACTCAAGCCCTCAAAGGCCATTGCTTTCCTCCTGATCCAGCCGGATGAGCGCATCCAGCATTGTCTCGCACTCGGCGTACCGCTTCGCCCTCAGCGCCGCCAGGCATTGCTCCATGCCCCGCGACCGGCGGGTGAATTTGTCCGCCATCCCCAGCTTTTCCTCCATGTCCAGGAGGCGGTGGGCCGCCCTGGTCAGCAGGTCATGCACGCCCTGGCGGCTGATGCCGGCCTCGGCGGCAATCTCCCCCAGGGACATGTCCTCCTCGCAGTGCATCGTCAGCACCTGACGCTGCTTTTCCGTCAGCATCCCGCCGTAAAAGGCCATCAGCCAGGCCAGCTCGACCTTTCTTTCCAGAACCTCCGACGCCATGGCGGTGCCTCCACTGTCAAGGGGTATTGTTTGACACCCGGTTATCATACACCATTGCCGGGCGATTGTCAAGGGGTTTTGTTTGACACGGTGCGCGGGCGCCGCGGTGTCAGGATTGCTTTTCCTATTCCTCATCCTCCGTAAGATACAGCTCGTCCTCGCTGAGGCGCTGATAGGGCCAGCTGTCCGGCACGCTGTCAAGGATGTCGTCCCAGGGATAGGTCGGCTCACGGCCCGGTTCGGCAAGCCGGGCAAACGCCTGGACTTCCTTGTGGGTCATCACGGGCTGATGAAGCCGGTAAACCGTGCAGGGGATGCCCAGCTCCCTGCACTTCATGATGGTGTGGCTTGTGCCCGGGGACTGCCCGTCCCAGAAGGCAATGACGCGATCGGCATGCTGAATGATGGTCAGGTTGCGGCGCAGCGGCGCGCCCTTGCCATAGCGGCGGTAATCCGGGCGGTATTCCTCATAGGGAATGGCGTGGCCCTCGGCGTAGCGGCGGGCACATTGGTCGATGCCCAAGGCCCCGCCGGAGAGAATGCAGGTGATGTCGGAGGGCAGGTAGTCTTCCAGGTGGCGGACTTGGAGATTGCGGGAACCGATGATGGCGATGCGCATGACGCTTCCCCCTAAATTTTGTGGGTGCATTTTGGGTTCACTCAAACCCATTGTAGCAAACGGCAATGTACAATGGGCATGGTGAACCCATAATGAGTCCAAATTTTCAGGGAGGGATGGAGCCATGCCAACAGACCAGCGGCACCTGTCCCTCCGTATTGACGAAGAGCTCCTGCGTCGGCTGGAATATGTGGCCGCCTATGAGGATCGCTCCATGAACAGCACCCTGCTGCAGCTGGTGCGGCGCTGTGTGGCTGATTTTGAGGAAAAGCATGGGCCTATTGATTTGGAGGACAGAATGAAATCATCATAAATATGCACGGGGAAGAATTTGGTTTTAAGTATTAGGGGGCAGCAGCAAAGGACAGATTCAGCACCCGGAAGCTAAAACAAACCCCAAACCATGGGGGCCGAAGGTTTCCAAAGGGCGACCGGAAAGCCCTTTGGCCGCCCCGCAGGGCGGAACCCCCGCTTCACGAAAAGCCGTTTTATTAAGAAGGATCGTCCTTTTTCTTTGCTTTCTTGCTTGACTTTTTTACGTTTCCGAGTATAATAAAAGCAGGAAGGTTGTCGTCCTTTCGGACGCTTGCTCCTGGGCGCGTGTTAAAGCCCGCCTGTAGCTGTCACTACAGGCGGGCTTGCTTTATTTCTTCGTGCCGTTGCCCAGCGTAAACGCGGTCATTAGCAACCCGATGACGATCAGCACAATGGACAACGTTTCAAACGTAGTCACTGCACATCACCGCCCCGCTGCTTTTGTATAGCCCGGGGAGCTCAAGCGCCTGTAGGAACCTTCCTGCCGGTTTTTACTATATCATATTTTAACATATTGTGCAACAGTGCCATTCCTGTTGTTCCAACAAATCATTGAATAGCAACAGGCAATATGCCCCCATCCGCCGCCGCGGCCTTTTTTCCATTCAACCGCAACCAAAACAGTAGACCCGGCGTCTAATTCTATGGTATAATACCACAAAGGCGGCGCGCTTGTGCGCCCAAACGACTATGCTTGCCGGAGGTTTTGCCCATGCGCCGATTCTTCTGCGTTCTGCTCTGCTTCGTCCTGCTGATGCCCGCCTTCGCCCTGGCGGACAAGACCGTGACCATCACCTTCACCGGCGACGTTACCCTTGGCAGCGAGGAAAAAAAGCGTGCCAACGCAGCCTCCTTCGATTCCGTGGCAGCAGAGAAGGGCTACGACTACTTTTTCGCCAACATGAAGGATTTTTTCTCGGAGGACGACCTCACCGTTATCAACTTTGAGGGCGTTCTGTCCGACAGCAGCGCCGGGGAGAAGAAGGACAAGACCTACCGCTTCCGGGGCCCGACGGACTTCGCCAGAATCCTCACCCAATCCGGCATCGAGGCCTGCAACATCGCCAACAACCATTCCATGGACTACGGCAACAAGGGCTACGAGTCCACCCATACGGCCCTCGAAGCCGCCGGGCTGGGCGTCTTCGGCAACGATTCGGTGTATATTTATGAAAAGGACGGCATCCGCGTCGCGTTCCTGGGCGTCAATTCCACGGCCTACAACAAGCGCAAGACCTGGGCCAAGGAGGAAATCGCCCGGCTGAAGGCGGAGGAGGGCGTCAACGCCGTGGTCTACGTTTTCCACGGCGGCACGGAGTATGGCCGGGTGCGCAACCAGATGCAGGAAAAGGCCTCCCGGTACTTCATCGACTGCGGGGCGGATCTGATCGTCATGCACCATCCTCATGTGGTGCAGGGCTTCGACATCTACAAGAACCGCTCCGTGTGCTATTCCCTGGGCAACTTCTGCTTCGGCGGCAACAAGCAGGTGCGGGCGCTCCCCGCCATGGTGGTGCGCGCCACCCTGACCTTTTCTGACGACGGCGCCTATCTGGGCCAGCAGCTTGCGCTGTACCCCGCTCATATTTCCGGCACCGACCCGCAGAATAACTACCAGCCCCTGCTGGTTTCCGGCGAGGACGCCCAGGCTGCCATGGCCCTGGCCCAGCGGGACACAGACTTTCCGCTGAACCCCTTTGATGACGAGGCCGGCCGCGCCCTGCAGGACTATCTGCCCGCGGAGTGAAGCGCCCCTGACGGCCTCAAAGGAGGTTGAACCATGTCCAGCAGCGCCGCGCCTTCCCCCGCCATCTCCCAACTGACGGAGGACAACGCCTATATCAAGATTTTTCTGTGCAGCAAGCACCGGACGGCCTCCTCCAACGAGCGCCTCCACCGGCACAAGGGCTGGAGCCTGTTCTACAACATTTCCGGCGCCGCCCATGTGGCGGTGATGCAGAAGGACGAGGTTCGCGTGCTGCCCATTCAGCCGGGACAGTTTGTGTTTCTATCCTCCCTCATCCCCCATCGGCTGCGCATCGGTGAGTCGGATGACTGCTACATGATCCACCTGACCCTCTCTCCCTGCCGGGAGGAGGAAGCCGCCCTGTCCCTCAAAAGCCTCCGGGAAGTCAGCGCCGACGCCCATCGGATGATGCTCAAGCCCTTCTACGTCCTGCAGGCGTCGGATATGGACACCATGCTCAGCAATACCCTCACCGAGATTCTCCTGAACTTTGAGTCCGCCCGGAAGGAAGCCGATCTGGCCGCCATCCCGGGGCTGCTTTTGCAGATCATGCTGATGGAAATCGTCTATCTGGGCAGGCAAAGCCTGGCTTCCCCCACCAATCAGCACGTCAACAAGGCCGTGGCCTATCTGAAGGGCCACAGCTCGGAGACTGTCCGCATCGCGGATGTGGCGGATGCCATCGGCATCCACCCGGTTTATCTTCAGCGTATTTTCAAGGAGCACATGCACAAGAGCATCACCGAATACCTGATGGAGCACCGCATTCAGCAGGCCTGCCGGATGCTGCGCACCACCAGCTTCTCCCTCATCGACATCGCCCTGGACTGCGGCTTTACCAACCGGCAGCACTTCACCCGCTGCTTCAAGCAGGTGCTGGGGATCACGCCCTCCGTCTTCCGGCGGGAAAACCAACTGGGCTCCGTGGACACGGAGATTGACTATGAGGAGGTCATCAAGCCCGGCGACCGCTTTCTGCTCTGACCAAACCCCCGGGAAGGCTGCTTTTCGCGCCGTCACGGGGGTTTTTTGTCTGACTGCCTCAATACCCGTCCTTGCGCGGGATACGGATGGTAATCACGGTTCCCTGGCCGGGCTTGGCGTTGATGGATACGCCGTACCGCTCGCCGTAATACATCTGAAGCCGTTTATGGGTGTTGACGATGCCGATGCCCGAATTTTCCTTTTTCCACAGCGTTTCCACGACCTGCCTTTCCAGGCCCTTGCCGTTGTCCGCCACGATGAACAGCAGATCGTCCTCCTCCCTCCGGGAGGCGATGCGCAGCGTATAGGGCGGGTTGGCGTGCCGGTCGGCAAAACCGTGCTGGATGGCGTTCTCCACAAAGGGCTGGAGCATGAACTTGGGCACGGGGTGCTCCATCAGCGCCGGATCCAGCTCCGCGATGTAGGTGAACCGGCTGCTGGTGCGCAGCTGCATGGCGGCGATGTAGGCCTCCACATAGTGCATTTCCTCCCGCAGCGGAACGAAAAGCTCCGATGTCTTGACGGAGTAGCGCATCATCGAGCTCAGCTTGGCAAGCATGTCGCTGACTTCCTCCTGGCCACTTTCTAACGCCATCAAGCTGACGGTGTTGAGCATATTGTAGAGGAAATGCGGGTTGAACTGCAAATTCAGCATCTGAATTTCCAGCTCCTTCTCATTGAGCATGATGGTGTAGTTTTCATCAATCAGCTTCTTGATGTCCTCATTCATGCTGTTGTAGGCGCGGAAGGTATTCTGATAAGCGGCATAGTTGGTGCTGGTGATGCGGTACTCATAATGGCCCTTGGCCGTCTGCCTGAGCCCGCCGCAGAGCAATTCAAGGGGTTCGGTGACGCTGCGCATGGAAACCCGCACCACCACCACCACCAGCAGGATCGTCATCACGATCACCGCCAGGGAAATCAGGCTGATTCTGCTGCTGAAGTACAGAAAGGTATTGTCGATGGCGGTGTAGGAGGTGATGATCCAGCCGGTCTGCTCCAGCCTGCGGCTGCAGATGAACGTGCTCCGCATGCCGTTGTCCTCCCACTGGCTGATCTGGCCGTCACTGCCGTTGGGCGGAACGGGCAGGCAGGACTTCTCCACGCCGTCAAAGCCGTAGCCGGCGGTGGCATACACGGGCTCATAGCTGTCGGTATAGATGCGGTATCCGGTATCGTCAAGCTGGTCGTCCGCTTCCAGCCACTGGTCAAAGATGGACAAATACAGGCTGATGAGCAGGATGGGGTAATCCTTGGAATCGGTGCTTCGGTGCAGAATCCCCCGGGCGGAGTAGGAAAAGTCGATCTGCTTGCCCACGGAGATCACGTCAAAATTGGCATAATACTTGCTGTACCGCTCGTCGCAGCGGATGACGTCGCTGTATCGGGCCGCAGGAAACCACACCGCCGATTTCTGCGCGGCGGCGATGGCTTCCGCCTGAACAATGGCATCGGGGGAAATGATGTCCGGCAAGCCCGACACGTTGTAATAGCTGTCGGAAAACTCGGTGGAAACGATATAGAACGAGCAGAAGCCGTCGAAGTCCCAGAAATACTGGCTGACGATGGGGGACATCTTCCGTTGATTGGAATAGTAGGTATTGGAGGCGCGGTAAGACGTGCTGGCCACCAGATTGTTGAAGCTGGCATCGTTGCTCAGCGCGTACAGGCTCCGTTCGATGCTGTCCAGGCGCTGGTTAATCAGCAGCGCGTTTTTGTCCAGCATCCGCACGGCGTTCTGCTCGCTGATGTTCATCGCCCACTCCCTGGACTGCCGCATGAACAGCAGCCAGCACACCAGCAGCGGAAACAGCGCCACCAGCAGATACCGGGTGCTGCGCTTCAAATGCGGCAGATGGGCGGCCCCCACGGCGTGCTTGTTCATTTCCGCGC
>CBFFZW010000060.1:0-20180 GCA_965646445.1 uncultured Christensenellales bacterium | reverse complement strand
GCCGACGCCGCCAGCGACAGGCATTCCAGGCGTCCGGCCCGCATCATCACTTCCCGGGTATAGGCGTCACCCATGGCCATCCTCCCCCTTGTCCCGCAATTTCTGGCGGATGCGGTGCAGACGGATCCGCACCTGCCCCACCGTCAGGCCCTCCCGCCGGGCCAGCGCCTGATAGCTCAGGCCGTCCAGCGCAAAGCCCGTCAAAAGCGCCTGATCCTTCTCCGGCAGCTCCGCCAGGGCCTGCCACAGCTGAAGCCGCCCTTCGCTGCGCAGGTATTCCGCCTCCGCCGAGGCTGCCGCGCCCTCCGGCAATTCCGCCAGCGGCACCGGGCCCCGGCGACGCTTCCGCCACTGATCCAGACAAAGGCGGCGCACCAGCACCGCCAGGTAGGTGGTGAAGGCAAAATCGGCCCTGTACCGATGGCGTAGCAGGTAAACGCGGGCGAAGGCGTCCATCACCACATCCTCGGCCAGGGCGGCATCCTGAAGGATGGCCTCGGCCTGACGCTGGGCGGCGCTCCGGTGGCGGCGGATCAGCTCGGCAAGGGTGTCGTCCTCGCCCTGGGCCAGGCGCGCCATCAGCTCGTTGTCCTCCATGACGCACCGCCCTTCTCCTTTGTTCATCCTATACACGCATGAAATCAGGAAAAGTTACACCCCTGGCGAAAATTTTCCGGGAATGCGCCTTACGCTTCGCTCTTCAGCCGATCCAGCTCCTGCTCAATGCTGGCCTTGGAGGCATAATTCAGCGGGGAGAAGCGGCCTTCCAGGGCCGTTTCCAGCTTGGCGATGGCCGCGGCTTTGTCCCCCTGCTCCAGGTCGTACCGGGAGAGGAACCATAGGGTGTCAATCTGATTGTCCTTGATGGCCAAAGCCTTCTCGAACCACGTCTTCGCCTCCGCCTTGTCCCCCAGGACGCGGTAATAGAACTGCGCCATGTTGTCCATGCAGATGGCGTCGTCCTCGTCATAATCCACGGCTTCCTTCAAAAAGGCCATGGCCTTTTCGATGCCCTGGTTCCAGGCCTCCTCGGGGGACAGCGCCGGCTCCTGGGCCGCGGCTTCCTCGCCGTCAGCGGCCTGCACGGCTTCCTCCGCCGCCTCCGTCGCCTCAAAGGAAGGCTTGTTGTCCATGCGGTACTTTTCCACATACAGATAGCCCAGGGTCTCATACAGCAGACCGCGAGCCTGACGGCGGTGCTGCTCCTCGATCAGCTTGATGCCCCGGTCGATGTCCCCCAGCTTGTAGCAGCACACGGCATAATCCATGAACAGCTGGGACTTCTGCTCCGGGTTCATCGGCAGCTTCTGCTTGGCCACCAGCAGCTCCTTGGCCTTCTGGTACTCGTCATTGCGGATCAGCAGCACGGCATAGGCCAGGATGAAGCGCATGTCATCCAGGCCCTTGTTCATGGCCTCCTCATAAGCGGCCATGGCTTCCTTCACGTTGCCCTGACTTTGGAGCTTCGCGGCCTTGCGCGCCGCCAGCAATCCCTTCAAACCCATCTCAATCACAACTCCTTTGCTTGCGTTTCAGGCGCTCATAACGGTATTGTAGCGCATTTCTACTATTTTGTACAGTGGCGCCGTCCAAAAGAGTGGGCTCCGCCAGCAGGATGATGGCCTGCTGCGTGCATTCAAGCGCCCTGGGGATGTCCCGGCAGACATGCTCGTAGTACTTGGCTAACTCGACATAGGGCGTGACGCCGCCCTCCCGCCGGTCGATCATCCCCTGCCAGACGGCCGCGGCTTCAGCGCGATTCCCGCCCCGGCGGTAGCTGACGGCCAGGCGCAGCTGACTCTCCGCCCGCAGCGCGCCCCTGGCGGCCAGGCGGTAGCATTTTCGCGCCTCCTCGGGATGGCGCATCCGATCCAGGGCCACGCCCATCGAATAGACATCCTCCGCGTGGACGGCCTTTTCGGGGTGCTCGTAGAGCCAGGCCATATGCGACAGCAGCACACAAAGGCTGGCGATGTCCTGGGCATTGTGACGGATAACGTCCCGCAGGAGGTCGAACTGCCCCGTCTTCAGGTAGCTGAAATAGCGCTCGGGCACCAGGCAGCCGGGGAGATCGTCCTCCCGCTCCATGCCCAGGATGGCCGCTTCCAGGCTGCCCAGGCTGCAGCGCTTCAGCCGCAGCTTCCACACCCGGCGGGCCATGTGCAGCAGGTCGATGTGGGGCTTGTCCAGGCAGGCGGGACTCATGCAGTTCATCAGCAGCCTGTCCCGCAAAAGAGGGACGTCGAAGCTCTTACCGTTGAAGGTACAGATGATGTCGAAGCGATCCAGGGTGTCCGCCACCTCCCGCAGGAGATATTTTTCCTCGGGATAATCCCGCATCAGCACCTGCCGAAGCTCGAAGCCCTCCGCCGTCAGCCAGCCCATGCCCACCAGGAAGGCCACCGTGCCCGCGCCGCCGGAAAGCCCGGTGGTCTCCGTGTCCAGGTAGAGGATGCGCGTGGGATCAAAGTCAGCGGGCATGTCCTCGCCCTGCATGAGCATCACCGTTTCCCGGCGGACATCAAAGGCCCGGGGGAAATCCCCCACAGGGCGGGTTTCCCCGCCGTGCCAGCAGTCCAGGCGCGCGGGGGGCGGCGGAGCCTTCTTCGGCGCACTGTTCACGGCCCGCAGCTTATCGCGCAGATTCACGGTCTTCCCCGCCTTTCGTCATGGCCTCCAGCAGGGCGATGGCCGTGGCCTTGCCGTCCTGGCCGATCTCCCCCATGGGGCCGGCGCAGGAGGGGCAGCCCATCGGGCAGGGACACCCGCTCACGATGGCCAGGGCCTTATCCAGCAGCAGCTTCTGCATCCCATAGGCCTTGTGGGCCAGCCCCACGCCGCCGGGGCAGTTATCGTAGAGGATGACGGTGGGCTTGTTGGTGATGGGGCTCTTGACCTGGTAGAGCACGGCCACATCCTGCGGCGCGCACATCAGGTACAGGGGCGCGACAATCCGCAGCAGATTGGCGATGGCCATCATGCCGTTCTTCAGGGCGTCGTTGTCAAAGCGGGCGGCCAGGGCGTCCGGCAGCGTCCACCACATGGCGGTGGTGTGCATGTCCGTTTCCGGCAGGCGGACATGGCCAAAGCCCAGGGTTTCATGGGTATCGAAGCGGATCTTCTTGAACATGGTCACCAGGGTGGTCACCTTCACCTCGCCCAGCCCCATGCCCATGCCCGCGTCCTCCGCCTGGCTTTCGATGTCCAGCAGCGACAGGCTGACGTTCAGGTTCGCGTCGGTATAGTAGCCCACGTCCACCTGGCGGATGAAGGCCTTGCAGGCGTCGAAGTCCAGCTTTTCCACCTGATACTGTCTGGCCTCGTGCATGTAGATGGCGTTCTCGTGGAGCAGCATGGGCACGGTGTAGCGGTCCATCTCCCCGATGACGCGGTGGTGCGTGGGATCGGTGATGTCCACGATCATGAAATTTTCCTCCGCCGAGGCCGACCGCAGGGAAATCTCCGCCGCCGGGAAGTCCTCCGCGCTCCAGTGATACCGGCCGTCCACATGCCGGACGATGCCCGTCTCCTCCAGATAGCCCAGCAGCTCCTCCGGGGCGGGGGCGCTGCCGAAGCTGTCGCCGTCCTCAAAGGGCAGTTCGAAGGCAGCGCACTTGAAATGGCTCAGGAGGATGTACAGGTTGTCCGGGTTCAGCAGCGCGTTCTCCGGGGACTGGTGGAGGAAATAGTCCGGGTGGCTGACGATGTACTGGTCGATGGCCGCCGAGGACGCCACGAAGAACACGATGCTGGTGCCCTTGCGCCGTCCGGCCCGGCCCGCCTGCTGCCACGCGCTGGCGATGGTGCCCGGATAGCCGCACAGCACGCAGGCGTCCAGGGCGCCGATGTCAATGCCCAATTCAAGCGCGTTGGTGGAAATCACCGCGTCGATCTGCCCCGCCCGCAGGCCGCGCTCGATCTCCCGGCGCTGGGTGGGCAGATAGCCGCCCCGGTAGCCCCGCACCCGACCCGCGTTGCCCAGGGGATCCCGCACAATGTCCTTCAGGTACTTGGTGAGCACCTCCACCGTCAGGCGGGAGCGAGCGAAGGTGATGGTCTGGATGCCGTTTTTCAGCAGCATTTCCGCAATTCTGCGGCTTTCCGGGATCACACCCTTGCGGATGCCCAGCTGCCGATTCACCACCGGCGGGTTGTAGAACACGAAATGCCGCTTGCCCATGGGCGCGCCGTTGTTGTCAATGAGCGTCACCGGGCGGCCGATGAGCGTCCGCGCCAATTCCGCCGGATTGGCGATGGTGGCGCTGCATAAAATGTACTGCGGATGGCTGCCGTAAAACGCGCACAGCCGATGGAGCCGCCGCAGCACATTGGCCAGGTTGGAGCCGAATACTCCCCGGTAGGTGTGGATTTCGTCGATGACGATATAGCGCAGGTTTTCAAACAGCTTGACCCACTTGGTGTGGTGAGGCAGGATGCCGGAGTGCAGCATGTCCGGGTTGGTGACCACGATGTGCCCCGCCTGCCGCACCGCCCGCCTGGCCGCGCCGGGGGTATCGCCGTCATAGGTGTAGGTCTTGATGTCCACACCCATGTCCTCGATCAGCTCGTAGAGCTCGCTCACCTGGTCGGCCGAGAGCGCCTTGGTGGGAAACAGGTACAGCGCCCGGGCATCCTGGTTTTTCAGGATGGCGGACAAAACCGGCAGGTTGTAGCACATGGTCTTGCCCGAAGCCGTGGGCGTCACCACCACGACATCCTCCCCGCGCAGCGTCGCCGCCACGCTGGACGCCTGATGGCTGTACAGCTGATGGATGCCCCGCCGCTGCAGAACCGGGATCAGCCGCTCGTTCATCCCCTCGGGATAAGGGGCATAGCTGGCCGGCCGGGGCGGCATTTCCTCCCAGCGCACCACGTTTTCCATAAAAAGCGGATCCCGCCGAAGCCTCTCCGCCAGCTGATCCACGTTCATGCCCGCGCCTCCTCTTTGGTTCGGTTGCTTTCTTTCTATTATAATGGGCGGACGCGCCCTTGGCAAGGCGAACACGAAAATCTGCCGCAAGGGATTTGTAGTACTACAATACAAGTTGGACAAAAGGGAAAAAGAGAAGAGACTTGAGAGCCAATCTGTTATCATTGAGAAGCAAAGTCAAACAGCAAACAAAACGAAAGGAGCTCAAGCTCATGAACAGTAATTATACACAGGATATGAAAATACCGCCAGCTCTGCTGCCAATGAAGTACGTCTGAAAGCAATGGAAGTGCCAGTGCCAGCCGCAGGTATATCAACAAGGCGACTGATGTCCTCTCCTCTATATCTAGTTTCTGGAAGGCTCGGTTTTGATTGAAGTCAACTATTCAGAAGTTCCCGTGGGTCATGCCAGTCGCTTGCAGCGTGCATATTCCGTCATCCCAACCCAGCACACATGAAAGGGAATTGACGCGTCATTCCGCAATAACTATCGCCGCCGAATCCCATAACGCGTCTCGCCATCGTGCGACTGTGGCACGGCTGCGAAAGCGTGGCTATATACCCGCTCGCGCGAAGCTGTGCAGGCATTCTGCGCCGCGAAGTTGGGTGGAAAGAGAAGCTAAAAGCGCGCCGGAAAGAATTGACATCATTTGAGCCCAAGGGCCTATCGAAGCAGACATGCAGTATCCCGCCAGCGGGCATCACAGTAATGACGTGAAGTGTTCGTTCACAGAAAAAGCTGCATCGCGGATGCCTCAGCTGAAGCTGTACAGTAACACCGAAACATGCGACGAATACTCCCGCAGTCGAATCCTTGGACGTTTACATGGAGGCAGAGTTGTGGAGCACCTATTTCTTGCTGCGATTCCTTCGCAGGGGTTGTGCCAGCTGCTTTGGCTTCGCAAAGGCGTGAAGGTCCGAAGTGCGTCGCAGATTTCGGATATACTGGCTCTAGAGTTCACCAATCGGATTCACCCAGTGAGCAGGGCGGGCCGTCGCTATTGAAGGAAGAGCAGCTGTGTCAGGCAGCTGGCTATCAGTGCCACATATGCTGTTAGTCTCGTACCGTTATATTCGACCCCGTAACATATATCGTGCACAGGTGAGTAGCAAGCCACGGGAAGAATCATGCGCTCGTTTCTTATTACAGTGTTCCTCGCGTTTTCTACTCCTCTTACACGACCAGTTATGGCGCCCAGCGTCGCCTTTGCCCACCAAATGTGTTATCAATTGTCTGTCCTTTTGCGCCCCCTTAAAGCTCCTATGCGCCCCCTCAACTGGGCTTCTCCCGCTGACCTCCTCTCCTCCTTCTCTGTCTATTTTGTTTGACAAACCTACAAACACGAAAATCTGCCGCAAGGGATTTCCAGGGAAAAACTTTCGCCGCCGGCGCATTTTCCTCTTGACATCCGCGCCCATCGGCGTATAATAACATATGAACAGTTGCTCATATGTTGTGCAAAGGAGTGATTCCCCGTGAAGAAATGCTGGGCCCTGGACATTGACTGTCCCAACTGCGCCGCCAAGCTGGAGGACGCCCTTTCCCGCCTGCCGGGAGTCGAGGCCGTCACTGTGGATTATGTGCGCAAGACCGTCACGCTGACGGCCCCGGACGCGGATTTCGACCATGTGGCGGAAGCCATGCTCCGCAAGGCCGCCCAGATGGAGCCGGACGCCCGGATTTTCGAGGCGGAGGACGGCCATGCTGACGAGCACGAGCATCATCACCATGGGGATGGCTGTGCCTGCGGCTGCGATCACGCTCATTCCCATGAGAGCGGCTGCGCCTGCGGCCACGACCATGGGCATGGGGATCATCATGACCACGGTCATAGGGAAGCAGGCGAGGCTTCCTGGCTGAAGGCGCACGCCCTCCCCCTGCGGGCCGGCGTCACGGCGGCGCTGCTGCTCCTGGGGGCGCTGGCGCTGCGCGGCGTCCCCGCCACGGCGGTGCTGCTGCTGGCCTACCTGCTCATCAGCTATGACGTGCTGCTCAAAGCGGGGCGGAATATCCTCCGGGGGCAGATCTTCGACGAGAATTTCCTGATGACGGTGGCCTCCATCGGCGCCATGCTCATGGGCGACTACGCCGAGGGCATCGCCGTGATGCTGCTGTACCAGGTGGGCGAATGGTTCCAAGACAAGGCCGTTGATAAGAGCCGCGCCTCCATCGCCGGGCTGATGGACATCCGCCCCGATTACGCCAACCTCCTCACCGACGGCGCCTCCCGGCAGGTGGCCCCCGCCCAGGTACGGGTGGGCGATGTCATCCTCATCAAGCCCGGCGAAAAGGTGCCCCTGGACGGCGTGGTGCTCACCGGCGTATCCAGCCTGAACACCGTGGCCCTCACCGGCGAGGCGCTGCCCCGGGATGTGGCGGAGGGCGACAGCGTCATCAGCGGCTGTGTGAATCTCTCCGGCACGCTGACGGTGCGCGTCACCAGCACCTATGGGGAATCCACCGTGGCCAAGATTCTCGACCTGGTGGAGAATTCCGGCGCGGCCAAGGCCAAAACCGAACGGTTCATCACCCGTTTCTCCCGGGTTTACACCCCCCTGGTCTGCCTGGGCGCGGCGCTGCTGGCCGTCGTTCCCTCCCTTTTTGACGGCCAGTGGCTGGAGTGGACGCACCGCGCACTGACCTTCCTGGTCATCTCCTGCCCCTGCGCCCTGGTCATCTCCGTCCCGCTGACGTTCTTCAGCGGCATCGGCGCGGCCAGCCGGAAGGGCATTCTGGTCAAGGGCGCCAGTTATCTGGAAACCCTGGCGCACCTGGACACCGTGGTTTTTGACAAGACCGGCACGCTGACCCAGGGCACCTTCACGGTCACGGCCATCCATGCCAAGGACGGCGATGAAGCCGCCCTGCTGGAGCTTGCCGCCCTGGCGGAGAGCTATTCCGACCATCCCATCAGCAAGTCCCTGCAGGCCGCCTACGGCCGCCCCATCGACGTCAGCCGGGTAGGGCAGGCGGAGGAAACGGCGGGCCGCGGCGTCAGGGCCATGGTGGACGGCGAGGCCCTTTATGTCGGCAATGACCGCCTGATGGCCGATCTGCGCCTGACCGCCGCGCTCTGCGACGTTCCCGGCACCATCGTCCACGTCGCCCGGGAGGGCCGGTATCTGGGGCACATCGTCATTTCCGACGTGATGAAGCCCCATGCGGCGGAAGCCATGGCCGACCTGAAAGCCGCCGGGGTCAAGCGGCTGGTGATGCTCACCGGGGACAGACGCCCCGTGGCCGAGCACATTGCCGCCAAGCTGGCCCTCACCGAGTTCCACGCCGAGCTTCTCCCCGAGGACAAGGTGAGCCGCATGGAAGCCCTGCTCCACGAGGGCGGCAAGGTCGCCTTCTGCGGCGACGGCATCAACGACGCCCCGGTGCTCCGGCGGGCTGATCTGGGCATCGCCATGGGCGCGCTGGGCTCCGACGCCGCCATCGAAGCGGCGGACGTGGTGCTCATGGACGACGATCCCCTCAAGCTCCCCCTGGCCATCCGCATCGCCCGCCGCACGCTGCGCATCGCAAGGCAGAACATCGTCTTCGCTCTGGGCGTCAAGCTGCTGGTGCTGCTGCTGGGCGCGCTGGGCGTGGCCAATATGTGGCTGGCCGTGGCGGCGGATGTCGGAGTCGCCATGCTCGCCATCCTCAATGCCATGCGGGCGATGCGGTAAAGCGCCAATACGATCGACTGAACGGAGAAGTAAATTGCTTCTCCGTTTTTGCGTGGCCCGCGATATTTCCCCCGCCCCATCTGGACATCCGCCGACGGCTGTGCTATGATGATGCGGACATCCAACAAGAAAGGCGGCTTACCATGACATGCCCCTATTGCGGCCAGGCCATGACCTCCGGCACACTGATCTTCGACGCGCGCTGTCCGGCTTTCTTCGTGGCAGACGGCGAGAAGCTCTCCCTGGGCGACCGCATCTGCCGCAAGGGGATGGTGGATACCCGCAATTCCTTCTGGCAGGGAGCCAGCATCTCCGGCGCCTACTGCGACGCCTGCCGCAAGCTGATCCTTGATACCCAGGTTCACACCTGATGAAGCGAAAAGGAGTCCCCTCCCTATGCTGCAACGCCTCCGCGGCGACTACAACGCCACCATCACCGCCAGCTATCTGGGCTACATCACCCAGGCCATCGTCAACAACTTCGCGCCCCTGCTGTTCCTGATTCTCGCCCAGGACTTCTCGCTCTCCCTGGCTCAGATCACCGTCATCACCACGCTGAACTTTGCCGTACAGCTCCTTGTGGATCTGCTTTCCGCCCGGGTGGTTGATCGCATCGGCTACCGGCGCTGCATCGTGGCCGCCCACATCCTGGCAGCGGCAGGTCTGATCGGCATGGCGGTGCTGCCCCGGATCATGCCGCCCTACGCCGGACTGCTGACATCGGTGGTGCTGTACGCCATCGGCGGCGGCATCACGGAGGTGCTCATCAGCCCCATTGTGGAAGCCTGCCCCACCCGGCGCAAGGAGGCCGCCATGAGCCTCCTGCACTCGTTTTACTGCTGGGGCCATGTGGGACTGGTGCTGCTGACCACCGCCTTCCTGGCGGCATTTGGCGAGCAGACCTGGCCCATCCTGGCCTGCCTGTGGGCGCTGATCCCCCTGGGCAACATGGTTTTGTTCACACAGGTACCCTTGGCGGACGTCAACGAGGGGCGCGACCCCCTATCTCTGCGCCGTCTGCTGGGCCAGGGAACCTTCTGGCTCCTGCTGGGGCTGATGGTCTGCGCCGGCGCCTCCGAGCAGGCCATGAGCCAATGGGCCTCTGCCTTTGCGGAATCCAGCCTGCACATCTCCAAGACCATGGGCGACCTGGCCGGCCCCTGCGTTTTTGCCGCCCTGATGGGGCTTTCCCGGGCGCTGTACGGCAAGTTTGCCCATAAAATCCCCCTGCGCGGCTTTATGCTGGGCAGCAGTGTATTGTGCATCCTGTGCTATCTGGCCGCTATGCAAACCGGCAGCCCCGTGCTGTCCATGGTCGGCTGCGCACTGTGCGGCTTCTCGGTGGGCATCTTCTGGCCGGGCACCTTCAGCATGGCTGCCATGGCCCTTCCCGGCGGCGGTACCGCCATGTACGCCCTGATGGCCCTGGCCGGGGATCTGGGCTGCTCCGCTGGCCCCACGGTGGTGGGGCTGGTCGCGGACGCCTCGCAGGGCCGGTTGCAGGCCGGGCTTGGCGCATCCGTTCTTTTCCCCGCGCTAATGCTGCTGGGGATCCTGCTGCTTTCCCGCCGGAAGGCGAAGCCGTGAGCGCCGCAAACAAAAATGGCGCCTTCCGATCAGCTGCCCTTCTACTTCTTCAGGGCCCGATTCTCTGACGCCATCCGCATTCATACAAAACAACCTCGCCAATGCGTTCATCGCGTTGGCGAGGTTTCGGACTGTCAAAAAACCTATGGGAGGCATCGGAGGGCTCGCGAGCCCTTCGATTCTACATCGAAAATCGGCGACATGTGCGGCGATTTTCGTGCTTTTTCGTCAGAAAAAGCCTCCTTACACGAACGAACGGCCGGGAGAATGACGTAGTCATTCGACCAGTGAGTGAGTGCATAACTCAAAAAAGTGGCATAAGCCACTTTTTTGACACCCTGAAACCTCGCTTCCGCGATAACCGCGTTGGCGAGGTTTTTCCTTACAGCACGCTGGCGGAGGTGCACTCCACATAAAAGCTGCCGTCCTTGCGGCGGGTGATCTTGGCCTTGTTGCCTTCCCCGTCGTCGATGGTCATCTTCTCGATATCGTTGAGCTGCACAAAGTTCACCACGTCGCTCTCCACGAAGCCCACCCAGCTTTTGCGGTCGCGCTTTTCAGGCTTGCCGTTCTCCATCATTGCCTCGATGCTCTTCTTCTCGTCCATGGGATAATTCCTCCTTCAAAATGGATTAGCCCGCTTATGATACCCTATTTTGAAACAAAATGCAAGCAAAAAGCGGAGGCCATCCCGCCATCGGGACAGCCTCCGCCATCAGGCAAAGCGTTACACCTTGAAATTCACGGACTTGTCGCCCTGCTCGCTCTTGCCGAACTGGTAGTCGTTGCCGGGGAGCACCGCGTTGAGCAGCACGCCCACCAGGGAGGCCACGGCCAGGCCGGACAGCTTGATTTCCACGCCGCCCAGGACAAAGGCGATGGAGCCCGCCGTGGAGAAGTTGATGCCCAGCGCCAGGGACATAATCAGCGCGGCAATGATGACGTTGCGGGACTTGGTGAAGTCCACCTGATTTTCCACCACGTTGCGCACGCCGACGGCGGAAATCATGCCGTAGAGGATCAGGCTGACGCCGCCGATGGTCGCGGCGGGCATGCAGGCCACCAGCGCCGCGAACTTGGGCGAGAAGGAGAAGATGACCGCGATGATGGCCGCCAGGCGCACCACCTTGGGATCGTAGACCTTGGTCAGGGCCAGCACGCCGGTGTTCTCACCGTAGGTGGTGTTGGCAGGCGCGCCGAAGGCCGCGGCCAGGCAGGTGGCCAGACCATCGCCCAGCAGGGAGCGGTGCAGGCCGGGCTCCTCGATGAAGTTCTCCTCCACCGTGGAGGAAATGGCGCACATATCGCCGATGTGCTCCATCATGGTCGCCAGGGCGATGGGCATCATCATGGCGATGGCAGAGGCCATCAGGGAACCGTTCACGCTCGTGGTGGCGAAGGAGAACACCGTATCGTTCAGCTGGAAGGGCAGGCCGATCCAGGCGGCTTCCTGCACCTTGGTGAAGTCCACCTGGCCGCACAGGGCCGCCACCACATAGGAGCCGACAACGCCCATCAGGATGGGGATGATCTTCAGCATACCCTTGCCCCAGATGTTCAGGCTGACCACGATGGCCACCGCCAGCAGAGCGATCCACCAGTTGGTGGCGCAGTTGTTCACGGCGCTGTTGGCCAGGGTGATGCCGATGCAGATGATGATCGGGCCGGTGACCACAGGGGGGAAGAACCGCATGACCTTGCTCGCGCCGAAGACGCGGAACAGCTGGCTCACCACGACATAGAGCAGGCCCGCGCAGATCACGCCCGCCGCGGCGTAGGGAATCCAGTTCAGGGGCGCGGCGCCTTCCGCCAGGGTCGCGTTGTAGTCATTGACCAGTTGCGCCACGGCGAAGTAGCCGCCCAGGAACGCGAAGGACGAGCCCAGGAAGGCGGGAATCCGGCGCTTGGTCAGCAGGTGGAACAGCAGCGTGCCCAGGCCCGCGAACAGCAGCGTCGCGCTGATGCTCAGGCCGGTCAGCGTCGGCACCAGCACCGTGGCGCCGAACATCGCGAACACATGCTGGAAGCCCAGGAGCAGCATTTTGCCGCCGCCAATTTTCTTGTTGGTCATGTTGGTCACTCCTCTTTCCCTTTTGTTTGTCTCTATGACCTCCGGGTTGCCCCGGGAATCAACATCACCGGCGGTTACTTCCGCCGTCCGTCGTACAGGGCCACGCCGTCGCCGCCGTCAATCTCGGCCACCTGCACGCCCACGCGCTCGCTCTGGGCCGTGGGCACGTTTTTACCCACATAATCCGGGCGGATGGGCAGCTCCCGATGCCCCCGGTCAATGAGCACCGCCAGGCGGATCTTGGCCGGACGGCCCTGATCCAGGATGGCGTCCATGGCGGCGCGGACGGTGCGGCCGGTGTGCAGCACGTCGTCCACCAGCACCACAATTTTGCCGGTGACATCCACGGGGAGGTTCTTTTCCTGCACGGAAATGCGCACCTCGCTGGGATCGCGGTCATCGCGGTACATGGCGATGTCCACCTCGCCCACGGGCAGGGACACATCCTCATAGCGGGCAATGATGTCCGCCAGGCGCTGGGCCAGGGGTACACCCCGCCGCCGGATGCCGACAAACACGACCTCCTGAATGGGATCCAGCTGCTCCATCATCTCATGCGCCATCCGAATGAGGGCGCGGTTCATGGCGTCCCCCGCCATCAGCTGAGCCTTGGGCATTCCGCCTTGCATGATGCTTCCTCCTTCATGCCGTCCGCAGGCCGGACAGCGCCTTCACACACGCCGCCGGGCCAAAAAGAAAACGCCTTCCCCCGAGAAGCTCGTGGAAAAGGCGTACATGACGATTGTATCGGAATCTCTCGCACGCCTTGGCAGCCTCTCGGTGCTGTCCTTAAAGGGTTGCTCGGATAACCGCAGTGTAGAATAGCACGATTTTCTCACTCTGTCAAGCCTTTTTTGGCGAAACCTACCGAAAGACCCGGAAGCATCAACAAAATCCGCTGTTTTTTGCGCAATCGCTTCCTTTCCACTTGACATGCGCGCCATCTTGCATTATTCTTGTATACAAAGTGCAGACAATAGACAATGCGCTTTGAATCTTCCAATGATGGATCCCTCCGCTGACGTCCGCAAAGGAGTTGTGCCCCATGAACAACCTGACCTTCCAGCCCATGATGGAGAGCCGTCCCATCCGCGAAATTGCCTATGAGGTGCTCAAGCACGCCATCATCACCGGCGAAATCCCCGCGGGCGAGCGCATTGTGGAAACGGATTACGCCGACCGTCTGCACATCAGCCGCACCCCCCTGCGGGAGGCGCTGCGCAAGCTGGAGAGGGACGGCCTGGTGGAATACGTCCTGCGCCGGGGCGTGGTGGTGCGCGCCTTCACCATCGCGGACGTGGAGGAAATCTATACCATCCGCAACGCGCTGGAAATGCTGACGCTGCCGGCCATCATCCGCAAGGCCACGGCGGAGGACGTCAACGACTTAAGAAATCGCCTGAACGAAATGGATACGCTGATGCGGGCCGGGGACTTCGACGCGCTGTCCCCCATCACCCGCGCCTTCCACCGTCGGCTGACCAGCCTGTGCGCTCAGAATCGGATTCTGCGGGTCATCGAGGGCCAGGACGAGTTCATCACCCGCTTCTCCTCCATGGCCATTCGCCAGGAGGATCGGCTATTGCAGGCCCACGAGGAACACTACCAATTGGTGGACTATGTCGAGCAGCGGAACCTGCCTCAGTTTGAGGCCCTGATGCGCAAGCACATTGAACGCAGCAAGGAATGCTGCCTCCAGGCATTGGCAGCGCAGCGGGCAATGCAAAATTTCTAAATAATTTTTGAGAAATTTGTCACGGTCGTCACGCGCAATTTGTTTTTATATATAGAGGGATACATCAATGAAAGCAAATTATCATACGCACACCGCGCGCTGCAATCACGCCTCCGGCACAGACGAGGCATTCGTCCAGGCGGCCCTGGACGCGGGCTTTGAAACGCTTGGTTTTTCCGACCACGCGCCCTGGGCCTTTGCCAGCGGATACGTCAGCGGCATTCGCATGGGCATGGATGAGCTGCCAGGCTACATCCAGTCCATTCGCGGCCTTCAGCGGAAGTATGCGGATCGCCTGCCCATCCACCTGGGCCTTGAAGCGGAATATTACCCCCGCTATCACGATCACCTTCTGCGCCTGCGGGAGTTGGGCATCAGCTACCTGATCCTGGGGCAGCATCAGGTGGACAGCGAGGAGGACGCCCCCGCCACCTGCATCGACCGCCGCACGGAGGACGGCATCCGCCGGTATGCCGAGGCCGTCGTTCGCGGCATCCGCACGGGGCTTTTTGCCTGCGTCGCCCATCCCGATCTTATCATGACGCAGCCGGACGCCCCCCTCACCCCCGCCGGGGAGGACGCGGCGGACATGATCTGTCAGGCAGCGAAGGAGCAGGGAATTCCCATCGAATACAACCTGCTGGGGGTGCTCAGCCAGCTGGAGGGCGAGCGCCGGGGCTATCCCTCCCAGGCCTTCTGGGAGCGGGTGCGCCGCCATGGCAATACGGTCATCCTGGGGGTGGACGCCCACAGCCCTCAGCAGCTGCGCGACCCCCGCACCTGGAACCTGGCCACCGAGCAGGTGCGGGCCCTGGGGCTCCCGCTGACGGATCAAATATTGATACCATCATAATTAGCTTGGAGGTATGAAGCATGGATTGGACCTGGGATCTTTCCTATCTTTACAAAGGGTTTGATGACGAGGCCTTCACCGCCGACCTGGCGCGGGTGCCCCAGCTGCTGGAGGAAAAAAAGGCGCTGCTGACGGCCGATATGTCCGACCTCAGCCGCTTGGAAGCGCTCACCGACATGAACGAGACCCTTTTCGCGCTGCTGGACAAGCTGTTCACCTTCGTGGGCCTCACCCTGGCCGTGGACGCGGAAAACGTGACCGCCGCCAAGTATGACGACAAGCTGAACATGCTCTCCACCGACGTGGGACTGGTGAGCTCCGCCGTCGACCGCTACATCGGCAACCTGACCAACCTGGAGGAGCTGATCGCCGCTTCCCCCAAGCTGCAGGCCATCGCCTTCGCCCTGCGGGAAACCGCCCGCGACGCCAGCCATATCCTGCCCGAGGCCATCGAGCCCTGGATGCTGGAAATGAGCCTGTCCGGCGGCAGCGCTTTCTCCCAGCTGCGGGATAAGCTGGACTCCACCCTGCTGGTGGACTACCGCGGCGAGCAGCTGCCCCTGGCGGCGGTGCGCGGCCTGGCGTACAGCCCCGATCCCCAGGTGCGCAAGGACGCCTATGAGGCCGAGCTTGCTTCCTACAAGAAGATCGAGCTGCCCATGTCCTTCTGCCTGAACAGCATCAAGATGGAGGCCCGCACCATGGCCAAGGCCAAGGGCTATGATTCCGTGCTGGACATGACGCTGCAAAACAGCCGCATGGATCGGGAAACCCTGGACGCCATGTGGCAGGCCATTGGCGAGTATCTGCCCCACTTCCGCCGCTATCTGCGGGCCAAGGGGCGCTACCTGGGCCACCCGGACGGCATTCCCTTCTACGACCTGTTTGCTCCCGTGGGCAAGAGCGCCCGCACCTACACCGTGGAGGAGGCCCGGGAGAAGCTGGTGGCGGAGATGGGCAAGTTCACCCCGGCGATGGCGGACTTCATCGACAACGCCTTTGAGCAGCGCTGGATCGACATGTTCCCCCGGCCCGGCAAGACCGGCGGCGCCTTCTGCGCGGGCGTCCATCACGCCGACCGCAGCCTGGTGATGACCAACTTCCAGGGCAGCTTCTCCGACGTCAGCACCCTGGCCCACGAGCTGGGCCACGCCTGGCACAATCGCTGCCTGGCCGGTCTGCCCACCGCCCTCACCGATACCCCCATGCCCCTGGCGGAGACGGCCTCCATCTTCAACGAGACCATGCTGGCCCATCAGGTGCTGAAGACGGCTATCCCCGAGGAAAAGTTCTCCCTGCTGGAAAGCAGCCTGATGGAGATCACCCAGACGGCGGTGGACATTTACAGCCGCTACCTGTTTGAGACGGAGGTCATCGACACCCGCGCCGACCACGCCATGAGCGTGGACGAATTGAAGGACGCCATGCTGCGCGCCCAGGATGCCTCCTATGGCGACGGCCTGGACAAGAGCGTGCGCCATCCCTACATGTGGGCCTGCAAGAGCCACTATTATTCCTCCGGCCTGAATTTCTACAACTTCCCCTATGCCTTCGGCGATCTGTTCGGCAAGGGCGTGTTCGCCCAATGGCTGGAAAAGGGCGACGCCTTCGTGGAGGACTACTGCCGCCTGCTGCGCTCCTGCGGTTCCGCCTCCGTGGCGGATGTGGCCGCCAGCGTGGGCATCGACGTGCGCAGCGTGGACTTCTGGCGCTCCAGCCTGGAGGTCGTCAAGCAGGACATCGACACCTTCTGCCAGCTGTGTGAGGAGCAGGGGAAGCGGTAAGTTGCACAAAATCAGGGGCATAAAAGCGACATGAGTCACTTTGACGAAGTCCAGCATTTTGTGCTTGTGTTTTCCTGGTCTTTGTGATAGAATAACAGGGCTTGATACACAAGGAGGTACTTACCATGGGCGTTTTGAGCGTGATTCTTTCCGTGATCCTGATTCTGGCCTGCCTGTTCATGATCGTGACCGTGCTGCTGCAGAGCAGCAACGTGCGCGGCCTGGGCGCTGTGGCTGGCCAGATGGACAGCTATTTCAGCAAGAACAAGGCCAAGACCGTCGAGGCGAAGCTGGCGATGGGTACCAAAATTGCCGCTGCAGTATTTGTGTTCCTGTCCCTGCTGATGCTGGTGCTGGACAAGTTTGCCTGATGGCTTCCTGACGGCAACCAAGAAAAAAGGCTGTTTCCCTGATTGCCGGAAACAGCCTTTTTTGCGTGTGCGGAAGGCCGCGGACCATGATCCGCGGCCTTTCGCCGTTAATGCGCCACGGTGTACAGGGAGTAGAAGTAGCCCTTCTGCGCCATCAGGATCTGGAAATCCCCCATCTCCACCAGCCGTCCGTCCTTCATGGCCAGGATGCCGTCAAAGCGGGCCAGCTGTTCCGCGTCCAGGGTGTGGGTCACCATGATCTGCGTCAGTCCCGGCAGGTTCAGCAGCGCGTTGACCACATGGGCCGCCGTCTCCTTGTCCAGGGCAGCCGTGGCCTCATCCACCAGCAGCACCGGCGTCCCCCGCAGTAGACTGCGTGCGATGGCGATCCGCTGACGTTCGCCGCCGGAAAGCCCGCAGCCATTCTCGCCGCACAGGTAGTCCTCGCCCCGCTCGGCAATCAGCGCGGACAGCCCGGACTGACTGATGGCCCGCTCCACCTTCTCCGCCGGGAACGGACTGAACATGGTGATGTTGTCCCGGATGGATGCGTTGAACACAAACACGCTCTGCTGCACCATGGACACCACGTCGTAAAGCGATTCACAGCTGACGCCGCGCAGCTCCTGTCCGCCATAGAAAATCTGCCCCTCATAGCCGCCGTGGGCCGCCATCAGCAGATTCAGCAGCGTTGATTTGCCGCTGCCGGAAGCCCCCACCACGGCATAGCGCTTCCCCGGCTCGAAGGAAACGCTGATGTCCCGCAGCACCGGCGCGCCCTCCACATAGCCAAAGGACACATGCTCCAGGCGGATGGCGGGGATCGTCCCCGGCAGCAGCGGTTCGCCCTCGTCCCGCACATTGCTTTCCAGCGCCAACGCCAGCTTATCCACCAGGGCCAGGGCGGCCTTCCGGTTGGCGTAGATGTCCGGCGCCTGGGCGATGGGGCTGATGACGTAGTTCATCAGCTGCACGAACATCATCATCACGCCCGCCGTGATGCCCGCCTGCCCCTTGATGGCCATGTACGCCGCCACCAGGAACACGCCGAACTGCGTGATGAACCCCGCGCAGCCGGCCATGGCGCTCACCGCCCGGCTGACCCGGCGGCGCTGGCATTTGCTCTTTTCCAGGGTGTCGCTGCTGCCCGCGAACAGCCGCGCAGCCGCGCCCTCCGCCTTAAAGCTCTTGATGACCGGGAAGCCTGTCAGGCAGTCCTTCACCATGGCCACAAAGCCGCTGTTATTCTCGGACACCTGCTGTTCGATGCCGGCCAGCCGGTTCCCCGTGGCCATCGACACCGCCATCGGCAGGATGGACAGCGCCACGGCCACCGCCGTCAGCAGGGGGCTGGTGAACAGCATCATGGCGAAGGCGCCCGTGAACGTGAAGCACAGCCCGATGATGGTAAAGATCTTGTCCAGGTAGTTCGTCTCGATGCTGGTGACATCGTTGGTCAGCGCGGAAATGTACGTTGCGGAGCTCTCCTTGCTGAAGGACGCCATGCTCTTGCGGGTCAGCCGGTCGAAGGCCAGGGCCTTGTACTGCTGCACCGCCCGCTGCATGAACCGCGGCTTGGCCACGATATACACGGCCTCGCTGCCCATCCACACCGCCAGTACGATCGCGCCGGCGATGGTTGTCCCCGTCAGCGACAGCGTCCCCGGCGTACCCGCCACGGCGTCGATGATCTGCTGGATCAGCCACGCGATGCTCAATTCCACCGCCGAAATGACCACCTGCATGGCGACGGCCGCCGTCAGCGCGCCCTTGTTCCCCCGGAAGAACGCCGCCTTGTAGGGCTGCATCCGCCGCTTCCGCTCCCGATCCCGTTTCATCCCAAGCCCCGCTCTCTGTCGAAAATCAAGGGCATTATACCATATGGAAATTGTGATTGTAAAGAAACCATCTGTAGTTCTTCATTTAGAATACAATTAAACACATCATCGCAACTTATAGTTCCTTCCTTGCGCCCTCAGCCCATCCGTGCTATACTGTCCGCGAACATACCCGAACAGGAGGAAGACCATGACCCCCTTGGAACGCAAAGCCGCCGGCCTGCCTTATGTGTACAGCGACCCGGCCATCATTGACGAGCAGTACGGCTACCAGGACGCCCTGGCCCTATACAACCGCACCATGCCCTCCGAGCACGAGAAGCGCCGCGAGATGCTCAAGCACCTCATGGCGGAAGTCGGCGAGAACTGCACCATCGACACCCCCGTCCACGCCAACTGGGGCCTGCACAATGTCCATTTCGGCAGCAACATCTACTGCAACGCCATGGTGGCCTTCGTGGACGACACGGACATCTACATCGGCGATTACTGCATGATCGCTCCCAACGTGGTCTTTGCCACCGCCGGGCACCCGCTGCACCCCCGCCTCCGACAGGAGCGCTACGTCTACACCCTGCCCATCCATGTGGGACGGAATGTATGGATCGGCGCAGGCGTGCAGATCATGCCTGGCGTCACCATTGGCGATAACAGCGTCATTGGCGCGGGGTCCGTGGTGACAAGGGACATCCCGGCCAATGTCGTTGCCGTAGGCAGCCCCTGCCGCATCCTGCGCGAGCTTGGCGAGCACGACCGGGAATATTACTGCCAAGGTCACAAACTTGACTTCGACCCTGGAGAGTTGTTCACCCGCTAATCAGTATCTCAGCGCAGAAAGAAGACTTCTTTCCGCCCCGCTTGAAAAGGGCGTTCTTGAGGAGATCGTGCGAAGCGACGGAAGTATTCCAAGGTATTGCTTCCAAACCAACGACTTTGCGGCAGGGACGGCTGACGGAGAGAGAAAAACGTTCTTCAAGCCGGTTAATAAGGAGGCGTACTGGGAATTTGAACACCATCGGTAAAGTGATCCAATGCCCGGTTTGCGGGAAAACGATGGTAGAAGAATATGAAATATGCTCCGTTTGCAAATGGGAAAACGACCATTTGCAGCTTATGCATCTTGAACTCCGCGGGGCGAACCGTATGACCATTGGAGAAGCGAGAGAAGCGTACAAAAACGGAAAACAAGTCGAATAGCCAAATATGAGCCGCCATGCGTTAACGCTGGCGGTATTTCTATACCCATAAGGAGGTCGTCATACCGGTTAAGGTCGAGTTTGAAAACAATGAAAACATCATCAAGGTTCGCCTTGACGGCAACGTCAAGCAGGCCCTT
>CBFFZW010000059.1:0-19257 GCA_965646445.1 uncultured Christensenellales bacterium | reverse complement strand
GTCCTATGCGCCCCCTCAACTGGGCTTCTCCCTCTGACCTCCTCTCCTCCTTCTCTGTCTATTTTGTTTGACAAACCTACACGATAGGAAACGCTGCGGCAAACTGCCAGCGCTTCCACATCCTGCCTGCATCAACCTTTCCTACCGCGCCATACTATGGATGAAAATCCATCAAAGGGAGGCTGCTGCATCATGCGTGCAACTGGTATCGTGCGCCGGATCGACGAGCTGGGCCGCGTCGTCATTCCGAAGGAAATCCGCCGAACGCTTCGTATTCGGGAAGGCGACCCGCTGGAAATTTACACGGATCGTGACGGTGAGGTTATTCTGAAGAAGTATTCGCCCATAGGGGAAATGTCCTCTTTCGCCAAGGATTACACGGAGTCGCTGTTCCGTTCTTTGGGGCACATTGCCTGTATTGTGGATCGGGATCAGGTGGTGGCTGCCAGCGGCGTCAGCAAGAAGGAGCTGTGGGACAAGCCGATCTCCCACGATCTGGAGCAGGCCATTGCGTCCCGCCAGACCGTGGCGCTGAACCGTCAGACCGGCGGCAAGACCATGGCCGTCACCAATGAGGAGGACGCGACCCAGGGCTACACGGCCCAGGTCATTTCACCCATCATTGCTGATGGCGAGGCCATCGGCGCGGTGCTGCTGATGAGCCGCGAGCAGGGCGCCCGCATGGGCGACACGGAGCTGAAGGTGGCGGAAACCGCCGCGGGCATCGTGGGACGCCAAATGGAGCAGTAAAACCGTTCGCAACGAAAAATCCTCCCTTGCGCCATCAGGCGAGGGAGGATTTTTATGCTTACAGCAGCTGGATGTTGGCTTTCCTGCAGGCTTCCTGAACCTCTGCGGGCCACAGGGAGGACTGCACCTCGCCGACGTGGGCCTTCTTCAGGAAGTAAATGCACATCCGGCTTTGGCCGATGCCGCCGCCGATGGTCTGGGGCAGCTCGCCGTCCAGCAGGGCCTTCTGGAAAGGAAGCTGAGCGCGTTCCTCACAGCCGCGGATGGCCAGCTGATGACGCAGGGCGTCAGGATCCACACGGATGCCCATGGAGCTGACCTCCAGGGAAATATCCAGGGGTGCGTAATACAGCAGAATATCGCCGTTCAGCGTCCAGTCGTCGTAGTCCGGGGCGCGGCCGTCGTGAATCTGGCCGGACTTCAGCGCGCCGCCGATCTGCATGAGGAAGACCGCGCCGTATTCCTTGACGGCCAGATACTCCCGCTCCTTCGGCGTCTTGTCAGGGTAGCGATCCTCCAGCTCCTGGGAGGTGACGAAGGTGATTTTGTCGGGCAGGGAAGGCTCGATGAAGCTGTAATAGCGGCAGACATGGCGCTCCGTCCGCTGCAGGGTATCATAGACCTTCTCCACAATGGCACGGAGGGTAGCCTCGTTGCGCTTGGACGGGTCGATGATGTATTCCCAGTCCCATTGGTCAACGAAAATGGAATGAATGTTGTCCGTATCCTCGTCCCGGCGGATGGCGTTCATGTCCGTGTAAAGCCCTTCGCCAACGTGGAAGCCGTATTCCTTCAGCGCCATGCGCTTCCATTTGGCCAGGGAATGGACGATTTCCGCCTTCACCCCCGGCTGCTCCTTGATATCGAAGCCCACCGGCCGTTCCACGCCGTTCAGGTTGTCGTTCAGGCCGGAATCCTCCGTGACCATGATCGGTGCGGAAACGCGCACCAGGTTGAGCGCTGCCGCCAGCTCCTGCTCAAAATAGTCCTTCACCAGCTTGATGGCCACCTGGGTTTCCTTGACCCCCAGCACAGGATTGTAATGCTCGGGAATAATCAATGCCATGGCGTACGCTCCTTTCCGATCAGGCGTCCGCGCCCAGGGGCGTCAGCCTTATCATGCAGACCATCATATCAGAAACTGAGAGCTTTGACAATGCCGGGGCTGCATTTTCGCTGCTTTTTGGTGGTTTTCGGTGGTTTCGGCGGATGAATATGCAGGAGACCGCGTGAAAAGCTGCCGAATAGGCTGCGCTGCTTGCTTTTCCTCGGTTCCTCTGCTACAATGAATAAAAGAAACGCAGAAGGGGGCCGCGGCATGAATCAGGCGCTGATGAACCGTCTGTCGGTGCTGACGGAGGAGGAGCGGCATATCCTCCAGGGCGAACCGCTCTGCCTGGATAATTACGCCGACGACGCCTCTCTGGTGGTGAAGGGGCACAAAATGCTTCCGCCGCGCCGGATGATTACCCTTCGGCCTCACACCCGCTTCGTGACCTTTCCGGCCCACAGCCATGATTATGTGGAGATGCTGTATATGGTCAGCGGCAGCACCATACACGAATTTCCCGGCGCGGAGCCGCTTGAACTGACAGCCGGGGACATCCTGCTGATGAATTGCCGCTCCGTCCATGCCATCCGCCAGTGCGGCGCGGGAGATGTGGGCGTGAACCTGATGGCCCTGCCCGGCTTTTTTGACGACGCCATTGAGGCCGTGGGTTCCGGCAATACCGTGGGACGATTCCTGATGGACGCGCTGAAACGCGGGGAAAGCACGCTGCCGTACCTGCATTTTCATGTGGCGGATGTCCCGGCGGTGCAAAGTCTTGTGGAAAGCATGGTTTACACGCTGGTGGAAGAGACCATCCCCAGCCAGCGCATCCTGAAAAGCGCCATGACGCTGCTCATGCTGCATCTGATGGAGCGGGCGGATCATATGACGCTCCCGGCTGGCGGCGGCAACGCGCTGGTGGTGGCCGTGCTGGACGAGATCCGCCACAACTATGCCGCCATCAGCCTGAAGGATTTCGCAGCGTCGCACCATGTTTCGGCGGCTTATCTCAGCCAGACCGTCCGGCGGGCCACCGGGCTGAGCTGTACGGAGCACCTGCAGCGCCAGCGGATCAGCCAGGCCAAGCGCCTGCTCAGGGAAACCGACCTGTCCGTGATGGACGTGTGCTGCACGGTCGGTTACAGCAATACAAGTCACTTTTACCGCCTGTTTACCCAGGCCTGCGGGATGAATCCCACGCAGTACCGTCTTGTTAATTCAGGACGCGAAATTGGTTAACTGGCGGCATTTCACCCAGCCTGCACATCGTGATACAATGCAATTGACAACGTGGTTTGCCGCTGTGAAAGCGGCCTGTTCAGCATACGAAGGGGGAGAAGCCATGGAGCGTTTTGCGTGGAAGGGACGCATCAAACTTGGGATGCAGGCGGAGTACAAGCGCCGGCATGACGAAATCTGGCCGGAGATGCTGGCGCTGCTGAAGGCCGCCGGCATCCGCAACTATACCATCTGGTCGGACGGCGAGACGCTGTTTGGGTACTACGAATGTGAGAAGGGCATTGCCTTTGCGGAAAAGACGCAGGCCGGAAGCCCGGTGGTGGATCGCTGGAACGCCTACATGGAGGACGTGCTGGAGCTGGAAATGGATCCGGCGACCGGGGCGCAGCCCAAGATGACCTGCATGTTTCTGATGGAGTGAAGGCCATGAAGACATATCTTGCCATTGACATCGGCGCGTCCAGTGGGCGGCACATCGTCGCTAGGGTGGAGCGCGGCGTCATTCAGACCCGGGAGGTCTACCGCTTCCCCAACGCCTTTTCGGAGCGAAACGGGCATCTCTGCTGGGACGCGGAGGACCTGGTGGGTCATGTGATCGCCGGGATCAAGGCTGCCCATGACCAGGGCTTCACCCCGCAGAGCGTGGGCATCGACACCTGGGCGGTGGACTATGTTTTCCTGGATGACGAGGGGAACATGGTCGGCGACCTGGTGGCGTACCGGGACAGCCGCACTGACGGCGCTGACCTGCTGCTGGAAAAGACCATGCCCTTTGACGAGCTTTACCGCCATACAGGCATCGCCAAGCAGCCCTTCAACACGGTCTATCAGATGGCGGCCGCCCTCCGGGAGCATCCGGCATACCGGGACACGGTAGCCGACTTCCTCCTGGTGCCGGAATACCTGTCCTACCGCCTGACGGGGAGAAAGGCCCACGAATGGACGAACGCCTCCACCACGGCGCTGTGCTTGGCGGCAACGCGCACCTGGTCCAAGGCGGTCATTGACGCGGCGGGTCTGCCGGAAAAGTGGTTCTGCACGCCGATGGTTCAGCCGGGAACGGTGCTGGGGCCGCTGCTGCCGGACATCGCCGCGGAGGTCGGCTTCGGCTGTGACGTTGTCCTTCCGGCGACCCATGATACCGGCAGCGCTTACATGGCCGTGCCTGCCCGGGATGACCAGGCGGCTTTCCTTTCCAGCGGTACCTGGAGCCTGCTGGGGAAGGAGCTGCGCGCGCCCATCACCACCGACGCCGCGCGGACGGCGGGCTTCACCAACGAGGGCGGTTATGACGGCACGACCCGGTTCCTCAAAAATATCATGGGCATGTGGATGCTGCAATGCCTGCACCGGGAAACGGGGGAGGCGCACTCCTTCGCGGACATGGCGCGGATGGCGGAGGCGTCGTCCTATCCCGCCTGGGTGGACGCGGCGGATCAGCGCTTCCTTGCTCCGGCCAGCATGATGGCGGAGGTCAAGGCGGCGCTCCGGGAGCGGGGCGCACCGGAACCCGATTGTCTGGCGGACATCCTGCGGGCCGTCACCATGGGGCTGGCCGTGTGCTACCGCGACGCCATCCGTGAAATGGAGGAAATCACGGGGCAGCGGCTGACCAGCCTGAACATCGTGGGCGGCGGCAGTCAGAACGTGGTATTGAACCAGATGACGGCGGATGTCGCGGGCCTGCCGGTCTATGCCGGCCCCACGGAGGGCACCGCCCTGGGCAACCTGGCCGCGCAGATGATCGCAGGCGGGGAATTTGCCGACCTGGCGGCCTTCCGCCGGGCCCTTCCGGCATCCTTTGAGATCAGGACTTTCCTTCCGCGAAGCGCGGATCAAGCATCGAACGATAGAAAGGACGGATGAAGATGACAGCCTATGACTGGGCCAAGGAACGCTATGCCGCCATCGGCGTGGATGTGGATGCCGCCATGAAGACCCTGCGGGATGTACCCGTGAGCCTGCACTGCTGGCAGGGCGACGACGTGCGCGGCTTCGACACCGACCCCACCAAGCCCCTGACCGGCGGCATTCAGACCACCGGCAACTATCCCGGCCGCGCCCGCACCCCGGAGGAGCTGATGGCCGACCTGGATCTGGTGATGAAGCTGTGCCCCGGCACGAAGAAGATGAACCTGCACGCCTCCTACGCTATTTTTGATGAGGAGAACGGCGGCTGGGTGGATCGGGACAAGCTGGAGCCCAAGCACTTCAAAAAGTGGGTGGACTTCTGCAAGGAGCGCGGCCTGGGCTGCGACTTCAACCCCACCTTCTTCTCCCATCCCAAATGCGATCCGCTGACCCTGTCCTCGCCCAACGAGGAAACCCGCCGCTTCTGGATCGACCACGGCAAGGCCTGCATCCGCATCAGCCAGTACCTGGCGGAGGAGCTGGGGCAGCCCTGCGTCATGAACATCTGGACGGGCGACGGCTTCAAGGACATTCCCGCCGACCGCCTGGGCCCGCGCGTTCGCTACAAGGAGGCCATGGACGAGATCCTTTCGGAGCCCTATGACTTCGGCATGGTCAAGCCCTGCGTGGAATCAAAGGTTTTCGGCATCGGCGTGGAGGCCTACACGGTGGGCAGCGCCGAATACGCGCTGAGCTATGCCGCGCTGAATCCCGGCAAGTGCATCCCGCTGATGGACAACGGCCACTATCACCCCACCGAGGTGGTCAGCGACAAGATTCCAGCGCTGCTGGCCTTCTTCCCGGAGCTGGCGCTGCACATCACCCGCCCCATCCGCTGGGACAGCGACCATGTGGTGCTTCTGGATGACGAGACCAGGGAGATCTGCAAGGAGATCGTGCGCTGCGGCGGCCTGGACGGGCGCGTCCACATTGCCCTGGATTACTTCGACGCGTCCATCAACCGCGTTTCCGCCTGGATGACGGGCCTGCGCAATGTGCAGAAGGCGCTGCTGATGGCCCTGCTCATGCCCCACGAGGACTGGAAGCGGCTTCAGGATACCGACCGCTTCACCGAGCTGATGGTGCGCCAGGAGGAGTGGAAGACGCTGCCCTTCGGCGAGGTGTGGAACGAGTACTGCCGCCGCTGCGGCGCGCCGGAGGATGGCGCGTGGTTCGACACGGTTATGCGGTATGAGCAGGACGTTCAGCTGAAGCGATAACCAAAGCAGAAAGGGAGATACATCCATGAGTATGACTGAGCTTTCCATTGTGAAGCGCTATATCCGCATGGCCAACGACGGCTGGCTCCAGGGCTGGCATGAGCGCAACGGCGGCAACCTGACCTATCGCCTGACCGCCGACGAGGTGGCCGAAATGAAGCCCTACTTCGATGAGACGCCGCGGCCCTGGGTGAATATGGGCGTCACCGGCGCCAACCTGGCAGGGGAGTATTTCCTGTCCACGGGCTCCGGCAAGTATTTCCGCAATGTGTCCATCGACCCCGAGGACAGCATCTGCGTGGTGGAAATCAACGAGCGCGGCGACAGCTACCGTATCGTATGGGGCTTGGTAAACGGCGGACGGCCCACCAGCGAGTTCCCCAGCCATTTCATGAACCATTCCGTCCGCGTGGCCGCCACGGACGGCGCCTGCCGGGTCATCTACCATGCCCATCCCGCGAACCTGATTGCCATGACCTTCGTGCTTCCGCTGACGGATCGCGACTTCAGCCGCGCGCTGTGGAAGTCCGCCACCGAATGCCCTGTGGTGTTCCCGGGCGGCGTGGGCGTTGTGCCGTGGATGGTGCCCGGCGGCGCGGACATCGCCCTGGCCACCTGTGAGAAGATGAAGGAATTCGACGCCGCCGTGTGGGCGCATCACGGCCTGTTCGCCTCCGGCCCCGACTTCGACACGACCTTCGGCCTGATGCACACCATCGAGAAGTCCGCGCAGATCTGGATTCTGCAGAAGTCCACGGGCCTGAAGGAGCTGCAGACCATCCAGGATGACGAGCTCCGCGCCATCGCCCGGGACTTCGGCGTGACGATCCGCGAGGAATTCCTGGACTGAGGAAGGGAATACGGATTCTTTCGGCGGGGGTGGCTTCGGCGGCTTCCGCCTTTGTCATGCCCGAAAGGTTGACAGACAGACCGGAGGGCGGTATGATAGACATGGAAGGGGAGAGCGCGCATGAAGCTGGTTTCCTGGAATGTCAACGGTCTGCGCACCAGCCTGAACAACAACTTCCTGGACGTGTTTGCGGCCATGGACGCGGATGTGTTCTGCATCCAGGAGACGAGGCTGCAGGAGGGCCAGGGCGGCGTGGATTTTCCGGGCTATTACGCCTATTGGCACTATGCCCGGCGGCCGGGCTATTCCGGCACGGCGGCGTTCACCATGCGGAAGCCGGAACGGGTGCTTTATGGCCTGGGGGATGCGTGGGATGACAGCGAGGGCCGGGTGCTGTCCCTGGACATGGGGGATTTCTGGCTGGTCAACTGCTACGCGCCTCATGCCCAGGAAAACCTGGCCCGTCTGCCGGAGCGCCTGCAATGGGATGACGCCCTGTATGCCTGGGTCAAGGGCCTGGAAGCGGACAAGCCCGTGATCCTCTGCGGCGACCTGAACGTATCCTACCGCGCCGCCGACCTGGAAGAATTGCAAACGGGCCAGCGTGCTCCCGGCTTCACCCGGGAGGAACGGCGGAACCTTCTGCGGCTGCTGCACGGCGGCTATGTGGACACCTTCCGCCATTTCCATCCCGATGCCGACGGCGTTTGCTCCTGGTGGCTGATGCGCCGCGGACGGCGATCCGGCGGGCGGATCGACTACTTTCTGGCCTCCGAGAAGCTGCTCGATGGGCTGGTGAGCGCCCGCGTGCATACCCGGGTGACGGGTTCGGATCATTGCCCGGTGGAGCTGGTGCTGCGTTGAATAGGAGTATTCTGTTCAAAAGGATGCGCCCGCTGATAGATCGGAGATAAGGACAAAGAAAAGGAGAGCCCCTGTGCGAAATGATGAGATAGAAAAAGAGATGTATCGGAGAGCCGTGAACCTGATCGAAGCGAGGTATCCTGTTGGTTGGGGAGGCGCTGGCGTCGTTCACACCTCCAAGGGGAATTACTATACAAGCGTCTCCATTGAAACCGCTAATGCGTCTGCAGTCGTGTGCATTGAGCTGGGAGCCATGCTTGAAGCTCACAAATACAATGAAAAGCTAACGCATTGCATGTGCCTTGTTCGTCATGATGAAAATGCTCCATACAGGATATTATCACCATGCGGTATTTGTCAGGAGAGATTGCGATATTGGGGCGAAGACGTACAAGTGGCCGTTACAACGAAAGAGAATGAAATAAAATTTGTGGAATTGAAGGAATTGCAGCCATACCACTGGACAAACGCCTATCCGGCCGATGAGCTCGAACACTGGGAGGAATAAATCGACTTCCAGCTGATGGAGCGGTGAAGGCTGTGCATGATGCACAGTTAACACGCTTCCCAAAGAGAAGAAACAAAAAGGAGACCCTGCATCAACAGGGTCTCCTTCTTCCTTGGGTGCGGATGATGCAGGATGCCTCAGCGCTGCACGCGGCCGGTGCCGGAGCCCTTCATCAGACTCTCGACCTCAGCGGCGGTCACGCGGTTGTAGTCGCCGATGATGGTGTGCTTCAGGCAGGAAGCGGCCACGGCGAATTCCAGCGCGGTCTTCTCGTCCTCGTAGGTATTCAGGCCGTAGATCAGGCCGCCGCCGAAGGAGTCGCCGCCGCCCACGCGGTCAACGATGTCGGTGATGCTGTACTTGCGGGAGAGGAAGAAGTCCTTGCCGTTGTACAGGCAGGCGCGCCAGTCGTTGTGATTGGCGGACTTGCTCTCACGCAGGGTGATGGCGACCCGCTTGATGTTGGGATAGGTCTCCATGGCCAGGGAGGCGATGGCCTTGTAGTTGTCCACATTCAGCTCGCCCTCTTCGACGGAGGCGGCGGATTCCACGCTCAGGCACAGGGACTTCTGGAAGTCCTCCTCGTTGGCGATGACGGTGTCAACGTACTTGACCAGCTCCTTCATCACCTCGTCGGCGCGCTTGCCGTACTTCCACAGGTTCTTGCGGTAGTTCAGGTCGCAGGACACATGGATGCCCTTGGCCTTGGCGGCCTTCACGGCTTCCAGGGACAGATCGGCCGCGCCCTGGGAGATGGCGGGGGTGATGCCGGTGAGGTGGAACCAGGTCGCGCCGTCGAAAACAGCGTCCCAGTCGATGTCGCCGGGCTTGGCCTCGCAGATGGCGGAGCCGGCACGGTCGTAGATGACCTTGGAGGGACGCTGAACGGCGCCGGTCTCCAGGTAGTAAATGCCCATGCGGCCGTCCTTGCGGACGATCTTGCTGGTGTCCACGCCGAAGCCGCGCAGCTCACGGATGCAGGCCTCGCCGATGTCGTTCTTGGGCAGCACGGTCACAAAGGCGGTATCCATGCCGTAGTTGGCCAGGGACACGGACACATTGGCCTCGCCGCCGCCGAAGGTGGCTTCCAGCGCGGGGCTCTGGAAGAAGCGCTCGTAAGCAGGGGACTTCAAACGAAGCATGATCTCACCGAAAGTAATAACCTTAGCCATTGGTATCTCCTCCTTGAGAATGTGTGTGGTAAAAGGGCGCCTGCCCGAAGGGGTCACCGGGAAAGCATCCGCCACACTCACGTCCAAACGTAAGACCTGACGGGTCGCGTGGACGGACTCCAACGTCAGTCAAGTCTGGCGGAAAAAAGGGGACGAAGTCCCCCCCTTACTTCTGGACGAGGTGGAAGGCAAAGCCGCCGATCTCGCCTTCCAAATAGATGGCGGTCAGCTTGCCGTTCTTGATGACGGCGGAATCCTCAATAAACTTGAAGCCGCGCTGCTCCAGGTGCCACTTGGCCCGGGGTACACTGTTGGTGCCGATGGCGATGTGGCCATGGGCGCCGCGGCCGATCTTCTTGTTGACCTCCATGCCGGTGCCCACAAAGTTGGAGGAGTTGCCCTCCTTGACGGGCAGGTTCATCAGCGCGGAAATCTTCTTGGCGGTGGCCAGGGCTTCGTCCGCGTTCTCGCAGTTGATGCCGATGTGGCGCACCTCAAAGCCCAGCATCTTGTCCACCGCGGAGCGGGTCTGAGCGGTGATGCGATCCCAGTCCTTGGCGGCAATGGCGTCCTTGGGACACATCCAGGAACCGCCACAGCACAGGATCTTGTCGAAGGCCAGATAGTCCAGCATGTTCTTCTCGTTGATGCCGCCGGTGGGCATGAACTTCATGTCGGGGTACACGGGGGCCATGGACTTGATGAGGTTCAGGCCGCCCACCGCCTCGGCGGGGAACAGCTTGACCGCCTTCAGACCATGCTGAATGGCAATCTGCACATCGGAAGGATTGGCGGTGCCGGGGCATACCGGGATACCCTTTTCCACGCAGTAGGCCACGACATCAGGCGAAAGGCCGGGGGAAACGATGGCGGCGGCGCCGGCGTTGACGGCGCGATCCACCTGCTCGGTGGTCAGAACCGTGCCGGCACAGAGTAGCACGTTGGGAAGCGCCTCATGCACGCGGCGGATAGACTCCTCCGCGGCGGCGGTACGGAAGGTGATTTCTGCCACGGGCAGGCCGCCCTCGGACAGGGCCTTGCACAGCGGCACGGCGTCATCCGCGTCATTGATGGCGATGACGGGCACCAGACCGGCCAAAGACAGTTTCTCCAGGAATTCCATGGGCAATCGTCCTTTCTGTATCGAAGTTCCTTGCGCAAGGATTGGGTGTGTAAGCGGTTCCATGCCGTGGTTAAAGAAACGACCGGAAAAGGAAGCTCCGTTATTAGCCTTTTCCAAATCTGGAAGGCCTCATACACGGATGGAACACATTTCAAGCCATTCTCATGATACAACGTAATGCCGCGTCCGTCAAGACGGAAAGCCGTTTTTTTCATCCGCAAATTCTACATATCCCGCCGTATCAAACGTGATTTGCCGCTTGCCCGACGGGGCAGATGGTGGTATGATAGCCGGTGTAGGATGTGATGGAAGGGGAGGATCAGGTCGTGAGCCAGACTTTGCAGTTCAAGTGCCCGCACTGCGGCGGCCATCTGGAGTTTGACCCAACGAAGCAGCGGTTCAAGTGCCTTTACTGCGGGCAGGCGCTTTCCGCGGATGAGGCGGAAGGCGGGAAGACGCCCGCCCAGACCGCTCCGGCTGAAGGCCAGGCACGGACGGAGGCGGCGGCCTATCGCGCCTACCATTGCCAGAGCTGCGGCGCGGAGGTCGTAACCACGGCCACCACCGCCGCCACACGCTGCTATTACTGTCATAGCCCGGTGGTGATGAGCGACCGCCTGTCAGGCGCGTTCCGCCCGGACGGCGTGATTCCCTTCGCGCTGGATGACAAGGGCGCCCGGGAGGTCTTTCAGAGCTTTATTCGCTCCAAAAAGTTTGTGGATCGTCACTTTTACGATCAGGCGCAGATGGAGGATTTTTCCGGGATTTATTATCCCTATTGGCTGGGTGATCTGTCCGGCAGGGCTGTTTTCACCGGCGAGGGCACCCGGGTGAGCGTTCACAGGGACGCCCGCTATACCGTGACCACCACCCGGCATTATCGGGTTCGGCGGGAGGGGCGGCTGACCTTCCGCAAGCTGTTCAGGAAAGCCCTTTCCTCCGCCGACCGCACCCTCTCCGACGGCATTCACCCCTACCGTTACGAGGGCGTTAAACCCTATGCGCCGGGGTATCTCAGCGGCTTCATGGCCGAGATGCGGGATGTGGAAAAGGCTTCCGCGCAGGCGGACATGGAGGCGGAGGTTGACGATAAGGCGGACGGCATGATGCGGCAGGGCCATTCCTTTGATACGCTGATCGGCAGCACCAGCTTTCAGGTGGATCAGCGGGATCTGCGCTATGTGCTTCTCCCGGCCTGGGTGCTGACCTATAAGCACCGGGGCGACGGCACGGCCTACTATTATATGATGAACGGCCAGACGGGGACGGTGTGCGGCAGGCTGCCCGTCCATCGCGGCAAGCTGCTCGCTTGGTGCGGCGGTGTGGCCGCGGCGGTATTTGCCATCATGTGCCTGGGAGGTGCTTTCCTGTGGTAAAGAAAATCAGGCGTTTGTGGTGGTGGCTTGTGCTGCTGCTGACGATGCTTCCCCTTGCCGCGCTGGCAGGTCCTGCCGTGGTGGACAACGCCGGCTTGTTCAAGACCCAGGAGATTCAGCAGATGGAGGAGATCATCGCCGACATCCGGGATACTTACCAGATGGACGCTGTGGTTCTGACCAGCCGCAGCGTATACGGCGACACGCAGGACTATGCCGACCTGTATTATGAGCGCCATGGCTATGGCCTGGGCGAGGATGACGCGGGGCTGCTGTACCTCATCGACATGACTCATCGGGTGCCCTGCATCAGCACCAGCGGCGTGATGATTGACTACATCACCGACAGCAGGCTGAATAACCTTTTTGACAGCAGCTATGATGATCTGAAAGCGGGACGCTATGGCAAGGCGGCCCTGACCGTGCTGGAGAGGCTGCGGGACTTCCTGCGCCAGGGGCGGCAGGAGGGCTCCTTCCGTTATGATGCCGAGACGGGAAGGCGCCTGACCGGGCTGTACAACGCTCTGACGGTCAATGAGATGCTGCTGGGCGCGGCTGTGGCCATCGCCGTGGCGGCGGTGATGTACATGACGATACTGCGCCGGTATAATCTCAAGGGCGGCAAGTATCGTTTCAGTTCGGACGTGGATAGCAGACGGGACTTGAAGGTTGACGACGAGGTCTTTCTGCGCGAGGATGTGGTTCGCGTCCGCAACCCCGATCCGTCGGATGGCGGCGGCAAGGGCGGTGGCGGAGGCGGCGGACTGGGCAGCAGTGTGCATACCTCCTCCTCGGGCGGTACCCATGGCGGCGGCGTGGGGCGCGGCTTCTGATGGCGCCGGATCAGCGCCTTCGGGCGGCACTGCGGAACATATTCGGCTGGACGGATTTTCGGCCTGGGCAGCGTGAGGCGGCTCAGGCGCTTTTGCGCCGTCGGGATACGGTCTGCCTGATGCCCACCGGGGGCGGGAAGTCCCTGTGCTGGCAGCTTCCGGCGGCGGTGCATACGGGCTGGACGCTGGTGGTATCGCCGCTCATCGCCCTCATGCGCGACCAGGCGGGAAGCCTGACGGCCAAGGGGATTCCGGCACGCTGCATGGACAGTGCGCAATCCCGGGAGGAGCGCGCGGCCGCCCTGGACGCCATGCGTCAGGGGCAGGGGAAAATCCTCATGGTCTCCCCGGAACGGCTGCAATCGGCGGAATTCCGCGGGCTGTGCGCCGAGCGACCGCCGTGGCTGGTGGTGGTGGACGAGGCGCACTGCGTGCCCCGCTGGGGCGAGCATTTCCGGCCTGCCTACGGGCAGATCGGCGGCTTCATCGCGTCGCTTCCGGCCCAGCCCGTGCTCTGCGCCATGACGGCCACGGCGGATCGCGCGATGCTCCGGGACATTGCGGCAAGCCTGGGCCTGCGGAGGCCGCGAACCGTAACGCTGCCGGTCGTTCGGGATAACCTGGCCCTGCGGGTGCGGACGACGCTTCAGCCCGAGGCGGACATGATCGGGCGCGTCGCGGCGTGCCGGGAGGGCAAATGCCTGATCTTCTGCCGCACCAGGGCTAGGACGGAATGGCTGGCGCAGCGGCTGCGCGGGGCCGGGCTTCCGGCGCTTCATTATCATGCCGGTATGGAACCGGAGGATCGGATGGCCGCCCAGGAGCGGTTTGCTTCCGGGGAGGTGCGGGTGATGGCCGCGACCACCGCCTTCGGCATGGGTGTGGACATCCCGGACATCCGCTTGGTCATTCAAGACGGTCTGCCGGATTCCCTGGTGGATTACGCCCAGCAGGCCGGACGCGCCGGGCGGGACGGACTGCCCGCCGACTGCCTGCTGCTGCTCGACCCCGCTGATCTGGAACGCCGGAGGCGATTGCTGAGGCGGCAGAAAAAGCGGCTGTTTCAGGCCTCCTGGCAGGAAGTACGGAGGGCAAGGCAGACCCGGCGCGAGGTTCAGGCGCTGCTGGACTGGTTATGCAGCGGTCGATGCCTGTGGGCGGGGATTGCCCGGATGATGGGGCAGCGTGCGCATCCCTGCGGCCACTGCAGCGCCTGTGAGCGGGCCCAAAGGCATGGCGGACGCTTTACGCCCCTGGCATCGACGCCGCCCCTGGCCGCCATGGAGCCCTGGCAGCTGCGGCGGTGGGCTCTTCGCTGGCAGCGGGCGGAGCTGGCGCGTCAAAGAGGCTGCGCGCCGACGCGGCTTGTGACCGAGGCGCAGCTGAATCGCTTGGCACGGATGGGCAGCATTCCTTCCGATATGACGCTGCCCGAGGACGCGGCGGAGCCCTTCCGCAGGCTGCTGGCGCATATGCGCGTGTGAAGCATGTTTTTCGACCCTTCTGCATACAATGGCTTGAATGCTTTTTTGCGGGGAGGTCGTGTTCCTTGATGGAGCGGGCGATCATTTTCACCCAGACGGAGAACGGCGCTACGGTCTGGCAGGACAAGCCGGTCTGGCTCGCGCCGCTGCTGGATCAGTCGGCCATTCAGCTGAGTCTCCATCTGCTGCGTCGGCATGGCGTCCGGCAGGCGGCCATTCAGGTGACGTACCCGGACAGCCCCGTTTGCGGCGCGCTGAACGACATCCGGCCATCGGGCATGGATGTGACCTACACGACTCAGCCCGTGACGGAGGCTGACGGGCCGCTTTTGATGCTCAGAGCCGGTATGGTCACAGACGCCGATCTGTCCGCGCTGTGCCTTCAGCATGGCATGTCGGGTGCGGCGGTCACGCTGGCTGTGGGGAAAAAGTATACGGGTCAGCCCGTCGCGGTGGATGTGGAAGGCGGCGTGATGGATGTCGCGTCCGATATTCATTGCAGCGACAAGCCCCGACTGATGAGCCTGGGGATCATGGCGGTGAGCGCGTCTGCTCTGAGGACTCGGCCGCTGACGGCGGGGGACGACGGCGAATGGCTGCGGGCTCTGCTAAAAACTGACACGGATATTCGGGCTTTTGAAATGTCAGGCTATTGGCATGGCCTGACCACGGTGCAGGATTATCGCGAGATCCAGCTGGATTTGCTTCACGGTCGGGTCGGCCTTCCCGTGGACGGCAGGCGACGCGGCAGCGCGATCATCGCCCGGGCCAGCCAGGTGTCCCCGGATGTTCGGGTCACGGGACGGTGCTATGTGGGGCCCTTTGCCACCGTGGGGCGCGGAACGGTGCTGGGCGCCGGGACGATCATCGGCCCCGGGGCGCGGGTGGGGCGGAACGTCCGCATGGAAAACGCGCTGCTGTGCGAGAATGCGGCCATTGGCAGCGACGCGATGCTGCGCAATGTGATGGTACTGCCAAGACCCGCTGACGGCGGTCTGCCGGCCATGTCGTCATTTTTTGCGCCGAATACATCAAATGGTTCTTGACAGCGGTCGCGTCAGGGCCTATAATAGGATCAGCTCCTGGGATGCGCGACAGCGCCCCGATTGTTCCCCGACATTTCACAAATGGAGCCCGGGTCCAAGTTTGGTTATGTCATGCCCCCGTCTTTGACGCCAGGGGACGGCAGATGCCAGCGGCAGGGCACCAGCCTGCTTTACAGAGCGGGTGAAAAAACGGGGCGCATCGGCATCCTGGGGTATTTTTTTACGCTTTTGCAGGTGGGGTGACAAAGGATGAACGCGGCGGAGATCGCAGCCTATTGTCTGCGCAAGCGGCATGTGACCCAGACGTACCCATTTGGCAGCATCCCTGTTTGCTTTAAGCTGAACGGGCGGATTTTTGCCCAGCTTTATCCCAACAGCGACTTCTTCCGTTTAACCCTCAAATGCACCAGGGAAATGGGGGAATTCTATCGCCGGGTGTATCCAGAAAAGGTCAGGCGCGGCTACCATTGTCCGCCTGTTCAGCAGCCCTACTGGAATACCATTGATCTGGAAAACTTCCCATCGGACGCGCTCATGATGATGATCGACCAGGCCTACGATACGGTTTTGAACGGCTTTCCGCGCCGTATACGGGAACAGCTGACGCAGGGCGCAAATGCCCCTTGACAATGACCGGGTTTGCCGGTAAAATAATACCATTGGCAATGAAGGAAAGAGTACCCCGGCGGGAAGCGTCAAGAGAGCCGCGCAAGGTGAGAGGCGGCCGTGGAGGGCGGGGGAAGATGGCTCCTGAGCTTTTCGGCTGAAGGCATCGAAGTAAGCCGGAACGGGTCGCGCCGTTATGCGTAGGATGAGTGACAAATCAGGGTGGCAACGCGGGCTTTCATCAGGCTCGCCCCTTTGACGCTGTGCGCGGAGGGGCGAGCCTTTTTCGCGCATCGAACCCACAACCGAAGGAGGATGGTTTCCCATGTGCCAGGAATGCAAAAAGCCTTTCTACATTACCACGCCGATTTATTATCCCAGCGATAATCTCCACATCGGCCACGCCTATTGCTCCACCGCGGCGGACTCCATGGCCCGCTTCAAGAAGCTGACGGGCTATGATGTCCGCTTCCTCACCGGCACCGACGAACACGGCCAGAAGATTGAGCGCAAAGCCGCCGAAAAGGGCGTCACGCCCCAGGCCTATGTGGATCACATCGTGGCGGGCATCAAGGACTTGTGGAAGCTGATGGACATCGACTATGACGATTTCATCCGCACCACCGACCAGCGCCATGTGGAATGCGTGCAGAGGCTGTTCAAGCAGCTGTACGATCAGGGCGACATCTACAAGAGCGAATACGAGGGCTGGTACTGCACGCCCTGCGAGTCCTTCTGGACGGAGCTGCAGCTCAAGGACGGCAAGTGCCCCGACTGCGGCCGTCCCGTGGAGAAGACCCGGGAGGAAAGCTACTTCTTCAAGCTGAGCAAGTACGCCGATTGGCTGATTCAGTACATCGAGGAGCATCCCGACTTCATCCAGCCGGTGAGCCGCACCAATGAGATGCTCAACAACTTCCTCCGCCCCGGTCTGGCGGATCTGTGCGTCAGCCGCACGTCCATCAAGTGGGGCATCCCCGTCACCTTTGACGAGAAGCATACCGTGTATGTATGGCTGGACGCGCTGTCCAACTACATTTCCGCCCTGGGCTACGGCACCGACCATGACGAATTGTATCAGCGGTACTGGCCCGCCGATGTTCACCTGGTGGGCAAGGAGATCGTCCGCTTCCATACCATCATCTGGCCCATCATGCTCCACGCGCTGGGCCTGCCGCTGCCCAAGCAGGTCTTCGGCCACGGCTGGCTTGTCATCGACGGCAAGAAAATGGGCAAGTCCGTGGGCAATGTGGTGGATCCCGTGGTGCTGTGCAGCCGCTATTCCTCCGACGCCGTGCGGTACTTCCTCATGCGGGAGATGCCCTTCGGCTCCGACGGCGAATTTACGCTGAAAGCCATGCTGACCCGCATTAACGCCGATCTGGCCAACGATATGGGCAACCTGGTGAGCCGCACCGTGGCCATGATTGAGAAGTACTACGGCGGCGCGGTACCCGCCATCGACGTGGTGGAAGACGTCGACCGTGCCCTGTGGCGTCTGGCGGAGGAAGTTCCCGCCAAGGTTGAGGAGCAGGTGAACGCCTTCCAGTTCTCCGCCGCCCTTCAGGAAATCTGGAAGCTGATCGGCGAGTGCAACAAGTACATCGACGTCACCCAGCCCTGGGTGCTGGGCCGCGGCGAGGAAGGCAAGCCCCGGCTGAATACCGTCATGTATACCCTGGCGGAATGCGTGCGCCGCGTGGCGGTGATGGTGGGCTTCGTGATGCCCCGCACCCCCGAGCGTATTTATGCGCAGCTGGGCGTGACCGACGAGGCGCTGAAGACCTGGGATTCCCTGATGAAGCCCTTCGCCGTGCTGCCCGCCGGCATCCAGGTGCATAAGGGCGAGGCGCTCTTTCCCCGGCTGGACGTACAGAAGGAAATCGAGCGGGACGATCCGCCGGAGCAGCCCGCGCCCAAGGCCGAAAAGAAGGAAAAAAAGGCCGAAAAGAAGCACGCGGATCCCGAGTACCCCGCCGAGATCGCCATCGACGATTTCTTCAAGTGCAAGCTGCAGGCAGCCCGCGTCATCGCCTGTGAAAAGGTGGAAAAGAGTCAAAAATTGCTCAAATTCACCCTGTCCCTGGGCAAGGACGGCCAGCGCACCGTCATCAGCGGCATCGCCAAGCATTACGACCCGGCGACCCTCGTCGGCCGTCAGGTGGTGGTCATTACCAACCTGAAGCCCGCGAAGCTGGCCGGCATCGAGAGCCAGGGCATGATCCTCTCTGCCATGGACGAGGCGGGCAACCTCAAGCTGGTTTCCGTGGAGGACGGCGTGGAGGACGGTGCGCTGATCGGATGATCGAGTTGTTCGATACCCACTGCCATGTGGATGACGAAAAGTTCGATGCAGACCGCGATGACGTCCTGGTGCGCATGGCGGAGCGCGGCGTCACCCGATACGCTGTGATCGGCTCGGACATGGCGTCCTCCCGTCACGCGGCGGACTATGCCGCCGGGCATCCGGGCTGCTGGGCGGCGGTGGGCATTCATCCCCATGAGGCCAAGGACTATCGCGAGGGCGACGTCGATACCCTCACGGCCTGGAGCCGGGAGGAGAAAGTCGTGGCCATCGGCGAGATCGGCCTGGACTATTACTACGACCTGTCTCCCCGGGAGACGCAGAAGGACGTCTGCCTTCAGCAGATGGAGCTGGCCTATACCCTCGGCCTGCCGGTGGTCTACCATGTGCGGGACGCCCATCAGGACATGATCGACCTGATGAAGGCCCGCAAGGGGCGGCTGTCCGGCGGAATCATCCACTGCTTCTCCGGCAGCTGGGAAATCGCCCGGGAGTACCTGAAAATGGGCTTCTATATCAGCTTTGCCGGGCCTGTGACCTTCAAGAAAGCCCCCAAGCTGCAGGAGGCCGCCGTCAACGTGCCCTTTGACCATTTGCTGATTGAGACGGACAGTCCCTATCTCGCGCCCGAGCCTGTCCGCGGACGGCGCAACGAGCCGGGAAATGTCTTCCATGTGGCGGAGAAGGTCGCGGCCCTTCGCGGCGTTTCCCTCGACATGCTGGCGGAGCAGACCACCCGAAACGCCCTGGAAGTTTACGGCATTCAGAAATAGCGACTGCAATGAGCAGGGGAGGCGCCTCGACAGTTCGGGGCGCCTCTTTTCATGGCGTGCGCATTCTGTAGGTTTGTCAAACAAAATAGACAGAGAAGGAGGAGAGGAGGTCAGAGGGAGAAGCCCAGTTGAGGGGGCGCATAGGA
>CBFFZW010000058.1:0-22742 GCA_965646445.1 uncultured Christensenellales bacterium | reverse complement strand
CCTGGTCAGTGGTGCCGCGTGCTTTCGCGGGTTCGGCGGCGCTTCTGCTGCACGTCGCTCTTGACGGGAGCCTCGCCACGCAGGGCAAGCAGCTGGTCGCGCAGCTTGGCGGCCTTCTCGAATTCCAGGGACTTGGCGGCAGTGAGCATCTGCTCCTCCAGCTGACGCAGAAGCGCCCCGCGCTCGTCCTCGCTGAGCTGGCGCGGCGCGGACTTCTCCACCTGCTGGGTGATCTCCAGCACATCACGGATGGCGTTGCGCACGCTTTCCGGCGTGATGCCGTGCACACGGTTGAACTCCTGCTGCAAAGCCCGGCGGCGGTTGGTCTCGGTGATGGCCCGCATCATGCTGTCCGTCATCACATCGGCGTACATGATGACCCGACCATCCACATTGCGGGCCGCGCGGCCGATGGTCTGCACCAGGGAGGTCTCGCTGCGCAGGAAGCCCTCCTTGTCCGCGTCCAGGATGGCCACCAGGGACACCTCCGGCAGGTCGAGGCCCTCGCGCAGCAGGTTGATGCCCACCAGCACGTCGTATTCGCCCAGGCGAAGGTCGCGGATGAGCTGCATGCGCTCCATGGTCTGAACGTCGCTGTGCAGGTAGCGCACGCGGATTTCCATTTCCTTCAGGTAATCCGTCAGGCTTTCCGCCATCACCTTGGTCAGCGTTGTCACCAGAACGCGCTGCTTGCGGGCGACCACCATGCGGATTTCCGCCACCAGGTCGTCCACCTGCCCCGTGGCCTTGCGGACGGAGATTTCCGGATCCAGCAGGCCCGTGGGCCGGATGATTTGCTCCACCGTCTGCTGCGTCCGGGCCAGCTCATAGGGGCCAGGGGTCGCGGAAACGAAAATGGTCTGATGAATGCGCTCCTCAAATTCCTGGAACAAAAGCGGCCTGTTGTCATAGGCGGAGGGCAGGCGGAAGCCGTACTCCACCAGGGTGTTCTTGCGGGCGCGGTCGCCGTTGTACATGGCGCGGATCTGCGGTACGGTCACATGGCTTTCGTCGATGAAGCAGAGGAAGTCCTTGGGGAAGTAGTCCAGCAGGGAGTAGGGCGCGTCCCCGGGCTTTCGGCCGTCAAAATAGCGGGAATAGTTCTCAATTCCCTGGCAATAGCCGATTTCGCGCATCATTTCAATGTCGTAATTGGTGCGCTGGGCAATGCGCTGGGCCTCCAGCAGCTTGCCATCATGCTCAAACTGGGCGATACGCTCCTTCAAGTCCGCCTCGATGACGGCGATGTTCTCCTCCAGATGGGTCTTGTCTGTGGCATAATGGGTGGCGGGGAAAATGCAGGCGTGGCTGAGGGTGGACAGCACATGCCCGCTGACCGTCTCAATCTCGTTGACGCGGTCGATTTCGTCCCCGAAGAACTCAATGCGCAGGGCGTGCTCATGCTCGCCGGCGGGAATGATTTCCACCACATCCCCCCGAACGCGGAAGGTGCCCCGGTCAAATTCAATGTCATTGCGCTCATACTGGATGCCAATGAGCATTCGAAGCAGCTCGTCCCGGCCGATCCGCATCCCGGGCCGCAGGGAAACCATCTGCCCCTCATACTCACTGGGGTCGCCCATGGAGTAAATGCAACTCACCGACGCCACGATGATAACATCCTTGCGCTCCCGCAGGGCCGCCGTGGCGGAATGGCGAAGCCGGTCAATTTCGTCATTGATGGAAGCGTCCTTTTCGATGTAGGTGTCCGAGGACGCGATGTAGGCCTCGGGCTGATAATAGTCGTAGTAGGACACAAAGTACTCCACCCGGCTGTCCGGGAAGAAGGCCTTCAGCTCGGAGCAAAGCTGGGCCGCCAGGGTCTTGTTATGGGCAATGACCAGCGTGGGCTTCTGCACCTTTTCAATAACCGACGCCATGGTGAAGGTCTTGCCGGAACCCGTGACGCCCAGCAGTACCTGGCTGGTCAGCCCCTCCTGCACGCCCTGTGCCAGGGCCTCAATGGCCTCGGGCTGATCGCCGCTGGGCTGATAGGGCGCCTTCAATACAAATCTGTCCTGCATCGGTCAAGCCTCCCGTCGCGCTTGTTCTGGTTTGTTCCCATAGCATAGCACAGTAAGCTCCGCTTGTGAAGGGGAACACCACCGAGGACACAAAAAAAGCCGTGATACGGACGCTCCGTACCACGACTTCAGGCGTGTTCAATGTTATTTCTTCAGCCGCTTGTCACACTTCACGGCCAGGCGCGTGCCGATGCTCTGGAACACCTGCACCAGAATCACCAGCACAATCACCGCGGCGTAAAGCACGGCGTACTTGTAGCGGTTGTAGCCGATCATGATGGCGATCTTGCCCAAGCCGCCGCCGCCGATGGCGCCGCTCATGGCCGTGTAGCCCATGATGGTGGTGATGGCCAGGGTGAAGTTATTGATGAGGGACGGCACGCTCTCCGGGAGCATCACCCGAAGAAGAATCTGCAGGGGCGTTGCGCCCATGCTCTGCGCCGTCTCAATAATGTTGGGGTTGACCTCCCGCAGGCTGCCTTCCACCAAACGCGCCACGAAGGGGAAGGCCGCCACCACCAGCGGCACAATGGACGCCACCGTGCCCACGGAGGTGCCGACAATCAGCCGGGTCAGCGGGATGACCATGACGATCAGGATCAGGAAGGGCACCGAGCGCAGCAGGTTGATGACGACGTTCAGCGCCTTCATCAGGGGCATGGGCAGCGGGCGGATGCCGCCCTCCTCCCCCGCCACCAGGATCATGCCCAGGGGCAGGCCGATGACAACCGCGAACAGCGTGGACAGGATAGTGACATAGAGCGTATCCCACAGCGCCAGGGGGAAGTCGGACAGGACGATTTCCCAGGCCTCGTGCAGCTTCTCGGGGGTGAATGCGTTGGCGAAATTCATGCGTCGGCCTCCTTCGCGGCGTAGTCCACCTCAACCTGCACGGAAACGTCCGGGGTTTCCCGCAGGAAGTTGACGGCGGTGGCCAACTCGTTGGGGCCGCCGGGAATTTCCAGCAGCATGTAGCCATAGGCCTTGTCGCCAATGGAGCGGGTGGACGCACCCAGGATGCTGGCGGCAATGCCGCAGTTGATGGCCATCTTGGCCAGCAGCGGCTCCTTGGCGGCGATGGCCCCGTTGAAGATGATGCGCACCCGCTGACCATGACGGTCGGTGAGCATGGCGCCGTCCGCCATTTCCGGGTAAACCAGGTTGCGGGTGGCCTCCGCCCGGGGATTGGAGAATACCTCCGCCACCGCGCCTTCCTCCACCACCGCGCCATGCTCCAGAATGGCCACGCGGTTGCAGATTTCCTGCACCACGCTCATTTGATGGGTGATGACGATGACGGTGATGCCCAGCTTGCGGTTGATGTCGCGGATCAGCTCGAGAATGGCGTGGGTGGTCTTGGGATCCAGGGCGCTGGTGGCCTCATCGCACAGCAGCACCTGCGGGTTTGTGGCCAGGGCGCGGGCGATGGCCACGCGCTGCTGCTGGCCGCCGGAAAGCTGGGCGGGATAGGCGTTGGCCTTGTCCGGCAGACCCACCATGCTCAAAAGCTCCATGCCGCGCTTCTCCGCCTCCGACTTCTTCATGCCGGAAAGGCGCAGGGGCAGGATGACGTTTTTCAGGCAGGTGCGCTGCATCAGCAGGTTGAAGCCCTGGAAAATCATGGTGATGCGATGGCGCACCTCCCGCAGTTCCTTCTTGTTCATGGAGCCCAGGCTGCGGCCGTCCAGCAGCACCTCGCCCTCGGTGGGGCGCTCCAGCATGTTGATGCAGCGTACCAGCGTGCTCTTGCCCGCGCCGCTCATGCCGATGATGCCGTAGATGTCCCCATCCTGGATGGTGAGGTTCACATGCTTGAGAGCATCCACCGGGCCGTCGGCGGTGGCAAAGGTTTTGGTCAGGTTCTTCAGCTCGATCATCGGGCTCTCCTCCGTAGACAGGCGGACACACCGGTTGGCGCGCGGCTCAGCCGGTGTGTCCGATGGGGTGATTGTTTACTTCGCGATGGTCAGCGCCGTCAGGTCAGCCTGCTTGCCGCCGTACAGGCCCATGGGCTCCACATGGATGGCGGCGATGATGGCGATATGGGTGCCGTTCTCCTCGTTGAAGTTCTCCTGGTAGGGGATGTGAGCGAAGTAGTTGGCAAAGACCTCGCCGCTCTCCACCACCATGTTGGGCTGCACATAATCGGAGAACTCAATGATCTCCAGCTTCACGTCCTTGGCAGCCAGGATTTCCTGGACGACGGCGAGAATCTGGGCATGGGGCGTGGGGGACGCGGCCACGGAGATGGTCTTGCCGGCCAGGGCGGCGTAGTCCAAATCGGCGTCATAGCCGTCGCCGGGCTCGGCCACCACGGACACCGCGGCGCCGCCGTAGGTCTCGTTGATGAAGTCGGCCACCTTCTGGCTGTTCACGGCAGCCACCAGGGCCTTGGCCTCGGGGGTCTCCTCATTGCCTTCCTTCACGCACAGCACGTTGGCGTAGGGGGAATCGGCGCTCTCGATGAGCAGGGAATCCTGCACGGGGTTCAGGCCCGCGTCCAGGGCGTAGTTGTTGTTGATGATGGCATAATCCACGTCAGCCATCACATTGGGCACCATGGCCGCCTCGACCTCCTGGAACTCAATGCCCAAGGGGTTCTCAATGACATCAGCCTTGGTGGCGGTCACGCCCGCCTCCTCGGACAGCTTGATGATGCCGTTGGCCTGCAGGAGCAGCAGGGCGCGGCCCTCGTTGGTGGCGTCGTTGGGCACGGCGATGGTCAGGCCGTCAGCAAAGGCGGCGGTGGCGGACAGGAGCAAAACGGCGGCCAGAATCACAGACAAAAGCTTCTTCATGGTTTTGTTTCTCCTTTTGCGTTGTCACAGTTGTTTTTTCAACCGGCGGGAAAGCCATATGAAAAGAGGGAGCCTCCGACGAAGCTCCCTCTCTTGACGGATTCGCGCGTACCTCTGGGGCCCCAGAGCGGCGACCGTTATACAGAAAGCCCATCGAAGCGGACACAGCAACGCATGCACATGCGGCGCATGTACATCATCATGGGCATCATCGCGGTCTGCTTCAACATAGAGCTCTCTCCTTCCCTCGGTTGATGGTGAAAGGATACCACACCCACGGGCGGATGTCAACAGGTTTGTACCAAAAAGCGAATGTTTTTCCGCTGTATATGCTTTTCATGCGCATCACGCGCTGTCAAGCGTTCGCCTGGGTGGAAAGTAAACTTTCGCCAAAACGCTTGCATTGCGCCCCGGGAGCAGGTACAATAGAAAGCACCACGACAAATGAGGTGACGATATGAGGAAATTCGCCGTTCTGCTGACCCTTCTGCTGCTCCTGCCCTGCGCCGCGGCCCTGGCGGAGGGCGAGGTTGTGCTGACCGATGACAGCGCGGCGACGGTGGAGGAGGTCGTCAGCGGCCGTACGCTGCAATATGGGGACGAGGGCGACGACGTGCTCGGCCTTCAGCGGCGTCTGACGGATCTGTTCTACTATACGGGCAACCTTTCCGGCCGCTACCGGGAAGGCACCCGCGCCGCCGTGAAGGATTTCCAGGAGGACTTCGGCCTGGAAGTCACCGGCATTGCCGACGCCGAGACCCAGGCGCTGTTGTACGGCACCCTTTACCGCCCCCTGCGCTACGGCGCCAAGGGCGAGGATGTCAAGGAGCTGCAGACCCGTCTGACGGCCCTGGGCTACTATACAGGCAAAATCAGCGGCAATTATCTGGAGGGCACCCGCGCCGCCATCGGCGATTTCCAGCAAAAGATGGGTCAGGAGGCCAACGGCATCGCGGATCCTGCCACCCAGGAGCTGCTCTACGGCGGCGAAGCCCTGAGCAAGAACGACAAGACTGTTATCCTGGCCACGCCCGCGCCGGTTTCGGATTCCTTCCTGGTGGACGAAAACGCCCCCGCCAACGCCGCCGCCACCCCGGCCACGGCTGTCGCCTTCAGCAAAAAGGTCAAGCGGGGCGACACGGGCAAGCTGGTCAAGCAGGTTCAAAGCCGCCTGACAGAGCTGGGCTATTATACCGGGCCCGTCAGCGGCAACTTTCTGAGCAAGACCACCGCCGCCGTGAAGGCCTTCCAGCAGCAGAACGGCATCGAAGCCGACGGCATCGTGGGGGAAGTCGCCTGGAACCTGCTGTTCAACGACGCCAACGTGGTGCTCCCGGAGCACACGCCCCGGCCCACCCCCGAGCCGACCCCCGTGCCCTTTGCCATCACCGTGGATGTCAATAACCAGGTCACCACCGTTTATGGCCGGGACGAGAACGGCGACTACACCGTGGTCATCCGGGAGATGCTGTGCTCCACCGGCACCAAGTCGAACCCCAGCGACGTGGGCGACTGGGTTCTGAACGGCCGCACGGCCCGCTGGTGCTACTTCCCCAAGTGGGGCGGCCATGCCCAGTACTGGACGCGCATCAACAAGTCCATCGCCTTCCACTCTGTGGTCTATAATTCCGTCAACACCATGGATCTGTCCGTTTCCAGCTACAAGAACCTGGGGAAGCGCGCCTCCCACGGGTGCATTCGCCTGCTGGTGTCCGACGCCAAGTGGATCTACGACAACGTGGGCGAGGGCACCGTCGTGACCATCCGGGAGGATCTGCCTGCTGACCCCGAGCTGGTGGCGTCGCTGAAGGTTCCGCCGCTGGATTACTCGCGGATGCTGCCCCAGCAGACCCCCGAGCCCACGCCCGAGCCCCTTTACCTCTCCGGCTCCCAGCCGCCCCTGCCCCTGGAGAAGCTCTCCAAGAACGATAGCTCCGAGGCCGTCTACTGGATGCAGTGCAAGCTCAAGGAGCTGGGCTATTATCAGGGCAAATGCTCCGGCACCTTCCTCAACGGCACGGTCAACGCCGTCAAGGCCTTCCAGAAGGATCAGGGCCTGAAGGCCAGCGGCACCGCCACCGTGGAAACCCTCGAACGGCTTTACGCCCAGGAGCTGGCCACCCCCGTCCCGATTCAGACTCCCGCGCCCCTGACCGAGGCGCCTTCCCAGACCCCCTCGCCCACGGATGGCGAAGGGTAAGAACAGCAAAAAGCCGCGGTTCATCACGCGGCTTTTTTGCTGCCCTTTACCCATTCCCCTCCTTCAGCAGCTCATGGGGAACATAGCCCACATAGCCGCTGTCCAGCAGCACCAGGTACCAGTCGTCCCCATAAACGCCAATGACCTCCCAGCCGCTGCACTCGTCCATCAGGATTTCCTCCTGCGGCGGTGTCTTTTTGTTCGGCTCGGCGTAGACGGGAGTCGGCTTCGACAGATCGACACTCACCAGGGAGAGCCAGGCGCAGGCTACGCTGTCCCCGGCTTCCTCCACCGCCAGATAGCAGGTCATCATCCAGCCCATCATATCCTGCCCGACCTGAACTTTGCTCCATGCTCCCCGCTGCTCCAGGATGCGCACCGCCGTACCGTTGTAGAACTTGCCCCGGGTTTTGGCGTCCTTGCTGGGAAGCGTCCGCAGGTGCAGACGATCCTCGGGATTGGGATTGTTCACCACCGCCCAGCCCTCCCGGTTCACCTACTTCGCGGCCTCCGCCCCGCTGGTGGGAATGGCGGACAGATCCATCACGCGCAGATCATTCCAGGGATGCTCGCCATAGACCCGGCGACGGCTGGGGGGCCCCTCATCACCATCTGTTTCAACAAAGTTCTTGCCCAGCCGGTAGAAATCCGTGTCCTCTTCCTCCGCCTCCTGGGCATCCACCCCGGCCAGGTACCAGCGGTAAGGCGGCGCATAACAAAACTCCAGCCACATGTAGCGCCCTGACGGTTCCGTCCATCTCAAATTGATCCGGCCCGGCGCAGGATGCCAGTCGTCCAGGCTAACCTGCGCCGTGGGCAGCGTATCGTTATCCACATACCTATACGCGCCCGCCGCGGCGTCCCACTGGGCCACCCGCAGCCGGGTTCGGCCATCCGGCAGGGTCAGCAGCAGTGTGATGGAGTCCGGCATCAGCGCGATGTCCATGCAGGGCAGGCCGCCGGTGAGCTCGCCGGACAATTCGTCCCTGAGTTTCCACGGCGACTCATCCCCCGTCAATCGGCTGACGGCGCCGGGCTTGAGCAGCAGCGGCTGACGCTCGTCCTCATCCTCCCAGCGGGGCGGATAGATCAGGGCGTCGCCCTCCACCCGATACGCCGACCCCTCCGCCAGGGCCGGCAGCGTCAGGCCTATCAGCAGCAGAACCATGAGCAGCTTTCGCATGAACCTCTCCCCCTTTGCCCATTCAACGCGGGAAACGGGCATTTTCTTCCAGGCCATACAAAATACCCTGGGGCATTACGCCTCAGGGCATGACTGTTGACAAATCATATGCTAACAGTTGAGTAAATCGCCGTCTGCAAGACTGCAATCGTATCCGCCGGGCGGCATCGCCGCGAGAAGAAAACTGGCGGGGCGGGGCGTTTTTCGTAGCAAAATACAATTTTGCGGATAAGGTCGGCTGAAAGCCGACAAGCGATTGCGATTGCGTGCAATCGCAGAGCGCAGCCAGCGCCGCACTTTATGCGGTGATGGCCGATGGAAAAACATTCCTCAGCCTTCTCGACAAAGTGGTGTGAGCCACTTTGTCGACCCCTGCCCTGGGGCATTGCGCCTCAGGGCATGACGGCCTCATCCAGGGTCATGCCGCCCTGGATCAGGTAAAAAACCGCGCTGCCGTCCAGGATGACCGCGTCATGGCGGGCATCGCAGCGCGTCAGGGCCAGGTTGTGCGCCGTGCCGTCCCATTCCTCAAAGGTGAAGACCGTGTGGGGCGCTTCCTCCGCCTCCCATTGGTCAGACAGACGGCCCGATACCCGCACCATCAGCAGATCGTTGTACGCCGCCGCGAAGGCCTCATAGGGGAAATCCTCTCCGTCGCGCTGGCAAGTCACATCGTAGCGCACGTTCCCCTGGCCGTCCGTGTCCAGTTCGTTGTTCTCTTTGACCCGTTCCTCCCGGGCCAGGGTGAAAACCGTCTCGCCCTCCGCCGTCCGCACGGTCAGCCGCTTCAGATTGCCCAGGGCCGTGGGCACGGCGTAGCGGGTCAGGATGTTCTCCGGCGCCATGTCCATCAGGGTGCTGAGGCTGTAATGGCTGCTGACATAAATCACGCCGTCCGCCAGCACAAAATCAACATCCTGATCCCGTGCCTCGCCCACCGTCAGGGTGAAGTCGCTCTCGGGCCAGTCCGTGGCGGCATAGGCGCCCTCCGCGTCCGCCGAGCCGATGGTTCCCGCCGCCATGTGTACGTTAATCCGCCAGCGCGGCTCGTCAAAGCCATAGGTTTTCAGGTTTTCCGGGGTCGCGGGAGCGACGTAGGCCCCCAGCCGGAGGTTCGCCACGTTGGAGAGCAGCGCGTCCATTCGGCTGCCGTCCGCCGGGTAGGTCAGGGGCTGGGTCAGCAGCCAGCGATCCACCGCGTTGCCGCCGATGTCCCCCTGGAGCACCCATTCCGCCTGCACGTCGCCATCCGGGCCCCACAGCGTCACGCGATCCATCCTGGCCTTGTGCAAAACCGGCTGGGACACCGGGCGAAGCTCCGCCCTGGTTTGGGAAAGGGCCTCGAAGGTGCCCTGATCCAGCGCGAAAAGGCGCGCATCCCCCGCCACCTGCATGTAGCGCAGGCCCGTGTCCGCCTTGCCGCCCACGCGCAGGGTGACGCTCACGCCGTCATCGTAGGTAATTTCCGCGATCAGCCGGGGCGTGGCCAGGCCGAAGGCTTCCAGCCCCTCCTGGGCATCCGCCGCGTCTTCCATCAGCACCCGCTCATAGGTCACCGTGGACGCCGCCTGCAGCAGCTCCTTTGCCCGATTGTCCGCAGCCTGAAAGCCGTTCTCCCCCGTCACGGTAAGGATGCCCTCGGCGGTCTGCTCCGCCTCCCAGGTTTCGCCCTTCACCGTGACGCGCAGGCGGGCGACCTGTTCCGGCTCGTAGCGGTACAGCACGCCGTCCTCCTTCTCGCGAGGCGTCGGCGCGGTTTCCTCCCGGCTCACCAGACCGTAGCCCGCCAGGAGCAGCGCCAGGGAAACGGCCAGCAGCGCCGTCAGCAGCGCAGGGCCATGGTTCACGTGCCGGGGCATCCGTTTGCGTACTTCGCGCATTATTTGTTCCTCCGGGGCAGCAGCACCACCAGCGCCGCGCCCAGTACCAGCAGCGGCAGCCCCACCAGCGCCGCGCTGCCCAGGCTCACCGACCTTGCCGACAGCCGGGGGCGGACGGCCGCCTTGGCCACGATGCCCAGATCGGTGGGTTCGGTATCCAGCAGGTATTCCGCCACGCGGATGATGAACTCCTGGCTGTCGGTCATGGCGTGAATCTGCGCGTCGGTCAGCAGCGTGGACGCGCCCAGCACGAAGGCCCGGGAGACCTCGCCTGTCTCCATCACCCTGCGGGCCTGGAGCGCCAGGGCGAAGGGGCCAAGCTCGTCATCGCCGCTCTGGTCGATGCTCATACCGCCGTCGGACAAGTCCCGCAGGTACGCCTTGTAGCTGGTGGTCAGCACCGCCTCCGTGACCAGGTTGCGGTCGCCCTCCTGGGGCAGGGCAAAGGCCCGGGAGCCCGCCAGCAGCAGGGTATCCGCGCCGTTGATGAGCAGCTCCGCCGTGATGTCCGTCTCCTGCATGGCAGGGATCAGCATCATGCGCACGCCGTTGTAGAAGGTGTCCGGCTCCACCGGGGAGGCCAGCACGACGCCCTCCTTGGGCTCGAAGCCATAGGTGCGCAGCAGCGCCGTGTAATTGGGCATATGACCGATGGGATCGGTGAAATCACAGGTGAACAGCACGCTGCCGCCAGCCGCCGTGAAATCCGCGATGACCTCCATCTCCGCGTCGGTCACGTCCCGCACCGGCGATAGGAAGACCAGCAGATCGTCGCCGCTCAGGGCCGCGCTTTCATCCACCCAATCCACATAGTCCACCTGGAAGCTGTTGCTCCGCAGCAATTCCGCGAAGACCGCCGTACCGCTTTCATCCAGCTCGCCATGGGCCTGGGGAATCACCACCCGGGGAATCACGTCCTGGGTTACATAGCGGATGGCCGAGGTGATCTTTCCCTCGTAATTCACGCCGGAAATCTCATAGGCGCCCTGCTCATAATTCAGGCCCCAGGTGATGAAATCCCAGCTGGACAGGATGCTGTGGCGCCCCGTGGCCTCGCAGAAGACGATGAGGCTGTTGTTGTTCACCGCGTCGTCGGAGGTGGCGCCGCTGAAGCGGGTCAGCAGACCAGGGTTCAGCGTCACGTCCGTCTGCTCCCAGGTCACCAGGTCGGAGGCCGCCGCGTAGCGATCCAGCAGCTCCAGCAGCGGCTGATCCTCCTGGCCCTTGGCGAACAGCGCGTAAATATGCACCGGGTAAGGCAGCTCCTCCAGCACACGGAGCGTCACATCGCTTTGGGTGGTCAGCGCGTTGAAGGAATAGTCCGCCCGCCAGCCGTTTTTCTTTTCCAGCGCGCTGACAATGCTGTTCAGCACCACCAACGCCGCCAGAAAAAGGCACAGCGTCAGCGTGGACAGGCTGCCATAGCGCAGGCGAGGGTTTTTCCAGATGGGCATACGGTTCTTTTTCTTCATCGTCAGCTCCCCCGATAGCGCCGCGCGTCCAGGGCGTGGATGGTCAGAACCAGACACGCCAGGGCAAAGGACAGGTCATAGACGATGCCGGCCAAGGACAGCTGCCCCATCAGGAAGGGCTCGTTGCGGCTGTACAAGCTGAAGAAGCGCATCACACTCGCCAGCCAGGGCAGGGTGACGGCGGTCTCCAGCAGATCCAGCATCCACAGGGTGAAGTTGACCCCGAAGGCCAGAATCGCCGCCGTGACCGGGCTGCCCGTGAGGCTGGACAGGTACAGATCCAGCGCCGCGAAGGCGCAGCCCTGCAGGATGAACCCCAGATACCCCACCATCAGCTCCCCGGGATAAACCGCGCCGTAAATGGCCACGATCAGCACGAACAGCCCGGTGAGCAGCGCCGTCAGCAGCATGACCGTCACCGCCGCCAGGTATTTTCCCAGCACGATCCCCGGCAGGGAGACGGGGCTGGTCAGCAGCAGCTGATCGGTGCGCTTCTGCCTTTCCTCCGCCATCAGCCGCATGGTCAGCACGGGGGAAAGCAGCATCCACAGGTAGCTCATCTGACCGATGAAGGTCATCAGGTCGCTGGAACGCGGCAGCATGATGAGCAGGTAAAACATCACCGAGGACAGCGCCAGAAACACGCCCATGAACACATAGCCCACGGGCGTATGAAAATAGCTTTGCATTTCCCTGCGCCAGATCGCCAGCATCCTTTTACCTCCCCCCCTCCGGCGGCATGTCCTCCTCCGCCGTCGCCCGAAGGAAGACATCCTCCAGGGTGTCGCGCTGCTGCGTCAGCATCCGCAGGGGCGCGTCCAGGCCGCACAAAAGGCGGAACAGCTGCGTCTGCGGATCGCCCCGGTCATTGGCCGTTGTCCGGCATTCCAGCAGCACCTCGGTCAGGGCCGCGTCCCGGGTGGGCAGCGTCTTCACCCGCTGGACGCATTGCAGCCCCTTGAGGGCCGGGAGCAGCAGCCGCTCTCCCATGGCGATGGTCGCCCGAAGGCGGATGACATCCCCGGTATCGGTCAGCTCCGTCATGTCCGCCTCCCGCACCAGGCGGCCCCGGTGCAGGATGACCACCCGCTGGCACAGCTGCTGGATTTCCGGCAGCATATGGGAGGAAAAAATCACGGTATGGGTTTTCCCCAATTCCCGGATCAGTTCGCGAATCTCCACCACCTGCCGGGGGTCGAGGCCCACGGTGGGCTCGTCCAGCACCACCGCCGGAGGATTGCCGCACAGCGCCTGGGCCACGCCCACCCGCTGCCGGAAGCCCTTCGACAGGTGCCCCAGCACGCGGCTGCGCACCTCGGTGAGGCCGCACAGCGTCAGGATTTCCGTCACATGGGCGGAAATATCCCCCCGGGCGACCTCCTTGAGCCGGCAGACGAACCGAAGGTACTCCTCCGTCGTCATCTCATCGTAAAGCGGCGGCTTTTCCGGCAGATAGCCGATGGCCCGCTTGCAAATCCGCGGATGGCGAAGCATATCCTGGCCGTCCACCAGCACCTGGCCGGAGGTCGGCGGGAAATACCCGGTGAGCATGTTCAGCGTGGTGGTCTTGCCCGCGCCATTTTGCCCCAGCAAACCCACAATTTGCCCCTTGGGCGCGCAGAAGGACAGGTCTCTGACGGCCTCCACCGTGCCATAGCGCTTGGTGACATGCCGCATTTCGATCATGGCCTTGTCCCTCCTTTTCTGATGATTGCGGCTGGCTTTTCCATCCGCTGGAAGCATCCATCTTGATTATAGCAAAGAATTGAAGACAAGGTGTGAATAAAGTGTAAACGTCCTGCCCGCAAATGCCGCAATCTTTCCTTTCGCCTTCATCCATGGGCAAAAAGGCCCTCCGCAGCGTGGGGCCGCGGAGGGGAAAGAGAGTCGCGCCGCTTAGCGCGAAGAATAGTTGGGCGCTTCCTTGGTGATGGAGATGTCGTGGGGATGGCTCTCGGCCAGGCCCGCGCCGGTGATCTTGATGAACTCGGCGTTTTCACGCAGATCGTCGATGGTCTTGGCGCCGCAGTAGCCCATGCCGGCGCGCAGGCCGCCCACCATCTGATAGATGGTGTCCGCCAGGGTTCCCTTGTAGGGCACGCGGCCCTCCACGCCTTCGGGCACCAGCTTCTTGGCGTCCTCCTGGAAGTAGCGATCCTTGGAGCCATGCTCCATGGCGCCCAGGGAGCCCATGCCGCGATACACCTTGAAGGAGCGGCCCTGATAAATTTCCGTCGCGCCGGGGGCTTCCTCCGTACCGGCCAGCATGGAGCCCAGCATCACGCAGGAGCCGCCCGCCGCCAGGGCCTTGACAATGTCGCCGGAATACTTGATGCCGCCATCAGCGATGACGCGGAGGCCGTGCTTGTCCGCTTCCTCCGCGCAGTCGGCCACCGCCGTCACCTGGGGCACGCCGATGCCGGCCACCACACGGGTGGTGCAGATGGAGCCCGGGCCGATGCCGACCTTCACGCAGTCCACGCCCGCGGCGATGAGGTCATGGGTCGCGGCCGCTGTGGCCACGTTGCCCGCAAAGAGCTGAATGTTCGGATAACGCTTGCGGATGGCCTCCACCTGGCGCAGAACGCCTACGGAATGGCCGTGCGCCGTGTCGATGGACACCACGTCCACCTTGGCTTCCACCAGCGCGTCAATGCGGTCGAAAACGTCGTGGGTCACGCCCACCGCCGCGCCGCAGAGCAGACGGCCGTTCTCGTCCTTGGCGGAGTTGGGATATTTGTGGCTCTTCTCAATATCCTTGATGGTAATCAGGCCCCGCAGGTTGCCCTCGGCGTCCACAATGGGCAGCTTTTCAATGCGGTGGCGGGCCAGGATGTCCTTGGCCGTCTCCAGGGTGGTGCCCACGGGCGCGGTGATGAGGTTCTCGCTGGTCATGACCTGGCTGATGGGCTTGGTATAATCCGTCTCAAAGCGCAGATCGCGGTTGGTGAGGATGCCCACCAGCTTGCCGTTGCGGGTGATGGGCACGCCGCTGATGCGATAGCGGGCCATCAGGTTCTCCGCGTCCTGAATCAGATGCTCAGGGGACAGGAAGAAGGGGTCGGTAATGACGCCATGCTCGGAGCGCTTGACCTTATCCACCTGGGCCGCCTGCTCCTCCACGCTCATGTTCTTGTGGATGATGCCCAGGCCGCCCTCCCGCGCCATGGCGATGGCCATCCGGGCGTCCGTCACCGTATCCATCGCGGCGGACATGAACGGAATATTCAGTTTGATTTTCGGGGTCAGCTGAATGGACAAATCGACATCCCTGGGAAGAACCTCGCTCCTGGCGGGTACCAGCAGCACATCATCGAACGTCAAGCCCTCCCGAACGACCTTTTGCAGCATGGACGCATCCTCCTCCAAAAAATACAGTGGTTGTCAGCCTGGTGCTTAACGGTTATTGTAACAAAGGCTTTCCTGCGTGTCAATGGCTGGTTCGACGTTTTTCCGCCCCTTTTCGCAGGTTTTGCCGTCAATGTGCTGTCCCAGCGGCGCTTTCGCGTCATTTTGCTGTGCTTCCTGTCCGTCTTCGGCATGCTGCCGTCTGTCGCCCGCCCTTGCAAAACAGCCGGGATATGGTATAATAAAGACAGCAAAGCGGCAGCGGAGTCCATCGTTCACTTGCTCCGCGCCATGAAAGAGAGGGATTGGAATGGCTACAAACTCCGTCATCACCATCGGCAGACAGTTCGGCTCCGGCGGGCGCAAGGTCGGTGAAATGCTGTCCCAGCGTCTGGGCATTCCCTACTACGACAAGCAGCTGCTGGCCGAGGCCTCCAAGGACAGCGGCATCGCTGAGGCCCTCTTTGAGGATCATGATGAGAAGCCCACCCGTTCCCTGCTTTTCTCCCTGGTGACGGGAATGCAGATGCGCGGCGACAACAGCGCCATGTACATGGATATGCCCCTGAACCACAAGATCTTTCTGGCCCAGTTTGACGCCATCCGCCGCATCGCCAGCGAGGGCCCCTGCGTCATCGTGGGCCGCTGCGCCGACTATGTGCTGCGGGACAAGGCCAACGCCGTGTCCGTTTTTGTCAAGGCCGATCTGCCCAGCCGGGTCAGGCGCGCCGTGGAGCAGTACGGCCTTTCCCCCGACAAGGCGGAGGACGCCGTGCGCCGTGCCGACAAGCAGCGCGCCAGCTATTACAACTACTACGCCACCGCCACCTGGGGCGATGTGAACAACTACGACCTGTGCCTGGATACCGGCAAGCTGGGGCTGGAGGGCGCCGTGGAGCTGCTGGCCCATTTTGTGGAGCTGCGGGAAAAGCAGCTGAAGGCCTGATCCCCCTCCCCATCGACATTGTGAGGTGAAACGCATGCTGAAACGCCTGACGGCCCTGACCCTTGCCTTGCTGCTTCTGCCCGTGGTGGCCCTGGCGGACATCGCCTGGCCGGATCAAACCACGGGACAAATGCTGCTGAAGGACTACATCCAGCGGGTTAATGAGAATCTGACGGCCGCGGGGCAAAGTCCCGTCAACGCGCTGTTTGAGTGCTACCCCTCCTTCGCCGCCCTGGGCATCGCTTCCTCTGCGGAAGCCACCATCCCCGAGGGCGTTGAGCTGACCTTCGCCCTGGCGGAGGACAGCATTGCCTCCCTGGAGCTTCGGGTCAGCGATCCTTCGCGCTTCGCGGCCATCGCGGGCAGCTGCATCCAGGCCGTCAGCCCTGACGCCATCACCCTCGAAAACGCCATGGCCGAGCCCGCCGCCTACGCCCAGAAAGCCGCCGACGCGCCCTCCGACTCCTTTGAGAACGAGGTGAACGAGCTGCGCGGCGAATCGGCCCGCACCTATTACGCCTACTACCCCGACCAGTATCGCGACGGCGTGAACTGGCTGCAAATGACCCTGATCTTCCCCATGGCCGGCATGCAGGGCATCGGCGTGGCCATGACCCCCGAACCGCCCGCCGACGCCAGGCATTCCTACTACGAAAGCGATGAATACGGCGGCTACGAATACGACGGCGGCACGCACCTGGAAATCTTCACCACCCCGACCCCTGAGCCGGATTCGGCGGCGATGGAATAAACCCCATAAGCAAAGGCGATACGCCCCTTCTCGTGAGGAAGCGTATCGCCTTTTTGTGTCAGTCCTTTTTGATGATGCCCTGTCCGTACTTGCTGACCAGGCGCTCGCGGTCGGCCTGGGCCAGGACGATGGTCAGCTCCGTGCCCGTGTCGGTATGCCGCTCCTGCACAACCCGGCCCAGCGGGCGAATCTGCGCCAGCACGCCGTATTGGCTGAAGGGCAGGAAGAATGTTACGGGGGCGTAGGTCTTCTGCAATTCCGCGGCGATGGCCTGCCGCAGGTCTTCCAGGCCCTCCCCCGTTTTGGCGGATACCATCACCGCGCCGGGGATGGCCGGGGCCGCCGTGCCCAGATCGACCTTGTTGATGACCTCGATGCGGGGCTGCTCGGTGGCGCCCAGATCCCGCAGAACGGCTTCCACCGTTTCATGCTGCCGAAGCATTTCGCCGCTGGCACCGTCGGAAACGATCACCAGGACATCCGCCAGGGCAGCCTCCTCCAGGGTGGAGCGGAAGGCGCTGACCAGGGCATGGGGCAGCTTGCGGATGAAGCCCACGGTATCCGTCAGCAGGTAGGGCGTGTGCTCGGCGGTCTCCACACGGCGGCTGACGGCGTCCAGGGTGGCGAACAGCTGATCCTGGGCGTACACGTCCGCACCCGTCATGGCGTTGAGCAGCGTGGACTTGCCCGCGTTGGTATAGCCCACCAGGGCCACCACTGGCACCTCGTTCTTCTCCCGGTTCTTCCGGCGCAGTTCACGCTGCTTTTCCACCGCGTCCAAACGGCGGCGCAGCTCCGTCATCCGCTCCCGGATGCGGCGGCGGTTCATTTCCAGCTTGGATTCTCCCGGGCCGCGGGTACCGATTCCGCCCGCCAGCCTGGACAGCACCAGGCCCTGGCCGATCAGCCTGGTGGACTGATATTGCAGCTGGGCAAGCTCCACCTGCAGCTTGCCCTCGGCGCTGGTGGCCCGCTGGGCGAAAATGTCCAGGATTAGCGTCGTGCGGTCGATGACCTTCACCCGGAGCATGTTCTCCAGGTTGCGCACCTGGATCCCCGTGAGCTCCTCATCCAGGATGCACACATCGGCTTCCAGCGCCTGGCACTGGCGGCACAGCTCCTCCGCGCGGCCCCGGCCAATGAACAGCGCGTTGTCCGGCTTATCCCGCTTCTGCAGGTACGTCGCCACGACCTCCGCGCCGGCGGTATCCGCCAGACGCGCCAGCTCCTGCAGGGATTCCTCGCTTTCGATGCCCATCAGCACCGCGCGCTCCCGGGTGTGGGGCTTCGTCTCGTCCTCACCCCATCCAACCATGCGGTCGCTTTCCTCCACCTGCGCGAGCCACTCCGCCTCGGGCAGGCGATACCAGCGGCAGGGCTCATCCATGAGGATGCTCTGCTTTTCACCCAGGAAGGCCGCCTGCACGAAGGTCGGCTCCCCGCCCTGGCAGCCGATGGCCACCATGGCATCGTAGCGGAAGGCGCGCAGGGCGGACAAGTCCACGTCGCTGAGCCGCCCGTCCCCGTTGGGATGGGTATGGACGCAGCGGACGCAGCTCAGTCGCTGCTCGTTGCGGCGCAGGCGATAGTCCCGCAGCTCCACGTCCCGATCCGTGCCCACGCAGACCTCTACAACCTCGCCGTCCCGCGTGATGTAAACGGCGATTTCCCGGTTCATCTGGGCGCTGAATTTCGCCAGGGTCTGCATCAGCTCCCGGGGCAGAAACGCGCCCTCCTCCACCTCATAAGCGTAAAGCTCGCCCAGGGCGGCAATCACAGCATCCCTGACGCCCGTCAGGTTGCCATGCACTTCTTGTTTTATCATCAACAACTCACCTCATCATTTCGGTCGTCGGCCATGCGGCCCGCGCTCGTTCCATCATTGCTTTTTCATCGGCAGCATCAGCAAAAACCTCCTTGCCATCGGTCGCAGGGAGGCGCAAGGGCACGCACAAAAACAGACCGATCCCTTTCCACGCGCCATTCCGCCATAGCAAAGCACACCGCGCCGCGGCAGCCTGCCTCCCCGCCGGGGAACATGGACGGAATCAATTGCGCATGGCCGGATCAGCCTCCTTCACACTCACAATGCCCGCATTGTATCACGATGGCGGGCGGATGTCAAGCCTGACTTGCGTCGGCAAAGGGACTCACGCTTTGTCGCAGGGGCTCCGCCTCAGTGAGGCATACCCTTCTCAACGTTTGCCGATATGTGCGTTTTAACTTGCATGTTCCCGGAATCATGCTATAATAGAAGATGTATCATTGGAAAATAAGGAGTGCGCTATGCAAGGCAAAGGCAAATCCTCCATGTATGTGGATCGGCAGCCGGGCAACCGCAATCGCAGCCGCCGCCGGCAAATCCGCAACTGGATCATCCTCATCGTCATCGTCATCGCCGTGCTGCTGGGGCTCCGGCTTCTGCGAAACGTTGGCCATACCACCGAAATCAACGTTTCCATGCTTCCCTGCTATGCCAGCCAGAGCGTCACGCCCTTTGGCGATAACGTGCTGTATTACGACGGCGCATCCATCCACTGCCTCACCGGCGCGGGCGCCATCCGCTGGAGCTTCCCGGTGGGCGGCGGCGCGTTCTTCTCCGTTTCGGACACCCACATGGTGGCCTGGGCCGGAAGCCAGCTGTTCATTGTGGATCAGAATGGCCGACCCTCCTACAACGAGAGCATGGGCGGGCCCATTCAGTTTGCCCGCATTGGCCATGGCTATGCTGCCGCCGTGGTGGGCGAGGATACCGCCGCCTCCCTGGTGGTCAAGGATCTGAACGGCAACCAGGTGGATGAGGAGACCGAGGCCTTCAAGAACAAGCTGCTGCTGGACGTGGGCTTCTATGGCGACGGCGGACAGTACATGTGGACCCTGGCCATCGACGTCTTCGGCACGGCGGCGAACACCGTGATGAACACCTTCCAGGTGGGCAAGATGAACACCGGCGTGGTTTCCCTGGGTGATGCCCTGACCTACAAGGCCCTCTTTGAGGACAACAAGCTGCGGGTCTTCACCACCCAGCAGATGTACACCTATGACTATAAGGCCGTCCAGGACGCCAGCGGCACCATGCTGGTGTATGGCTGGAAGGTCATGGACGCCTATATCCCGGATCGCGGCTCCGCCAGCATTCTGCTGGCCCCTACCTCCCAGACAGGCGCGGGGCAGTCCATATCGGAGCTGCGCGTGCTCTCCGGCAATGTGGATCGCCGCTATACCCTGCCCAGCGCCTGCGTCGGCGCGGCGGTGGAAGGCAAGAATATCTACGCCTTCTCCGGCAACTACCTGTACCGGGCGGATGTGGACTCCCAGCGATTCTACGGCTATGCCCTGCCCCTGCCCAACAGCGCCAAGGCCACAGGCTTTCTGGGCATCACCAGCGGCGGTCGGGCGCTGCTTTCCAGCGGGGAAACTGTCTATTCCGTGTCGCTGCCGCAGTAAGCCCCATTGGAAGACAAACGGCGCTGCCTGGCCTGATGGCTTGGCGGCGCCGTTTTTTGTCATTGCTTTTCGGAAATAAAAAGCCACCGATCACGCGGCGGTGATCCGTGGCCTGGCATCATATTCCGTCAGATATGCTCAAAGAAGGGCTCTCCCTGTTCGTCCCGCAGCACGTCATCCTCGAAATGCAGCGGCAGCGGATGGGCGATCATGTACTTCAATATCTCATCCATGCGCACGCTCTCCTGGAAGGTCACCAGGGAAAAGCTGACGCCGTGCTTGTGCGCGCGGCCCGTGCGGCCGATGCGGTGAAGGTAATACTCGTTCTCACTGGGCAAATCGTAGTTGATGACCGCCTCCACGTCGTCCACGTCGATGCCGCGGGCCGCGACATCCGTGGCAATCAGGATGGGGAATTTGCCCTTGCGGAAGTCCGCCATGGTGGCGTTGCGGATGCTCTGCTTGATGTCTCCATGGATGCACTCCGCCGCGTAGCCCTGCTTCTTCAGCATGCTGGTCAGCTTGTCCGTCATGAACTTGGTATTGCAGAAGATCATGATCCGCTGGTACACATCCGCGTCCAGCAGGTACAGCAGATGATCCATCTTTTTGTCCCGCTCCGTGGCGATGACGTACTGGGCAATCTGCGGCCTGTCCTCCTTGGTGGCTTCCACCGTGATTTCCACCGGATCGTGCTGATACTTCCAGGCGATGGTCAGCACCTCCTGATTGGTGGTGGCGGAGAACAGCACCAGCTGACGATCCACGGGCGTGGCGTCCATGATGCGGGTCACGTCCTTGACAAAGCCCATGTTGAGCATCTCGTCCGCTTCGTCCAGCACCATGGTATGCACCGCGTCCAGGTGGATGTTCCCGCGGTTCATGTGATCCAGCAGCCGCCCCGGGGTCGCCACGATGATCTGCGGCTTCCGCTTGAGGGCGTTGAGCTGCTTGGTAATGGGCTGGCCGCCATAAAGCACGGCAATTCTCGCGCCCTTGATGAACTTGGCCAGCCGCGTCAGCTCATCCGCGATCTGGATGGCCAGCTCCCGGGTGGGGGCCAGCACAATCTCCTGCACCCGGCTGTCCTTCAGTTGAACATATTCCAGCATGGGAATGCCGAAGGCGCAGGTCTTGCCCGTGCCGGTGGGGGCAATGGCGTTGATGTCCGCCCCCGCCATCATCAGCGGTATGGTGCGGGCCTGTACGGTGGATGGCGCGGTAAAGCCCATCTCCTCCACCGCACGGAGAATTTCCTTGGAAAGATCCATCTCCTCGAAGGTCGTCGGTATGGCTTGGGGTTCAGACAAAGGATCGGCTCCTTTCATATACAATCATCACCAATATTCTCCATCAGAGGCAGCCTCGCCGCCCTCACTCATGATAGGCGCGGATGGCCTTGGAAAGCTGGTCGGGGCAGGAGGTGTCGCCGCGGCAGGGCACCCCCGCCAAGCGCTCGGCCACGTCCTCCGCCTTCTGGCCAATGACCATACGGGCCAGGCCCTCCGTGTTGCCCTTGCAGCCCTTGGTAAACTGGCAATGGGTAATCACACCGTCGCGAATTTCCAATTCAATCTGCGTAGAGCAAGTGCCGCTGGTCTTATAAACAAACATGCTGATAACCTCGCAATCCTTTGTATTTCTTTCAATATTTCGCCGTCCGCCCGCTCTTTTCCTGCTAAAGCGCACACTTGCGTGCAAAAAGGCATAGCCTGTTGCGGAAAGGGGTGAAGCACCATGGCCATCCTTGCCCTGTGCGGCGCCGACGGGCTGCTGGAATACCGCCTCGGTTGGGAGCAGCTTACCTGCCCCCTGCCCTCGCCAACCCTGCTGGCCCAGGGCGACGGCCTGCTGGCCATGGTGGACGCGCCGCACAGGCTGCTTTGGATGGGCGAAAAGCTGTTTCCCGTGGACGCGGGCATTGAAGCGCTCCTGCTGTGGCAGGGGTATCCCCTCCTGCTTTCCGGGGACACAGACTGCCTGCTTCTGCTGGACCCGCAGACCGGCTCGCCGCTGGTGCTGACGCCCGTGGGCGTCTACCCTCAGGACATGTGCCTGATGCCGGGCAACGCGGTGGCCGTCTGCGGCGGCGCGGAAGGCACCGTCCACCTGCTGCGCCTGCCTGAACTGACCATTTTCCGAACCATCCGGGTACCGGGCAATGCCCAGCGCATCGCCTGGCAGCATGGCTTTCTTTACGTTCTGTGCGCCGCTGAAGACGACGGCATGCGCTGCCTGCTGTGCCGCCTGCATCCCCAGGGGCGGCGCTACGAGCCCCTTGACACGCTGCCCGGATTGCCGGGGACCCTGCGCGGCGATGGCCGGGGCCTGTGGGCCGCCGCCAGCGAGCGGCTGTATTATTACCCCGAAGGCAAGACCCGCGCCACCCTTCAGCTGGGCGGCTTCGGGCTGATCCGCCATATCGACTGTCAGGACAGCATGGTGCTGACCACGGATCCACTTATGGGACAGATTCAGCTCATCCGAAAAGAACAGGGGCAGGTTCTGCTGGAAGGCGACGTTCAGGATGCGCGTTTCCTGCGCTGACACGCAAAAAGAGAACGGCACAGCCTGACAGCCATGCCGCTCTGCTTTTTAAGCGTTATTGCTTCTTACTCAATGACCTTGGCCACAACGCCGGAGCCGACGGTACGACCGCCCTCGCGGATGGCGAAGCGCAGGCCCTGCTCCAT
>CBFFZW010000057.1:0-23144 GCA_965646445.1 uncultured Christensenellales bacterium | reverse complement strand
CTCCTGGACCTCCCGTTCCGCGTCTCGCTATGCGGCCTTCGGCCGAGCTATATGCGCGTGAATAGCCTGGCCCCCCGCGTGCTTTGCACGCGCACGCTGTTCGACCGAAGGGAACATGCTCAGCCGCGAGACGGGAGTCGAGAGGGGCGAAGCCCCTTCGCGGGGGTGCAGGGGGCAGCGCCCCCTGCCGGGGTGTCGGGGCGGAGCCCTGACCTACAATATGGAGGTATCAACGATGGAAGTACGCACTCGCTTCGCGCCGTCGCCGACGGGCTTCATGCACCTGGGCGGTCTGAGGACGGCGCTGTACAATTACCTGTTCGCCAAGAAGATGGGCGGTAAGTTCATCCTGCGCATTGAGGATACGGATCAGGAGCGCTTTGTCGAGGGCGCGACGGAGGTCATCTACGAAACCCTCAAGGGCTGCGGCATGGATTGGGACGAGGGCCCCGACATCGGCGGCCCCTGCGGCCCCTATGTGCAGTCCGACCGCAAGGCCCTCTACCTGCCCTACGCTCAGCAGCTGGTGAAGTCCGGCCACGCCTACTACTGCTTCTGCACCAAGGAGGAGCTGGACGAGCGCCGCGCCGCCGCCGAGGCCCGGGGTGAGGTCTTCAAGTACGACAAGCACTGCCTGAGCTTCACCCCCGAGGAAATTCAGCAAAGGCTGGATGCCGGGGTGCCCTACGTCATCCGCCAGAATGCGCCCACCACCGGCGAAACCAGCTACCATGACCTGGTCTTCGGGGATATGACCTTCCCCAACGACACCCTGGATGACATGGTGCTCATCAAGCAGGATGGCATGCCCACCTACAACTTCGCCAACGTCATCGACGACCATCTGATGGGCATCACCCATGTCATGCGCGGCATGGAATACCTGTCCTCCACGCCCAAGTACAACCTGCTTTACGAGGCCTTCGGCTGGCAGGTGCCCGAGTACATCCATCTGCCCACCGTCATGCGGGACGCGCACCACAAGCTGTCCAAGCGCGATGGCGACGCCTACTATTCCGATTTTGTGGAGAAGGGCTACCTCACCGAGGCTCTCATCAACTACCTGGTGCTGGTGGGCTGGAATCCCGGCGACGACCGGGAGTTCTTCACCATGGACGAGCTGGTGGAGGCCTTCGACGTCCGCCGTCTGAACAAGGCGCCCGGCATCTTCGACATGGACAAGCTGACCTGGTTCAACGCCGAATACATCCGCCGGATGGCCCCGGAGAAGTACCTGGCCATGGTCACGCCCTGGTTCGACCAGGCGCTGGCCGGGAAGGGCATCGACTATCGCCGCCTGGCCGAACTGATGCAGACCCGCACCGAGGTCTTCAACCGTGTGCCGGACATGGTTCGCTTCCTGGGCGAGCTGCCGGACTACGACGCGGCGCTGTTCACCAACAAGAAGAGCAAGACCAATCCCGAGGTGGCCAAGGCCGCCCTGGAGATGCTCCGCCCCGTGCTGGAGGGCATCGAGGACTGGACGGAAGCCAACATCCACGATGTGCTGATGGCCGCCATCGCTGAAGCCGGGATGAAGAACGCCACCGCCCTGTGGCCCCTGCGCATCGCCATTTCCGGCTTGATGAGCACCCCCGGCGGCGCCATCGAAATCGCCTGGCTGCTGGGCAAGGAGGAAACCCTCCGCCGCCTGGACATCGGCCTTGACAAACTGGCCTGATAGGTTTATGCTATACGCGCCGTGCTGCTCATCAACATGACAGCATGGCGCTATTTTATTCGGGCGGCCGCGACGGCTGTCCTGTATACAGAAAGAGGTTGATGTCCCATGAAAAAGGCTCTGACCACCAAGCAGCTGGCGCTATGCGGTGTCATGGCTGCGCTGATCTGCGTGCTGACCATCTTTCCTCATATTCCCCTGGGCTCAGGGTATATTCATCTGGGCGACGGCATGATCCTGCTGGGCGTGATGCTCCTGGGTCCCCTGGGCATTCCCGCGGCGGCGGTGGGCAGCATGCTGGCCGATCTGCTGGTGTTCCCCTCCTACGCACCGATCACGTTTGTGGTCAAGGGGCTGGTGGCCCTGGTGGCCTGGCTGCTGTACCGCAAGGAAAGCATTGCCCGGACGCTGCTGGCCTTCACCCTGGCGGAGGTCGCCATGGTGGCGGGTTACTTTGTCTATGAGTGGATTGTGGTGCCGGAATATGCCGTGGCGGACATCCTGGGCAACACCATCCAGGCTGTGGCGGGCGTGGCCCTGGGCATTGCCTTCACCTACGCGGTGCCAAGGCTGGAGAAGCTGGCGAAGTAAGGCGGGTCGGTTGGGGGCTCTGCCCCCTGCACCCCTGCCAGAGGGCGCGGCCCTCTGGACGCCCGACCGGGGGCGCTGCCCCCAGTACCCCCGCGAAGGGGCTTCGCCCCTCTCGACTCCCGTCTCGCGGCGTGATCGATGCCCTTCGGTCGGTGTTTTGTGCGCGTGAGGGGCAGGGTTTCGCCTGCGGGCGACCAAAGGGCTTTCCGGTCGCCCTTTGGAAACCTTCGGCCCACAACTTTGAGAGCTTTGGAGCATGCAAGGCGGGCCACCCTGCGGGGGCCCGGGGCGGCTTCGCAGGGCTTACATGGGAATTGACAGTGCCATCACCATAACCTACATAGGAACCGCCGGTACCAGTCCCATGTGCAACCACGTCGCGAAGCCAGGCCAGACGAAAACTCCGCTGCCTGCTGGACACTTACCTGCTCCAATGGAGGTGGACAACCGCCCCTGCGAGGCGGTATTAGCTGGTGACTCGGTTATAGCCACGCGCAACATGCTATGCCACGGGGGGTTTGGGGGAACGGAGTACCGCGCCGCCAGTGGCGGATGAAGCGGTACGCAGTTCCAATGAGGCACAGAGCGCAGAGGCTTTTGCCTTTGCGCGACAATGCCGAATTGTGGACCGGCTGGCCATGCAGGTTAAACTCAGCCGCCCCCAGACCTCTTTGCTACTTTCTCCGTGGAGAAAGTAGAGCCATTATCAACAAGAGCCTTGCAAGGGAAAAGCATCCTTGCAAGGCTCTTTGCATTCAAACAATGATTCCGCCCTGCGGGGCGTCCAAAGGGCTTTCCGATCGCCCTTTGGACGTCTTCGGGGCCCGTCCTATCATCGTTCTGTGACTGAAAAGCAAATCCACCTCTAACAAAAAAAGTGGCCTTCGCCACTTTTTTGTCGGCTCATTGCTCACAGCCTCCCGATGGCCTCAATCAGCCGATCCACATGCTCATCCGGAGTGGCCCAGGAGGTACAGATGCGCACGGCAGCGCTGGTCTCATCCACCCGATCCCACACGGAAAGGGCGAAGTCATCCTCCAGGGCTTCCAGCTGGTCATCGGTTAGAATGGGGAAAAGCTGATTCGTGGAAGAATCGGCATAAAGGGGCAGGCCTTTTTCGATCAGCGCCGTGCGGATGCGCATGGCCTGGGCGACGGCCTTCCGGCCCAGTTCAAAGTACAGGCCGTCTTCCATCAGCGCGTCAAACTGCACGCCCAGAAGCCAGCCCTTGGCCAGCATGCCGCCCCGCTGCTTTATCATATAGCGGAACCGGGGCTTCAGGTCGGGGTTGGTGATGACCACCGCCTCCCCGAAAAGCGCGCCCATCTTGGTGCCGCCCACGGTGAAAACGTCCGAGTAGCGGGCAATGTCCGCCGGCGTCACATCCCCGATGGGCGATGCCAGGGCATATCCCAGCCGGGCGCCGTCAATGAACAGATACAGGCCGTGCTGGCGGCAGGTATAGTACAGATCCTTCAGCTGCGCCAGGTTGTACACCGTGCCCAGCTCCGTGGACATGGAAAGATAAACCATCCCAGGCTTGACGGTGTGCTCGTCATCCGCCTGAAGTGCCGCGGCCACGCTGACCTGGCTGGCATTGATGATGCCGTCCCGTCCGGGCAGCACCAGGCACTTGTGACCACTGGATTCCACGGCCCCGGTTTCGTGGGTGTTGATGTGGCCCGTATCGGCGCAGTAGACGCCCTCATAGGGGCGCAGGGCGGCGGCGATGACGGTGGTATTGGCCTGGGTTCCGCCAGTAAGGAAATGCACGGCGGCGTCCTCACAGGAGAAGGCCTGGCGGATCTTCATCGCGGCTCCCTCGCATTCCTCGTCCATGCCGTAGCCCACATGCTGGGTCAGGTTGATGTCGTTCAGTCGCTTGAGGATGGACGGATGACAGCCTTCCAGATAATCGCAGGTAAAAGAAATCATAGCACGCCTCCTTGCTTGGCTGAAAGCGCGGGGCCTCTCCCCGGGCGCATACATATCTATTATAGCGAATCCTGCCGGAGGCGTCAACAGATGAACGAAAACCAGGGAGGGCTTTTTTGTCGTGTGTCAGCGCATCTTGGACAAAGCAAAAAGAAGTAAACCTTGTGTGCCAATCTGTTATGGCTGCATGGCGTCAGCAGCGCTCGTCTTCAGCCGCCTTATCAGCGGTCATGTCCCATATGTCTCCAAACTTAAAAAAGCCGGAACTGGCGCAATGCCAGTTCCGGCGCAGACTGTCAAAAAACCTATGGGAGGCATCGGAGGGCTCGCGAGCCCTTCGATTCTACATCGAAAATCGGCGGCATGCACGGCGATTTTCGCGCGATTCCATTAGGAATCGCTTCCTTACACGAACGAACGGCCGGGAGAATGGCGTAGCCATTCGATCAGTGAGTGAGTGCGATGAAACGGGGCGAAGCCCCCTCAAAAAAGTGGCATAAGCCACTTTTTTGATACCCTGAGCCGGAACTGGCGCAAGGCCAGTTCCGGCGGTTGTTGGTTGCGGTTGGGTTTATCCTTCGATCGGATCCACGGCGTATGTCTCCACGCGCTCGTCGTGAATGACGCCGCTCCAGTCCATACCGAAAGCGAAGTCGTAGGTATTGCCATCGCTGTCCACATGGCAGTCCAGGTCGCGCGGCACGTCCTCAGCCTGCATTTCCACGGTGTCCATGTTGGCGGGCATCTGGATGGGCAGCAGGCCATGGGGCTCCGTCTTGCCGGCCACGATCTCCAGGATCGCTTCATCGCTGATGCCGCCAAAGTTCATGACGATGGCGTCCACCTGCGCCTCGAATTCGGAGAAGATCATGGGGTTGCCGGCTGACACAACGACTGCCACATGCTCCACCTTGGAGGCGACGTTCAGCACCTTGTCCAGATCGCTTTCATTGGAAGCGGTGACAGTCTTGCCGTAATAGGAACGGTTTTCGGGAGTCTTCACAATCTGTGCGCCGTAGGTATCCTGCACTTCCACGGTCAGCAGATCGCCGCCGATAGAGGTCTGACGCACATAGAGGCCGTCAGCGGTATAGGGACGATACTGGAGGGACTTGGGGATATCCTTCTCACGACATAAACCGGTATGACATTAGCATAAATTGTAATTTTTCAGGCATTTTCTGTTCGGTCACGGCTTTGGGGTAAGGCAGGCGGATTCAAAAAAAAGAAGAGGAGCTGCCTTTGAAGGCAGCTCCCGGATATGTTGGTGATAAGGAATCAGAACTCGAGGGGCGCGACATTGTACTTGGTCACGCGCTCGTCCTGGATCACGCCGGACCAGTTCATGCCGAAGGTGAAATCATAGACGTTGCCCTGGCTGTCCTCGTAGGGATCGACATCGCGCGGCACGTCTTCCAGCTGCATTTCCACCGTGTTCATGTCCAGCGGCATCTGGAAGGGCAGCAGGCCGGAGGGCTCAAACTGACCGGCGACCACGCTGTAAAGGGCCTTCTGGATGTTGGTATCGGTGCCGATATCGGTGTGATACATGTTGTTGTCGAAATACAGCAGGATGGTATCGGCCACCTTGTCCAGCTCGGCGGGGATGAACGGATTGTCCGTCTTGACGGCCACAACCACGTTCTTGCAGCGGGAAGCGACATCCTCCACCAGGTCCAGATCGCTCTCGTTGGTCGCCGTGGCGGACTTGCCGTAGTAGGAACGATTCTCGCGGGTCTTCAGCTCCTGGGAGCCATAGGTGTCCTCGCGGGTGATCGTGACGTAATCGCCGGAGATGGAGGTCTTGCGCACAAAGGGGCTGTCGGCGGTGTAGGCGCGATACTGCAGGGTCTTGGGAATGATCTCGTTCGTCTCGCTGTCCACGCCGTCGCTCTGGGGATTCTGGATCATGACCAGCGCGAAGTCCACCTTCTCCAGCTCCTCGGCGGACAGACGGATGATGTCTTCCTCCAGGAAGGTCGGATTGCCGTCTTCATCAGCGGGGCCGGTGTATTCACCAATGGTATCGGTGATGACCTTGAAGTACTTGCTGATCGTCCGGGCATCGGAGGGCAGATCGGCGGAAGCCGAGGTGCCGGCGGAATAAGCGGTGGCCGCCACGGTCGGGGGGTATTTCAGGGGAATGTACACAGTGGGCTTCGCGTCGCGGGACTGGATCAGCCCAGTGGTGTTCTTCAGCATGACAATGGACTTCTGGCAGGCTTCGAAGGAGAGCTCCTGCACTTCCTTGTTGTTCACAACCGTCTGGCTGTGGGCAAGCTCAAGGTAGGGATTCTCAAACAGGCCAAGGCGCATCATGTTCCGAATCGTGCGGAAAGCGGAGCGCCGCACGCGGGCCAGGGTCTCTTCCTCGCCGAACTCTTCCTGATACATCTTCAGGGCGTCCAGGGTGAGATCATAGGCCTCGTAGCTGTCGCGGCTCTTGCCGGCCAGGGAGATCAGGTCGATTTCGTTCTTGATGAGCACGAGATGGCGCTCCGTCTCGGTCATCTCTTCCACGCCGGTGGGAGACATGGACGTTACGCCGTAGTCGGTGACAACCACGCCGTCGAAGCCCAGCTCTTCACGGAGCAGGTCGACCATCAGGTAAGAGTTGAAGTTCGCGCCGACGGTCTGACCGCCCAGGGCGTCGCCGTTCTCATCCACGTCAGCGTTGTACTTGGGCATCACGGACGCGGCGCCGCCGGTCTTGCCTTCCGTGTGCATGGCGGCCTCGAAGGGGCCGACCTGGCCATAGAAGTTGTCGCCGGGATAGATGTCGTATTCGGCGGCGGATCCGCGGCCACGGCCGCCCTCGCCGGTGCCGTTGCCGGGGAAGTGCTTGATGATGGCGATGACGCTCTCATTGCCCCAGCCAAGGTCGTTGCCGTCCGCGTCATAGGCGCTCTGCAGGCCGTCCACATAGGCTTTGCCCATGTCGGAGACAAGCTGCGGATACTCGCCGAAGGTCTCGGGATAGCGGGTGTAGCGGGGATCGGTGGAGGTGTCAACCTGCGGCAGGTTGGGATCGGTGATGCCCAGCGCGCGGAATTCCTTGGCATACCACTGCGCGCGCAGATTGCCCAGCGCAGGGTCGAAGGTCGCGGCCATGCCCAGGTTGTTGGGCCACACCGAGGTGATTGTCATACCGGTCTCGCAGTGCTGCTGCATCGGGATGCCGAAGTCCAGGGCCTCCACATAGGCCTGAACCATGTTGAAGTAATCAACCGTGATCTTCACATCCGAAGAATCGTTGTTCGCGAACACACGGGTGCCGCTGTCCAGCTTGGTCTTCATCAGATCGTCGAAGACGCCCGCGGAACCGTTGGCGTTGAAGGAAAGGATCATCAGGGCCGCGCCCTGCTCCAAGCCGATCTTGTCAGCCAGGTCCTGCGCACGGGTGTCATAATCCAGCCGCCAATCCTCATAGGGATCCAGGGCGCCGTTCTTGTTCATGTCCTTGAAGGCCAGACCGTCCACGGTCAGGATGGTGACGCCGCTCTCGGGGCTGTATCCCAGCGTGGGATTGCCCTCCTGGGTCACGCGAATCCAGCCGTCAGCCGTCGTTTCTTCCGTCCATGCCGCCGATTCCGCGCCTGCGCTGACGCACAGCGAGAGAATCATGGCCAGGCTCAGGATCCAACAGATTACCTTGTTCCTCATCGTTTGTCCTCCTCGTTGTCTGATTCTTGGAAGATGCGCCCCCATGTGCATCCCCCCTCTTTATGATTAATAACATATTTTTTTATCAGCGTGTGTGATACGGCATAAACTGTCGGTTTTGTAGCATTTTCTGCGCAGAGCAGGGGTCAATCATCCTCTTGCGCTTCAGCCATCCTGCGCTCATACGCGGCGAACCACCGCTCCGCTTCCTTCTGCCAGGAAAGCCAGCCGGCCTGTCCCCGCCTGTCTGGCAGCGCGTACTCGTCCCGGAGCCGCTTCCCCAGCTGCTTGGTGAACAGCAGGCTGCCTTCCGTATTCAGATGCTGCCAGTCAGCGAAATGCCTTTCGTAATCAAGGCCCTCCACCGCCCCGGGCTCGTTAAAATTCCAGAAGGGGAAGCCGTATTCCGACGCGATGTCGCCCACGGTATTGTAATATGGATGATCGTAATTGTAATCTGGGTTGGGGAATCCAATCAGCACCAGGGGGATGCCCCGGGTCTGTGCCGTGCGCAGAATCTTTTCAAAATAATATCGCTGCTTCTTCGGCAGGGGCTTGCGTTCGTCCATCCGCTCCACACACGGCGCGAAGAACCAGTTGGACGCGCTCATCTCGATGTACCCCTTCCAGGAAGGGCCGCGCCCGCCGTTGTTGGGCGGAAAGCGGAAGTCTTCCCGCGTGACCTCGGCGTATCGGTGATGGATCCGGGGAAAACCCAGGCAGAAGCTCAGGGTGTTGTCGGGATGGGTGCTGGCGATGATGGAAGCGAAGCGGTTGCCGGGGGAAAGAATCCCATAGGTTGACAGAACGACCCGTCCTTTTCTGGAATAGGGCAGCGCGTAAATGGATGGCTTGGCGTCCAGCAAAATCAACCGCGGAGGGCGGAATTTCAGCGCTTCCTGAAGATAATAATAGATTGCCCAATAGGGCATCTCCGCGCCGCAAAGATCATAGGCCGCCAGGCCGTAATCCCGCCACAGCAGGCTCGTATTCACGCCGGAATACGCCAGGGATGTGCCCAGCACCAGAACGTCCACCGTGCCGCGGGGCTGGCCGTAATAATTCACGATGCTGCATATTCCATAGTCTTCTTTAGGCGTGAGCACATACAGCGCATAGCCCAGCGTCAGCGAGCAGACCAACAGAAAGCAAACGACCCGCAGCCAGAAACCGGTCATGACGCGGGCGCGTGATTTTTCCTTTGTCTCCTGATCCGCCAATCGCTTTCCCCTCCTTCCCAGCGGCATGCCTGAAAACGTCAGCCGTGGGAACACAGCCCTGCCTGCCCCCGCGGATGAGCCTTCACCTTCCCTCCGCAGGGCCCAGGATGTGCCGCGCGGCGTCCAGCGCCATGCGTACCGTGTCGTCCATATCCAGATACTGATAGGAGCCCAGCCGTCCGCCAAAAAGCACATGCCGTTCTTGTTCAGCCAGGGTCTTGTACCGGCGGTACAGCGCGCCGTTTTTTTCGTCGTTGACAGGATAATACGGCTCGTCACCCTGCCGCGCGCATTGCGGATACTCGTAGGAAATCACGGTATACGGCAGCGCCAGGATGTCGGGGCAGCCCCGGGCAAAATGCTTGTGCTCAATGATCCGGGTATAGGGAACCTCCGCTTCCGTGTAATTCACCACGGCGTTCCCCTGGAAGTCGGCCGTCGTCCGCAAAGTCTTTGTTTCAAAGCGCAATGAACGGTATTCCAGCTGGCCCAGGCAATGGCCGAAATAGGCGTCAATGGGGCCTGTGTAAATGGTTCGCTCAGCCAGCCCTTCCCGTTGGACAGTGGAATAATCCGTATTCAGCCGCACGTCGACGCCCTCCAGCATCTTTTCAAACAGCGGCGTATAGCCGTTTTCCGGGATGCCCTGAAAGCGATCGCCGAAATAATCATTATCATAGGTGAAACGCACCGGCAGCCTTCTTATGATGAATGCCGGCAGGGAATCGCAGGGGCGGCCCCACTGCTTCTCCGTGTAGCCTTTCACCAGCTTTTCATACATATCCCGTCCCACCAGGGAGATGGCCTGCTCCTCCAGGTTTGCCGGCTCCTGTGCGATTTCCTTCCTTTGTGCCTCGATGATGGCCCGGGCTTCATCCGGCGAATGAACGCCCCACATCTCATGAAAGGTGTTCATATTGAAGGGGAGGTGATACAGCTCGTCCCGATATTTGGCCAGGGGAGCATTGGTAAAGCAGTTGAAGCGGGCGAAGCGCCGCACATAGTTCCATACTTCCTCATCGTTCGTATGAAAAATATGGGCCCCGTACCGATGCACCGGGATGCCGTCGGTGTCTTCCGTATAGGCATTGCCGCCCACATGGCCGCGTTTGTCGATGACCAGCACCCGTTTGCCCGCCTGCTTCGCTTCATGGGCGAACACCGCGCCGAAGAATCCCGCGCCCACAACCAAAAAGTCGTATTTCACGGTGCGCTTCCCTCCCGAGGCGTCAGTTGAATCCGAAGATTTTGCGGCAGACCGTGTAAATGCTGAGAACCAGACCCCTCCCGGCCTTGCCCGGCAGGTTGGCCAGCCGCCCCATCAGCCGATGGCGGAGGAAGCCGTACACCCGCGGGTTCTCCTGCTCGATGAATGCCCACAGCTCTTCCTTCTTCCGCAGGTTTTCCTCCAGCCCGCTCTTCATCAGCAGCACCGAGGATACGGCGGTGACGATTTCCAGGTAATTCAGCATATAGCGGCGTTTGCGCACGTCCTTCACGCTGTACGGATCCACGGATGAGACGAGCAGGCGGTTCACCAGCAGCGCCTGATCGATGCGGCGGATCATGACCTGCTCCTGCACCGATTGGCCCTCCCGCCCGATGAAATAGTGATAGAAATCCTCATCCAGGTAATACATGCTTTCCACGTTTGCCAGCGGAAGGTAAACATAGAGCTCATCCACATAGAAGGTATGCTTCGGCAGCGTCAGACGGCCGTCCCGCAGCAATTGGGTACGGTAGATGACGGAGTGCATCAGCATATACTGTCCCTTGCGGAAAGGCTTGGTTTCCTCCCAGCCGAATACGCGCCCCCGGGGCAGCGCGTAGCGGTAGCGCATCACATGCTTTCGCTTCACGCCGACCTTATCATAGATATAATTGCTGATGACCATATCGACGGGCTGCTCCGCCAAAGCACGAAGAGCGTCCAGGATCCGCGGATAGGCCTCCGCGTCCACCCAGTCGTCGCTGTCCACCACCTTGAAATACAGGCCGGAAGCGTTCTTCAGCCCCGTCATCACGGCGTCGCCGTGGCCGCCGTTTTCCTGGTGGAGGGCGCGTACGATGCCCGGATAACGCCGCTGGTAATCATCGGCGATCCGCGCCGTATCGTCCCTGGAACCGTTGTCCACGATGAGAATCTCAACTTCATCCCCGCCCGGCAGCAGAGACTCCACAGCCTTCGCCATATAATCCTGGGAGTTGTAGCAGGGAACGGCAATCGTCAGCAGCTTCAAGGCAAATCATCTCCTGTGTATGGCACCACCATGTCGGCACGGTTTTTCTGTGAGGGCCGTTATCGGCATAAGCCTCATGGGGCGCCCAGCATTCTTTTTTCTATTCCGCGTCCGTTATTTCCTTCGTTGGCGTCTCCATCATAGCCGGAAAACCGATACGGGCAGAGGCTTTTCGGATAATCTGCTCCTTTTCCGGCATATTCTGCTGCGAAAAACCCGCTCCATCCGGCACGCTGCGCAAAACTCGCCATAATTGATACAGAATATGAAACAAGCCCGGTTCCTCCGGGGGGAATATGGTATTCTGATCCAGGATGATTTTGCTGACAATTCGGGAGAAAGGGGGGGACGCATTGAGACCAAGCTGCTTTCACGACGGATGGACCTGCCGGCATCTGGATGAACCGCCGTCCCATCGCGTTCCCGTGACCCTTCCCCACGACGCAATGCTCCATGAGCCCAGGGACGCTTCCAATCCCGGCGGCGTTCACACCGGCTGGTATGCGGGACGGGATTACCTCTATGAAAAAACGTTCTTTGTGGATTCCGCGGCGCATCGCATGCGTCACATCCTGGAATTTGAAGGCGTATACCACAACGCGGAGGTCTCGTTCAACGGCGTTCATCTTGTCTCCCACCCCAACGGCTATACGGGCTTTTCCGTTGAGCTGACGGGAAAAACGCTGGAAAATCAGGAGAACCGGCTTCAGGTGACGGTTCGCAACGGCGATCAGCCCAATTCCCGCTGGTATACCGGCGTCGGCATCTATCGCCCGGTCACGCTGTGGACATCAGCGCCGCGATGCGTTCTTCTCCACGGGATCAAAATCCGAACGGTGGGGCTGTCCCCGCCCCGGATCGAAATCAGCGTTCAAACGTCCATGCCCGGCTTGGCGTCGATCAGGCTCCTGGACGGAAAAAGGGAAATCGCAGCCCTGACCGATGTGCCCTGCGAGCCGGACAAAGCGGGCCATGCGCAGGCGCGCTGCACCGTGGCGCTGCCCGGGACGGAGCTGTGGAGCCCGGAGCATCCCCGTCTGTACACCTGCGAAGCAGCCTTTGGCGACGACGCTGCGCAGGAGACCTTCGGCATCCGCGCGCTGGCCTGGGGTCAGGACGGACTGTGCCTTAACGGGCAGCGCATTGTGCTTCAGGGGGCCTGCGTACACCATGACAACGGCATCCTGGGCGCGCGCTGTTACCCGGAGGCGGAGGAGCGCAGGGTGCGCCTGCTGAAGCAGGCAGGCTTCAACGCCGTCCGCAGAGCCCATAACCCCTGCTCGCAGGCGTTTCTTTCGGCCTGTGATCGGCTGGGCGTCATGGTGGTGGATGAATTTGCCGATCAGTGGTACATCCCCAAAACAAGGCATGATTACACGCGCTGTTTTGAAGCATGGTGGCGCGAGGATCTGCGGGCGATGGTTGATAAGGATTACTGCCATCCTTCTGTGGTGATGTATTCCATCGGCAACGAGGTCAGCGAAACGGCCCAGACAAAGGGCGTCCAATGCACCCACGACCTGGCTTCCTATATACGGGAACTGGATCCCAGCCGCCCCGTCACCTGCGGCGTCAACCTGTTCTTCAACTACCTGTCGTCGCTGGGGCTTGGCGTTTATACCGAAAAGAAGGCTCAAAAAGAGGAGAAACGCGCGGAGAAGAGCCGGAAAAAGGGAGGCGGAACCGGCGGCCCGACGGCGGGAAGTCAGTTTTACAACGCGATGGCCGGTTTGCTGGGTCAGGAGCTGATGAAGCGCGGGGCCACGTTGCGGGGGTGCGACAGGAAGACCCGGGACGCCTTTGCCTGCCTGGATATCGCCGGATACAACTACGGCGTATACCGCTATGGGAAGGATCTGAAAAGGTATCCGAACCGGCTCATTCTCGGCAGCGAAACCTTCTGCAAAGACATCTGGCGGTTTTCGCGGATGGCGCGGAAGCATCCCAGGATTGTGGGCGACTTCGTCTGGTCAGGCATTGACTACCTGGGAGAAGTGGGGCTTGGCGCGTGGGAATACCGGGAATACGCGCCGCTTCCCGTGGGGCCCGGATGGGTCAGCTCCGGGTCCGGGTGCGGGCGGATCGACCTGACGGGGAATCCGCTGGGAGAAGCCCTCTACGTTCGCGTGGCGCTGGGCAAGGAGAAAGGGCCGCTGATGGCGGTGCGGCCCGTACACCCCCGGCGCGAACGGCACTCGCCTTCCGCCTGGAAAATGAGCGACGCGCTGCCCACCTGGAACTGGAGAGGATGCGATGGTGAAAAGGCTGTTATCGAGGTGTATGCCTCAGGGGCCCAGGTGGTGCTGAGGCTGGATGACAGCGTTGTGGGGTGGAAGGCGGTGCCGCCGAGCCAGATCGTCCGCTTTTCCGTCCCATGGCAGCCCGGCGTTTTGTCGGCGTCCGCGCTGGATGCCCAGGGCGCGCTCATAGGAACATGCCAGCTGCAATCCCTGGGGGAAAAGACGTTTCTGCGCGTTCTGCCTGAAAAGCAGACGGCTTTACCGGGCGAGGTCTGCTTCATCCGCCTTCGCTACACCGATGAATACGGCGATGTGCTGCCGCGGGAGAGGGGCGTCCTGCGGGTCACGGTGGAGGGCGGGGAGCTGCTGGGTCTGGGCAGCGCCTGCCCGTACAACCGATTTGGCTTTGTCCCCCATCAGACGGATACCTACTACGGAGAAGCGCTGGCCGCGGTTATGGCGGGAGCGGACGGCGCAGTCCGCATCAGCATAACGGACGGGACATACACCGCAAGCGCGGTCATACCGATTGCGCAATCGTCAGAATGAGGCGAAAGCGCCATGGTCGCGGCGCCTCGGAACAGAAAGGATGAAACGCAGTGATTTCAACCAAGCAAACCATATTCGATCAGCTGCCCAGCATGATTAAAAAATCCAACGTAACCCTGTTCCCGGAGGGGCTCATCGGGTACCTGCTGGGGCCGACCCTGGCTCTGCTGGCCAACTCCGTGCTGGCCAACTATTTCAACAAATACATGACCGACGTGCTGAACATCAACTCCTGGGCCAGCGATTTCTTCAAGTGGCTGCCGGTGATTTCGGTCATCTTCGTGGTGCTGGGCAACATCATTGTCGGCCGGCTGATGGATAAGAGCACCTCCCGGGTGGGCAAAGCGCGCCCCCTGCTGCTGATGTCCGTGCCCATTTCTTTTCTGGCGCTGCTGATGCTGTTCGTGATTTCACCGCTGGCCACGAACACCATCAATCCCCAGGGACAATCCCTGGCGCTGGTGTGCATCGCCATCGGGTATAACCTGTGGTTCGCCATCGCCTACCCCATGTACTATACGCCCCATGCCGCCCTGGTGAACCTGTCCACCCGCCATTCCAAGGATCGTTCCCTGCTGGCGACGCTGTCCAATGCCACCGCTCTGGCATCCATGGGCCTGAGCACCATGATTATGCCGTTTTTCCTGTCGCTTCTGTTCGTGTATGATATGAGCGGCAAGGGCACGCCGGTGCTGAACAATGCGGGGATCATCCAGTATTATGTGGATGAAAACGGTTCCGCCCTCTATGACGCGATGGCTTCCTATAACCATTGGAAGGTCTTCGTCATCGTGCTGATCGCGGTGACGGTCATCGGCGCGCTGATCGAGTTCATGTTCACACGGGAGCGCGTCACGGAAGAGATCATGCGTCAGTCCGCGGAGGATGTCGCCATCAGGAAGGCTCTGCCGATTCGTCAGCAGGCGAAAATCTGCTTTGCCGACAGGTTCTGGATCATCATGATGGTGTTCTTTTTCCTCTTCCAGCTGGGCGGCATGCTGAAAAACGTCTCGCAGCTCTATTTCTGCCAGGCGCTGTTTGCGGACGCCAACGGGAACTATACCATTGCAAACGGCGGCAGCGTCTCCGGTTTTCTGGCCATCATCGGCGCCGTTCCCACGGCGCTGGGCATGGTGATCGCGCTGCCGATTTCCAACAGAATCGGTAAGGAAAAGGCCATCCTGGGCGGCGCGGCGCTGGCCGTGCTGGGCGGCGTGCTCGGCATGCTTGACCCGGCCAATCAGACGATGGTGTTCGCCTCCTTCGTCATCAAAGCCCTGGGCTCCACGCCTGCCATGTACCTTTCCATGGCCCTTCTGGCCGATGTGCTGGATCACCAGGAAGCCCTCCACGGCAGCCGTACCGACGGCTTCACCATGACCGTTTACGGAGCGATTATGGCGGGCATGACCGGCGTTGCCACCGGCATCCTGAACATCGTGCTGTCCAATGTGGGTTACGCTGCCTCCAACATCTCCTCCGCTGCCATCCGCGCTGCGATGCCCTGGGTCTTCATCGGCGGGGAAACGCTGTGCTATGGCGTCATTTTCCTGATTTTCCTGTTGATGCATGTTGAAAAATTCGGAAAATTCGATCACGAGGCCATCGTCAGCGATCAGATGGCGGCCGCCGCCGCGGAAGGCCGGGCGTATATCTCTGCCCTGGAGAAAATCCGGCAGGAGGAAGGCGAGGAAGCGTATCAGGCGGAATTGAAGCGTCTGGCGGACGCGGAAGATGCGGAAGCCCGGCGCCTGTCCAACCCCGAAAAGGCCCGAAAGGATGCTGCGATCCGGGAAGAATTCAACCTGCTGCGCAAAGCCCACGGCAGGAAGGAAATCTGATGGTTGAAAAAGCGCACGGGCTGCCCGGGCGCATGGGTGGGCACGCGGCATGCGGGCTGCCCCTGCATGCCGCCGGGCGCCGCCGGCCCTTTGCTTGACAAAGCTGTATCATCGCTTTATAATCCATGTTAGCGTAAGATACTGTTTTGTTCAGGGAAAGAGAGGTATGCCCATGCATATCGCTATCGTTGAAGACGATGTGAATGTTCAGAAACAGCTGTCTTCTTATATTGCACGATATTATGGAGAGGATGCGCACCGATACAAGCTTTCCGTATTTTCAGACGGCGACGAGATTCTGGAGAGCTTCCGGGCGGATTATGATTTGATCCTGCTGGATATTCAGATGAAGCTTGTCGACGGCCTTGAAACCGCCGAACGGATCCGCAGACTGGATCGTGACGTGCTTCTGGTCTTCGTGACCAACCTGGCGAATTACGCCATCAAGGGCTATTCTGTCCAGGCCTTTGATTTTGTGCTGAAGCCGGTCAACTACATGATGCTCAAGCAGCTTTTGCAGCGGATTGACGGACTGATCGAAAGCCGACAGCGGCGATATATCACGCTTCCCACAGACCAGGGTCTGGCCCGCATTGATGTTGGGCGCGTTTATTACGTTGAGACGGAAAGCCACTTTATCTGCATCAAGACGGATCAGGGCGAATACCGGATGCGGGACACCATGAAAAACATCGAGGCTGAGCTGGGCAAATACGGCTTTTTCCGCTGCAACAACTGCTATTTGGTGAACCTGAAGCATGTGGAGCGGGTGGACGGCAGCGCCCTGTACATCAACGGAGAGGAGCTGGCCATCAGCCGCCCGCGATACAAGGCGTTTATGGAAACGCTGACCAGGTATTGGGGAGGAAATCAACAGTAATGCCGGAAATACTGGAAATGGCTGGGTCTATCAGGATTGCAGGGCGCGTTTAGGCATCCAGAATTATTCGATAATTTCCCCCGTGTGCATACGGCCATCGCGGAATGGATCTCCTGCATGATCTTTATTCTGCCGCGCTCCAAACGCATTACCGGGTTTAAGCTGTATGGCACATACGCGGCGTTTGCCCTGCTGCTGCTGATAACGAACTGCTACAATGAGATGATGATCGGCTTTCCCTGGGTGGTGGTGATGACCGCCTGTATGCTGGAAATGTATCTGATGATCTATCTGTGCTGCAAGGTGAGCGTCTGGAAGGCAATGTATCATTGGGCGCGCGCTTTTATGGCGGCGGAGTTTGCCGCCTCGCTGGAATGGCAGATCAATTGCTACATTATCTATGAGATACGGCACATTCATTACGAAGAATTTTTCTATGCCATGAGCGCCACCTATCTGGTGGTATTTGTGCTGCTGTGGCTGCTGAACAACCGCCTGGCGCTGCTGAAGAATACCCTGCATGTAACCCGCACGGACGCCATTGGGTCGGTATTGATCGCACTGGTGATGTTTTCGCTGGGCAACTTCCGCTTCCTGTTTTCCGGCTTTGTCATTTCCGAGCTGACAGGGGCGGGCATTCTGTTTATCCGCACCATGACGGATTTTGCGGCTGTTGCTTCTGTACAGCATCGACGTGCAGCGCCAGGCGATGCGCACCCGTTTGGAACTGAACGCCATGGACAATCTGCTCAACCGGCAATATGAGCAGTTTCAGGCGGCGGAAGCCAACAACGACGCTTTGCAGAGGGTCTATCACGATTTGAAGCACCAGATCGCCTTCATCCGGGGCGAGGAAAACCCGGAAAAGCTGGAAGCGTATCTGGATGAATTGGATCAGGTGATTTCCACGCATGAGGCCGAAGCCAACACGGGCAATGCCGTGCTGGATACGCTGCTCACCTCCAAGAACCTGCTGTGTTTGGATCAGGAAATCACCATGACCGTTTTTGCCGACGCCCATGACGCCGGGTTTCTGGACGTGATGGATCTTTGCTCCATTTTCGGAAACGCCATCGACAACGCCATGGAGTATGAACTGCGGGTGGAGGATCGAAGCTGCCGCTTAATCAAGGTGACGGTGCGCACGCAGAACCAGTTCCTGCTGATTCAGATCCAGAATTACTGTACAGAAAAGATTACCATGAAAAACGGCTTCATCGCCACCAGCAAGCAGGACAAGCAGCTGCATGGGTACGGCATCAAAAGCATCCGCCGGGCCGTGGAAAAATACGAGGGCAGCCTGACCTTCGACCAGAAGGACGAATGGTTCACGCTCACCGCCCTGATCCCCCTGCCCAAGCAGCGGGCATGAGCATGCCGCTGTGCGGACGCAGTGCGCGGATACCTGACGAGAACCGCAGGCCGCGCGCTTTTTATTTGCAGAATATGCCGATTTAGGCGCAATCCCTGCCATATCCGGCTCACATCTGTAACAATGTGCTATGGTATTCTCGAATAAGCAGGAAAGGAGAATGCCCACATGCAGGTTTTCAACCCGTATCTGCCCAGCTGGGAATACATACCGGACGGCGAGCCGCATGTATTTGGAGATCGGGTGTATGTCTATGGATCGCATGACCGTTTCAACGCGCCTATCTTCTGTGTCAACGACTATGTGTGCTGGTCAGCCCCCCTGAGCGATTTGAGCGATTGGCGCTGTTCCGGCACCATATACAGCAAAAAGCAGGATCCCAAGAACATCACGGGACTGCGGCTGCTCTTCGCGCCGGATGTGACCAAGGGCCCCGACGGCCGGTATTACCTGTACTACGCCTTTGACTTCATGGGGATGATCGGCGTGGCGGTGTGCGACACGCCCGACGGTCAATACAAATTCCTGGGCCATGTGCATTACCCGGACGGCACCCGCTTCGGCAGCAGAAAGGGTGATGAGTTCCCCTTCGACCCCGGCGTTCTGACAGACGACGACGGACGGGTCTATCTGTATTCCGGCTTCGCGACCAAGATGCCCTTCATGGCCAGCCGCTTCCGCCATCTGAAAAACAGCGGGGGCGTCGTGCTGGAGCTGGAAAAAGACATGGTAACGATCCGGCAGGAACCCAGGCTGCTCTTTCCGCGCAAGGGCAATCACCCGCCCCGGGCGTTTGAAGGACACGAATTCTTTGAGGCGTCCTCCATCCGAAAGATCGACGGCAGGTATGTCTTTGTGTATTCTTCCCAGAACAATCACGAGCTGTGCTATGCGGTCAGCGACCGGCCTGACGGCGATTTCCGCTTTGGGGGCACGCTGGTGGATCTTGGCGATCTGTACATGGACGGCCGCACGGATGAAAGCCACGCCTCCAACTATCTGGGCAACACCCATGGCGGAATGGCGGAGCTGAACGGCCAATGGTACATCTTCTACCACCGTCAGACCAACCAGCATTCTTACTCCCGCCAGGCCTGCGCGGAAAGGCTGGAACGCACAGAGGACGGCGGCTTCCGGCAGGCGAAAGTCACCTCCTGCGGACTGAACGGCGGCCCGCTGGCAGGAAGCGGCGAGTACCCCGCCAGGATCGCCTGCAACCTGTGGAGCAAGCATGGCACCGCCCGGTATGACCAGAAATTCGACAAGAAAGCGCATCCCTACTTCACCCAGGACAAGAAGGACGACGATCACAGCGCGATTCAGTATATCGCCAATATGCAGGATGGCGCCAGCGCGGGCTTCAAGTATTTCGATGTGGGGGCTGTGAACGGCATCCGCATTTGCTTCTCAGGCAGCGGCGACGGCATGATGCAGGTATCCGACGATCCCGCGTTTACCCGGCTGTGTGCCACCGTGCCCACCAGGAATACCGCCGCCTATACCAACGAAACGGCGAAAATGCGGATTGAGCCGGGCGTCCGGCCTCTGTATTTCCGCTATGTGGGCCAGGGCGCGCTGAACTTTTACAGCTTTGAACTCATCAGCGGTTCCCCAACATGATTGTTAAAATAGGGAGGAATGAAACATGAAAAAGCGGAACAAATGGCTTCGGCCGATACTGTCCCTGGTCATCATCGCGGCGTTGGCTGTGGGCGGCTACTTCATTGCCCAGAGCATGATGTCCGGCCGCGGTGTGTCTGCCCAGGCAGGGGACATTGACGCGGTGATGAACTCCATCCGCCCGCAGCTGATCGTCATTGTCGGCGTGCTGGCGGCGCTGTGGGTCATCCTGGTGATCGTGGACGTATGCAATCTCAAAAGAAGCTCAAGGGCTTCATCCGCTTTCAATCCGTCATCGCGGCGCTGCTGGTATTGCTCTTCATGGGCAACATCATCTGCAACGGCCCTGTCTCTTCCCTGCTGACCCTGGCGGTTGACGCGCCCAAGGGAGAAATGAGCGAGGAAACCGTGGCCGATTCCACGGCCGTCAGCAAGCAGATCGTGGAAGAGGGCATCGTGCTGCTGAAGAACGAGGGCAACGCGCTTCCGCTTGCGGCGGATCTGACCAACATCAACGTATTCGGCTGGTCTTCCACCTCCCCCCTGTACGGCAGCACCGGCTCCGGTGAATTCGCCGATACCTCCGGGGTTGTCACCCTGCTTCAGGGCCTGGAAAACGCCGGCTTTGTCCCCAACCAGGACATCATTGACTGGTACAAGAAGGATATCGGGACGGAACGCCCGGAAATCGGCATGTATTTGCAGGAGTGGACGGTGCCGGAGAGCAAGCTCAAGGACATGAACCGAAAGAAGATCTTCGACAAGGCCAAGGAGTATTCCGATACCGCGCTGCTGGTCATTTCCCGCTCCGGCGGCGAGGGCGCCGATCTGCCCCGCTCCATCACGGATGAGAATACCCTGGCGGAAGGCGCCATCACCGGGCGCGGCGTTCAGTATACCAAGTACAAGGATGACATTGATCCCGGCAAGCATTATCTGGAGCTGTCCAACCGGGAGCAGGCCCTGGTGGAGGAGCTGGACAAGGATTTCGAGAACATCATCGTGGTCATCAACTCGGCCAACACCATGGAGCTGGGCTGGGTGAATGAGTATGAGCACATCAAGGCCGTGGTCTGGTGCGCGGGCGCGGGCGCGGGCGAAACGGGCTTTGACGCCCTGGGCGAAGTGCTTCGGGGCACGGTGAATCCCTCCGGCCGTACCGTGGATACCTATCTGTATGATCTCTTTGATTCCCCGACCGCCCGGAACTTCGGCGATTTCGCGTACGATAACGCATCCGAGCTGGTCAACCGTGCCGGTACGGAAGACAACTACCAGGCGCACTTCGTCAACTATGTGGAAGGCATCTACGTCGGCTATCGCTTCTTTGAGACGGCGGCTGCGGAGGGCCTCATCGACTATGACAGCGTGGTGCAGTATCCCTTCGGCTACGGCCTGAGCTACACCACCTTTGAGCAGAAGATCGAGAGCTTCACCCAGAACGATCAGAGGGTGGAAATCAAGGTCTCGGTCACCAACACCGGCGACCGGGCGGGCAAGGATGTCGTGGAGGTTTACTATACGCCGCCCTACACCAATGGCGGCATTGAAAAAGCCGCTGTGAATCTGATCGACTTCGCCAAGACCGGCCTGCTGGAGCCCAAGGCGTCCGAAACCGTAACCATCTCCTTTGACCTGGAAGAGCTGGCGTCTTACGACAACAAGGGCCAGGGCGCGTATGTGCTGGAGAAGGGCGATTACGAGATCAGCATTCGCGAAAACTCTCACAAGGTGATTGACAGCCGCTCCTTCACCCTGGCGAACGATCAGGTCTACGGTGAGAGCAATCCCCACATGGGCGATGTGCAGGCGGCCTCCAACCGCTTTGATTTCGCGGACGGCGGCATCGAGTACCTGAGCCGCGCCGATCATTTCGCCAACTACGAAACGGCCACCGCCGCGCCTTCCGCCTTCAGCATGGCCGACGAAGTGAAAGCCGGTTTCATCACCAATGCCAACTTCGATGCGAGCAAATATGTGAACGCCGGCGATACCGCCCCGACCACCGGCGCGAAGAACAACCTGAAACTGACGGATATGGTGGATCTGGCTTACACGGACGAGAAGTGGGAGCAGCTGCTGGATCAGCTTACCGTGGAGGAAATGAGCACGCTCATCAACTATGGCGGCTATATGACCGCCGCCGCGAATTCCATCGGCCTTGCTCAGCAGATTGAAACCGACGGACCTTCCGGGCTGCATTCCAACTTCACCACGCTGGACGGCACGTCCTTCCCCTCTACCGTGATGATCGCCTCGACCTGGAACAAGGAGCTGGCCCGGAAGCGCGGCGAGCTGGTCGGCAAGCAGGGCGCGGAGCTGGGCATCACCGGTTGGTATGGCCCTGCCATGAACATTCATCGCAGTCCTTTCTCCGGCCGCAACTTTGAATATTACTCCGAAGATCCCATCCTTTCCGGCCGTTTCGCGGTGGAAGAAACGGCTGGCGCCCGCGAGTACAGCATGCAGACGTACATCAAGCATTTCGCGCTGAACGATCAGGAAACCTGGCGTACCGGCATGCTGCTGACCTGGAGCAACGAGCAGGCCATTCGCGAGATCTACCTGAAGCCCTTTGAGATGGCCGTCAAGAAGGGCGGAACCCACTCCGTGATGACCAGCTACAACTACATTGGCAACCAGTGGGCCGGCGCCTGCGATGCGCTGCTCAACGGCGTGCTCCGTCAGGAGTGGGGCTTCACCGGCGTGGTTGCCACCGACTGGTTCGGCGGCTACGGCTATATGAATTCCGACCTGGCCAACATCAACGGCGGCGACCGGATGCTGACCAACACAGGCTCGGCTGTCACGGCGGACACGACCAGCGCCACGGCCCTGAACCGCATGCGGACCGCCAGCAAGAACATCCTTTACTCCCTCGCCAATTCCTCGATCATGAACGGCGTGGAGCGTGGCCTGCCCCTCTGGCGTCAGATTCTGAACGGCGTGAACATCGGCGTGATCGCGCTCTGTGTGCTGCTCGAGGCGGTGTTCCTCTTCAAGCTGCTCAGGAAAAAGTACGACGAAACCATGACCATCCATCCATAATGGCCATCAGCGGCCATCTCCGATGGAGAACCACCTGAAAGAGGCTTTTGCCGCTTTCAGCAATGGAAGCCCTCCGAAACGGCAAGTTTCGGAGGGCGTAGCCTGTCAAAAAAGCCTGGGGAGGTGTCGGAGGGCCCGCTGGCCCTCTGACGCTTGATCGAAAATCGGCGGCATGTACGGCGATTTTCGTGCTTTTTCGTCAGAAAAAGCCTCCTTACACGAACGAACGACCGGGAGAACGGCAACGCCGTTCGACCAGTGAG
>CBFFZW010000056.1:0-23911 GCA_965646445.1 uncultured Christensenellales bacterium | reverse complement strand
TCCTATGCGCCCCCTCAACTGGGCTTCTCCCTCTGACCTCCTCTCCTCCTTCTCTGTCTATTTTGTTTGACAAACCTACAAAAGGCGAAACCGCGATATCCGCTATTTCGCCTTTGCTGTGATAGCATTGACAGCCCATGTGCTGTACGTCCTGACATTCGGAGACGGATGATCGGCCAGGCGCGTCAGCAGCGGCAGCAGATCCTCCCGCCCGATGCTGCCGGCCATTATGCAGGCCTGACTCAATACACGATTGGGCAGCGTCAGGTTGACGCCGATCAGCGGACGAAGCGCCAGGGCCGTTTCCTTCGGGCGGGCCAGCAATTCGGCCAGTGGAATCCTGTCATGGCTGATCTCCCCGGCAGGCGCGTTGTGGGGGCAGCAGCGCTGACAGTCATCGCAGCCGATGAGCCGGACGCCCATCTCTTCCCGAATGAACTCCGGCGCTGTCTGGCCCGACATCATCCAATACCGCAGGCAACGCTCGCGATGAAAGCCGTCTACCTGAATGGCGCCGGTGGGACAGGCCTCCATGCATCTGCGGCAGCTTCCGCATTGGCGCTCGTGGGGGACGTCGTACAAAGGCGTCAAACCGGCCAGCGTCTCGGCCAGCCACAAGGTCTGCGCGTGAAAACGGCTGCCCGCGCCTTCCACATAGGACAGCGTATTCCAGCCCTGGTGAAAATCCGGCAGGCGGGCAAAGATGGGCTTGAGCCGCACGTCGTCCCGCAGCTGGATGACCGCGCCTTCCGCCGCCGCATCCCGGACAAGCCCCGCCGCCGCGTCATAAGCCCGCTGAGAGGCAAAGTAGTAGGGGTGAATCCAGCCCTCGCCGTGCGTTGGGGTGATCTCCGCGTCGTACCGCCACAGCGCGATGAGCAGCGTTCCATGGGTGAAGGCGTCGGAGGCTTTGGCCGCGTCCAGCGCGATGACGCGGAAAAAACCCGCCGCCGTCAGCCGTGTTATGATGTCCACCCGTGTTTCGCCCCCCTTCCGAAAAAGAAGGGAGGCCTTCATCAGCAGGCGCTCCCCTCGCGGTATTTGTGCTATTTACTTCGTGCCGAAAAGACGGTCGCCCGCGTCGCCCAGGCCGGGCACGATGTAGGCGTGCTCGTTCAGCTTCTCGTCCAGACCGGCGACATAGATATCCACGTCGGGATGCTCCCGCTGCACGCGGGCGATGCCTTCCGGGGCGGCGATGAGGTTCACCAGGCGGATATGGGTGCAGCCGCGCTTCTTGATGAGGGTGATGGCGTCGCTGGCGGAGCCGCCGGTGGCCAGCATGGGATCCAGCACCAGCAGCTCCCGATTCTCGCTGTCGGCGGGGAGCTTGCAGTAATACTCCACCGGCTCATGGGTTTCGGGATCACGGTACAGGCCGATATGCCCCACCCGGGCGGCGGGGATCAGGTTGGTGACGCCTTCCACCATGCCCAGGCCGGCGCGGAGGATCGGCACGATACCCAGCTTCTTGCCTGCCAGCTGACGGGCCTTGCAGGAGCAGATGGGGGTCTCGATGGTCACTTCCTCGGTGGGCAGATCGCGGGTCACCTCATAGACCATCAGCATGGAAATTTCGTTGAGCAGCTCGCGGAATTCCTTGGTGCCGGTGTTCTTATCGCGCATGATGGACAGCTTGTGCTGAATCAGCGGGTGGTCAAAAACAACAACCTTGCTCATGGAGCAGCCTCCTTGCGGCACAGGCGGAGCGCCCCGCTCCTCCCGGTCTTGATCTTTTCGCCCCTTATTATACTGTATGCTGGTAAATCTGGCAAGAACTTTTTCCGAATTTCGTCAAAATCCTGACGGCGTGGCTTACCGCGCTGTTCTGCCGTATCAGGCCATCCATACCGCAGCGTATCCTCAGATGACGGGTGTCGCTTTGCCGATACGCGGAGCGTATACTTGACATCCCCCCTGGGTACCATCTATAATTGAAAACAATTCCAGGAGGTGCAACGTATGTTCGCCACACCATCCAGCCGATATGTGTTCGGCACTCTTCCCTGGTACAGCGTGCTGATCGTCAGCGGAATCTGTCTGGCGCTGTTTCTGGCCCTGCGGGAGGAAAAGCGCCTTGGCCTGCCTAAGGATACGGTGATTGATCTCGCCCTGTGGCTGATTCCCTCCGGGATTGTGGGGGCCCGTCTGTATTACGTCCTGTTTACCTGGGAGATGTTCCGCTCTGATCCGCTGCGCATTTTCCGCATCTGGGAGGGCGGGCTGGCCATCTACGGCGCTGTATTGGGCGGACTGGCAGCCGCCGTGCTGTTCAGCCGGAAGCGCAAATTGTCCCTCGCCACCCTGACCGATATGATCGTTCCCGGTCTGGCCATTGCCCAGGCCATTGGCCGCTGGGGCAATTATTTCAACATGGAAGCCTATGGCGCCCCCGTAACCGATGCGCGCTGGCAGTTTTTCCCAGCTGCGGTGCTGATCCCCGGCCTTTCCGGCGGCGTATGGCACCAAGCGACCTTCTTCTATGAATCCATGTGGGATTTGCTGGTGTTCATCGCGCTGATGGCCACCCGACGCCGCATGCGCCGCGCCGGAGATACCACGCTGTGGTATGTGGCGCTGTACGGCGCGGGGCGCTTCGTCATAGAAGGGCTTCGCACGGACAGCCTGATGCTGGGCAGCCTTCGGGTCAGCCAGGGGCTCAGCGGCATGATGGTGCTTTCTGTGCTTGTTGTGTTCCTTTGGCGTGGCTGGAGGTCCGGACGAAGACTTCCCGCGCTGCTGCTCCTGGCCGCTGTCGCTGTCGCCGCGCCGCTGGTCATGATGCTCCCGCTGCCCCCCACCGTCGGCCATATGCTGCTCATGCTCCTGGCGCTCATCGTTTGCGCCATCGCCTACTTTCAGACAAAGCCTGCCGTATTGGAGGATCAGCCATGCCCACCACACCCCTCAAAAATCTGATGTACCGCGCCGCGCTTCCTGTGATGTCTCCATCCCCCAAAGGACAAATGCGCCATGAGAACCAGGGGGAGCCGCTGCGCTTTTTGCCGGAGTATGAAGCGCTGCTGGCCAAGCATCATGTTTTTGGCGCGACGCTGCTGCTCAAGGACGGTTCGCGCCAGGCCATCGTTCATACCTCAACCCGGAACCCGGAGCATACGGCCGGGGCTGACACGCTCTACCGTGTGGCGTCCATCACGAAGATGGCGACGGCGCTGGTCGCCCTCCGCCTTCAGGAGGAAGGCATGCTGACGCTGGACGCGCCTGTTGCCGCGCTTTTGCCGGAGGGCGAAGTCCTTGGCGCCATCACCACCCGCCAGCTGCTCAGCCATACCTCCGGCCTCCGGGATACGCCGGCCTATGCCGAGGCTCTCCGGCGGGGGGAAGGCTGGCCATGGGTTGTGGCGCAGCCCGGAGTTCTTGCCGGTGCTCCCGGCGCTTCCTTTTCCTATTGCAATTTCGGGTTTGGTCTGGTCGGGTGCGTTCTGGAGCAGGTTTCCGGCCTTGCGCTGGATCGGCTGTTTGAGGAGAAGCTGTTCCAGCCCCTGGGCATGACGGCCACACTGGACGCCTCCCAGCTTGATCCGACCCGGGTCATGCCCATCACACGAGTACTCCCCTACCGTGTCGGCACGGAGGTGATAATTCCCGCGCTGGGGCGCGTGCCCTTGGGCGCGCCTGATCCCCTGCGGCACTTCGGTCACACGGCAGGCGCCATGTACACCGACGCGCCCAGCCTTTCCAGGCTGTTAACGCTGATTGCTCAGCAGGGTGAAGTCGATGGTCGGCGGCTGCTTTCCGCCGACGCCGTCAGGGCCATGATGACGCTCCACGGCTTTTCCGGCTCCACGCGGAACCCCACCCGCCGCTATGGCCTGGGTCTGGTGCTGCTGGAAAGACCCGAGCTGTCCGAGCATCGCCTGCTGGGCCATCAGGGCTTTGCCTATGGCTGTGTGGACGGCGCGTTCACGGAGGAAGGCACCGGCAGGCAGGTCATCTTTCTCAACGGCGGCAGCAGCGAAGCCCGGACGGGCAGGCTCGGCCTGGTCAATCGGGACGTTCTGCGCTGGGCCCTGCGAAAGGAGATGCCCTCATGGACATGATTACCGCCGTGCGCAAGGAGCGCGGCTTTTATCGCGTGACCGTCAACGGCGATACGGATGTGCTGGTGCCCGGCAGCCTGTATCGGGAGCGTCGGCTTGAAGAGGGAGCGTCCGTTGACCTGGAGGAGCTGGATCAGTGGCTGATGGTTCGGCAATACCGCCACGCCCTGGATCGCGCCGTGGCGGCTCTGGCCTCCCGCGCCCATAGCAAGCATGAGCTGGAAGCCAAGCTGCTGCGGGTCGGCTATCGCCCCAGCACGGTGGAAATGGTGCTGTACAAGCTGGAAAAAGAAGGCCTGCTGGACGACGCCGACTTCGCCCGGCAATGGGTGGAGGCGCGGTCAAACCGCCGCATGGGCAGCCGCCGCATCGCCCAGGAGCTGCGGCATAAAGGCATTGACGCGGAGCAGGCCGAAGAAGCCCTGGCGGCCATTGATGAAGACGATCAGCTGGCCGGGGCTGTCGCCCTTGTCGAAAAGGCCCTTCGCCGCGAAAAGTCCGGCGAGGATCCGCGGAAGACGGCCAACCGCGTCCTGGCCATGCTGGCCCGGCGGGGTTATGGGTACGACATCGCGCGGCAGGCCCTGGAAGAAGCACGGGCCGGATACGCGGAGGATTGACAAACGCGGCTGTTTGCTGTACGATAGAGGCACCGATAGGATGGGAGGATGAAACATGGAGTATTACAATCCTTATGAGGAGCCCAAAGGAAGCGTATTTCTCGGCCTTCTCGGCGCTATCATCGGCGCGCTGCTGGGCGCCGCCGTTTGGGCATTGGTGGGCGCACTGGGCTACATTGCCAGCATTGTGGGTTTTCTGATTGCCTTTCTGGCGTCCAAGGGCTATGATCTGTTCCACGGTCGGCAGGGAAAAGTCAAGGTCGCGGTGCTGATCCTGTGCGTGATCCTAGCGGTCATCATCGGCAATATGGGCACAGCGGTCTGGCAAGTCCATAAGGCCTATCAGGATGAAAACGTTGCCGCTTATCTGAGCGAGCCGGCCTTTTTCAAACTCATGATTCCTTTGCTGGTGAAGGACAGCGAATTTATTGCCTCTATCACAAAGGATACGCTGGTCGGCCTCCTTTTTGCCGCTCTGGGCTGCTTCGGGATGCTGAAAAGCAGCCTGAACCCGAAAAAAAAGAACGCGCCGACGCAGCTTCCGCCCTCTGACGCAGACTGATTGATCACTTCCAAAGTCCCGATGCGCATCACAGCGTATCGGGGCTTATCTTTTGGGGCGGTCATCGTTCTTCCCATGAGAAGGCCGCTCCCTATGTCGACAAAAACAAAAAAGTGGCCGAAGCCACTTTTTTGTTTGTTTGCGCATGAGCAATTACTTGCCCTGCTTCTCCAGAATGGCAGCGTGAGCCGCGGCCAGACGGGCAATCGGAACACGGAAGGGAGAGCAGCTCACATAGTTCAGGCCAACCTGGTGGCAGAACATGATGGTGCTCGGATCGCCGCCGTGCTCACCGCAGATGCCCAGCTTCAGGTCGGGGCGGGTCTCGCGGCCCAGCTTGGCAGCCAGCTTCACCAGCTTGCCCACGCCCTCGGTATCCAGACGGGCGAAGGGATCGCTCTCGAAGATCTTGTTGTCATAGTAGGCGCCCAGGAACTTACCGGCGTCGTCACGGGAGAAGCCGAAGGTCATCTGGGTCAGGTCGTTGGTGCCGAAAGAGAAGAACTCGGCTTCCTCAGCGATTTCGTCCGCCGTCACGGCAGCGCGCGGAATCTCGATCATGGTGCCGACGTGATACTCCAGCTCCATGTCCTGCTCAGCGAAGACCTTCTTGGCGGTCTCCACCACGATGCTCTTCACGAAGGCAAGCTCCTTCTTGGTGCCCACCAGGGGAATCATGATTTCGGGCACGATGTCGTAGCCGCATTCCTTCTTCACGTTGATGGCGGCCTGCAGCACGGCGCGGGTCTGCATCTCGGCGATTTCGGGATAGGTCACGGCCAGACGGCAGCCGCGATGGCCCATCATGGGGTTGGACTCATGCAGCGCGGAGATCTTGTGGATCACCTCATCCTTGCTGATGCCCAGGTTCTTGGCCAGCGCCTCGATTTCCTCGGTCATGTCCACATGGGGCACGAACTCATGCAGCGGCGGATCCAGGTAACGGATGGTCATGGGCTTGCCCTCGAGGGCCTTGTACATGGCCTCGAAGTCACCCTGCTGCATGGGCAGAATCTTCGCCAGCGCCTTCTCGCGCTGCTCCTTGGTATCGGACAGGATCATCTCGCGTACAGCGGCGATACGATCAGCCTCGAAGAACATGTGCTCGGTACGGCACAGACCAATGCCCTCGGCGCCGAAGGCAACCGCCTGCTTGGTATCGCGGGGATTATCGGCGTTGGTGCGCACCTTCAGGGTACGGGCCTTGTCAGCCCAGGCCATGAAGCGGGCAAACTCGCCGGAAATAGAGGCTTCCACGGTGGCAATCTGGCCGTCGTACACGTTGCCGGTGGAGCCATCCAGGGAGATGAAGTCGCCCTCGTGGTATACCTTGCCGGCCACGGACAGGGTCTTCTCTTCCTCGTTGATCTTCAACTCGCCGCAGCCAACGACAGCCGCACGGCCCATGCCGCGGGCCACAACAGCCGCGTGGGAGGTCATGCCGCCGAAGACGGTCAGGATGCCCTGGGAGAAGTCCATGCCCTCGATGTCCTCAGGGGTGGTCTCCTTGCGAACCAGGATCACCTTTTCCTTGTTCTTGCCATGCTCCGCAGCCTCGTCGGCGGTGAAGTAGATGGCGCCGGTGGCAGCGCCGGGGGAAGCGGGCAGACCCTTGGCGATGACGGAAGCGGCCTTCAGGGCAGCGGCGTCAAAGTTGGGGTGCAGCAGGCTATCCAGCTGCTTGGGCTCCACCTTCAGTACGGCCTCCTCCTCGGAGAGCACGCCTTCATCCACCAGATCGACAGCGATCTTCAGGGCGGCGGCAGCGGTGCGCTTGCCGTTGCGGGTCTGGAGCATGAACAGCTTGCCGCGCTCGATGGTGTATTCCATGTCCTGCATATCGCGGTAGTGGGCTTCCAGCTTGCCGGCGATGTCGATGAACTGCTGGTACACATCGGGCATCTGCTCCTGCAGGTGGGAGATGGGTTCGGGGGTACGGATACCGGCCACGACGTCCTCGCCCTGAGCATTCAGCAGATACTCGCCGTAGAGCTTCTTCTCACCGGTGGAGGGATTGCGGGTGAAGGCAACGCCGGTGCCGGAGGTCTCGCCCATGTTGCCGAAGACCATGGACTGCACGTTGACGGCGGTGCCCCAGTCGCCGGGGATGTCGTTCATGCGGCGATAGTAGATGGCGCGGGGGTTGTCCCAGGAGCGGAAAACGGCCTTGACGGCTTCCATCAACTGCACCTTGGGATCCTGGGGGAACTCCACGCCCATGTGCTTCTCATAGATGGCCTTGAAGCGGACGACGACCTGCTTGAGGTCTTCGGCGTCCAGGTCACGGTCGAACTTGACGCCCTTCTTCTCCTTGAACTCGTCCAGCACAGCCTCGAACTCGCTCTTGGGGATCTCCATCACCACGTCAGAGAACATGGCAATGAAACGACGATAGGCGTCGTAAGCGAAATGCTCGTTGTTGGTCAGCTTGGCCAGGCCCACCACAGCCTTGTCCGTCAGGCCCAGGTTCAGGATGGTATCCATCATGCCGGGCATGGACGCGCGGGCGCCGGAACGAACGGACACCAGGAAGGGATCGTTCTCATCACCGAACTTCTTGCCGGCAACCTTCTCGGTCTCGGCCAGCGCGGCGTAAATCTGCTCGACGATGTCCTCGCCGATCACCTTGCCGTCGGTATAGTAACGGGTGCAAGCCTCCGTCGTCACGGTAAAGCCCTGGGGAACGGGCATGCCCAGCCGGGTCATTTCGGCCAGGTTGGCGCCTTTGCCGCCCAGCAGCTCACGCATGCTTGCGTCGCCTTCTTTGAAGAGGTACACATACTTCTTCGCCATTGGAATCTCCTCCTCGATCATGTTGCAGGAGCGAAGCCGCTCCAAAGATAAGGCCGCCATGAAAGAGCATGACAGCACAGATCTGTTATCTATCACGCCACAGTATACTATTTTTTGTGCGATTTGGCAAGAGCCTGGAAGATTGAAAGTAATTACAACGCGAGATATTCGGCCGTTCGGGCACATTGAAAGACTTTTTTGCCGTTCAACCGCGCTTCTCCTCCCATTTGATCCCTTTGGGGTGAAATTTGCGGCGCGTCCCGCACGGCCGCGAATGCGCCGTCATCATGGGCAATGAAAGCGGTTTCGCGCATGGACTCCCCCGCCCTATTCTTGGCAAAGCAAACCAGTCCTATGCCATCAAAAATCCCCCTATGCGCAGCTTGGGCACATAGGGGGATGCTTATGAGAAAATCAGGCCTTGAGATCCTCGCCCTGGGCGCTCGCCTTCTGGGCAGCGGCCTCGCGGGCAGCCTTCGCCGCCAGCGCCGCCTGAATCTTCGCTTCCATTTCAGGCGTGCGCGCAGGCTTGGCCGCCGGGGCTTCCGCCTTATCGGCGGGCTTTGCCGCCATCACCGCTTCCGGCGTGGTGCCGGCCTTGGCGTTGCGGTCGCGCGTATGCTCGCGCACCTTCATGGTGATGCACTTCTTGGGGCACTTCTCCGCGCACAGACCGCAGCCGGTACACGCGGCGGTGATCTCATGAGGCTGCTTCACCGTACCCACAACGGCCTCAAAGGGGCAGTTGCGCTTGCACATGGTGCAGCCGATGCACGTCGACTGGTCGATCTCCGCGACGCGGCGATTGTCCCAGTCCGCCCACATGGCGCCCGTTGGGCAGGCCTCGGCGCACATCATGCAGGAACGGCACTTGCTCTTGTCAATCACCGGCAGATGGTTGACCATGGTGATCGCGCCAAACTTGCAGGCATGGAGGCAGCGCTCGCAGCCGATGCAGCCGGCGCGGCAGTTGTCGCTGACGACGTAGCCTTCCTCGGCGGCGCGGCACAGCAGGCGAACCGGCTCCGTGACGGGATGCAGGTCAAGCACATGCTTGGGGCAGGCCTCGACGCACTTGCCGCAGGCCACGCATTTGTCCTCGTCCACCACGGCGATGCCCAGACGCTCGTCAATGTGGATGGCGTCGAAGGCGCAGGCCTTGACGCAGGTGCCCAGGCCCAGGCAGGCATACTTGCAGGAACGGTTGCCGTCATTGACCAGGGAAGCCGAAACGCAGTCGTGGATGCCCTCATAGTCAAACTTGCTTCTGCAGTGCTGCAGATCGCCCTGGCATATCACCCGGGCAACCTTGCGGTCAGCGGCATCCGCGGGCTCCACGCCCATGATGGCCGCGATCTTGGCGGACACCTCCGCGCCGCCCACCGGGCAGGCGTTCACAGGCGCCTTCCCCGCGGCAATGGCGCCAGCGCAGCCGTCGCAGCCGGGATAGCCGCAGCCGCCGCAGTTGGCGCCGGGCAGCGCCTCACGCACGGCGTCCCGGGTCGGATTCGCCGGCACGGCAAACACCTTCGACGTCAGCGTGAGCAGGCCGCCGAACAGCAGGCCCATTCCGCCCAGCACGAGGGCAGCATACAAAATTTCCATTCGTCTGTCCCCTCCTTACTTAATCAGACCGCCAAAGCCCATGAAGGCCACCGCCATCAGGCCCGCGGTAATCAGCGCGCCGGGGAAGCCGTCCATCCACTTGGGCATATTGGACAGCGCCAGGCGCTCCCGGATGCAGGAGAACAGCACCAGGGACAGGGTGAAGCCCAGAGCCGCGCAGCAGCCGTTCAGCGTACTCTGGATCAGGTTGTAGCCCGTATCCGAGTTCAGAATGGCCACGCCCAGCACCGCGCAGTTGGTGGTAATCAGCGGCAGATAGACGCCCAGCGCCTGGTACAGGGAGAAGGACAGCTTCTTCAGCGCCATCTCCACCACCTGCACCAGCACCGCGATGACCAGGATGAAGGCGATGGTGCGCATGTACATCAGGTTTAGGGGCAGAAGCAGCAAGTGCTCCACAATCCACGCAATGAAGGACGCCAGGGTCATGACAAAGGTCACCGCCATGCCCATGCCCAGCGCCGTATCGAACTTCTTGGACACGCCCAGGAAGGGGCAGATGCCCAGGAATTTGTTCATGACGAAGTTGTTCACCAGCAGAGAGCCGACTAGGATCGCCAGATAGCTTCCGTTCTCAATCATGCCAGCTCCTCCTTCCGCTTCTCAGCGCGCTTGTCCAGATAGACCTTCAGCGCGTTCACCAGCGCCAGCAGGATGCCCAAGGTGACAAAGCCGCCGGGAACATTCAGCATAATGCCCATGGGCTGGTAGGAAGCGGGCATGACCTGCGCGCCGAAAATGGTTCCGCTGCCCAGCAGCTCCCGGATGCAGGACAGCAGCGTGATGGCTGCGGTGAAGCCAAGCCCCATGCCCAGACCGTCTGCCAAGGAAAGTATCGGCGGGTTTTTGAAGGCGAAAGCCTCCGCCCGGGCGAAGATGATGCAGTTGACCACGATCAGGGGAATGTACATGCCCAGCGTCGCGGACAGCTCCGGCAGATACGCCTTCAGCAGCATTTCCACAATGGTCACAAAGGAAGCGATGACCACAATGAAGGACGGAATGCGTACCTTTTCGGGAATGGCGTTGCGCAGCAGTGAAATGAACAGGTTGGAACACACCAGCACGACCGTGGTCGCCAAACCCATGCCCACGCCGTTGGACGCGGCGGTGGTGATGGCCAGGGTCGGGCACATGCCCAGCATCAGCGTGAAGGTGGGGTTTTCCGTCACCAGACCATTCAGAAACACGCTGAAGAAGCTCTTCTTGTTATCAGCCATGCTGCTTCACCTCCCCGAAAGGCTTGTGGGCGGTAAACTTGTCAATCAAGGGCGTCGCCACATTCATAAACAGGATGGCGAAGGAGCATCCTTCAGGATAGGAGGCGAACGCGCGGATGATGAACAGCAGCAGACCGCAGCCCACGCCGAAGATGACCCGGCCCTTGTTGGTCACGGGGCTGGTGACGTAATCCGTCGCCATGAAAAACGCGCCCAGCATCAGTCCGCCGGCAAACAGCTGGTAGACCGCCATCAGCGGGCCGTCCTTGAGCAGATAGCAAAGGAACACCGTGCCGATGAAGGAAGCGGGAATCTTCCAGTCAATCAGCCCGCGGCAGATCAGATACACGCCGCCCAGGAGCAGCGCCAGTTTGCAGGTTTCACCCAGTACGCCGCCGCAGTTGCCCAGCAGCAGATCAACGAAGCGCAGGTCGCCGATGCCGCCGGTAGCCAGCTGCGCCAGAGGCGTGGCGGAAGACATGGTATCCACGACGGAAGCGGAAGACACCGTGGCGGTGGACATCGCTTCCTCAATGGCGTAAACCGTCTGAGGATAAGCGCTCATCAGGCTCGACCAGCTCACAAAGAGGATGGCGCGGGCCGTCAGGGCAGGATTCATGAAGTTGCTGCCCATGCCGCCGAAGCACTGCTTCACCAGGATGATGGCCAGCAGAGAGCCGATGACGGCCAGCCAGATCGGGGCGTTGGCGGGCAGGTTGTAGGCCAGCAGCAGGCCGGTGACAACGGCGCTCCAGTCGCCGGTGGTATTCGGCTGATGGGTCACCTTCTGCCAGGTGAACTCGGCCAGAACGGCCGTGATGACCGCAGCGGCTATGAGCATGGCGGCGTTGGCTCCGTAGAGCACAATGCCCGCGATGCCCGCCGGCGCCAGCGCCAGGCACACCTCCTGCATGATCCGCCGGGTAGACAGCTGGTCATGCAGATGGGGCGAGGAGCTTACAGCAAGATTCTTTTGCATGGTTGCTTACTCCTCCTTCTTGTTATCGGCCGCCTTGGCGGCGGCTTCCTCAGCGGCCTTCTTGGCAGCGGCGGCGCGGCGGCGGTTGGTGATAATTTTCTTGCCTGTACGGCAGGACTGGGTCAGCGCGCGGCCTGCCGGACACACAAATGTGCAGGCGCCGCATTCCAGGCAGTTCATCATGCCAGCCTTTTCGCCATCCTCATACCGTCCGGCCCGCACCAGGGCGTCCAGCTTGGCAGGCATCAGCATCATGGGACAGGCCCGCAGGCAGCGTCCGCAGCGAATGCAGGCGCTCTCCTTGGGCAGCAGCGCTTCTTTTCCCAGGGCCAGAATGCCGGAGGTGCCCTTGGTCACCGGAAGATCCGTGCGGGACAGTGCCATGCCCATCATGGGGCCGCCGCTGATCAGCTTGCGCGCGCCGCTTTGCACGCCGCCGCAGGCATCCAGCAGGGTCTCAACCGAGGTGCCAATGCGCACCAGGAAGTTGCCGGGATTGTTCACCAGGCCGCCTACCGTTGTGACCCGGCTGATAAGCGGCTTGCCCTCGCGAATGGCCTGGTCGATGGCATACACCGTGGCTACATTGCAAACCGCTACACCCACATCCACAGGCAGGCCGCCGCAGGGCACCTTCCGCTTGGTCAGCGCGTAAATCAGCTGCTTTTCACCGCCCTGGGGGTAACGAACCGGCAGCGCCCTGACGGCGATCCCCTCGGTGTCGGCCGCCGCCTTGGTCAGAGCCGCGATGGCGTCAGGCTTGTTGTCCTCCACGCCCACGATGGCTTCCTTGATCTCCAGCGCCAGCATCACCAGCCGGATGCCGTCGATAATCTCCGCGGCCTTTTCCAGCATCAGCCGGTGATCCGCCGTCAAATAAGGCTCGCACTCGGCGCCGTTGATAATCAGCTTTTCGATGACCTTTCCCTTGGGCGGGGTCAGCTTAACCGCCGTGGGAAAAGTTGCGCCGCCCATGCCGACCACGCCGGCGCTGCGGATGGCCTGCTGAAGCTCGGCCGCCGTCATGGTCTCGGGATGCTCGGCGGGCGCGTGGGGCGCCCACTCATCCTGATAATCGTTGTCGATCACCACCGACATGGCTTCCGTACCGTTGGCCTGCAGGCAGGGCTGTACGCTCACCACCGTACCGGACACAGAGGAATGAACCGGCGCGGACACAAAGCCGCCGGCCTCGCCAATCACCTGCCCCATCAGCACACGGTCGCCCTTCTTGACCAAGGGCTTGGCCGGCGCGCCGATATGCTGCTGAAGCGGAATGGTCACGCGGGGCGGCGCGGGCAATTCCCGAATCGGGTTGCCGCTGTTGACCGCCTTGCCATTCACACCCTCATGAGGATGGATGCCGCCGGGAAACAGACGAGCTCCAAACACGAACATGGTTCCCCCTTCCACAAATAAGGCCCGCCGGTGACATGTTCCGCCACAGCGGGCCCTTTCGACAAATCACGCAGGATTGATTATATCACAAATCTACCTGTTTCGTATAGTTGAAATTTAAGAATTTTGCGGTGTATTTTGCCTTAATATCGCCGCCTGATCCAGCATGTGCGCGGCGTGCTGCATGGCCGATGCCTCGCTGCCGTCCGCGCCGCCCAGCATCCGCGCGATTTCGCCTACACGGGCGCCGGCATCAAGCAGGGTGACGCGGGTGTTGGTCCGCCCCTCCTCCGTCCCCTTTTCCACGAGGAACTGATGCTCCGCCATCGCGGCAATTTGCGGCAGATGCGTAACGCACAGCACCTGGCGCGAGCGGGCAATCAGCGCCATTTTTTCGGCCACCACCTGAGCCATGCGCCCGCTGATGCCCGTGTCAATCTCGTCAAAGACCATGCAGCCAACGCCCGCCTTTTCGGCCTCGATGGACTTCAATGCCAGCATGATGCGCGACAATTCGCCGCCGGAGGCGATCTTGGCCAGAGGCTTCATAGGCTCGCCAGGGTTGGGCGACAGCATGAAGGCCACCTCGTCATCCCCTGAAGGCTGGGGCATGGCCGGACGGCCATCGGCTTTGGGAATGAAGGAAGCCTGAAAAACGGTCTTGTCCATACCCAGATCGGTCAGCTGCGCCATCATCCGCCGCTGAAAAACCTCCGCCAGCGCTTTGCGGGAGGCCGTCAGCTGCTTGGCCAGCCCACGATAGGCGGCCAGCAGGCGCTTATGCTCCCGCCCCATGGCGGCTACCTGCTGATCCAGGCTGGCAAAGTGATCGTATTCCTCCTGCATCCCTTCCTGCTGAGCCAGCACGGCGGCGATGCTGTCGCCATACTTCCGCTCCATGCGGCGAATGAGGTCAAGCCTGGCCTCGACCTGTTCGGCGCGACGCGGATCAAACTCGCCGCTCTCCATCATGTCAGCCAGGTCATAGCCGGCTTCCTCCAGCTCGTAGTAGGCGGACTCGCACCTGGCGGCAAGGGACTGATAAGGCTCACCCAGGCCTTCCAGGCTTTTAAGAGCCTGAAACGCTTCCTTCAGTCGGCCGAGAACCGGCTCGGCTTCCTCCCCGCCCGCAATGGCGCCGTATGCTGTCCGCACCGCCAGAGCGATCTTTTCCGCATGGCGAAAGCGTTCCTTTTCCACCGTCAGCGCTTCCTCCTCGCCGGGCTTGAGCTTGGCCTTCTTCAATTCCTCCAGAGACTTTTTCAGCGTTTCCATGCGGAAATGCTTCTGCTCATTCTCCTTCACCAGCTTGGCATACCGCCGATGATTGGTCATAAAGGCCTGGCAGGCTTCCTCGACCTGGGCAAGCAGCGCCTGATGAGCGTCATCCCCCGATTCGTCCAGAAAACGCAGGTGGTAGCGGGAATCCATCAGGAATTGCGCCTCATGCTGCCCGTGGACATCCATCAGCATGGCGGCCAGCTCCTTCAGCGTGCCAACGGGCATAACAACGCCGCAGATGCGGCACAGATTGCGCCCGCCGCGGCTGATTTCCCGATAAAGTGATACGAGGCCGCCCTCTGCCTCGATGGACTGCTCGGCCAGAAAGGCTTCCACCCGAGCATTGCCCGCGGCGTCAAACACAGCCTCAACCCAGGCTTTCTCCGTCCCCGTGCGAATCAAATCACGATCAGCGCGTCCGCCCAGCACCAGATTCACCGCGTCCACAATGATGGATTTGCCCGCGCCTGTTTCGCCGGTGAGCACATGCAGCCCATCGGCAAATTCCAGGGTGAGCGTCTCGATCAGGGCGATGTTGTTCATGCGCATGGACAGAATCATGGACGTTTGCTCCTTCTGTAACGGAAAGCTGCCGCTTACTTAATCATATCCTGCAGCCGCCGGACGACGGCTGCGGTTTCAGCCTCCGCGCGGATAATCAGCAAAATGGTGTTGTCTCCGGCCAGGGTGCCCAGAATCTCCGGCCAGCGCAGGGAATCAAGCGCCTCCGCCGCCACATTGGCCGAGCCGTTAAGGGTCTTGACCACCACCAGGTTGTTGGAGGCCGCCACCGACAAAAGCGATTCCGACAGCATACGAATCAGCCGATCGGACATGCCGTTTTCCGCCTTGTCGGCTGTGGCGTATTTATACAGCCCGGCGGGCGTCAGCACTTTGAGCAGACGCAGCTCCTTGATATCCCTGGACACGGTGGCCTGGGTCACCTTAATCCCCCTGGCGCGAAGGGCCTCAGCCAAATCCTCCTGGGTTTCGATGGCCTGCTTTTCAATCAAGTCCAGTATGGCCATCTGTCGGATGGTTTTCATGTTCACTCTCTCCTCATGGGCATTTTGACGTTCGCCGCCCATGATTATAGCACGATGTGAATATTCATGCAAGTATATGCAATGGATTTACAGCGTCTTGACAAAGCAGATGATTCGGCCTGCTTCCTGAAATCCCGCCGCCAGATGGAAGGACTGGCTCTGCGTGTTGTCCAGGCCGCAGTCGCTGGCAAGCTCTGCGCAGCCCATGGCTCCGGCCCATGCCTCGCAGGCCGCCGTCAGTTGCCGGCCGTAGCCCCGATGGCGGTCCTCCTCCCGGACAAACAGCCCTTCCAGGTAACCCACGGGGCTGGTTTGAGCGCCTTCCACATAATCATGCCGAAGCTGACACTGAGCAAAGCCGACCGGAACAGCATCCCGCAGCAGCAGAAACACCGCCGCCTCTTGATCAGAAATGACTTCCGCCATTTCCTCGGCTAAATCCGTGAGCGTATGCTCCGGCCAGAGCAGAAGCGCCAAACGTGCCACATCATTGGCATCCTCAGGCTGAGCCCGCCGGATGTCCACGGTATCGGCGCTCATTTCTTCATCTCCTCATGGGCCCTGCGCACCAGCTCGTGAATGGCCTGCGCCGTGCAGGGCTCGGCCTCTGATGCGCGCTTGGTGATCTTTGCCAGGAACTCAATGTTCCCCTCGGGGCCGGTGATGGGGGAAAAGTCAAGGGCCTGCGCCTGCCAGCCGAAGGTCGGGGCAAAATCGACGATCTCTCTCAGCACCGCCTCGTGAACGGCGGCGTCCCGAACGACGCCCTTTTTGCCCACGCGGTCGCGTCCAGCTTCAAACTGGGGCTTAATCAGCGTGTAGAACACGCCGTCCTCACCCATCAGTTCCGCCGCCACGGGAAGAATCATCCGGATGGAGATAAAGCTGACATCCATTACCGTGACCGTAGGGCGCAACGGCACCTGCTCGGGAGTGAGATAGCGGGCGTTGGTACGCTCCATGACCGTGACCCGAGGATCGTTGCGCAGCTTCCAGTCAAACTGTCCATAGCCCACGTCAATGGCGTAGACATGGCTGGCGCCCGAGCGCAGGCAGACGTCGGTAAAACCGCCGGTGGCCGCGCCGATGTCCATGCAGACCTTCCCGGTCAGATCGGCGCCGAAAGAGCGTATGGCCTTCTCCAGCTTCAGACCGCCGCGGCTGGCGAAGGGATGCGCGTGGCCGCGAAGGATCAATTCATCCTCGGGCTTGACCGTCTCGCTGGCCTTGAGAATCTTCCGCTCACCCAGGTAAACCATGCCCGCCATAATGGAGGCCTGCGCCTTCTCCCGGCTTTCGCAAAGGCCGCGGGTTACCAGGGCCACATCCGCCCGCATTTTGTCCGTCATCGTTGGTTCTTTCCCTTCATCTTGAGTACGGCGGCGATGCGCCGGGCCATCTGTTCAGGCTGAAGGCCCAGGTATTTCAGCAGCTGATCGTGTCGGCCGTGCTGAACAAAGGTGTCCTGTATGCCCAGGGTCAGCACCGGCGCGGGGAGCTCATTGCCCACGCAGAAGGCGCATACGGCGCTGCCGAAGCCGCCGGTCAGCACATGCTCCTCCATGGTAATCATCGGACGCCCTGCCAGACGCGCCAGCATTTCCTCGTCCATCGGCTTCACAGTGGAGCAGTTTACCACCGCCGCCTGAAGGCCCATGGCCGCCAGCAGACGCCGAACCGCCACGGCTTCCGCCACCATAGAGCCCACCGCCAGCAGCGCGCAGTCCGCGCCCTCCTCCAGCAGCTCCCACTGGCCGTGAACAAAGCCGTGGTACGGATATTCGGCGCTCATGTCGACGGCATTGCGCCCGTAGCGAACGGCGCAGGGGCCGTCATACGCCCCGGTCCAGCGCACCATGGCGCGGAGCTCATGGATATCGCGCGGGGCGAGAACGGTCAGGTTCGGCACCGGCAGCATGGAGGACAGATCAAACACGCCGTGATGGGTAGCGCCGTCCTCCCCCACGAGCCCCGCCCGATCCAGCATGATGGTGACAGGCAGCTTCTGCATGCACACATCATGAATCAGCTGATCGTAGCTTCGCTGGAAGAAGGTGGCGTATACGGCGAAGTACGGCTTCATGCCGCCGACGGCAAGGCCCGCCGCCATGGTGACGGCATGCTCCTCCGCAATGCCCACATCCAGCATCCGCTCCGGAAAGCGCTCCTGGAACAGGCTCAGCCCCGTGCCTCCGGGCATGGCCGCCGTGATGGTCACGATCCGCTGATCCGTCCGCGCCATGTCGGCCAGCTCCTCCGCCATCACCGTGCCGAAGGCGGGCAGGCGGCTGGCCTTGCGGGGATCGCCGGTCTCCACATAAAACGGCGGCGTGCCGTGAAATTGCTCCGGCAGCGCCTCCGCCTTGGGATAACCATAGCCCTTGCGCGTCAGCACATGGATGACCGCGGGGCCGTCAAAGTCCTTGGCCAGGCGGAAGGTCTTTTCCATGCTGGGAAGGTCATGGCCGTCAATCGGGCCGAAATAGTGGAAGCCCAGCGCCGTGAAGAAGCCGTCTCCTCCATCCACCAGCGCCGACTTCAGGGTATCCTTGACCCAATGCACCACGCGATAGATGCGCTTGCCCACCAGCGGAATCCGCTGCAGACGGTTCTTGACCACCTTTTTGGTGCTCCGCCAGCCCTTGCTGACCCGCAGATCCGTCAGATGGCGGGACAGCGCCCCCACGTTCGGCGCGATGGACATCTCGTTGTCATTGAGAATCAGAATCATCTTGGCGCCGCAGCTGCCGGCATCATTGAGCGCCTCATAGCACAATCCGCCGGTCATCGCGCCGTCGCCCACCAGAGCAATGACGTTGTACCTTTCCCCCTGATAATCCCTGGCGCGGGCCAGGCCCAGCGCGGCGGAGATGGCCGTGGAGGAATGTCCGGTCTCAAAAAGATCGTATTCGCTTTCCTCCCGCTTGGGGAAGCCGGCCAGCCCACCGAAGCTGCGCAGGGTGCTGAAGCGATGATACCGGCCTGTAATCAGCTTGTGAACATAGCTTTGGTGCCCAACATCGAAAATCAGCTTGTCGATGGGCATATCAAATACACGGTGGAGCGCCAGCGTCAATTCCACAACGCCCAGATTGGACGCCAGGTGTCCGCCGCGATGCGCCACCGTGGTCACCAGTTCCGCCCGGATCTCCGCCGCCAGGTCTGCCATTTCAGGATAGGACAAGCCCTTGATGTCCTGGGGCGACTTTACATCTTGCAGGTGCATGACATCCCTACTCTCCCCGTTGTACCGCTCATACGCCCATGCGCTCGCTGATCTTTTCACCGATGAAAGGCAGTGTGAAGCGGATGCCCTGGTAAGCGAAGAACATCATCCGTATCCGCACCGCCGTCAGCACAATGAACACCGCGATGTAGAGCAGCCAGCAGACCAGGCGCAGGAAAAAACCCAGCAGCGGGATTGCGCCCAGCAGGCCGCCAATCAGCGCCAGCGTCAACGCCAGGGCCACATGCGCCCCCGTGAGGGCCGCCGATTGCCCCGCAAAGTGCCGGATGGCACGGCTTCGCTTCTCCGAGAAGCACAGGAAGACGGCGAACAGACCCATCATCGCCGCCAGGGTGCAGGTGAGCAGCACCGTGCGGTTGGTCGCGATGATTTCCCGGGTCATTTCCGCCTGGCTGTCCCGCCGGGAGGGCTCCGGCGGCAGCTCCTCAAAGGCTTCCTCCTCATAGGGCGGCTCAAAGGGCGCTTCTTCCCCGGCAGGCTCCTCCTGCCACGCGGGCCGCTGATAGGGCGAGCGACCGCCCTGCCACCTTTCTTCCGCGCCCATCCAAGCGGCTTGGGACGCTGGCCGCTGGGCCGGCTGACCGGTCGGGCGGCTGTATCGGCTGTTCATGGGCTCCTCCTTACCACTTCGTGCCCTTGGCTCCCTTGGTACCCTTCGTTCCGCCCAGCTTAACGCTTCGCAGAATATCCGAGGTAAAGGCGTAGTTGCGCAGGTTCTTGTCCTCGTGAGCCTTCTGCGCGCAGCGCACCATGCGGTCGATCAGCTCGGTATACTTCACGCCGGCGTTTTCCCACAGGTAGAAGGCCAGGGAGCCGGGAATGGTGTTGATCTCGGTGATGTAGATGTCCTCAGTCTCACGATCCTGCATGTAGTCGATGCGCACCACGCCCTTGCAGTCCAGCATGCGGAAGATTTCTTTGCTCAGGGACTGGATGCGGTCGCGGGTCGCGTCGTCAATGGGCGCGGGCAGGATGCGGCGCAGGCTGGCCATGCCCTTGGAGCCGCCGCCATCGCCGTACTTGCCGCTGAAGGTCAGCATCGCACCGTCGGAAACGGGCATCTCGATGGGGCTGGCTTCCACCTCGTCGTCATAGCCCAGGACAGAGCAGTTCAGCTCGACGGGCTTATCAAGGCCCTTTTCCACCAGCACCCGGCGGTCGTAATCAAAGGCCAGGTCGAGGGCGTCCGTCAGCGTATCCCGGTCATCCGCCCGGCTGACGCCGATGGAGGAGCCCAGGTTGGCCGGCTTCACGAACACGGGATAACCCAGCTTGGCTTCCACCTCGTCCAGCACGGCCTCTTTTTCCGCCTGATAGCGGGAGCGCGTGAACCACGCATCCGGCAGCACCGGGAGCGTCCCGGCGCCGCGGAAGAACTGCTTCATCATGATTTTGTCCATGCCGATGGCGCTGCCTGCTACCCCCGTGGAGGTATAAGGCAGATTGGCCAGCTCCAGCATGCCCTGCAGGGTGCCGTCCTCGCCGTTCAGCCCGTGCATCACAATCACGCAGACCTCCAGCCGCGCGGCCACCACCTGGGTCGGATGGCCGAACAGGCCCTTGCCGGGGCGGGTCGCCATCAGCGCACCGGAGCCGGCTGTCACATCCAGATGCACCTGCTCGATGCCCGCGCGGTTCGGGTCGAAGGGCGTGTAGGTTTCCATCCGGCGGAGGGCCTCGCCTGTGTACCATACGCCCTGCTCGCTGATGTACACGGGGATCACATCGTACCGCTCCGTATCCACATGACTCATCAGCTGCACGGCGCTGATGATGGCCACCTCGCGCTCACAGCTGCGGCTGCCGTAGATCACGCCAAGCTGAATCTTGCCCATTTCATTGTCCTCCTTCTATGCGAAAAGGTCATTGCTCGGAATAGTTGTCCGGCAGGTCGTTCTCGAACAGCGCCACGTCCCCGGGCTGGCCCAGCTGAGGAAGCAGCGCCGCCGCTTCCTCCAGGCTGGCCACGGGATGAATCTGCGCCTCGGGGAAGCCGGCCTCCCGCAGGCCGTCGTGAATCGGCTGGGTATGCCTGCGGCCCACAAGAATCGCCACGTCCACGGCGTCGGCCATCTTCCGACCAAAGGCGCGGTTGAACGCCGCTTCCTCCTCGCCCAGCTCCACCATGCCCGGCGTAATGATGATCCGCCGCCCCGGGAATGCCCGGAGGACATCCAGCGCCGCCTCCGCTCCCCGCGGGTTGCTGTTGAAGGCGTCGTCAATGATCGTCACGCCCGTGGAGGGAATCAGCTGAAGCCGATGGTCCACCGGGGACAGTCTGCTGATGCCCCGGGCAATCTGCCTTGGCGTCAGCTGAAGGCGCAGGCATACCGTTGCCGCCAGCAGAATGTTTTGGATATTGTGCTCGCCCAGCAGCTTCGTTTCGCAGGGAATCTTCTCCTCCCGGGTACACAGCAGGAAGCTGCTGCCCTGGGGGGACACACGGATATCCTCCGCCCACACATCGGCCTCGGGCGTCGGCCGAACCGCGCACAGCCGTTTTTCCTTGGCCGTCTGATCGTACAGCGCGCGGCAGATCCCGCCGTCATCCGGGAAAAAGCAGCAGCCGTTTGCCGGTACGGCGTCCATCAGCTCGTATTTTGTGCTTTTGATCCGTTCGATGGTATGGAAGGTCTCCAGATGCTGAGGGCCCACCGAGGTCAGCACCCCGTGGTCAGGATGCACCAGGCGGCACATTTCCCTGATGTCGCCCACATGGCGGGCGCCCATCTCCGCCACAAAAACCTGATGAGCGGGCGTCAGCTTGGTGCGGATGATTTTCGTCACACCCATGGGGGTATTGAAGCTGGAGGGCGTCACCAGCGTCTGGTATTTCTCGCTCAGCAGCGTTCCCAGGATGAACTTCACACTGGTCTTGCCATAGCTGCCGGTAATGCCGATTTTGATGAGGTCGGGGCGCTCGCGGAGCATCCGCTGGGCGTCGCGGAAGTACATTTCGCTGATGAGCTTTTCAATGGGCCAGGCCATCAATCCTGCCAGCGAAGTCCACAGGGGCAGCAAGATGGGGTACGCCACCGCCAGCGCCAGACAGACCCAGGTGATCGTCCCCGGAAGGCTTGCGGCGGCTTCCGGCATGGATAAGCCGCGCTGAATGCCCGCGCCCAGCAGGAGCAGCAAGACGATATGCATCACCGTCATTACAGCGTACAAGCGCTTGACGCGGGGCGTCAGCACCAACGGCTTCTTCGCCTTGGCATCACGGAAAAAGCGCCCCAGCAGCCAGCCCGCCGTCAGCAGCAGCGCGCCGGTCGGCAGCGCCTTCAGCCATCTTGGCCATGTGACCGCCAGCGCGATGCCCGCACAGACGGCCAGCACCAGCGTCAGCAGCGCTCCAGGCAGCAGCACCCTGCGGGCATTGCGCCTCAGGGTGCGGAAATAGCCGGGAAACTGGTAGCTTTCCAACTGAAAATAGTGGATCAGACTCCGGCTGGCCAGGGTCATGCCCACGGCCGCGGCCAGACATCCAAGGACATTCCACCAAGCCATGAGGTCACTCCTCCATCAAAAAGACATGGGCAATCTTTGTAAACCGCGCCGCCTGCTCCAGGTAAGCGTAATGGCTTCCGCCCTCCAGGATGACCAGGCCCGCGTCGGGAATATCCTTTTCCATTCGCTTTCCCATCCACAGAGGCGTTTCCGTATCCTGATCGCCCCAGACCAGCAGCGTGGGCCTTTGGATGCGGGGCAGCTTCTCCGTCTGATCGTAGGACACAACCTTGACGAAGGTCTTGCGCATTTCAGCGTCCAGGGCGATGTAATCCCTGGAGCCGTACTTTTTCCGGCCGATGTCCTCCAGTTTGTCCGGCAGATGGCCGAAGATCTTCGCCTTCCGCAGAAGCCCGCACCAGCGCTTCCACCGGGCGAAGGCTGCCGATCGCTTCTTCCCCGCCTCGGTGGGCGGCGGCTTGATGCCCGCGCTGCCGGTGAGAATCAGCTTGTCGAAGGGCGCGTCCTCCCGGGAGGCCAGCTCAATGGTCACGCGCCCGCCGAAGGAATGCGCGATCACCGAGCAGGGCAGGAAGTCCAGCTTTTGCAGCACATCCATCAGGCACGCGGCAAATTCCGGCACGCCCCAGGGCTCCGGCGGACGACCGCTCTGGCCGTGACCGGGGAAGTCGATGGACAGCACGGTCATGTCCTCCTCAAGCGCCTGGGCGATGGGGCGCATCAGCTTCACTTCGCAGCCCCAGCCATGGAGCAGCACCACGCGGTGATCGCCCTTGCCGGACAGCTCATAGTGAACCGTCACGCCCATGGACTGAATTTCCATGCCCACGCCTCCTTATGCGGCGCATACCGCAGCGCCGTCACTCTATTGTACCCTGTTGATGGCGGAAAATTGCCTGCTAAATGCGCAGACTGGCATTCAGCCGCCAAATATACCTACATTTGACCGGGCTGATCTCCCAGCGATCGGAAATGGAGGTCGGCACGTCCACGACGCGCTCCAGCTCGCAGCCCAGGCCCTCGCAGGTGCGGCGGCTGGGCAGGTTGTCCGGGTCGCAGGTAATGACAACGCTCTCCTTGCCCGCGGCTTCCATCAGCGGCCTGAGCAGCTCACAGGCCCGGCGGGCATAATGCTGACCGCGATACGGCGGGTCGACATGATAGCCGATATGGCCAAAGTAATACACGCACGGGCTTTCCCCCAGCCGCAGGCTGATCTGTCCCGCCTTTTTGCGCACGCCATGGGGCATGATGGTAAAATCGTGGCACTCGCCAAAGCGCATGGCCTCATCCGGCGGATACAGCCACAAGGGCACCAAATCTATCACGCCGTCGGTCATGGCCGCACGGCTGCGACGCTTGAAAAACACGCTTCCACTTCCCGCCTGCCTCAGCTCAGGCCGCGCCGAAGCGCCGCCAAAATCCATACCGACGCTGCTTTATGATTGGCAGCCGTATGGATAATCAGTTTATTATACCACGGCTGACACGCTCACGCAACCAGGAATGCGCACGCCATGAAAAGAGGCGTGTAGTACTACAATACAAGTTGGACAAAAGGGAAAAAGAGAAGAGACTTGAGAGCCAATCTGTTATCATTGAGAAGCAAC
>CBFFZW010000055.1:0-25446 GCA_965646445.1 uncultured Christensenellales bacterium | reverse complement strand
TGCTTCTCAATGATAACAGATTGGCTCTCAAGTCTCTTCTCTTTTTCCCTTTTGTCCAACTTGTATTGTAGTACTACACAGAAAGATGCCATCTTGGCAAAAAAACACTTGCAATCCTTGCCCGGTTATGATACAATAGCCCATGCGGCAGGACGCCGATCATTGCATACGCGAAAGAGGTGAAAAAGCAATGAAGGAAAAGATCCATCCCAACTATGGTAAGTGCATCGTTCGCTGCGTGTGCGGTGAGACGTTTGAGACCGGCTCTACCAAGAAGGAACTGAAGGTGGACATTTGCTCGAAGTGCCATCCCTTCTTCACCGGCAAGCAGAAGCTGGTGGATACCGGCGGACGCGTCGATCGCTTCAAGAAGCGTTTCGGCCTGAACTAATGCAAGATGACAGACCATCCGGCGCGGTGGTCTGTTTTCTTTTTTCGCCGCGCGCCTGGGAAATTTTCGTTGGGGGCCTCTCCCTGCCGCTCCATGGCAGGGATTGCGCCACGGCGCGGCGAATGATAGAAAGTGGAGAATTTCCGCCTGTTTCAGCAGATCAAAAGAGCACCCCTTCGGTGCGGAAATGAGGTATCACCGATGTCCGAAAAATGCAATGAAAATACTCCATGCGATATTGGCGGTCAGGCTGTGATGGAGGGCGTCATGATGAAAGCCCCCGACGCCATCGCCATCACCGTGCGCCGTCCTGACGGCACCATGGTCGTCAAACGTCAGGAATATGTTGCCCTCTCGGAAAAGCATAAGTGGCTGGGCTGGCCCCTGATCCGAGGCGTGGTCAGCATGGCCTCCATGCTGTACCTGGGCATGAGCATTCTGCAGCAGTCCACCGAGATGCTGGGCGCGCTGGAAGAAGAACCCAGCAAGTTTGAGAAGTGGCTGGCGGCCAAGCTGGGCAAAGGCATTGACAAGATCATCATGGCCGTGGCGGTTGTCTTGGCTGTGGTTTTGTCCGTGGGCCTGTTTATCCTGCTCCCCTCGGCCCTGGAAAGCTGGCTGATGTCCTTGGGCATCACGGGCACCCCCGCCACCCTGATGGGCGGCCTGACCAAAATCCTGATTCTGATCGGATACATGATCTTCTGCGGCCGCGTCCCGGATGTCCGCCGAACCTTCCAATACCATGGCGCGGAGCACAAAACCGTTTATTGTCACGAAGCCGATAAGCCCCTCACCCCTGAAAACGCCCGGAATTTCTCCTGCCTGCATCCCCGCTGCGGCACCGCCTTCCTGCTGATTGTGTTCATCATCAGCATGCTGGTGTTCCTGCTGGTGGGCCGGGGCATCGCCAATCCGGTGCTGCGGTTCCTGCTGCATCTGGCCATGCTGCCGGTGGTGGCGGGCATCAGCTATGAGGCGCTCAAGGGGCTGGCCCACGCGGACAACCCGGTGGTGCGCGCCCTGCGCTGGCCCGGCCTGCAGATGCAGCGCCTGACCACCCGCGAGCCGGACGACAGCATGCTGGAATGCGCCATCGTCTCCATGAACGTGGCGCTGCACGGCCTGCCCAAGGACGCCCCCACGACCCCCGAGGGCTACACGCTGCTCCATTCCTACAAGGAATCCTTTCCCGCTCCCGCTAAAGCCCAGGAGCCTCAGGCGTGACCCCCCGGGAGTTGCTTCGCCAGACGGCCGCGCGATTTCGTGCCGCCCAGCTGCCTGATCCCGAGTTGGACGGCGCGCTGCTGCTCAGTCATGTGCTGGGCATTCCCGCCCTGACCCTGCGCCTGGACACGGATACGCATCTCACCCCGGCGCAGCTGGACGCCTTCGAGGCCCTCTGCACACAGCGGCTTGAGCGGACGCCGCTGCAATACCTCACCCACGAGCAGCCCTTCCTGGGCCGCGGCTTCTATGTGGACGAGCGGGTGCTCATCCCCCGCCCCGAAACCGAGCTGCTGGCGGAGCGGGCCATCGACGCGCTGCGCCGCCGGGGAGGCTCGCCCGCCGCCCTTGACCTGTGCTGCGGCAGCGGCTGCATCGCCGTCTCCCTGGCCATCGAAGTGCCCGCGGCGCAGGTGGACGCGGCGGATCTGTCCCCCGATGCCCTGGCCGTCACCCGGCGCAACGCGGAAGCCCTGGGGGCCCGCGTCAGCCTGCGCCAGGGCGACCTGTTCCAGGCCGTGGGCGACCGCCGGTATGATCTGATCGTCAGCAATCCCCCCTACATCCCCACCCCGGACTGCGCCGCCCTTCAGGAAGAAGTGCTGAGGGAGCCGGAGACGGCGCTGGACGGCGGCCCGGACGGCCTCGACTTCTACCGCCGCATCGCCGGGGAAGCCCCCGCCCATCTGCTTTCCGGCGGTACGGTGCTGCTGGAGGTGGGCTGGGATCAGGGCGAGAGCGTCCGCGTGTTGATGGCCCGGGCCGGCTTCCCCCGGACGGCTGTTTATCCCGACCTCCAGGGCATCCCCCGCATCGTGGAGGCTCAGCTTTGACGGAGGCACCATGTTCGATAAATTCCTATGGATTCAGAACCGCTACGAGGAGCTTTCCCAGGCCATCAGCCAGCCGGAGGTCATCGCGGACGCGGCGCGTTATCAGGCCTGCCTGAAGGAGCGGGCGGCCCTGGAGCCGCAGGCGGAGGCCTGGGCGGCGTATCAGGCGCTGCTGCGGCATCTGCGGGAGGCCGAGGAAATGCAGGCCGACCCGGACCTGCGGGACATCGCCCAGGCGGAATGGCATGAGCTCAACGACCGCAAGGCCGCCATGGAGCACGAGCTTCGGCTGCTGCTCCTTCCCCACGACCCTCATGACGACGGCAACGTGGTGCTGGAAATCCGCAGCGGCGCGGGCGGCGAGGAGGCCAGCCTGTTTGGCGCGGTGCTCCTGCGGATGTACACCCGCTTTGCCGAGCGCCACGGCTTCCGGGTGGAGCCCGTGTCCCTGAGCGATACCGAGCTGGGCGGCGTCAAGGAGGCCGTTGTGACCCTCAGCGGCCGGGGCGCCTTCGCCCGGATGAAGTACGAAAGCGGCGTCCACCGGGTGCAGCGCGTGCCCGTCACGGAATCCAACGGCAAAATCCAGACCTCCACCTGCACCGTGGCGGTGCTGCCCGAAGCCGAGGACATCGAAATACGCATCGACCCCAAGGACATCACCGTGGACGTTTACCGCTCCACGGGCCACGGGGGGCAATGTGTCAATACCACCGACAGTGCCGTGCGCATCACCCACCTGCCCTCGGGCATCGTCGTCACCTGCCAGGATCAGAAAAGTCAGCTGAAGAACCGCGACAAAGCCATGCAGGTGCTTCGCGCCCGGCTGCTGGCCAAGACGCGCAGCGAGAAGGACGCCGCCTATGCCGCCCATCGCCGGGATCAGGTAGGCACCGGCGACCGCAGCGAGCGCATCCGTACCTACAACTTCCGGGAGGGCCGGGTGACCGACCACCGCATCGGACTGACGCTGTACCGCATCGACGATATTGTGGACGGCGACCTGGACGAGATCATCGACGCTTTGCGCCGGGAGGAACAGGCGGCGCTGCTCAGGGAATCCCCCGACGCCTGACCTTCATCCCACGAAAGAAGGAATACCATGGTTACGCAGGTTCTGCCCGCATCCCCCGCCGCTTTGGCGCAGGCATCGTCCCTGCTAACGGCGGGGCGGCTGGTCGCTTTCCCTACCGAGACCGTCTACGGTCTTGGCGCCAACGCCCTGGACAGCGCGGCCGTGCTGTCCATTTTTGCCGCCAAGGGACGGCCCGCGGACAATCCGCTCATCGTCCATATCCACGACCGGGCGCAGCTGGACGGCCTGTGCGAGGTTCCGATCGTCGCCGTCCCGCTGATGGACGCCTTCTGGCCCGGCCCCCTGACCCTTATCATGCCCCGCAAGCCCGCCGTGCCGGACGCCGTGGCGGCTTCCCTGCCCACCGTAGCGGTGAGGATGCCCAGCCATCCCGTGGCGGCGGCCCTGCTGCGTCAGTGCGGCTTACCCATCGCGGCGCCCAGCGCCAACCGTTCCGGCAAGCCAAGCCCCACCACCGCCGCCCACGTCCTGGAGGACATGAACGGTCGCATCCCGCTCATCCTGGACGGCGGCCCCTGCGATGTCGGCGTAGAATCCACCGTGCTGGACATCAGCCATGACAAGCCCTGCATCCTGCGGCCCGGCGGCGTCACCCGCGCCATGCTGGAAAAGGTCGCGGGGCCGGTGGATGTGGCGGGGAGCGTCCTTCGCCCCCTGCGTGAGGGCGAAACGGCCCTCTCCCCCGGCATGCGCTACCGCCACTACGCTCCTGACGGCCAGGTTACCCTGGTGGAGGGCGAGGAGCAGGCCGTGGTGCGGGCGCTGTCGGCGCTCTATGCCGACGCCCGTCGTCAGGGCCATCGCGCCTGCGTGATGTGCTTCACCGAGCACACCCAAGCGCTGCGGGACTGCCGCCCCCACGACATCGGCAGCATGGCCCGTCCTGAGGAGGTGGCCCGCCGCCTGTTCGATACCCTCCGCGCCCTGGATCATGAGGGCATGGACGTGATCTTCAGCGAGGTGGTGCCGCCGGAGGGCATGGGCTTGGCCGTCATGAACCGGCTGGGGCGCGCCGCGGCCTTCCGCAGCATCGAGGCGGAAGCGGTGCTATCGGAACGCTGAGACGCGGATTCAATGGCTGCTTCGCAATGTAATTGATTGAATTTGGAGGAATGAATGATGTGGGAAGAATTGGGCATCAGCGGTGGAACAGCCATCGTGGTTTTGTTCGCGCTGTATTTCGTCATCAAATGGGCGATCAAGAACGGCGTCAAAGAAGCCTATGAGGAGATTTCCGGCAAAGAAATCAAAGACGATCTGGATGAAATCCTGGAAAAAGAGGCCGCCGCGAAAGAAAACGATGACGCGAAACCGTAAAAGCAGCAAGCGGCCCGCTTTACATCAAAAAGGCGCGAGGAAAGCATTCCCCGCGCTTTTGCTGTTTTTCCGGGGCGACGTCAGCTTATGCGGTGCCGCCCATTGTGAAACCGATCAGATTATGATCTTCGACCAATAAGTGATTGCAATGAAACAGGGCGAAGTCCCCCTCCAACGTGACTGACGGCACTTTGGGGGACAGTCTGAAACGATGTCGCCTATTTCTGAACACGGTAATCCAGCGGAGCAAGCACTTCCCCGTCAATCGTATAACTGTTTTCCCTGGAGAAATTGACCGTGACCATCAGCCCGCCGGAGAACCGCGTCCGCTGAACCTTGCCGTCCTCCGTCAGGAATTCATGACTCACCATTTCCTGATAGGGCACCTCCTGCGTGACCTGGTTCAAGGTGCGCATGCGTTTGAGCATGACCTGAAAATAAGCTGAATGGATGGTCTGCCCGGAGGATTCAAGGATGAACATCCCTTTCTCACCGTAAAGCATGACGAACAAATCCAAATACTTCGTCACATCCACCGGCAACGCCAGATTGCCGTATTCCCAGTGCCAGTAGACCGGCGCGCACTCATGATAAACCAGCTGCCACAGAGGAATCTTCTCCGCCTCGCAGGCAAAGCGTCCGCTTCGCTCCCTTCCATCCTCCATTTCCAGACAGCCATAGCCCTGCAAGCCCAGAAAGTCAATGGCGCCCTCAAAGCTGTTGGTGTAGGGAACCAGGTATTCGGCCGCGCCCTCCGTGTGGAAGTCATAGCGCTTCGAGAGCCGTTCGGCCAGAGCTCTGACAATTTCATAGGTTTCCAGCGTGGAGCAGGGATGATCCGGGTGTGAGCACTGGCCCTCGTCAAACCAGAAGGTGCAGAAGGTGTCGTAGAACATGGAGCCGACCGGGTGCGCGCTGGGCGGAAACAGCCGTTCGTTGAAATCCGTGAACACCGGCCAGAACCTGGGACAGGTCAGCTTGATCTGCTTGTTGAGCGCAAACCATGTACGGGCGCGGCCGTTGCCATCCGTGCTGATGTACTGATCCGCCAGCGCCGCATAGCCCACCGGCCGGACAATCGCGCTGACCTTTCCTTCTTCCGCCCCCACCTCATGGTATCGGGGAAATTCATAGGCATACAGCGGGAACTCGGGATATTGCTCCGTGACGGCCTGATAGATGCCCTCGTCAATCAGCGTTTGTCTGTGGCTGAATTGATAATTGTTCTGCGGGTCGCGGAGCAGATCCAGTTTGGTCATGATGTTCGTGATGCCCGCGCGGCGCATTTTTTCAAAAAAGGTCAGCACCTCGTCCTTGGGAATCCCAAGATCCATACGATGACTGCCTGCCGTTGCGGCAATCACAGGATTGGCCTTGGCTTTTTCCTCCAGGGTAACGTGGAACCCCTTTTCTTTCGCAATCTCCCTGTATGCTTTGGCGAGACTGACATAGTTTCCATCCTCACAGAAGCGGAAGCGAACCTGCCGATCCTGGCCCCATTGATATTTGTCGCCGTCAAAGGCGATTTGCGGCATGTAGGCAGCCTGACCGTCGACATCAGAAACGGGATAAACCATATTGGCCAAAACCGGCGTGTCGATGACGGCCAGATAGCCGCCGCGCTCGCCGTCATCAGCGCCGAAAAAGGCCATGGACAGGCCCTCAAAATTGTAGAACCGGCCAAGGAACAGCTTTTTGTTCACATCGCTGTCCAGGTCAAAGGAGCCAAGATAAGCGCCGCTGCTGTAAGGAAGCACCCATTTCAGCTCTTCGCTGCCATTGTGGAACGTCGGCGGATACAGCAGCCGACCGGCAAATTCGTCCTCCTCGGAGGCTGAACGAATGGTATAAACCAGCGTATCCGCCCCGTCAAAGGCAATGGACGCATGGAACGGCGGCAGTCCCTCCGCATGGCGGAAGTCGGAATTCACCTGGAAGTCAATCGTATGCCCATCACTGCTGACGCCGGAAACAACGATCGGCGCGGCGCCGGCGCCCATGCCCCGCAGGGTGATGCTGTCAATGCGGACGGTACCGGCGGCATGGCCGAGCCTGTTGACGGTAAGGCCCAGACGCGCAAACGTCGTATGCTCCTTGAAGCATGCTTCAGGAATATCCAGACAGACCGTTCGTTCACCTGCCCGTTTTCCGCGTGGCGCTCCGTTCGTTCCACGCTGCCCAGGTGCGCTTTCGCGTTGCGCTTGTAATCATAATTGCCCGCGTGAAAGTCCGCCCGCAGCGTCATATCAAAGCAAACCGCCTGGTCAGCGTGGTAAACCACCTCCATGCGGTAGCTGCCCTTGCTGATTTTCGTCCCGGAAAAAACGGTCTGAATGGAGCCCGTGGCAAAGCGATCATCCAGGACGAAAGCGACCGAACCATCCACCCGCTCGGGGCTGACGTCCTCTCCCGTCGCCGACCGCTGTGTTGCGGTCCAATAGCTGGTATCCGTCAGGGGCACCTGTGGGATTTCCGCGTTCACAGGCGGCAGCATCCAGTATTGGGACCAGGTCTGTCCCGTCCGCTTATCGTAGATTTTTCCAAGCCCTGTTCCGCCATCCCACGCAAAGGACAGGGCTTCGCTTTCGATCACCTTGATCTGTTCAGGCACCGCCGCAGCGTTCCACTCCGCCTTCATGACGCTTCCTCCCGTGATGAGAACGATGCCCAGCAGCATGGCACCGAAAACGCGCCGCATATCGCCTCATCCTCCTTGTTCAATGCTTGAAATTGGGGCCAGCCGCGCAGGGGTACGGCGCAGCTGGCCCCTTGATAATATCCCCGCTTATTCAGCGGCAGCCATATCCTCGGGGGTGTTGAGCGGCGCATGGCCCTCATAGATTGCCAGTGCGTCCAGATAGAATTCCAGCGGACTTCCGGCATAAGCGTCGGTGGTTTCCAGCTTGATGTTCCAGGTGCTCGGGTCATTTTTGCCCATGTAGAAATGGCACGCGGTGATGATCCACTCGCCATCCTCCACCCACTGGAAGTCGCCGCCCATGTTCCATCCGTCATCGCCCGTTTCAAAGTCCTTCTGCTGGCACCATCTCACTTCCAGCGGAAGGGCCGTATTCCAGCGCGTGGAAAAATCAATGCCGTTATCCTCACCCGTCCTGGCCGTCCACTGAACGGTCGGGGTATCCGCGTTGATTTTGTACCTGAGCATCAGGGTGTAATCCTTTTCCGGCTGGAACGCGAATTTTTCCGCGTTCAGGGAGAAGATGCCCGCCCACGCCTCGCGCAGGTCTGTGGTGATCGCCAGCGCGCCGTTATCCAGCTTGTACTCGTTTCCGTCGGAAACCACGATGCTGTCGAGCGCCTCCTCGCTATCAAACGATACGGCGGAAAGCAGGCTGCCCTCGCCCGCTTCGGCCGCGCAGGCCGCAGCGCTCACGCACAGCGCCAACAGCATGCCAAGAATAACCATACCCAACTGCCTGTATTTCTTCATGTCTTTGCACTCCTTTTCTGTTTGCAGTCGTTTTTGTGCCGCACGAAGCCGCACATTTTTCATTTCCTGCCGGCCTTTCTTCCCTCCGCCGACAGCTTCAAAGCGCCATGGACGCCACACGGAAAATGTCCTGATCCCCTCCCTTCGTTCCTGACATGTTCACCCATGGCGGCTTATCGACATTGTATCCAGCAGCGCCGCGGCGGCGGAAAACGCCGGAAGCCGCACGCGCAGGCCCTCGGCGCTTGTTTCCCAACGGGCAGCGCCAAAGGTTTTGACGATGTACTTTCCTTCCACATGCGGGGAAGGAATTTCAATGAGCTGGTCGGCCGCCTGAGGGCAGGCAAAGGCATGCGCAATCACAAGCGTTCGCGGAGTATCCTCGCCCACGCGAACCACCGCCTGTCAGCCCTCCAGCTGCCGATAGCTACGCACCGGTGTCCCATAGCGGTAGCTGCGGCCGCTGAAAATCACGCGCACGGCCTTCTTGTAAAACGATATGGCATCCTCTACCATCTGCCATTGCCACGGGGCCAGGTCGTAAACCGGGCCTGACAGGCACATGCGGCCGAAAAAGCTGCCGCAGAGGTAGTACGTCAGCCTCTTTTGATCCCATTCCGGCCGAAGCGCGGAACCGCTGAGGCACAGCGCCGGATGGATCATCCGCGTCAGGTTGGCCGCTATCACAGGCGCAAAACCGTCCGAAGGCGCGTTCACAGAGCACAGCGCCATGGTGGACGGTTCCAGGCGCTGGCCGCCGGAAGCGCAGTTTTCAATCACGATATCGGGAATCTCCTCGCGGATTTTGCGGAAGAACCGCTGACTTGCCGCCACGGCCTGCCGAAGCCCTTCGCCCTTTGATTCCGCGCCGTCGCAGCCCACGCCGATACAATCGTTGTAATCGACCTTGATGTAGCCAAAGCCATACTGCTTCAGAAAGCCGATCACCTTTTCCTCCAGATAGGCCTGTACCTCCGGCTTGCGCAGATCCAGAAAAGCACGCTCCCGAACGCGCAGCCTTTCGCCGTCCCGGTGAAGATGCCAGTCTTCCTTTTCATGATAAATCCGAGACAGCTCACCCGTTCCTTCCCACTCAAACCAGATGCCCGGTATCATCCCCGCGTCGCGGATGGCCTGCGTCACCTTGGCCATCCCGCCGGGAAAGGCGCGCCGACTGACCTCCCAATCCCCGATGCTGGTGCTCCAATCATCCACCTCTGTCCGATACCATCCGGCGTCGATGACAAAATAAGCAATCCCTTTGCCCTTCAAAGCCGCCACCGCTTTGAGTATGCTTTCCTCCGTCGGGCATCCCTCCGGGGTATTCATCGTGAAGTCATTAAAGGTGATCGAAAACTTTTTGAAGGCCTTCAGAGACTCCGCAACGATAGGCTCCTGATACCTGACCAGCCGATCACAGGCGTCCTCCACATCGCCCTGAACAACCGTCAGCACCGCCACCGGCGAACGGAAGGATTCCCCCGGCGCGATGGTTTTCCACCACTGTCCGAATTCGGCATCAGCCAGTCCGCCCGACATGGAGAGCACCTCATTGCGCGTATACAATTCCATCTGCCATGACGACGCGCAGCAGTTGACCGCTCCCCAGGTTACACCGAGGGATTTGTTCTCCAACCCCAGAAAGGGATAGAACCGCCGGCATGGCATGGAGCCCACCTGTCCGTAGCGCTCGCTGCGGGCGCCGTAGTTCAGCCAGGACGGCTCCAGATGCAGGTCTACCGTCGACTCGCTGTGCAAATGGCCCTCCGCGCTCCAATCCGTGCGAATCCGATGCAGGTACACGTCGTCCGTCGGCTCAGGAAGCGTGTCCAGCGAAAAGGAGGCCAGATATTCCAGCGTTTTTTCCGCATCCGATCCATTCAGATACTCAACCTGCGAGGTGATATAGGGGGTGTCAGCATGCCATACCGCGTAATGAACCGCACGCTGTCCGTCATCCGTGGCAAAGCAGGTCGTTATCCGTAACCCTTCGCTTGTGCGTTCCGACTGCTGCCCCACAAAATGAAACCGATCACAGCTTTCGGAATGGCGCATGCTGTGCCCCGCCTGGTAATCCCGGGGGCAGCGGTCGCCGCGGACGTGAAGCTGCAAAAGCGAATCCGTCCCCGTCCATCCCGTCTTCAGCTTGTCCAGCGACGGACTGCCCGCGGCTGTCAGCGCCGAAGGAAGCAGCATCATCCCCATGCGCCCCTGATCCTGGTGGTAAATCAGCGAAATCGTACCGCAATCGTAAATCTTCACGCGCACTCATTCCTTTCCCGCGGCGCCAAAGAAGCCTTCACGCCTGCTCCCGCCGCTTTCTGGCCGCCTGAATCGCCGTCTCGTACTGCGGCAGCCACTGTGCCTCCTCAACAAGCATTTCATCCACCAGCTCCGAAATTTCCGGCGGCGTCAGCACAGCGCTGGTAAGCGGATCCAGCATCATCGCCTGACGCAGCAGCAGATCGTCGCCGCTGACGGCCGCCTCCACCGCCAGCCGCTGCACCCAAACGCTCTGCGAGCACACCGCCGCGCATCCCGTGGGCAACGCGCCGATGCGGGGCACGGCAATGCCGTTGCCATCCACAAAAGCAGGCACCTCCACAATACAGTCATCCGGCAGATTGGCAATGCACCCATGGTTGACCACGTTGAAATGGCCGCGGTACATCCGCCCTGTTTCCAGGCTCTCCACGATGTAGGAGCCGTGCTCAATGCCGCGCTTCCGGGTATCGTAGCGGATGGGCTCTCCCGCGAATAGCTTTGGCAGCTCCGTCTCGAACCAGTTGCGGTTCTCCCGGCATTTTCTCAGATACCCGCCCGTCTCGCCGTCAGACCACCCCTCACCGCCGATCCATTCGTTGATCTTCCGGGGATTTTTCCGATACCAGGCCAGATACTCGGACAGATGGCCGTTGGACTCGGTGGAATAGTAGCCAAAGCGCCTGAGCATATCAATGCGCACCTTTTCCGTTCTGGCATAGGTTTTGTGCCTTAAAAACGCTTCCAGCAGCTGATCCTTCAGTTCGACGCCATGGTGCTTCACCGAAAGATACCAGGTCTGATGGTTGATGCCGGCGCAGATGATGTCCAGCTCCTCCCACGGAATCCCCAGAACCTCAGCGATCTGCATATGCCCATGAATCACGCCATGGCAAAGGCCAATGGTGTTGACGCCGAAGTACTGGTTGCAGGCCCAGGTCAGCATGGCGTTGGGATTGGCGTAATTCAGCAGAAGCACATCGGAGGCGGCAACCTCCCGGATATCCTTGCAGAAATCGCGCAGCACAGCAATGCCGCGCTGGCCATACATGATGCCGCCCGCGCACAGCGTATCGCCCACGCATTGATCCACGCCGTATTTCAGCGGAATTTCCACATCCTTGGCAAAGGCCTCCAGCATTCCCACCCGGGCACAGTTGAAAATGTAATTCGCGCCGCGAAAGGCCTCCCGCCGATCCGTCGTGGCCAGAATCCGGGTATTGATACCGTTGGCCGTCAGGTCGCGCTGGCAAAGGCGCGTCACGTTCTCCAGATTGACCGGATCAATGTCCGTAAACGCCACTTCCATCCCCCGCAGCTCGGGCACCGTCATCAGATCCGCCAAAAGCTCCCGTGTGAATTCCAGACTCCCCGCGCCCACAAACGCAATTTTACGAGTCATCCCCTGCATCTCCTTTTTCCTTTCGTTTTATCCTGAGCATCACTCCACCATGCCGGTTCGTTCAATGCCCTCCACAAAACCCTTCTGGAGGAAAGCAAAGGCGATAAGCACCGGCAGCAGGCACAGCAGCATGCCGGCCATCAGCACAGCGGAGTTGATGGGATTCCCTGCGTCCGCGGCCATTTCAGCCAACAAATCCATCGGCGGATTTTCCACCAGGTTAATCAGCGCGTAGGTTTTCTGCGGCATCAGCATCAAATTTGACTTGGTGGCGTAGATGGACGGCTCAAAATAGTCGTTCCAGTGCCATACCATCGACAGGACAAGCGATACCAGCATAGGCGCCTTGGAAATAGGCATCATGATCCGAAAAAACGTGGTGATGTAATTGCAGCCGTCGATTTTCGCGGCGTGCTCCAGATCCCTGGGCAAATTCAGATAAAACTGCCTGTAAATGTACAGGATCAGACCGCCGTTCAGACCCAGGCCGAAAAAGGTCGGTACGATCATCGGCAGATACCCGGACAGCCAGCCCAAATTCAAAAACACCATATAGGTCGGCACAATCAGCAGCTGCGGCGGAAGAATGATGACAAGGAGCAGGATGCCGAAAAGGAGCTTCTTGCCCGGAAAATCATAGCGGGCAAAGCCATAGGCAATGAAGGAGCAGCTCAGCAGATGGCCCAGGGGACACATCAGGGTCAGAAACACCGTGTTGCCCAGATACCTGCCATAATCCATCAGCCTGAAAGCAATTTTGAAGTTTTCCAGGCGCATGGCGCGCGGTATCCAGACCAGCGAGCTTTGAAACAAATCCTGCGGGCTTTTCAGGCTTGTTAGTCTCCCTCCGCGAAAGCGACGCCTGAACCGCCGAAGCAGAGCATCAGACTGATCGCCAGCACCAAAGAGCAGATACGTTGTCCTTTTGCCATTTTGTTAGCCTCCCGTTCTTTATTTTTAGCGGTTCATGGCGCAGACACCGCTAATTTCGTTTTCTCAGCTTCCCGCGCGATTTTTTCGGCTGCCGCATACCAGGCTCGCCAGATCAGCGCGGCAGAAGTCGCTCCGGGATCCTGGCCAAGCGGCAAGGGCGATGCCGCTTGATCCGCGTCGCTCTCCCTGCCCGATACGCCGGAAGTCCCGCCCGCACCCCGACCCGCGGCCGCGGCGGCATTCCGCAGCATGACCAGCACATCGTCAGGAGCGCTCTGGGCCGCCTGAACAGCCGGACTCATGGCATCCATGGCGGTTCCATCCCCCACATCAGCCTCTGTAATCACGCGAAGGCTGTCCAGACCGCCCATCAGCATTTTCCGCAGGCACTCCGCGTCGATTTCGTCACACAGAGGAGCGTAATCCGACATACCCTCAAAAAAGCCGCCCCACAGCAGGCCCGAAAAGCCGTTGGCATAACTCGAGACAGCCTCGCTCAGCACGGAAAAAAACTGCTGAAAATTCGACGCGCCGAATTGATCCCGGCAGCAGGAATACATGATCCGTCCGACCTGATCCATCACTTCGCCGTGATTGCCGCCGCTGACCTTCACGTCCAGCAGGGAAAGGGCGTCCTTGTTCTGATGCAGAACCTCGGCCGCATGCAGCATTAAACGGCTCAGCTGTGTCAATGAGAGCTTCCTCATGTCTTCCCGCCTCCGCTCGCCATCAATCAGACTTGATATGAAGGTTTTCCCATTCCGACGGCCACTCAATCCGTACAATTCGTCCGCTGTCAGGATACTTTTCATTGATCTGAACAAATTCCATCGGGGATATTTTCAGCAGCTTCTTGAACACGCGCGAGAAGTAATGCTGATCCTCATACCCAACCGCGGCGGCCACGTCCCCGATGCGCATATGGCCGCTTCGAAGGAGCTCACACGCGCATCGCATACGGTATCGCTCAATGAAGCTGTTGGGTGAAATATTGAAGTACTTTTTGCAGATTCTATAAAGGTAGGAACGATCCAGCTTCACCGTCTCGCAGATGTCCGCCACATTGCACACGCCCGAATAGTGGCTCGCAACATAACTGACCATTTTATCCAAGATGGCCATTTCATTATCCGATTCCTTTTGCAATTCTCTCTTCTCCACAGGAAAACGCGCGATCATCCCGGCAAAAAAGTGATACATCTGCCCCAGCACATGATAATAAGACACCGCCGGATCCAGGAAGGTGTACTCATAGATCATCTGCATCTGTTCCTCAAAAAAGCGATCCTCCCGCCAGGAAAAAACCTTGGTCGTGGCAAAGCTGATGCTGTTCATGATGGCGTTGGCCTGATAACCGTCGAAGCTGACCAAATAATACTCCCAGGGATCCTGCGCGTCGGCATAGTAGACAATCTTCTCATACGGCGCACAGTAAAAACCGTCGCCCGCGCTCAGCTCATATTCCTTGCCGTTGATTGACAGCTTTCCTTTGCCTGAAAGAATATAGTGGAGGATATGGTGATTCCTGATCCCGCTGAACACATGGAGAGGCGGGCACTTTTGCCGATAGACCTCCAAAACGGTGATATCGAAAAAATCGACAGAGCTTTTCAGCGTTCGCTCCTGCTTGCCATCGGCCATATAGCCGCCGCACAAAATGTAATTTTCAAAATCCAGCAAATCCTCCACCTCCTCGTCAGCCCCGCTGCGTCATTTGCATTCCGGCATACCCTGTATGAATATTACAATTCATCCATATGGAAAAAAATAAATGAATACATGTTGCCAACTTTGTGGATTATTGGTGTTCAGTTCCAACGCCGGTCATCTCCGCAGGCAACGGATTCCCGCTCGCTCCCCTGCCGCCCCGCTTTTTTGCGCTTCCAATTGAAATCGAGACGCAAAAGTTTCCCGATTTTTCCCTTGAAACACTTGACTTTTTTCTGGATATGCCGTACAATAACAGATGGCATCAATAGCTCCGCTTGCCCCGGTCCTATTGACAATCGCGGAAGGTATGCGACCATCATATCAGCCGCAGCGTCAAAGCAACGCTTTGATACGCTTCTTTCAACCACCATCGAGGAGGAAATACCTTTGAAGACGTTTATGCCGAAAGCGGCTGACATTACCCGCAAGTGGTATGTTGTCGATGCCGAGGGTCAGGTCTTTGGCCGTGTTGCCAGCCAGGTCGCGAACATCCTGCGCGGCAAGAACAAGCCGATCTACACCCCCAACGTGGATACCGGTGACTATGTCATCATCATCAACGCTGATAAGATCGTCATGACCGGCAAGAAGCTGGATCAGAAGATCTATTACCATCACACCGGCTACGCCGGTGGTCTGAAGGAAACCAAGTACCGCAAGCTGCTGGCCGAGAAGCCCGAATTCGCCATCCGCCGCGCTGTGGTCGGCATGCTGCCCAAGGGGCCCCTTGGCCGTCAGATGGCCAAGAAGCTCAAGGTATACCGTGGTCCCGAGCATGAGCATGCCGCTCAGAACCCCGAGAAGCTTGAGCTGTAAGGCGAAAGGAGTAAAGAATCATGGCTAAGGTAGATTACAGCGCTGTTGGCCGCCGCAAGAAGGCTGTCGCCCGCGTCCGTCTGGTGCCCGGCGATGGCAAGGTGGTCATCAACAAGCGTGATATTGATAATTACTTCGGTCTGGAGACCCTCAAGATGACGGTTCGTCAGCCCCTGGTCCTCACCTCCACCAGCAACTTTGACGTGATGGTCAATGTATGCGGCGGCGGTCTGGCCGGTCAGGCCGGTGCCATTCGTCATGGCATTTCCCGCGCCCTGTGCAAGGCTGATCCCGAGCTGCGCGCCGCCCTGAAGAAGGCTGGCTTCCTCACCCGCGATCCTCGTATGAAGGAGCGCAAGAAGTACGGCCTGAAGGCTGCCCGTCGCGCGCCCCAGTTCTCCAAGCGTTAAATTGGAGCCCCAAGGGCTACATCAAAAACAGTCTGTTGCGGAACCACATTCGCAACAGACTGTTTTTTTCTGATAACTATATTGGCTTCAGCCGTGCAGGCGCACAGCTGAAGCCAACGCTTTTTCGCCTGCTTAATTGTACTCAATCGTGGCCTGATACGCCCGGTAGGTTGAATGGCACAGCAGCTTGCGGTCGATCTCCGTGCCGTTCTTGTACCACACCTGGTAGGTATCCACCTCATAGCCCTTCCGGGCCTTGATGGTGCTCTGCTGTGTTCCGGCAGGCAGAGAGGTATTCTGCACATACTTGGTATCCGAGGGCGGATCCACCGTGCGCGTTACCTCACTGACCAGATCAATGGTGATGCCGTCCCCCAGGGTCATGCCGTACAGCTCCACCGTGACCTTGCGTTTCTCATAATGCGCCACAATGAAGATCGGCCATTCCGTGTTGTTTTTGAACTGAAAGTCCAGATTCGGCCAGTTAACCGTGGCATCCATGCCCTTCTCCACATAATCGGAGGGCCAGGCATGGGGACTTCTGCTGACAATCTCCAGATTGGCCCGGGCCACAGCGTTGAACAGCGTGGAGCTTGTCTGGCACACGCCGCCGCCCACCTCCGGCACCGATTGCCCCCCGGAAATGGCCGCCGCCTCCCGATATCCTTTCTCCGCCGTCCGCTGACCGGTGGCCTGGTTGAAGGAGAAGGTCTCCCCAGGGTTCACCGTGGTGCCGTTGATGGCCCGGGCCGAAAGCTCGACATTCACGTTCCGGTTGGCGTTGGAGGTGGTGTCCGTCGTGTAGGAAGCGATCTGCCGGAAGCTGTTCATCAGCTCCGCCTTGGTCACCTGGGCCAGGAGCTTCTCCGGCTCCGCCGTGATGGAAGCATAGTAATCCCCGCCATCCAGGCAGGCGATGACCCGGTTGTACAGATCGTCGCCGTCAAGCCTTGCGCCAGGGGTATCGCTGTTGAAGGTAAAGCTGCGGCTATTGAAGTCGAAGGTCGCCACGGAAGCGTTCACCGGCTCGCGGTTGACAAAGGCCACAATGCTGTCCGTCAGCTGGCGGACAGCCTGCCGGTCATAGGTCATGGCCGTGGTCAGCGCAACGGGATTGCTCCGCATATCCATGGCCGAGGTCAGCCGCTCCTGGAAGGGCGTCACCCGGGAACCGCGGATGGCGGTGGTGTTGCTCCGACCGTAGCCATAGGCCCTGCGAACCACCTCGTCCACGTTGCGCGCCAGGGGCACCCGGCTGGAATCAATGCTCCAGGAGCCATTGCCCACATGCACCGTCACGGCGAAGTCGGTGATGCCCGCCGGAGACGCGGCGCTCACCGCCTGCCGGGCCTCCTCCACCGTCATGCCGCCCACATGCACCCCGTCGATGTAAACGCCGGGATAGATGGTATCCGTGCCCATATACGCCCGATAGGCGCGATAGTTCGCGTAGGCGTCCGCGTCCATGGTGATGATGCTGCCGTTCACGAAAGCGATACCGGGCAGGCCCACCAACTGCACGCCAAACAGCTGTGGGGCCATCAGCACACCCAGCCCCGCCATCAGGATCAGGCAGAGAAAAATGATGGCCAGCCACAGCCAGCGGCGCGGATCCTTGCGCTTGGGCGGCCTGCGGGAGGAATACACCTTCCGCTGATGGCGGTCGTACACGTCGAAGTCATCGTAGATGGTGGTTTCCTGCGCCGGCGGACGCTCCCGGGCGGGCCGCTCCTCCTGCCCATACCGCGCGCGCAGCTCCTCGGAGCGGCCCATGGGCTGACGGCCGGGCATGGCGGCCTTCACCACCGCCGGACGGCGCTGGCGGCCTGTCCTCGGCGGCGTCTGGCGGATGCTCTCGCCCTCGCCCTGATAAACCCGTTCCGCGCGTTTCTGTTCCATGATAGCCTCCTTGGGGATGCCGCCGCCCCTGCCGGAGGGCTTATTCCGTCCGGCGGTGGGCCATGCGGTAGGATAGAATCTGCAGGCTGTCGCTCAGATGAACGTTGACGACAATCATGTCCTCAGGATGATCCAGGTCAGTGGGCGCGAAATTCCATACCGCCCGCACACCGCCGGCATAGAGCCTGTCCAGGGCCGTCTGCGCCTCCCTGGCGGGCACGGCCAGCACGGCAATATCCGCCGTGTGCTCCTTCAGGTACGTTTCCAGCGCCGTCATGGGCAGCACCTCGGCCCCGCCCACACTCGTGCCGATTTTTTCCTCGTCGATGTCGAAGACCGCCTGGGTCTCGAAGCCCTCCCTGGCAAAGGTGGGGTAGTTCGCCACCGCGCCGCCGATATTGCCCGCGCCCAGGATAATCACCCGATGCGGCTGGCTCAGGCCCAGGATGTCTCCGATGTGCTCCTTGAGGTCGGACACCGTATAGCCGTAGCCCTGTCTGCCAAAGCCGCCGAAGCAGTTGATGTCCTGCCGGATCTGGCTGGGGGTCAGCTGCATCCGCCGCCCCAGCTCCTGGGAGGAAATCTGCCGCACTCCCGCCGCCTCCAGCTCTCTGAGATGCCGGTAATACCCCGGCAGGCGGCGAATCACCGCGTCCGATACATAGCCTGACATATGCCCCTGCTTCCTCCTCGTCATCGCTCACCGATGCAAGCGCCGCCCCTCCTGTCGCCGCGCTCCGCCTTGGCGGGGCGGAACACACGGGCGGCCCATCGTTCCTTCGTGAAAATTATATCATACTTTGGTCTCATTGGCAACCGCATGACCAGAAACCGCTATGAACGGTGGTTGCGCACCTGTCCCCGCAGCATATCCCCCGCCTGAACGTCCACCGGCAGCGCCATGCGGATGAACTCCCCCGCGACGCCCAGGGTTTCAACGGTTTCCCCCGTTTTTTCCCGCAGGAAGGGCAGCGCCTCCGCCGTGCGGACGCCCGAAGGCGTAATCACCTCCAGGGTGTCCCCGGCAAAAAAGCGGTTCTTCAGCAGCAGCCGTGCGGGCTCCCCTGCCCGGGCGTCCTCCGCCACACGGGCAATGTACTCCCGCGCCTGGTGAAAGCCCTCCGCGCCGCCGGGCGTTTGCGGGCTGCCGACGGCGAAGCCCGTATCGCTGTCCCGATGGCTGGCGCATTGCAGCTCCGCCATCAGCCCAGGCAGCGCGGCACGATAGGCGCCTTCGTCCTCTGTCAGCAGATCGATGGCCCGGCGATAAGCCCCCGTCACCACCGCCACATAGTACTCCGTCTTCATCCGCCCCTCAATTTTGAGGCTGGCCGCACCGGCGTCCAGCAGTTCCGGCAGCAGGGGCATCAGATTCAGATCTCGGGCGGAAAAAATGTAGGTGCCGTGCTCGTCCTCACAGACGGGCAGGTATTCGCCGGACCGCTTCTGCTCCACCACCGCGTACTGCCAGCGGCAGGGCTGGGCACAGGCGCCCTGGTTGCCGCTGCGTCCCGCCAGGGCGGCGGACAGCAGGCATCGGCCCGAATAGGCCATGCAGGCCGCGCCATGCACAAAGGCCTCCAGCTCGATGCTGCCGTCCAGCGCCTGACCCATGGCCTTCATCCGCTCCAGGCTGACCTCCCGGGCCAGGATGACCCGCTGGCACCCCAGCGCCTGATAGTGCAGGACGGCCGCCGTATTCACCGTGCTGGCCTGGGTGCTGACGTGGATGGCCAGGCCGGGCACCCGCTCCCGCAGGGTCACGATGGCCCCGATGTCGCTGACGATGGCCGCGTCCACCCCGATGGCGCAGGCCGTTTCCGCCGCCTGAACAAAGCCCTCCATCTGGTCGTCAAAGGGCAGGATGTTCATGGTCAGGTAGAATTTCTTCCCCCGGGCATGGGTGAGGGCCACGGCTTCCCGCAGCTGGGCCTCGTCAAAATTGCCGGCGAAGGCCCGCAGTCCGTAATGCTTCATGCCGCCATACACGGCATCCGCCCCGAAATGTAGCGCGGCCAGCAGGCTTTCCATGCTTCCCGCCGGGCACAGCAGCTCCGGCTTCCTCCGCGCCGTCATTGGATGCCACGCTTCTGGTCATAGGCCTTCCACAGGGGCGCGTAAATGGCCACGGCCTGCTCGTGCTCCTGCAGGGTGCGGGAGAAGTGCAGCTCGCCGCTTTCCGGGTCCTTGGCGCAGAAATAGAGGTAGTTTTCCGCCACATAGGTGGCGTCGGGGTACAGCGCCGCGCTGATGGCCTCCGCCGAGGGATTGCACACCGGGCCCACCGGCAGCCCGGAGACCTGGTAGGTGTTGTAGGGGCTGCTGCTGGTCAGGTCGCTGTTGGTCAGGGACATCTTCCGCACGCCCGTGATGTAGTGAATGGTCACGTCGCTCTGCAGCTTCATCCCGGCCTTCAGACGGTTGTGGAAGACGGCGGAGACCTTCGCCATGTCGGCGGACTTCGCCTCCTTCTCAATCATGCTGGCCAGGGTGATGATCTGATCCATGGTATAGCCCATTTCGCCGGCCCTGTCCTGGTCGTCCGCGGGGAAAACCCGTTCCGTCTGGGACAGCAGGCGGCGGATGATGTCCTCCGCCGTGGCGTCGGTATAGACCTCGTAGGTGTTGGGGGACAGGTAGCCCTCCAGCACATACTTGCGCTGGGAGGCATTGCCCGTGGCCAGCACATCGGCAACATAATAGAAGTCGCTGAACTTCTCCCCGGTGCGGCACAGCGCCAGGAATTCCTCCCGATCCGAAATCACACCGTCAGCCAGGAGCTTACCGGCAAACTCCTCAATGGTCCAGCCGGGAATCATGGTGATGTTGCGCACGATGGGGTTGCCGTCGCCCATGGTCAGCTGATCGGCAATCTCCTGGATGGACATGCCGCGGCTGAGCGTGTAGGAGCCCGCCTGAATCTTCTGCCCCATGCCGGCAAAGTCACAGTAGTACTTGAACACCGTCTTGGAGCGGATCAGCCCGGCGTTTTCCAGGTTGGTAGCCACCCGGGTCAGGCTCTGGCCGTTGTCAATGTGGAAGGCGACCTGCTCGGTGCTACCGGCTTCCGGCGGCGCCAGAAAGCGGTCGTACACCATGCTCCAAGCCGTGCTCAGCAGGCCGATAACCACAATCAGCGCCGCCACGCCCACCAGAATGGGCCGCACAATCCGCCACAGCCCGCTGTACCAGTAGGGGCCGTATTCCCGCTCGTCCCGAATGGAACGGTAGGTATCATCGCGCTTGTTTTTCCTCATCAGGCGCTTCCTCCCGCGAAATTACTCGATGCCAGGCAGGGGCATGTCCAGATCCGCCGCTTCGGTGATGATCCTGAAAATGTCCGCCATGGCCTGCTGCATCCGCATTTCCGCCAGCAGATACTGGGAGACCTCTTCCTTGCCAAAGAGCAGAGAGGAAATGCCGGTGAAGCGCTGCATATCCTCGCCGTCGGGCGCGCGGCCCGTCATGGCATTCATCTGCAGGGACATTTGCAGCTTCTTGTACTCCCGGATCAGGGCGGCCTGGGTATCGTCCGTCATCACCTCATCCTTGAGGCGGTGGTAGGTCTGATATTCCTCGCTGTCCCGGATGGCCCGGGCCAGGGTGTGGGCGGCGCCGTATTCCATGTCAGTTTCTCCTGCCTTTCCATTGCTATAACGAATATAGCACAGTTTTTTCTTCCCCGAAAGGGGGCATAAGGATAAAATCTTCCAATAGCAGTATGATTTTCGCCAAAGCACGCCGGAAAATAAGCAGCAGGAGGCGGCCAAATCAGCGCGCCTCCTGCGAAAACAACGATGCCTTACACATCCAGGATGATCGGCAGAATCATGGGATTCCGCTTGATCTTTTCAAAGATGTAGCGATGCAGCTCATCCTTGATGCGGTTCTTGAGCTGCGGCCATTCCTCGCCCGCCAGGCTGCTGGAGGCCAGAATCTGCCGCACCACGTCCCGGGTGTTCTCGATGATGTCCTCATTCTCCCGGACGTAGATGAAGCCGCGGCTGATGATGTCCGGGCCGGAGATCAGCTTGCACTCGTCCCGGTTGATGGCCATGACCACAATAATCAGGCCGTCCTGGCTCAGGTGCTTGCGATCCCGCAGCACCACGTTGCCCACGTCGCCCACGCCCAGGCCGTCCACCAGCACGCCGCCGGTGGGGATCACCTCGCCCAGGTTGCAGCCCTGCTGGTTCATTTCAATGACCTGGCCAATCTCAGGGATGATGATGTTCTTGCTGCTCATGCCCATCGACTCCGCCAGCTCCGCGTGCTGCCACAGCATCCGGTACTCGCCATGCACGGGGATGAAGTACCGCGGCTTCACCAGGGCGTGCATCAGCTTCAGTTCCTCCTGGCGGGCATGGCCGGAAACGTGTACCTCCGCCAGGGCCTCGTAGACCACCTGCGCGCCGCAGCGGTACAGCTGGTTGATGACCCGGGAGATGAACTTCTCGTTGCCGGGAATGGGGTTGGCGGAAATAACGACCATATCGCTCTGGCGGATCTGCAGCTTGCGATGCTCGGAATAGGCCATCCGGGTCAGGCCGGCCATGGGCTCGCCCTGGCTGCCGGTGGTCATCACCAGCACTTCCTCATCGGGGTACTGATCCAGGCTGTCCACGTCGATCAGGCATTCCGCGGGGATGCGCAGTTCACCAATCTGCATGGCGACGCGGCTGACATTGACCATGCTGCGGCCAATGAAGCACACCCGGCGGCCATACATCATCGCCCGGTCGATGACCATCTGCATCCTGTGGATGTTGCTGGCGAACATGGCCACGATCACCCGGCCCTTGGCGTCCCGGAACAGGGTGTCAAAGGTGCCGCCGATCTTCATCTCGCTCATGGTGTGGCCGGGGCGCTCCACATTGGTGGACTCGCACAGGAAGGCCAGGACGCCCTGCTCGCCCAGCGCGGCAAAGGTGGCCAGGTCTGTCACCCGGCCGTCAATGGGGGTGTAATCCACCTTGAAGTCGCCGCTGACCACCACCGTACCCGCCGGGCAGGTAATGGCGATGGCGCAGGCCCCCGCGATGGAATGGCTCACATGGATGAACCGGCAGGTAAACTTGCCCAGGCGGACTTCATCCCGGGGCTGCACCACATGCAGGGGAATGTTGGGCACCCGGTGCTCCTTGAGTTTGAGATCCACCAGGGCCAGAGTCAGCTTGGTGCCGAACAGCGGCGCGGGCACCTGGCGCAGGATATACGGCGTGGCGCCGATATGATCCTCATGGCCATGGGTGAACAGGTAGCCCCGCACGTTCTTCTTCTTCGCCACCAGGTAGCTGACATCAGGAATCACCAAATCAACGCCCAGCATATCCTCCTTGGGGAAAATGCTGCCGCAGTCCACAACAATGATGTCGTCCTCGTACTCGAAGACGGTCATGTTCTTGCCAACCTCGTCCACACCGCCCAAAGAGACGATGCGGAGCTTGCTGGCAGGTTCACGGTTCACAATTCTTGGGCTCACAAAATACCTCCTTACTTTTCTTTCCGATGTTCGGTCATAAACGCATAACCCATGGCAACCGGGGTCCATAACGCGGCCCACGGCTCTATTGAATCAGCCCATCGCAAGCTGATTAAATCCATCCTGACCGGGTACGCCTTCACCCACCGAGGCGCCCGTTTCTCCGGCGCACCGGCTCAATCAGGCGATTCACCCCGTTCAGCCTGAATAAAACCCAAACGAAGCCTATCGTTTTATTATTATAGCACATTCGGAAGAAAAGTACCAGCAAAAATCCACCAAAACCTCGCCAAAGATTGGCTAAAATTTTGGTGGATTTTCGCGTCAGTATATCATTTTCGCCTTTTGGGCGGCTTCAGCGTCAGGCGTAGAGGGGGAAGTTCGCCATCAGCGCCTCGACCTCAGCCTTTACCTGGGGCACGGCAGCCTCGCCCTCCCGCACCACGCGGGCAATCCAGGCGGCAATGCGCACCATGTGCTCCTCCTTCAGGCCGCGGCTGGTGATGGCGGGGGTGCCCACGCGCACGCCGCTGGTGACGAAGGGGCTGCGAGTCTCGTTGGGGACGGTGTTCTTGTTCACGGTGATGTTGGCTTCCTCCAGCAGGTGTTCGAGGGCCTTGCCGGTCATGTCGGTGCCGGTGAAGTCCAGCAGCAGCAGATGGTTGTCCGTGCCGTCGGAAACCATGCGGATGCCCTCCGCCCGGAAGGCGCTTTCGAGGGCCTTGGCGTTGAGGATGATCTGATGCTGGTACGCCTTGAAGGCGGGGGTAAGCGCCTCACCGAAGCAGACGGCCTTGGCGGCGATGACGTGCTCCAGCGGGCCGCCCTGGGTGCCCGGGAAGATGGCCTTGTCAATGGCCTTGGCGTACTGCTCCCTGCACAGGATCATGCCGCCCCGGGGGCCGCGCAGGGTCTTGTGGGTGGTGGTGGTCACGAAATCGGCGTAGGGCACGGGGCTGGGATGCTCCCCCGCCGCCACCAGACCGGCAATGTGGGCCATGTCCACCATCAGCAGCGCGCCTACCTCGTCGGCAATCTCGCGCAGCTTGTCAAACTCAATGACACGGGGATAAGCCGACGCGCCCGCCACAATCAACTTCGGCCTGCATTCCAGCGCCAGTTCGCGCACCTGGTCATAGTTGACGCGCTCTGTCTCGCCGTCCACGCCGTAGGGCACAAATTTGAAATACTTGCCGGACATGTTCACCGGGCTGCCGTGGGTCAGATGGCCGCCGTGGGAGAGGTTCATGCCCATGACGGTATCGCCGGGGGTCAGCATGGCAAAGTAAACCGCCATGTTCGCCTGGGCGCCGGAATGGGGCTGCACATTGGCGTGCTCCGCGCCGAAGAGCGCCTTCGCCCGATCCCTGGCCAGGTTCTCCACCATGTCCACATACTCGCAGCCGCCGTAGTACCGCTTGCCCGGGTAGCCCTCGGCGTACTTGTTGGTCAGGCAGCTGCCCATGGCCGCCATCACCGCCGGGGAAACAAAGTTCTCCGAAGCAATCAGCTCGATGTGGGTGCGCTGCCGGTTCAGTTCCAGCTCCATGGCCTCGGCCAGCTCCGGGTCGGCCTTGCGAATCAGTTCCATTTCCATTGTATGCTTCATCCTCCCATATGGTATCATCTTCTATTATAATACCCAAACGTTTTGATTGCAACCGCTAAACAACATTCGTACAATTTTATCTTTCAGCGGCTTTGGGACGAAAAAACGGCAGAGACCGTTCGTCTTCCGCCGCCGGGCGTCAACAAAGTGGCAGAGCCACTTTGTTGAGTTTTGCACTCACTCACTGGTCGAACGGCAAGCCGTTCTCCCGGCCGTTCGTTCGTGTAAGGAAGCGATCTCTTACGGGATCGCGCGAAAATCGCCGCGCAGGGGCTTCGCCCCGTTTAATCGCCCTGAAGGGGCTCGCCGATTTTCGATTTACAGTCTGCCGACAGCAAGTTACTGTGCCATTGGTAGCAACCTCTTTGACAGGCTACGGCGGTGGCCGTTCGCCTTCCGCCGTCAGCGTATAAAAAATACCGCTCAGACTGGGCAAACCCGCAGCACATCCAGCAAACGCTTACTGCTGCTTCCGTCAGGACCTGACAGGGTTCACGCCGAAGGATCGCACAGGACCCAATCTTCATCGCGGCGTGACTATTATAGCCTACTTCGCGTGGAATTGCAAGGGGAAGTTTTCGCTGGCCTGAAGAGGAAAAAGCGCCTTT
>CBFFZW010000054.1:0-25986 GCA_965646445.1 uncultured Christensenellales bacterium | reverse complement strand
CCCCCCCCCCCCCGTGGCATAGCATGTTGCGCGTGGCTATAAGCAGTCACCAGCTAAGACCGCCTCGCGGGGGCGGTTGGCCACCTCCATCGGAGCAGGCAAGTGTCCAGCAGGCGGCGGGGTTTTCGTCTGGCATGGCTTCGAAACGTGGTTGCACATGGGACTGGTACCGATGGAAGAATCCAGCGCTGTGGAAGCCAGCCGGTTCCAGCAGGCGGCGGAGTTTTCGTCTGGCTTGGCTTTGCGGCGTGGTTGCGCATGGGACTGGCACCCGTGGGTGAAACCAGCGCTGTAGGGCCATTGGTTCCCACAATGCCCCCTATTTCATAAAAATGCTTGAGCACGTTTTCGCCGGGAAGTCAGCATTGCGCTGGCTTTCTTTTTATTGTTCCGGCACGATGGCCAGCATGACGAGTTCCTCATCGCCGTCGCTGATGGTGGTATGGGCATGCCCCTTCGGGCAGTAATGCACCTGCCCGGGCAGAACCGTTTCCTCTACGCCATCCATGATGATCCGTGCCCTGCCGCCCAGCACATGGATGATCTCGCTGCTGGTATCGTGGGTATGCAGGCCGATGGAAGCCCCGGGCGCCAGCCTCGCCATCAGCAGACGATTCATGCCGTCAAAGAATATTTTGCCATACACCGTGCCCTCGCCGCCCTTGAATAGCGGGAAGGGCTGTTCCTCCATGGCGTCCCAGTCCAAAACCATGATACATCCTCCTTTGTACTGTCTGACCCGCCGATAAACAAACGCCCGCCGGACCGTATCAAGGCCAGCGGGCGAATGGGAATCGGTGTCTTCGCCCCGGTGCGGCGTTACTCCGCGCCGGTCAGTTTGATACCGTAAATGTAGGCCGTGTTCTTGCCCGTGGTGCCGATGACCAGGGTATCCCGGTACACGGCGGGGGACGCCTCGATGGTGCCCTCCACCTCCAGGCTGGAAACCACCCGGCCCGTCAGACCGTTGTACAGCGTGATGGTGCCGTTGCCGGTGGCCTGGATGATCCAGCCCTCGCCGTAATCCGAGTAGACCGCCACGGGAGAAGAGTAGCTGTAGCTGTCCAGCTCCTGCCGCCACACGACTTCGCCGGTGGACTTGTCCATGGCCAGCAGCACGGCGGCCGCCGCCTTGTCAGCCTCGCCCAGCAGGCTCTCGGTTCCCGCCTTGCTCAGGCCGGTCACCGTGAAATACACCAGGTTTTCCAGGCTGTTCTGGCCGATGACCGGGGAGGCCATCACACCGCTGATGCGCTTTTTCGCCGTGGCAACGCCTACCTCGAAGGCCCAGCTTTCCTCGCCCGTCAGCGCGTTGAAGCGGCGGATGACGGCGCTGCCCTTCTTCCTATTTTGAAGGGTGTTGCCGGTATACAGCCACAGCTGGCTGTCCGCCGTCATATCCAGGGCAATGGCGGCCTGCACCGCGTCCCCCGTGTCCACCGCCCACAGGGTGGTCATGGTGGAGGTATCCACACAGCGGAGAATGCCGTCCATATCGGCATAGTAGACGTAACTGCCGTACATGGCCAGGGAGGATTCCACGGCGGTATAAGAACTTTTCTGATTCTTCGTGCGGGACTTCATCACCACGGATTCCGGATTCATGGTGAGGTTGAACTCCCCGCTTTGCAGCTTGCTGTTCAGCTTGGTCACATACAGCATGCCGTTGGTGCCGATGGTCACCATGGTGTCGGTGTTGCGATCCACCAGGGCGGAGGAATCAAACGCGCCCACGCCGTAATAGGGCCGCTCGGCGTTGCCGTCCAGGCCGTCGATCATGTAGACCTGCTTCTGATCCATCAGGTTATAGAAGCGCAGGCCGATCTTGCCCGTGCCGTTGGCCATCTTGCGGGCGTACTGGCCCACCGTCATCATCGGGTAGCACAGGGAATGGATGCTGGGCGAGCCCTTCATGGGGTAGCCCACGTTGATGGGATCGCGGGTCGGCTGGCCGTCCTCCAGATCCAGGAAGTAGATCCTGCCGTCCAGACCGGCCACAATCACTTCCTTGAGGGCGGATACGTTCCGCTTCTCCTCGGTGATGTTGGAATGCTCGCGGATTTCCTTGCTCCACTTGACGATGGCGGGCTGGCCGTACCAGCCGATACCATAATAGGTATCCGACGCGCCCTTGACGCTGCTGGCCTCCGCCGACCAGATCAGCTCCATGCCGTTCACGCCGTTCACTGTGCCGGAGGCGGCATTCTGGCGGAAAGCGTCCCCGCGGAAGGTCAGAACGCCGTAGGGCAGCGTGGTGTACTGGCTGCCTGCGGGCATCCGCAGCACGTCCTCCAGCGCCCGGTTGTAGCCCTCCACCTTCTTGGTCCCGTTGTAGATCACCGTATCGGCAATCAGCTTGGGATCGGCCTTGGCGCCGGCCTCCACCGTCAGTTCGGGCATGGCCGTGGGCTCAGGCGTTCCAACGGGCACAGCGGTGGGCACCGCCGTGGGGGCCAGGGTGGGCGTCGAGGTAGGCGCCTGGGTGGGAGCCTCCGTCACCACGGGCTCCTGGGTGGGAACGGCCGTGGGGGCTTCGGTGGGCTCCGCCGTCGGCACGGCTGTGGGCGCCTCGGTGGGAACCGCTGTGGGCACCTCTGTCGGGGCCTGCGTGGGTTCCTCGGTGGTCACCTCCGCCATGGCAGGCAGCACCGGCTCGGATGTCTCCTGCTCCATCAGGGGCTCGGGCGTTTCCGTGGGCGCCAGGGTGGGCTCGGCGGTAGGCTCCTGGGTAGGCGCCTCCGTAGCCTGGATGGAGGCGATTTCCAGCATCACGGTTTTGCCCGTGTCCAGCCACTGCCCCTCCTGATCCATCACCTGGGCCTGCACCAGACCCTCATAGCCGCTGTCCACCGACAGGCTCATCATCCAGATATTGGCGTCCGTGTTCTCCATGGCATAGCTGCTGGCGGAGGTCAGCGGTACGCCGATCTCATCCACCACCCGCACAGCCGTCACGGATTTGCTGGCCGTCAGCGTAAAGGCCACGTCAATGGGCGCGATACCCTGCACCGGGGCCGCGGAAAAGTCAAGGGCCTCCGCCGCCGGGGCGGTTTCCTGGCCAAGCAGACCGGCCAGCTGCCGGGTCACCGTCTGCTTGAACTGGCCCAGGGGCGAATCGTCCTGGGGAATCAGCATGAAGCCCAGCACCGCCACGGCCAGCACAAGAATGATGATGACCACCGTCATCAGCGCGCCCTTGTCCTGCTGCCGCTCCGGCTCACGGCCGCGGGCGGGCACGAGCTCCTCCTCCCCCATGGGGATGGGGCGGCGGGCACGGCCCATGCCGTCAGGCTCCTGGCGGCTGTTCACCGGCGGACGCTGACTGAAGCCCGGCGCGTTCACGGGGCGGCGAACCTCCTGCCCCCGGCGTCCGCCCTGACCTGCCGCCATTTGATTCCCTTGGGCGGCACGGTTCAGCGCGTTGGGCCGGGGCACGCTCTGTCCAGGGCGGGCCTGCTGGCTGGCATAGGAGGTCTGCACCGTGCGCCGCGCGGCGTTCCGGCCCTGGTAGGCATCCGGCTGCCGCGCAGGCTCGTCCGCCGGCTGGACATCGGCAGGGGCTTCCCCTTCCTGCTCATGCTGATAACGCTCGCTGCGGCGACGGCGGCGATAGGTTCCCTCCGCCTGCCCCTCTACGGACGTAACCGCCCGTGTCCGCTGCTCCTCGTCCGTCAGGCCGTCCATGCGGCGCTCTTCGCTATTTCGATCCATGCTCAAGGCTTTTTACTCCTTTGCGGTGAAAATGTCAGATATAGACGAAGATATTATACCGCAAAACCCTTGCCTTCACAAGTGCGAAAGCCCATTCCATGTAAATCTTCACGAAATTTGTCTGGATGGCGGGCGAATCATCCGGGCAAAATGGCAGCATCCCATATGGAAAGGATGATTCTGCCATGACCATTGCCTTTGACGACTCCCGCACCCGTGAGAACCTGATGCGCGCCTTCGCCGGGGAAAGCCAGGCCCGCAACCGTTACATCTTCGCCGCCCAGCAGGCGGATCAAAGCCGTCTGCGCCTGGTGGCCGACGCCTTCCGCTTCACCGCCGCCCAGGAGAAGGAGCATGCGGAAACCTTCTACAAGCTCCTGGCCTCCTGCGCGGGGCAGACCATCACGGTGGACGGCGGCTACCCGGTCAACCTCAGCCCCGATATGGGGGTACTGCTGACGGCGGCCCGCCATAACGAGACCGAGGAGGCCGACGTGGTTTACCCCAGCTTCGCCGCCATCGCCCGTGACGAGGGCTTTACCCAGATTGCGGACACCTTCGCCGCCATCGCCCGGGTGGAGGAAACCCACGCCCAGCGCTTTGACCGCTTCGCCCGCATGTTAAAGGACGATACCCTTTTCCGCGCCGACAAGGACACGGCCTGGCTTTGCCTGAACTGCGGCCATATCCACTATGGGAGCGAGGCGCCCCGGGCGTGCCCTGTCTGCCAGCATGACCAGGGTCATTTCATCCGCGCGGATCTGTCGCCGTTTGTGAGCATCGGCTAAGGCGGACGCCGGCGCTTCCTCCAGGGGGCGGAGAATCGCCGCCGCGCGCTCCGTATCGCCCTGGTCGAAGGCGTCCTCCGCCAGTCGCCGCAGCAGCTCGTAACTGATCGTATTGCTCATGGTTTCAACCTCCATCTTCGGTATACCGTCATCATACAAGGTGATCCGACAAAGCGCAACGGCGAAGATACACTACTTTTGTCGAAGCCTGTCGATAAGTCCGCGCGTTCAGGCGATTTCTCCCGAAGATGGCGGATTTTCCTTTTTTCCGCAGGGAAATTGTGCTATAATGGGGCAAATGCTCGCCAGGAGGATTTGCCCATGGAAAAGACCGTGGTGGCCCTTGTGCCCCTTGCGACCTACGATCAGCCCCAGGTGGACGCCGCCGTTCGGGAGGGCGTCCGCCTGCTGGGCGGCATCGAGCGCTTCGTCCGCCCGGAGGAGCGCATCCTGCTCAAGCCCAATATGCTGAGCCGGGCGCTTCCTCAAAAGGCCATCACCACCCATCCCGCGGTGTTTGAGGCCGTGGTTCGCCTGCTCAGGGAGGAGGGCTTCGACCGCCTCTCCTATGGCGACAGCCCCGGCAACCCCTCCACCACCCCGGAGAAGGCCGCCCAGGCCTGCGGCATTGCCGAGGCCGCCGAGCAGCTGGGGGTAGAGCGGGCCGACTTCGACAGCGGCTCCCTCGTCCACTTCCGTCAGGGGCGGACGGCCAGGAGCTTTTACCTGTGCAATGGCCTGCAGGCCTGCGACGCCCTCATCAGCCTGCCCAAGATGAAGACCCACGCCCTGGAGCGCATCACCGGCGCGGTGAAAAACCTGTACGGCTGCGTCTGCGGGGTGAACAAGGCCACCGGCCACGCCCGTTTCCCCAATTCGGAGGTTTTCGCGGATATGCTTATTGACCTCAACCGCTGCGTCGCTCCCAGGCTGCACATCCTGGACGGCGTGGTGGCCATGGAGGGCAACGGGCCGACCTCCGGCACCCCTGTCAGCATGAACATGCTCCTGTTTTCCGCAGATCCCGTGGCGCTGGACGCTCTTTTCGCGTCGCTGGTTCATCTGGAGCCCGCCGCGGTACCCACCTGCGTCAGCGGTCAGCGGGAGGGTCTGGGCATCATGGACGCCACCGGAATCACCGTTCGCACGCCTGAGGGCGACCTGACCGTCCCGGAGGCTGTCGAACGCTATGGCAAGCCGGATTTCGACGTCTTCCGGGGCGTAATGAAAAAGGGCTTTCTGTTCAAGGTGATGCCGCTTCTGCCCTTCCTGCAGCACCGGCCCCGGGTGGATCACGCCAAATGCGTCGCCTGCGGCATCTGCGAGGAATCCTGCCCCGTGCCCGAAAAGGCGGTTCACGCGGGCCATGGGCAGAAGGCACGATATGATTACCGCAAGTGCATCCGCTGCTACTGCTGCCAGGAAATGTGCCCCGCCAAGGCCATCGAGGTATATCGAAACCCGCTCAGCAGGCTGCTGAGCGGCAAATAATCAAAAAAGTGGCAAACGCCACTTTTTTGAGGGGCTTCGCCCGTTTCATTGCACTCCCTCACTGGTCGAACGGCATTGCCGTTCTCCCGGCCGTTCGGTCGTGTAAGGAGGCTTTTTCTTCCGAAAAAGCACGAAAATCGCCGTACAGGGGCTTCGCCCCGTTTAACCGCCCCGAAGGGGCCGCCGATTTTCGATCAAGAGTCAGAGGGCCTGCGGGCCCTCCGACACCTCCCAGGGCTGTTTTGACAGTCTGAAAAGCCACCCCCGCCATGTTGCCAATGTGGGGGTGGTTTTTGCTTTATATCAATATTTCTGTTATTCCGAATGCACTGAATGCCGCTTGTCCGGTCAGCCATCGGCCAGGCGGCTCCCGGCCTGCGTCGCGGTCAGAACGGCCACGGACGGCGCGCCCGCCTTCAGCAGGCAGTCCGCGCAGACCCGCGCCGTGGCGGAGGTGGTCATCACATCGTCCACCAGCAGGACGGGCACATTCAGCCGCTCCTCGCAGGTAAATCGGCCCTGCAGATTGCTCAGGCGCGCCTGACGATCCAGGCCCTGCTGGGTTTTGCCATCCTCCCGGCGGACAAGCAGGCCCCGGCACGGCAGACCCAGCCGGACCGCCACGGCCTCCGCCAGGACGCGGCCATGGTCGATGCCGCGAACGCGCCGTCGGGCCTTGGGCATGGCGACCCAGGTCACCACCGTGTCCGGCGGCAGGGAAAGCGGCTGTGCCGTTTCCGCCATGGCTTCGGCCATGACCAGGGCGCTGTCGGCCATGGCGCCGTGCTTGAGCCGGTGCACCAGCGTTCTGGCCGCGCCGGTATGCTGCCAGACGGAGCGCATCCGCCCCGGAACCTCGCCATGGCAGAAGCCGCACCGGCCGTCCTCTATGGGATGGCCGCACAGGGAACACAGCGGCTCCTGAAGGCGCAGCTGGCCGAGTTCCTCCCGGCAGTCCTGGCAGAGCGGCTCCCCATGGCTGGGCGTGGCGCAGCACAGGCAGACGACGCCCCGGGGATACACCGCGTTGAGCAGGGCCTCGTCCACCCGGCGAAGCGCCGCCACGCAGCGCCTGAACCTTCGCTTCACCCTTCGTCGCCCCTTTCCGCGCTGGGAAACAGCCGCTCCCAGGAACCATCCCCGTTCAGCGTGAAGCCCTCGCCGCAGCCCACCTGCCAATCAAAATAGGGGCGACGCGGCCTGGCGAAGGCCTCCATGATGGCCATTACCGTGCCTCCGTGGGCAATGACGGCATAGCAGCCCTCCGGGAGGCCCGCCGTCGCCCGGGTGAAGGCCGCCACGCACCGCCGACTGAAGCCGCTCTGACTCTCGCCCCCGGGGAAGGGCAGCCTTCCATCGGAATCAATCCACGCCTGGTAGTCCGCCCGGCCGTTGAGCTCCGCGTAGTTTTTTCCTTCAAAGGCGCCGAAGTCGCACTCCCGCAGGTCATCCACCACCGTCATGGGAACATCCGGCGCGATGATGGCCGCGGTCTCGATGCAGCGGCGCATGGGGCTGACCAGCACGCCGTCCTCCGGCGGATACTTCCGCGCCCGCAGATTCGCCGTACCCTGGGGACACAGGGGCTCGTCCGTCCGCCCGATGTACCGCCCTTGAAGGTTGCCCGCCGTCTGGCCGTGACGGATCAGCAGGTATTTCACTTGACATGCACCCCGATCCCGCAGACCACCCGGGTCACGCTTTCCGCCGCCTGGGCGATGACGCAAAGCGCCCGGCCCACGCCCTCGCGCCAGGCCCGTTCCTCCGCGGCCATGGGAACCACGCCCGACCCGACCTCGTTGGACACAATGACTGTCTCCGGCTTCTCGCGGCACAGCGCCAGCGCATAGGCGCGGGGTTCCCCGCCCTCCGCCATCACCCGGCGGATGACCTCATGGAAGTCCGTGATAATGTCCACGCCGGGGTTTTCCTGCCGGGCCAGTTCTTCCTGGCCCTGATACGCGCCGCCGATATAGAGCCTCATCCGATCCACCTCCCCAGCAGGATGGCCGCCAGCTGGGCCAGCTCCGCCACCTGCACAAACCAGCCCGCCTGATCCCCGGTCACGCCGCCGAAATAGGTCAGCGCCCGATGGCGATACCATGCCGCGCACAGCCCCGCTGTCAGGGGCAGCAGCAGCGCCCGCCAGCCACAAAAGAGCGCGCCGAGCGCCGTCGCCGCCGTCAGCCAGAGGACGGCGGCAATGCGCACCATGCGGCTGTCCGCGCTGTGGGCGTTGTCCGCCAGCATGCCCTCCTTCCGCGCCTGGGGGAGCAGCGTCATCATCAGCGCGCTGAGGCCGCGGGAGAAAACGAAGGCCGTGATGACCAGCGGGGCGTCCGCCCGGCGCATTTCGCTCATCAGCCCCGCGAAGGCCAGCAAATAGCCCGCGCTCATCATCACCGCGAAGGCCCCGGTGTGGGAATCCTTCAGAATTTCCAGGCGTCTTTCCCGGGTCTGCCAGGAGGCCATGGCGTCCGTCACATCCAGCAGACCGTCCATGTGGATGCCCCCCGTCAGGCACAGGGGAATCACCGCGCCCACCGCGCCCCGCAGAACAGAACCCGTGCTCATCGCGTCGCACAGCCAGAGCCACAGGGCCGCCGCCGCGCCCACCACCGCCCCCACCAGGGGGAAAAAGCACATGCTGAAGCGCCGGTTCTCCGCCGTCCACGCAATTGTGGGCACCGGGATGCGGGAATAGCTGGCAAAGGCGATCAGCAGTCCGTTGAGCCAAGACATGGCAGCGCTCCTTTCAGTACGACCGGCAGGGAACAGACCACCTCCACCACGGCGTCGGCCATGGCCGCAAAGGCGCGGGCGGCTTCCCCCAGCGTCCGCAGGTACGTTTGCGTGGCGGGATCATACGTCACGCCGTCGCTGAAGACATCCCCGGTGACCACCACCAGATGGGCGCACCGCCGGGCAAGGTGCGCAAGGCCGGGCATGACGCACCCGACATCGCCCCCGCCGAACATCTCCCCCGCCACCAGGTTGGGCAGATCCTCCAGCAGTGCGGCCGCGCCCTCCGGGATGTCCGCGCCCATCAGGTTTCGCGGGCACTCCAAGGTAACGAAGCCCTTGTCCGCCCGCTGAGCCCGGTGGCGCGTGACCCGCCTGCGCGACTCCTCGTCGAAGACCTCCATGGTGGCGATGTACACCCGGCCGTCAGCGGCAAGGGCGGCCAGCAGCTCCTCCGCAAAGGCGGATTTCCCGCTGCCGCTGCCCCCCGTCACCAGCACCGTCATGGCTGGCCTCCCTGGGGCACATAGGCCTCCATCCGCAGGGCATCGAAGGTATGGACGCCGTGGTAGACCCGCAGGGCCATGTCCAGCAGGGGCAGGAGCATCACCGCCCCCGTGCCCTCCCCCAGGGCCATGTCGCCATGAATAACGGGCTCCATGCCCAGAGCTGTCAGAACCAGTCGGCCCGCGGGCTCCCGGCTCTGATGAGAGGGCAGGATGAAATCGCTGACGCCGGAGCACAGCCGCTGCGCCGCCAGGGCCGCCACACAGGAAATCACCCCGTCCGCGATGACCGGCAGCCGATACGCCGCCCCGCCGATGAAGGCCCCCGCCATGCCCGCCAGGTCGAAGCCGCCCACCTTGGCCAGCACGTCGATGGCGTCCTCCGGGTCGGGGCGGTTGATGTCCAGTGCCTGATGGATGGCCCGCACCTTCCGGGCAAGCCCCGCATCCGACAGGCCCGCCCCCCGGCCCGTGACCTCCTCCGGGGCCGCCCGCAGCAGCGCCGCCGCCACCGCCGAGGCCGTGGTGGTGTTGCCGATTCCCATCTCCCCCACCGCCAATGCGCGGTATCCCCGGCGCTTCATCTCACCCGCCAGGTCGATGCCGGCCTGCACCGCCCGCTCCGCCGTTTCCCGGCTCATGGCGGGGCCGCGCGCAATGTTCGCCGTCCCCCGGCCCATGCCGCGCCGGATGACGGCGGGGTGCGCCATCTCCTCCGCCATGCCCATGTCCACGCAGAAGGCGTCCGCCCCCGCAGCCTTCGCCATCAGGCTGACGTTGGCCGTGCCCTCCGCCAGGCTCTGCGCCACCAGCGCTGTCACCTCCTGGCCGGACTGGCTGACGCCCTCCGCCACCACGCCGTTGTCCGCGCAGAAGGTCAGCACGCAGGCCGGGAGCACGGCCACATCCGCCGTCCTGGTGATGCCCGCCACCTGCGTGACCAGGGCTTCAAAGCGGCCCAGGCTGTTCAGCGGCTTGGCCACGCCGTTCCACCTGCGCCGCGCGGCCTCCATGGCCTCCATATCCAGGGGCTGAATGGAAAATGTCATCCCGCGATTCCTCCTATCGCCAGCATCAGCACGCCCAGCAGCGCCATGGTCAGCAGGGCGGTAATGTACATCATGCGGTTCACCCGGCGGATGTCCTGCCGCTGGATGGGCCGCGTGTCATCCCCGATGGCGGGCTTCACCACCGTCTTGCCGAAGTACTGGTGGGTTCCGCCCAGGCGAATTCCCAGCGCCCCCGCCGCCGCCGACTCGGTCCAGGCGCAGTTGGGGCTTTGATGGCAGGCGTGGTCGCGCCTGAGCATTCGCCAGGCCCCGCGGATATTCAGACGGCACAGTCCTGCCGAAAGGCACATCAGCGGCCCTGTCAGCCGGGCGGGAATGTAGTTGAGGATGTCATCCAGCCGGGCGCTGCTCCACCCGATGTCCCGGTACTTGGGGTCCATGTACCCCACCATGGAATCCAGGGTGGACGCGGCCTTGAAGCCCCACAAAAGCACCGGCCCGCCCAGGAAGCCGTACAGCATGGGCGCGACCACACCGTCGGTGGTGTTCTCGGACACCGTTTCCACCGTGGCGGCGATGATCTCCCTTTCGTTCAACTCCCCGGTATCCCGGCCGACGATTCGCGCCACCTGCATCCTTCCGGCTTCCACGCCCCGCGCCAGGGCCTGACGGACGCCCTCCGCCTCCTTGGCCAGACACCGTGCGGACAGACCCATCCAGTTCAGCAGCGCCATGACCGCCAGACACGGCCACCGCCCCCCCAAAGACGCCAGCGCTATCAGCGCCGCCGAAGTCGTCATCGTCACAGCCACGGTGGAAGCCGTCAGCAGCACGGCGCTTTTGCGCAGATCGCCGCCGCGAAAGCGCAGCCGCTTCTCACACCAGGCGATGTACCGCCCGATCAGGCATACGGGGTGATACCGCCACGCCGGGTCCCCGAAAAGCAAATCCAGCGCGAAGCCTGCCAACAGCGCCAGATACCAGTCCGTTCCATTCATCGCTTGCCTCGCAGAATATCGTAGATGGCGTCCATGTCCAGGCTTTCCCGGACGATGGCGGCCACCCGGTCGAATTCCCGCTCCCGGAAATCCGCCATGGTCATTGCCTTGTTCGGCATCTCCCCGCTGAGCCCCTTTTGCTCCCGCACATACCGCAAAATGCCGCCAAGCAGCTGCCCGTCGTCAAACAAACCGTGCAGATAACTGCCCAGGACGTTTCCGCTCTCGCTGCACACGCCGTCGATCTCGCCGTCAACCCGCAGCCAGGGCGTACATCCCGGGCCAAAGGCGTTGTGCCCGGCGTGAATTTCATACCCGTCAATCGTCACGCCGTTCATGGCCGTCAGCCAGCCCCGGGGGCAGTCCACCGTGCCCATGGCCTGCCGGGTACGCTTCTCCCGGGCGAAGGTAACGTCCATGTCCACAAGGCCCAGGCCGCTGACCTCCGGCACCTTCGACTCCACATGCTCCGGGTCGCGCAGGGTATTGCCCAGCATCTGATAGCCGCCGCACACGCCGATGACCAGCTTCCCCGCCCGGGCATGGCGGACGATGGCAGCGTCCAGCCCCCTGCGGCGAATCGCCAGCAAATCCTCAATGGTGTTTTTCGTTCCGGGCAGCACGATCACGTCGGCATGCTCCAGGGCGGATACCGTATCAGCGTAGCGGCAGGTCACGCCTTCCTGAAGGGCCAGAGCCTGGAAGTCCGTAAAGTTGGAGATATGCGGCAGGCGAACCACCGCCACCTCCACCTCGCCCTGACCCGCCACCCGGCAGAACCGCTCGGTCACGCTGTCCTCGTCCTCCAGCTCCACGTCCATCCAGGGCACCACCCCCAGCACCGGGATGTGGATGCGCTCCTCCAGCATCCTCAGTCCTGGTTCCAGGATGCTCACATCCCCCCGGAATTTGTTGATGACGACACCCTTGACCCGGGCGCGCTCGGCCTCGGTAAGCAGCATCACCGTTCCCAGCAGCGACGCGAACACGCCCCCCAGGTTGATGTCCCCCACCAGGAGCACCGGGGCGTCCGCCGCCTCCGCCATGGACATGTTTACGATGTCCCCCTCCCGCAGGTTGATCTCCGCCGGGCTCCCCGCCCCCTCGATCACCACGGCATCCACAGCGGATTCCAGGCGGTCGTAGGTGGCCTTGATCCGCTCCCGAAGTCGCGGCTTATAGCGGTGGTATTCCGCCGCCGTCATCACGCCGATGGCGCGGCCGTCCACAATCACCTGGGAGCGCCTGTCGCTGGTGGGCTTGAGCAGCACGGGATTCATGGCCACGGAGGGCTCCATGCCCGCCGCCTGGGCCTGGGTGGCCTGGGCGCGGCCCATCTCGTGGCCATCCCTGGTAACGAAGGAATTGAGCGCCATATTTTGAGCCTTGAAGGGCGCGACGGTCAGGCCGTCCTGCCGCAGGATGCGCAGAAGCGCCGCACACAGCACGCTTTTCCCCACCGAGGAGCCTGTTCCCTGAATCATCAGCGATTTACCGCGCATAACCGTCCTCCTTTGGTCTGGCAACCATGATGACATGGATGCCGCGTTCCAGCGCCGGAAGCACCTTGTCCGTCACGCCGCCGGCTTCCCCCGAGTCCTTGGCCACCATGACGGCGATCTCCAGCTGGTCGTACAGTGCGCCGTTGAGCGCCCGGGAAAAGGGCCCCTGCATGGCAATGACGTGGCTGGGCGGAATCCCCGCCTGACGGCAGCAGGCGATGGCTTCCAGCGTGGGCAGCACCCGGGCGTAGAGCCGCTTGGCCTCACACCGAGCCGCGTACACGCCCAGGGTATGGCTCCCCGTGGTCAGCAGCACGTTGCCCGGAAGGCCCGGCAGCATCGCCGCGGCATCCTCCGGCGTATCCGCCCAGGCCACCGCGTCCCGCCATGCCTCCCCGCCCGCCGCCCGGTCGATCCGTCGGCAGGGAATCCCCAGCGCCCCGGCGCAGTTGCGGATGTTCCGTGTGGCCCGCGCCGCGAAGGGATGGGTGGCGTCCAGGATGCCGTCCGGCTTCAGGGCGCGGAGGAAGTCCAGCATTTCCCGCTCATCCAGCGCGCCCACATGGCACGCCGCTCCCTTGGGCAAAAGCGCCCGCGCGTAATCGCTGGTAACGCTCACCGTCACCCGGTCGCCGCGCCGCAATGCCGCCTCCGCCTCCTGGCGGCCCTCCGTCGTGCCGCCGAAAATCAGAATGTCTGCCATAGCGCCTCCATCAGCCATTCGTTCTCTTCGTCCGTTCTCACCGCCAGGCGCAGCACGCTGGGCGGCAGGCCGAAGGACGCGCAGGTGCGCACCAGGATGCGCCGCCGCCGAAGCGCCTCTGCCGCCGCCGTCATATCCCGGCCAAAGTCCGCCAGCAGGAAGGGCGCATCGGAGGGCCAGACCCGGACGCCCCTCTGTTCCAGGGCCGAGGCGAACCGCTCCCGCCGCCGGGCGCTTCGGGCCGCGTCCTCCGCCATGTCCGCCACATGCCGGGGCAGCGCCGCCGCCACGGCGGAGGCCATGGCCCCCAGCGCCCAGGGCAGCTGCCGCGCCGCCAATTGCTCAATGACCTCCGGCAAGGCGCACACATAGCCCAGGCGGATGCCCGGCGCGCCCAGAATCTTGGTCAGCGAGCCCACCACCGTCAGCCCCGGCGCGATGTCCCGCCGCACGGAATGCCCTGGGCAGAAATCAATGAAGGCCTCGTCTACCAGCAGCTCTCCGCCGGCCTCCACGGCCTGATGATGGCGCGCCAGCACCTGATCTCTGGTCAGCGCCCCTCCCGTGGGGTTATTGGGGTTGCACAGCACCGCCGTATCCCCCGGCGCCAGGGGGCCGTCCGCCACGGCTTCCCGGCCATGGATGCGGGCCCTCTCCGCGTACTCGCCGAAGGTGGGCATGTCGATATTCAACCAGCCCTGCCCCAGGGAAAGCGCCAGGTCGATGGCCGCCGCGCCGCCCGGGGTGGGCAGGACGCATTCCTCCGGCACCCCCGCATAGGCCGCCAGCCCCCGCCGCGCCGCCCGCATGGCCCGGTCGGGGTAGTACGCCGCGTCGTCCACCGCCCTCAGCATAACCTCCCGCACCCAGGGGGCCATGCCCTCCGGGCGCAGGTTGGCGGAGAAATCCAGCCATTGGCCGGGCCCGCCCTCCGTCCATACGTTGCCGCCGTGCTTCATGGCCACAGCCTCCTTACCAGCGCCGGACAGGAAAGAAAATGCAGATGCGCGAAGCCCGCCGTGGTCGCTTTGCGCTCCATGCCTCCGGGCCAGCACCGCGAGGGATCGGAGGCCTTGCGCACGGTGAAGGCGTAGGCCGACGGTTCCGTTTCCTCCGCCACGGCATGGTGGAATTCATGGGCGGGGAAGGTCAGCCCCGTGCGATCCGTCACCTGGCAATAGCCGAAGCGCTGGAGCCGATCCGTCATCCGGCAGCGCAGGGGCAGAAAGCCCGCCATCGGCCAGCCGTCGATGCTCCGGGCGAGGTACATCATCCCGCCGCACTCGGCATAGCAGGGCAGTCCGCCTTCCAGCGCGGCCCGGACGCTCGCCCGCATGGCCCCGTTGGCGGAAAGCTCCGCCGCGAAGACCTCCGGGAAGCCGCCGCCCAGGTACAGCCCGTCCAGCCCTTGGGGCAGGGCCGCATCCGCCAGGGGTGAGAAGGGAACAAGCGTCATGCCCATGGTCTCCAGCACGTCCAGGTTGGCCTGATAGTAGAAGCTGAAGGCCCGATCCATGGCGACGCCCATACGGTAGCCGGGCCGCCGCTCCCATTGACGCCGCGCCGACGGAAGCTCGGGCGCCTCCGCCGCCAGACGCAGGATCAGCGACAGATCCAGCGTTTCCGCCGCTCGCTTCGCCGCCGCCTGAATGCGGGGCAGCGCGTCCTCCACCTCCTGCGCCGGAACCAAACCCAGATGGCGGCTTTGCAGGGTCAGGCCGATGTCCCTGGGCAGATACCCCACGCAGGGCAGCCCGGTGTAATGAGCGACGGCCTCCCGCACCAGCTCATAATGCCTCTGCCCGGAGGCTCTGTTGACCAGCACGCCCGCGATGCCGCTGTCCGCCCGCAGAGTATGGAAGCCCTTCACCGTCGCCGCCACGCTGGCGGAGGAGCCCGCCGCGTCCACCACCAGCAGAACGGGCGTCCGCGTCCACCGCGCCATCTCCCAGGTGGATTGGCTGCCGCTGACGGCGTCCAGGCCGTCATAATAGCCCATGACGCCCTCGATCACAGTGACGTCCGCCTTCCGAGCCGCCAGGGCGCAGACATCCTCCCGATGGAGCAGGCAGCTGTCCAGGTTGTGGCTGGGCCGTCCGCAGACGAGGCGGTGGAAGCCGGGGTCGATGTAATCCGGGCCGACCTTGCAGGGCGCGACATCCAGGCCGCGCTCTTTCAGCGCCGCCATCAGCAGCAGGGACGCGGTGGTCTTGCCGCAGCCGCTGCCTGTGCCCGCCAGCATGATCCTCATGGCCGCACGCCCTCCATGCCGTACATCAGCGCGTTGACGATGGCGGCGGCCACATTGCTGCCGCCCCGGCGTCCCCGGGCCACGATGCACGTCAGCCCCGTTTGCAATAGCGCCTCCTTGGCCTCCGTCACATGCACAAAGCCCACCGGGACGCCGATGACGCCCACATCCGGCAAGGGGCCGACGCAGACGAGGGGATCAAGGAACGTGGGGGCGTTGCCGCAGACCAGCAGCCTGGGCCCCGGCAGGGCCAGGGCGCGCTCCATGCACACCGTGGCCCGGGTAACGCCGCGCTCCCGCGCCTCGCGGGCCACGTTCTCTTCCGCCATCAGGCACAATCCCCGGCAGCCCAGCTTGCTCAGCGCGGGCTTGCTGATGCCCGCCAGGGCCATCTGCGTATCCGTCACCACCGTCGCGCCCCGGGCAAGGAGCCCCCGCAGCTTCTCCACCGCGCCAGGGGTGAACACCATGCTCTCCGCGAAGGAAAAATCCGCCGTGGCATGAATCACCCGCTTGACGATGGGCTTGACATCCTCCGGCAGAGCCACCCGCAGCTCCCGCTCAATGATGGCCATGCTGGCATTTTCGATTTCCATGGGCTTCATTACCACTCCACTCCTTCCCTGGCCCGCAGCCCCTCGGTCTGGTAGGGATGCCGCTCCGCCTCGATATGGCTGATGTAATCGGCCCGGGCCATGAGCCACGCCGGGGCGTCCCGGCCCGTGACCACGGTCTCCCCCGCCGCCATGGCCGCCTCCACCAGGCCGATGGCCGCCGCTTCCTCCACGACGCCCCGGGCCCAGGCCACCGCCAGCTCGTCCAGCACGATCATATCCGGCCTGTCCCGGCGGATGACCTCCGCCAGGATACGCGCCTGCCGGGTCTGCTCCCGGATCATCCGCGCCCGCTCCGCCTCATTCATCCGGGAAAAGAAGCCCTGGACGGGGGCGGCGATTTCCACCCGGGCCCCCGGAAGCCGGCGCAGCGCCGCAAGCTCCCCGGAGGTTCCCGTCTTCATGAACTGCGCCACCAGCACCTGCCTGCCATGCCCCAGCGCCCTCAGCGCCAGCCCCATGGCGGCGGTGGTCTTCCCCTTGCCCTCGCCGTAGTACAGGTGCAGCCGGGGCGCCGCCGTCTTCATCGCTTCGGTCATTCGTCCTCTCCCTCCCGCTCAAGGATCAGCCCCAGCGCCCGGGCCGCGTCCATCAGGCGGCCGCAGCAGGCGTTCAGCCCGCGAATGGGCACCCCGGGATCAATCAGGCGCTCGCACTGGGCAAGGGTCTTTTCAGCGGCGGCCACCACCGCGTCCTCCGCCGGAACAAAGGCGGGCGTCTCGAACACGGCCGCCGCCAGCCGCCGGGCAGCGGCGCAGTCCGCGTCGTTGTCGAAGAGGATGCCCGTGGCGAAGGGAATCCCCTGGCGCTGAAGCCGCCGGTACACAGGCGTGGCCCGTCCGCCGCCGCCCAGAACGAAGCAGCGCGGCTTTCCCGCCGGTCTGGGCAGCTCGACGCCTCCCAGCTGCGGATCATACCCCCCCTGACGGATACCGTACAGCGCCGCAACGCCTTCTGCCGTGAAAACCTCTTCCGGCGTGCCCAGCCGGGGCGCCGCGTCACCGCCCACGCACATCACCAGGTCGGAAAGCCGCGCGGCCAGATCGATCTCATGCAGGGACATCACGATGGTCATGCCCTGTTCCCGGGCCAGACGCAGCAGAACGCCGGACAACTCCAGCTTGTAGCGCACATCCAGGAAGGAGGTAGGCTCGTCCAGCACCAGCACCCGCGGCTCCTGGCACAGGGCCCGGGCGATCATCACCCGCTGGCGCTGACCATCGCTGACACGGCCGAAGGTCTTGTCCGCCAGCGCTTCGCCGTCCACCAGGGCAAGGCTCCGACGCGCCGCCGCCCGATCGGCCTCCGTCAGCACGCCGAAGCGGCCCGTGTAGGGATACCGGCCCGAGGCCACCACGTCATAGCAGGTCATCATTTCGGGGCGGACGCGCTCGGTGGATACCATGGCCAGCTGCCTTGCGACGGCGCTGCCCCGCATGCCGGCCATATCCCGGCCATCCAGCAGCACCGCGCCGCCCAGCCTGTCCAGCTGCCGGGTCAGGGTCTTGAGGATGGTGGACTTTCCCGCGCCGTTGGGGCCGATGAGGGTCAGAATCTGCCCCTTTTTCAGCGACGCGCGGATGTCCCGGATCAGCGCCTGACCATGATAGCCCACGCAGAGGCCTTCCAGGCGCAGGGTTTCCTCCTGGTTCACGCCCGCTCACCTCCCCTTCTCAGCATCAGCCCGATGACCACGGGCGCGCCGAACAGCGCCGTCACCGAGCTGATGGCCAGCTCCGTGGGGGCGAAGGCCGTCCGGGCAATCAGGTCGCACAGCATGCAGAAGACGCCGCCCAGCAGGAAGCACCCCGGCGTGATGACCTGGGGCCGCGCCGTGCCGAAAAGGCGCTTGGTCACATGAGGAACGGCGATGCCCACAAAGGAGATGGGCCCCACCAGCGCCGTCACGCAGGCGGAGAGCACGCTGGACAGCAGGATCAGCGCCACCCGGTAGAACCGCACATTCACGCCCATGCTGGCGGCATAGCCTTCCCCCAGCTGGAAGGCGGAAATGGGCTTCGCGATGGCCATCGACAGCGCCAATGCCGCCGCCACCGGCAGGGCGCAGACCTTCAAATTGGCCCAGGAGACGGCGGAAAAGCTGCCCATGGACCAGCTGTGCAGGTTGGCGATCTCCGCGTCCTGGGCGAAGGTCACCACAAAATCCGTGACGGCGGAGCAGATATTCCCCACCATCACGCCCACCACCAGGAGCATCGCCATGCTGTGAACCCGTCGTGAGGCCGCCAGCACCAACCCGGTGCACAGCATCGCCCCCGCGAAGGCCGCCAGCATGGTTGCCCCGAAGCTCACCCGGCCCCAAAGCTGCTGACCGAAAACCAGCGCCAGGCCCACCATCATTTTGGCGCTGGCGGAAATCCCCAGCACATAGGGCCCCGCGATGGGGTTGCGGAAGAAAGTCTGCAGCAGGAACCCGGACACGGACAGCGCGCCGCCCATCAGCGCCGCCGTCAGCAGGCGGGGCAGGCGGATCTTCCAGATGACGTTATAGGCCGCCTCCCCCGCGCCCTCCCGCAAAAACACGATGCGGAGGATGTCGCCCAAGGAAATGCTGACGCTGCCGGTGTTGATGCTCATGACAAGCAGCAGGAAAAAGAGGACTGTTAGTCCGCCGAAGCAAAGGGCATACCGGATCCCGGTTTTCTTCATCGGTGACGTTCCTTTCCCGCGCGGGCGAAGCCCTTCGGCCCGGGGCGCGGCCATCGCCTTGGACTTCCGCGCCCCGAAGGCTTATTGCAGTCTGAACAGATAGGTGAAGGCGTTCACGCCAGGGTCGTCATTGGTCAGCATCCTGTTCATGTCCGCGATCATTTCCCCCAGGCAGTCGGAAATCTGGAAATAGTCGGGGGTGGTGCACCAGACGTTGCCTTCCTTGACGGCCTTGAACTCGCTGAGCATGGCGTTGCGCTCCAGCAGATCCGCCATCGTGGTCGGCTTGCCGCCCGTGCTCCAGATGTAGATGATGTAATCCGCCTCCCCCGCCTGGGCGTAGAATTCCTCCATTTCCAGCTTCTGCGTGCCGGACTTTTCCGGGTTCAGGTTGGCGGGGACATAGCTTCCGCCGGCCAGCTCCAGCATCTTCGCCATGTAATCGCCGCCGTTGCGGGCATACAGGCCGCCGTTGGAAATGATGTAGAACATGGCCACGGTCTTCTTCGAGGCTTCCGTCTGAAGGCCCTCCACCAGCGCGGCCTGGCCGTCAAAGACCGCCTGGGCTTCCGCCTGACGGCCCAGCAGCTCGCCGTAGAGCTTCACCCACTCCACCCGGGCCAGGGGATGCTCCTCGTAGGTGGACTGATCCAGCAGCACGGGAATCCCCAGCTCTGCCAGCTTCTCCGCCACATCCGGGGCGCTCAGCAGCATGGTGGAAAACACGGCCAGGGGCGGCTGCTCGGCGGCCAGCACCTCAAAATCCGGCTCCTTGTAGCTGCCGATGTAGCGCATCTGCCCGCTGTTGAGGGCCTCCTTCACGGAGTCGATGTACCAGCTGTCCGCGTCGGTGGTGGTCTGCCCCACCGCATCCAGACGGCCGATGGCGTCAATCAGGGAAATGGTGGAGGTGGAAGCCACCAGCAGATTGCTCAGGGGAAGCCGCAGCACCGTTACGTCCTCGTCCAGGTTTTCCGGCGCTTCCATGCCCTCGGGAATGGTCAGGAACCGGCTGCCGTCGGAAATGGTGATGAGGGTATAGCCGCCTTCCAGGTAATCCAGGGTGAAATTCCTGGCGTATTGCAGCGGCATGGACGATTCCACCACGGGCATATCCGCCAGAGCGGTGGCGCTGATAAGCAGCAGCGCCGTCAGCACAAGGAACACCAGCGTCTTTTTCATGGGATGACCTCCTTTTTATTGTCAGGCACGTCAAAAGAGGTCACCCACCCGCGCGCAGCAAAAAAGCGTCCGCTGCCGCGCAGATGGACGCATGGAACATGCGCGACAGGCATCGCCCGCCGCCATGTCAACCAGCCTTCTCCAACTGCCCGAGAATCGGTTTCAACGCGCCGGGCAGGTCTCCTGACTTTGGATGCCCGCGGTTCCCCGCGGTGAGCAGGCCGCCTTCTCAGATTGCTCCAATGGCCCTTCGCCCGCCTTGACATCCTCACACAGTAATGGCTGTTGTGCCGGATTCCCACCGGCTTCCCTTTTCACCCGAACCAGGCGTCATTCAACGCCCTTCGGACACCCTGCGCTGATATTCAGTTCCTGCTTATTATACCAGCGGATGGCAGATGCGTCAATGCCGACAATGTCGACAAAGTGGCATAAGCCACTTTGTCGAGGGACTTTGAGGAATGTTTTCCTCCGCAAAATAAATTTTGCTACGGAAAACTCCCCGCCCCGCCGGCAAAGCCGTCGGATACGAATTGAGTCTGCCGACGGCCAATAAGTCTGTTACTTAATAAAAATCTGCTGATAGAAAAAACGGAGAAGCAGGTGTACTTCTCCGTTGAGGATACGGGCTGATTTACATTAACATTCCGAGCAATTTCTGGCTGCGGGTTAGGAATGCGGTGATTTCTTCGGCTTCCAGGGGCTGGGCGGCCATCCGGGCCAGGTCGTACACCTGCTGGCACATCAGCTGCGTGGTCTCGTCCTCCGGGTCGCGGGCGGCCAGGGCCTGCACCGTCTGGCTGCGGCGGTTCAGCACCAGCTCGAACCGATCCGGCATGGGGAAGGATTGGCCGTACAGCCGGCTCATTTCCTTAAAGCGGCGGCTCTGCTCGTCCTCGGTGACCATGGCGGTGAGGTCGGCGTTGGCCAGGGCTTCCAGCTTCACGGTGAGATCGTCCTTGCCCAGGGCCTTGCGGAACATGGCCTGCAGGGCCTCGCCGTCCAACTCCTTGCCATCCTCGGATTCCTCTGTCAGGCCGGACACATCGGCGTCCACGCGGGCGAACTGCACCTCGCTGCCGCCGCTGTATTCCATGAAGGACAGGAAGTTGCTGTCAATCAGATGATCCAGCACCGCCACGTCCATGCCCCGCTGGGTGTACAGCTCCACCGACGCGGCCTGGCGCTTGGGATCGTTGGTGTAGTAGACCTTCTTTTCGGCCTTGTCGCCGTTGCGAGTCTGGTACTCGCTCAGGGTCAGGTATTCGTCCTTGACGGTCTTCAGCAGCAGCACGTCCTTGACCTTTTCGTAGAATTTCTGATCCTTCATGCAGCCATACTTGACAAAGGGCGCGATGTCGTCCCAGTAGCCCTGGTAGGTCTCCCGCTCGGTGTTGAACATGCCGGTGAGCTTGTCCGCCACCTTCTTGGTGATGTGGGCGGAAATCTTCTTCACGGTACCGTCGTTCTGCAGGAAGGAACGGCTCACGTTCAGCGGCAGATCAGGGCAGTCGATGACGCCCTTGAGCAGCATCAGGAATTCCGGGATGACCTCCTTGACGTTATCCGCCACGAACACCTGGCCGGAGAACAGCTTCACCTGGCCCTCATGGGTACCGAAGTCGTTCTTCAGCTTGGGGAAGTACAGGATGCCCTTGAGGTCGAAGGGATAGTCAACGTTCAGGTGAATCCAGAACAGGGGCTCCTCGTACCCGAACATCTTATGATAGAACTCCTTATAGTCCTCCTCCTTGCACTCAGAGGGCTTGCGGAGCCACAGAGGCTGGGTCTCGTTGATGAGGCTGGGCTTGGGCAGCTCCACCACCGTATGGGTCTTGGGCGTGCCGTCCTCGTTGGTTTCGCCCTCGATGGTCTCCTCGCGCTCGATGGGCTTGGCGTTGGCGTCCTCCAAATAAATGGGCGCGGACATGTACCCGCAGTAGCGATTCAGCACCTCGCGCACGCGGTACATCTCCAGGAAGTCCTTCTCCTCGTCGCTGATGTGCAGGATGATGGTGGTGCCGTGGTCAGCGCGGCTGCCGGGCGCCATGGTGAAGTCCATGCCGTCGGCGGACTCCCAGTGCACGGCCTCCGCCCCCTCCTGGTAGGACAGGGTTTCGATTTCCACGCTTTCCGACACCATGAACACGCTGTAAAAGCCCAGGCCGAAATGGCCGATGATGTCGCCCTTGTCCTTGTCGCCCTCAAAGTTCTTCATGAACTCCGCCGCGCTGGAGAAGGCCACCTGGTTGATGTAGCGGCGCACCTCATCCGCCGTCATACCGATGCCGGTATCGCTGATGGCGATGGTTTTGTTCTCCTTGTCCACCGTCACATGGACAGACATAGTCTCCTCCGTGCCGGGGTGAAGCATCCTGTACTTGGTGATGGCGTCGCAGCCGTTGCTGACCACCTCCCGCAGGAAGATGTCCTTGTCGGAGTACAGCCAGCGCTTGATGACCGGCATAATATTTTGCGCGTCAATGGAGACGCTTCCCTTTTCCATATCCATGGTGATAGCCCTCCTTCGGTCGATTCCGTGTTCACGCAGGGCTTGTGCAGCCCGGTACAAAAGGTATTGTACCATTGCGCGGACGGAATTGCAAGAGAAAATTAGCACTCAATAGCAAGGAGTGCTAACAATTCATGATTTGTTCAAATTTGTCCGTCATTCACCCACGACCGTCAGCTTCGATATGAATGTCCCCCGGTAGAGCTTCTCCCGCTTGCCGCCCTTACAGCGAAAGATCCGCCGACCGTCGGAGTAAATGAGCGCGTCCCCGTCGAAGGCATAATCCGCCACGCCCTTGCAGACCTCAGTCAGTGTACCGTCCAGACCGCGGCGCATCAGCACCCAGCTTTCAGGCACGCAGCCCTTATCCTGTTCCGCCGGATCCTTGGGCAGGCTCACGTCCAGCGTCACGCCCTCCAGGGTGCGGTGCTGGGGCATGGCCTTGGCGCTGCCCGTCAGGATAGGCTTGCCGCCCTGCGCCGCCTGGGGATCGCCGATGGCCTTGAAGAACCTCCCCACACCCTTGAAGAACGCGCCCACGTTCTTCGTCCTCTCCCCCAGGGACAGGAGGCGGGAGCCCTTTGGCTGATAAGGCCGGCGAATGAAATACAGCGCGCCGTCAGGGGCCTCCCTGGGGCGAAGGTAGTCAATCTGATCATCCGCCAGCATCTCGCTCAGGCTGCCGGAAGCCAGGTTCAGCTTCAGGATGGCGCTGGGACCCCTGGCCAGCATCGCCCCATCCGCGTTTCTGCCGTTGCCCACCGAGGCATAGTACAGGTCCTTCGTCCGCCGGGAAAACCAGGGCGCGGTATCCACCGTGTCCCCCTGGGTCATCACCTGGTAGGCGGGCTTGCCCTCCTGCATCAGGGCAATGTGGCATTCGCCCCGAACGCTGTCCAGCGCCAGGGCAAGCTGTCCATCGCATGCATCCATGTCCCGCACAAGAAAGCCCCGGTCGCTGTACCAGTTGCCCTCCTGTGCTCCGTCATCCAGCGGATCCTTCAGGTACAACCCGCCCATCTCCGGGGTTGCCAGCGCATACAGCAGCTGCCCCTTCATTGGAGCCAGCGCCGTGACATGGCACATTGCCCCCTGGGCCTGGGCATCGGCGTATGGATTGTGCTGCCCCATGAACTGCGCCCCTGCGCCGGCGGTTTTCCATGCATGGCGCTCCTCCAGTTCCCGCAGGGTGCGCTGATACTGCACCATGCGCTGGCTGGTCAGCGGCGCAGCATTGCCGCCGCTGATCACGCCCATTTCTCCATCATTGAGGAACACGATCTGCCTGCTCATCCTTCGTCGCTCCTGTATGCCGAATTTGAGGGATACATTCATCATACGCCAAGCAAAAGCTGCTGTCAATACTGTGAAGCAGTGGCAATTCTTTGTCCTTTGTGATATCCTATACACGGGAACAATTCGGCAACAATGTTCGTCTAACAGATGCAGATCCCTGCGAAAGCGAGGTGCTCCTATGGATGACATCACCCTGCGTCGGGCCCAGCAGAGGGACGCCGCCGCCTTCGAGCGGCTGATGACGCCCCTTGAAGGCCTTGTCTGGCGCGTATGCTATCACTATACCGGCCACCGGGAGGACGCGGCGGACTGCGCCCAGGAGGCCATGGTGAAGGCGTGGCGCTCCCTGCCGCAATATCGGCAGGACTGCTCCCTGGAAACCTGGCTGTACCGCGTGTGCGCCTCCTGCTGCCTGGACTTTCTTCGCCGCCGCAAGCCGGACGTTTCCCTGACCGGCATGGCGGAGCAGGGCTTTGATCTACCTGATGCCGCCCCCACCCCGGAGGAATCCGCCCTCCGCCGGGAGAACGGGGACGAGGTGCGCCGCGCCATCGCCCTGCTGCCGGAGGACATGCGCACCGTGCTGATCCTCTCCGCTCTGGAGGGCAAGCGGTACGAGGAGATCGCGGCCGTCACCGGCGTGGCCGTGGGCACCGTCAAAAGCCGCCTGAACCGCGCCCGCGTCCGCCTGAGCGAAATTCTTGCGAAAATGCGGGAACCTTCCGCGTTTTCTTCCGTCCAACCAGGTGAAAGGAGGACAAAACCATGACCTGTACCGAATACGCCGTCCTCCTGGAGAAGCTTCTGGAGGACGCCGTCACCCCGGCGGAGGAAGCGCTGCTCCGCCAGCATGAAGCGCAATGTCCGGCCTGCGCAGCCCGACGCCGCGCCTTGGACAGCCTCCAGGATTCCCTGCAGGGCCTGAGCACGCCCCCCATGCCGGAGGGCTTCCACCAGGCCTGGACGCAACGCATCAAGGAGGAAGCACCTATGTTGGAACAGCCCGAGAAACGCAAGCCTTTCCCGAAGAAGGCCATCCATCGCGCCCTGGCTGTGGCTGCGGCCGCCGTCTTTGTGGTGGGCGGCACCCTGCTCACCCGGGACGATCCCGCCCTCCGCCGCACGACCAAGGCTCAGGAGGAAATCAGCTACGACGAGGCCGGCGACACCGGCGGTTCCATGCTCAACAGCGTCGCTTACAGCATGGACGCCACCGCCGCCGCCCCCCGCAGCGCCAGCGGCAAGCTCGCCGTTGGCGGCAGCCTGGAGCAGCAGAACCCCGAGGCAAAGGTCATCCGCAACGCCAGCCTGACCATCGGCACCCAGCAGTATGACACCAGCCTGGCCGACCTGAAGGCCCTGTGCGAGAGCAGCGGCGGCTGGGTCTCCCAGGTTTCCGAAAGCGTCGGCAGGGACGGCCTGCGTTACGCCTACCTGAGCCTGCGGGTTCCCGCCGACCAGCTTGACAGCTGCCTCACCGGCACCGGCCAGCTGGGGCGGATCATCCGCCGGGAGGAAAGCGCCAACGACGTTACCGAAAGCTACTACGACACCCAGGCCCGCCTGGACACGCAAAAGGCGCTGATGGCGCGGCTCCAGGCCCTGGTCACCGACGCCGCCGACCTCTCCGACCTGCTGGCCCTGGAAGCACAGATGGCCGACACGCAGTACGAGATCGACCGGCTTCAGTCCAGCCTGGACAGCACCGATCGCCAGGTGGCCTATTCCACCGTGGATGTCAGCCTGCAGGAGGAATCCTCCTCGACCCTGGTCACCGCCGACGTCACCTTCAGCGAGCGGCTCCGCAGCGCCGTCAGCGCCGGTGTGAAGGCCTTTGTGGACTTCTTTGCCGATGTGGCGGTGTTCCTGACGGCGGCCCTGCCCTTCATCGCCATCGTGGCGGTCGTCGCGCTGGTCATCTTCATGATTGGTAAAATCCGCAGAAAAAAGAAGTGACCGCCGCTCATCGCGCCAGCGAAAACGGGAGTCTGAGGGCCGATGGCCCTCAGG
>CBFFZW010000053.1:0-27658 GCA_965646445.1 uncultured Christensenellales bacterium | reverse complement strand
CCCGGGGGCAGAGCCCCCGGGCGGGGGTGTCGGGGGCAGCGCCCCTGACCGGGTTTCCAAAGGGCAGAGCCCTTTGGCGGAAGCGTTGGGGGCAGCGCCCTCAACCGTTCCCCTCACGTTCCTCCTCGTCCCGATATTCCATCCGCCTGTATCCGCCGCTGCCCTCAATATCCCCCAGGGAGAAGCCCTCCTCATCCAGAGCAAGGCTGCAGTACACATACCTGCCGTCAGCGTGGAGCATGGTAAAGGCCAGATCGCCGCCGTACCAGAAGAGCCCCTGCTCCGGGTGGTAGCGCAGCACCTGCCAGGCGCCGGTCTCGATGTTGGGCGTCTCGCTGTCCTCCAGGTACCAGGTTGCGGTGAAGGTACCGTCCGCGTGGAGGGTCAGTTCATCCCACTGAACCATGCCGCCCCCGGCGTAATAGTAATACTCTCCGACCAGCTGGGCCGCGACTTCGGGCACTTCCTCCATGGGGATGTCCAGATCCCGCAGGGGCATGAAGCCGCGAATGGTTCGGCCATCCGCCTGGGCTTCCACATAGGCATAGAAGCTGTTGTAGCAGCCCAATGCCCGCACCGGCTGCCCGGCGGAAAGCTCCGCCTGATGGTACTGGGACACCGACGGATCGTCCGTCAGGTAGGAATCCGCCAGCACCACGCCGTCAATGGGGTAGAATGTCCGCTCATCCCACACTGTGTCGCTGATGTGCCCGGTCTCGATGTATCCGATGCGGCTGGTACGGTTGCTGACCTTGTACTGGATGATGTCCCAGCCCGGAATGCGCCCCAGGAGGAACAGCCCCTGGCGATCCTTCAGGCTGACGGCGGCCTTGCCCTTGGCGGCGCGGAAGCTCCCGGCATCCGGCGCACTGTAAACGGGCTGCTTGCTGCCGTCCGTTAGCTGGACTTCAGCGCCGCGCCGCAGCACCTGCGTGTATGTCCCGCCCAAAAGGATAAAGGCACGGTTCATGCGGCGGATTTCCTCCAGGGAGCGGGGCATCAGGTCGATGCAGAAGTCCCCCAGGGAGATATTGGCCAGCCACTTGCTGCTTTCCCCGTCCTGGCTGACCATGTACTTCTCCATGTCGAAGGTCATGCCGTCCACATGGGCTTCCGACAGGTACAGATACAGCTCTTCGCTGCCGTACCGCTCCTCCCGGAAGCGGTAGGTGTCGCTGCCGTAGCGAAGGGTGAAGCCGTCAGCCTCCCGGGTGATGTCGGCCCTCCGCCCGCTGTCCGGCTGATACACCGCCGTCATGGGGGAAGCCACGACGCGCCAGGGCTGCCGCTTGTTCTCCTTTTCCGCCACGATCAGCCGATTGTAGTACCGTTCACCGATGACCATGTGCACCGTCATTTCGCCGCGCTGGTAATCTTCCGCGAGGCATACGGCTTCCTTGTAATCGGGTGTGTCCATGAAGATGCTGGCCGTGTCGCCGGGCGCGCCCCAGGAATTGGCCAGGGCTGTGCCGGTCAGCAGCAGGCAAAGGAGCGCTGCAATACACAGGATGCGGTATTTCATGCGATTTCCACCTTTCGTGTTCTATCCAATAAACGGAAAAAACGGGCTTTTTCTTGCGCTGATGTCCCGGTTCTGCTTTTTTTCTGTTCCTTGCCTTGACATTTTTTCATTGACCCGATATGCTATACTTGTAATGATATACGTTTCATTCCTGGAAAATCTGAACTATACCAAGGATCGGAGAGAACACCATGGATCGCGAACACTTTTCCTCCCGCCTGGGCTTCATCCTGATTACGGCGGGCTGCTCCATCGGCCTGGGGAACATCTGGCGCTTCCCCTATATCACAGGCAAGTACGGCGGGGCGTCCTTTGTGCTGCTGTATCTGCTGTTTCTGGTCATTCTGGGGCTGCCCATTGTGGTGATGGAATTCGCCGTGGGCCGGGCCAGCCAGCGCAGCACTGCCCAGTCCTTTAACATCCTGGAACCGAAGGGCACCAAGTGGCATAGCTTCAAGTACGTCGCCATCGCGGGCAATTACCTGCTGATGATGTTCTACACCGTCATCAGCGGCTGGCTGCTGTACTACTTTGTCGAGATGGCCAGGGGCAGCTTCCAGGCCCTGGATACCGCCGGGGTCAGGGATTTCTTCGGCGGCCTTATGGGCAGCCCCGACATCATGATTCTTTATACTTTCATCATCATCGCCCTGGCCTTTGTCATCTGTGCCTTCGGTGTGCAGAAGGGCGTGGAGCGGGTGACAAAGGTCATGATGACCTGCCTTCTGCTGCTCCTGTTCGCCCTGGCGGTTCGCGCCGTGACCCTGCCGGGCGCGGCGGAGGGCCTGAGATACTATCTGTATCCTGACTTCGGCGCCATGGTGAAGTCGGGGCTTTCCGAGAGCGTGTACGCGGCCATGGGTCAGGCGTTCTTCACCTTGAGCATCGGCATCGGCGCGCTGTCGGTCTTCGGCAGCCGCATCGACAAGAGTCACTCCCTGACCAGCGACGCCATCTACATGTGCGTGCTGGACACCGCCGTGGCGCTGCTGGCCGGTCTGATTATCTTCCCCGCCTGCTTCAGCTTCGGCGTACAGCCGGACAGCGGCCCCAACCTGCTGTTCATCACCATGCCAAACGTCTTCAACGCCATGGGCGGCGGAAGGCTGTGGGGCGCGCTGTTCTTCCTGTTCATGGTCTTTGCCGCGCTGACCACGGTCATCGCCGTCATCGAGCACATCATCACTTACACCATGGACGCCCTGGGCTGGAGCCGCGGCAAGGCGGTGGCGGTGAATTTCGTGGCGCTCATGGTGCTGTCCCTGCCGTGCGTGTTCGGCTTCAACCTGTGGAGCGCCTTCCAGCCCCTGGGCGAAGGCTCCACGGTGCTGGATTTTGAGGACTTCATCCTCAGCAACAACATCATGCCCCTGGGCAGCGTGGTCTTCCTGCTGTTCTCCACCCGCCGCTACGGCTGGGGCTGGGACGCCTTCTACCAGGAGACCTCCCTGGGCAAGGGCCTGGCCTATCCCCGCTGGGCCCGGAAGTACATCTCCTATGTGCTGCCGTTGATTGTCCTGGCGGTCTTCATCAGCGGGTATGTGTCTTTCGTGACGAAGTAAACGCGGGAATGATTCCCGAACAAAAAAACAGCCTCCTGTTGCGGCGAAAAACCACATCAGGAGGCTTTGTTGTATGCATGGAAGGCGCGCCGTCAGCAGGAGGCGTGTCGCGCCTTTTCCTCGGCAATCTGCCGCGCCTCCCGGATCAGAATCGCCGCCAGGTCGCCCTCCACCCGGGTGGCCTTTTCCTGCCCTCTGCGAAACAGCGCGCCGCAGCCCTTGCCGCCGGCGATACCGATGTCCGCCTCCCGGGCCTCCCCGGGGCCGTTGACCACACAGCCCATCACCGCCACGGTCAGGGGTACGGTGATGTCCGCCAGCTCGGATTCCACCCGGGCGGCGATGCCCGCCACGTCAATGGCTGTCCGGCCGCAGGTGGGGCAGGCGATCAGCTGAACACCCCGGGTACGCAGGTTCAGCGCCCGGAGGATGTCCCAGGCAGCCTTGGCCTCGGGAATGGGGTCGCCGGTGAGGCTCACGCGGATGGTGTCGCCAATGCCCCGGGCCAGCAGCGCACCGATACCGATGGCGCTCTTGATGGTGCCCTGACCGGGCAGCCCGGCTTCAGTCACGCCCACATGCAGGGGATAATCGCACAGGCGGGCCGCCAACTCATAGGCGTCGATGGTCATGCGAACGTCGCTGGCCTTCATGGACAGCACAATGTCCTCAAAGCCTGCCTTTTCCAGCATCCGGGCATGCACTAGGGCGCTGTCCACCATGCCCTTGGCGGTGGGGCCGCCATCGCGGCGGAGAATGTCCTTCTCAATGGAGCCGCTGTTGACGCCGATGCGGATGGGAGTATGGTGCGCCTTGGCGCAGTCCGTCAGGATGCGCACATTGTCCTCGCCGCCGATGTTGCCGGGGTTGATCCGCAGCTTGTGGATGCCGTTTTCCATGGCTTTGACGGCCAGCCGGTGGTCAAAGTGGATATCGGCCACCAAAGGCACGGGAGAGCCGTCCACCAGGGCACGGACGGCCTGAGCGCAGGCATCGTCATAGACGCTGACGCGCACGATGTCGCACCCGGCCTGATGCAGAGCGTGAATCTGCGCAAGGGTCGAATCCACGTCTCGGGTGTCGGTGTTGGTCATGGACTGTACCCATACGGGGCTGCCGCCGCCCAGGGTCAGCGGGCCCACCGAAACAGGGCGTGTTTTGGCCATCGCTGTCTTCCTCCTCGGTGTTTATCGGAACAGGTTCATAACGTCCTTGAAGGTGAAAAGGATCATAACGCCAAAGAGAAACACCATGCCTGCCAGATGCACCATGGCCTCCTTCTCCGGGGCAATGGGCTTGCGGCGGATAGCCTCCACCAGCATGAACAGGAAGCGGGAGCCGTCCAGGCCCGGGATGGGCAGGGCGTTCATAATGCCCAGGTTGATGGAGATGACCACCAGCAGGTTCAGAAAGGCTGAGAAGCCGCCGGCGCTGACCTGCTCGCTGACCATGCTGACAACGCCAACAGGACCGGCTGTGTTTTCAATGCCCTCACCGGTGGTCACCAGATCGCCCAGTGCCCGAAGGATCAATCCTCCGGCGTAGACGCAGCTGTTCCAACTCTCCTTGAGGGCCCCCGGCAGCGTCACCGGCCGCTGCTGCACCCGATAAATGCCGCCGATGGTTACGCCCACACGGTACTTGCCTTCCTCCGCGTCCCAGAAGGGGGTCATATCGGTCTCAAAGGCGTCCTGCCCACGGCGGATGGTCATGTGCAGGGGCGGATCGCCGGCCTGATAGCCGCTGATGGCGGCCAGCAGGGTATCGGTGGTGCCGTCTAACATATCCACGCCGTTGATGGTGAGAATCACATCGCCGTCCTGAAGGCCTGCGTCGTAGGCGGGGCCTGCGGCAGCCACCTGCGCCACATAGGGATCGACGCCTGTGACCTCGCCAACGCCGCCGACCCAGAAGTAAACCGCCGCCACCACAAAGGCCAGAATGAAGTTCATCATGGGGCCCATGGCCACGGAAAGCATCCGCTTCCACACGCTTTGGCGGCTGTAGGCCCGAGGATCGTTGACGTGCTTGCCTTGGGCGTCGTCCTCACCGTAGAAGGCGCAGTAGCCGCCCATAGGGATCAGGCGGAGGCTAAACTGCGTATCATGCTTTTTGCTCTTCCAGCCCAGAAGCTTCGGGCCGAAGCCGATGGCAAATTCCATCACCTCAATGCCTGTCAGCCGTGCCGCGAAAAAGTGGCCCGCCTCGTGTACCGTCACCAGGATACCCAGGAGAAGAATCGCGATCAGAATATACAAGACAGCATCGTGCTCCTTTCGTCAAGCCGGCGGTCAGCCCCGGACGCCGGGCAGCAGCTCCGCCACCACGCGGCGGGCCTGGGCGTCGGCGTGGAAAATATCGTCGAGGGTATCCGCCGGCAGATGCCCCAGCCGCTCCAGGGCGCCCTCCACCAGACGGACGATGCCGCCGAAGGGAATCTGCTCCCCCAGGAAGGCCGCCACCGCCGCCTCGTTGGCGCCGTTGAGGATGGCGCAGGCCGCGCCGCCCGCGTTGAGGCATTCCTTCGCCAGCCGGAGGGCCGGGAAGCGCCGGGCATCCCCGGGCTCAAAGGTCAGCTGCCCCAGGGCAAACAAGTCGAGGGGCTTGCCGCCGGTGGGCCATCGCTCAGGATAGGTCATGGCGTAGAGAATGGGCAGGCGCATGTCCGGCGTCCCCAGCTGGGCGATGACCGCGCCATCCGCGAATTCCACCGCCGAATGCACGATGCTTTGCGGATGCACCACCACCTGAATCTTCTCCGGGGGCATATCGAAGAGCCAGCGGGCCTCCATGATTTCCAGGGCCTTGTTGAACATGCTGGCGGAATCCACGGTGATCTTCGCGCCCATGCTCCAGTTGGGATGCCGAAGGGCCTGGGCGGGGGTGGCGGCGTCGATGTGGGCCTGATCCCAGGTGCGGAAGGGGCCGCCGGAGGCCGTCAGCAGCAGCCGGACAGGCTCGTTGCCCCCCGCCCCCTGAAGGCACTGGAAAATGGCGCTGTGCTCGCTGTCCACGGGCAGCAGGGGCTTGCCGGCACGGCGCGCGGCCTCCATGACCAGGCGGCCGCCGGTGACCAGGGCTTCCTTGTTGGCCAGCAGCACCTGACGCCCGGCTCCTATGGCGTCCATGACGCTTTGCAGCCCCGCGATGCCCACCACGCTCACCAGCACCTGATCCGCCGGAACCTCAGCCGCCGCGGCGTGGAGGGCTTCCGGCCCCATGACCCAGCGGCAGAACCGCACGTCCTCGGGCAGCTCCGACATCGGGATGGGCTCGGTGAGCCCCGCCATGTCCGGGCGGAACTCCCGCACCTGCTGAAAGAGCTTTTCCGTGCTGCTCCGGGCCGTCAGCGCCGTCACCCGGAAACGATCCGGGTACTGCCGCACCAGGTCAAGGGCCTGGGTGCCGATGGAGCCCGTGGAGCCAAGAATGGCGATGGATGGCATAGGCATGAAACCTCCGCTTGCTTCGGATCAATATATTCACCGTCGATGGAAAATACCCGTCCCGCAAGGCGCAGGGCGGGTAATCAAGGCGCGTGGCGGCCGACTTGCCTGCCGTCGGCAGACTCAATTCATATCGGCCGACTTTGCCGATAGGTCACATCATCAGCAGAAAGCAGAAGATGACCATGGAGGAAAACAGGATGCTGTCGATGCGATCCAGCATGCCGCCGTGGCCGGGGAACAGGTTGGAGAAATCCTTCAGGCCGCAGTGCCGCTTGACCAGGGAGGCAAAAAGGTCGCCCATCTGCCCGGCGGCGCCCCCCAGCAGGCCCATGAGAATATACTGCCACCAGGCGGGCAGGAGCATGCGCACCGCCTCGTCGCACATCAGGTGAGCGGCCAGGCCGATGCCCAGGGCCGTCAGCAGACTGCCCACCAGCCCGGCAATGGCCCCGGAAACCGTCTTGTTGGGGCTGACGGCAGGGCACAGCTTCGGCCCGCCCACGGTGCTGCCCACCACAAAGGCGAAGGTATCCCCGATGCAGGGGATGGCCAGGGCCAGGAAGAGCAGGGTCACCTGCAGCTCCTTGGGCTGAACCATGGCCAGGGCCACCACGCACAGGCCGGGCAGCATCACGGTAAACATGGGCATGATGCTCAGCAGCGCGTCCTCCAGCCGGGGTTCCTCCCGGAAAACCACGCACACCAGCGTAACCAGGAACACCAGCATCAGCAGGGGAATCAGCACGGCGGTGCCCAGCGCCACCGAAAGCGGCACGCTCAGCGCGATGCCCACCCAGGTGGGCCAGGCCACAGGGCGGTTGCCGGCAATGGTCAGGGCGTGATATTCCTCGTGCATGGCCACGCACACAAACAGCAGCGCCGCCACCGCCATCACCGCGCCGCCGGCCATCAGCAACACGATGGCCAGCGCGCTCAGCAGCGCCCCTGTTATCAGCCTTTGCTTGAGCTTGCTCATGTTAACCTCCTTGCGCCGCTTTACAGCCGTCGACCGAAGCGGCGCTCTCGTCCGCCGTATGCCGTGAGCGCCTCGTCATAATCCGCCACGGTGAAGTCCGGCCAGAGCACCTTGGGGAAAAGGAACTCCGCGTAGGCACACTGGTAGAGCAAAAAATTGCTCAGACGCATTTCACCGCTGGTGCGGATCAGCAGATCCACATCCGGCTGCCCCTTGGTGTACAGATGACAGGCGACAGCCTCATCGTCAATGTCCTCGGGAACCATTTGCCCGCTGCGCACCAGCAGCGCCAACTCCCGGGCCGCCCGGGCGATTTCCGCCCGCCCGCCGTAATTCAGGCAGATGTTCAGCCGAAGCCCCGTGTTCTTGCAGGTGCGATCCTCGGCCTCCATCAGTACGGTGCGCTGCTTTTCCGGCAGGCCCAGCTTGTCGCCCAGGATGAGGATGCGGACGTTCTTGGCATCCAGCTCGTCGATCTCCGAAGCGAAAAAGTCCAGGATCAGCTGCATCAGCGCCGCGACTTCCTCCGGCGAACGGTTCCAGTTTTCGGTGGAGAAGGCGTAGATCGTCAGCGCGCCGATGCCCAGATCATCCGTATGGCGGATGACCTCCCGGAGGGTTTCCACCCCCTGGCGATGCCCCAGCGCCACGCTCAGCTTGTGCTTCTTGGCCCAGCGCCCGTTGCCATCCATGATGATGGCCACATGCCGGGGCAGCTTGGCGAAGTCCGCGGCGGTCTTGGCCGCGGCATGGCGTTTGTTCAGCAGCTTCATACGGTTCCCTCCTCCTGAAAGGCCAGCGGCCCTCCCTTCATCCCTGGACAATAAAGGCAATCAATAGTGACAAATGCGCAAGCTCCACCCTGCGGGGAACCCACGCATTCGTCTCGGTGTCGACAAAGCGGCAAGACCACTTTGTCGAATTTTGCACTCATTCACTGGTCGAACGTCAAAGCCGTTCTCCCGGCCGTTCATTCGTGTAAGGAAGCGATTTCTGGCGGAATCGCGCAGAAATCGCCGCGCAGGGGCTTCGCCCCATTTAGCCGCCCCGAAGGGGCTCGCTGGTTTCTAATTTACAGTCCGCCGACGGCAAATTGGACGCACCCTGTTCGATCATAACGGATGTCTTGCCCACCAACTATTCTTGGATTTCATCTTGGAAGCCGCTGACCGTCACCTCGCCCTCCCGCACGCGGATGACGCGAAGCGTACCGCTCTCGCGGGCCGTGCGGGGCGCGACCGTCTGGACGACCTTAACCTCGATGCCCTCCGCCTTCAGCAGAGAGAGGGCGTCCTCCAGCCGCATGCCCAGCAGGGCATCCATGGTAAACGTCACAGCTCCATGATCTCCTTTTCCTTGGCGGCGCACAGAGCGTCCACATCCTTGATGGCCTTGTCGGTGATCTTCTGGGCGTCTTCCTCGGCCTTGCGCTGGTCATCCTCGGTGATGAGAGAATCCTTCTTGAGCTTCTTCACCTGCTCGATGGCGTCCCGGCGGATGGCGCGGATGGCCACCTTGGTCTCCTCACAGCCTTTGCGGGCCACCTTGGTCAGCTCCTTGCGGCGTTCCTCGTTCAGCTCGGGGAAGATCAGGCGAATGATCTTGCCGTCGTTGGAGGGATTCAGCCCCAGGTCGCTCATCTGGATGGCCTTTTCAATGGGCTTGATGAGGGAAACCTCCCAGGGCGCGATGACCAGCATCCGGGGTTCGGGCGAGGAAATGTTGCCCACCTGGTTCAGGGGCGTGGGCGTGCCGTAGTAATCCACCGTGATGCGGTCCAGCAGGCGGGGGTTGGCGCGACCGGCGCGCAGGGACTGCATATCGCGCTCGTAAACGGCGCAGCTCTTGCTCATTTTTTCCTTGGCGGTGTCCAGAATCTCCTTCACAGTCATGGTCAAACCTCCTTGAATGCGGATGATAGCGTTATCTCTATTGTAAACGGTTTTGCGCTGATTCGCAAGGGGGTCACGGGTTTTTCTATCACGGGGACACAGGGAAGGATAGCATACCTTTGTTAACCGAAGATGAACAGAGGAAAGACCCACGGTCAAAGGCAGGGCAGGGCATCTAACTCGCCGTGGGCAGACTGTCAATCAGACATCGGCGAGCCCCTTGGGGGCAGCTCAACGGGACAAGCCCCTGGCTCAAATGGCGCAAGCCACTTGAGCGACTCCTTCAGGGATGCACAAAGGTGCCCATGTCGTCGCCTTCCAGCACCCGCACCAGGTTTTCCGGCTCATTCAGGCCGAAGACCCGCACCATGGGCACGGCGTTCTCCGCGCACAGGGCAAAGGCGGCGGCATCCATGACCTTCAGTCCCTTTTGCAGGGCTTCCTGGTAGGTGATGTCCTTGATGAGGGTGGCGGAGGCATCCTTGGCGGGGTCAGCGGTGTACACCCCGTCAATGTTCTTGGCCATCAGGATGGCGTCCACCTGCATTTCGATGGCGCGCAGGGCCACGGCGGTATCCGTGGAGAAGAAGGGGCTGCCCGAACCGGCGGCAAACAGCACCACCCGGCCTTCCGCCAGATGACGGCGGGCCGCCATGGCGTTGAAGGGCTCGCAGAAGCGATGCATATCCACGGCGGACTGCACCACGGCGTCCAGCCCGGCCTGACGCAGGGCGTCCGCCACGCACAGGCAGTTGATGACCGTGCCCAGCATGCCCATCTGATCCGCGGTGACGGCGTCCATGTGGGCTGCGGGGCCCTGACGGCCGCGCCAGATGTTGCCCGCGCCGATGACGATGCCGATTTCTACACCCAGGCCGCGCATCTCCCGGATAACCTTTGCTGCGCGGCGAACCTTATCAAAGTCAAACAGATTGCCCTCGGAGCCCAGCGCCTCGCCGGAGAGCTTGAGCAGTACCCGATGATAAGCGGCCATGGTATCTTCCTCCTTCATGGTTGTGAGTCGCCAAAGCGGCGGTGCCCTTCTCGCGGCGATGGAGAGGCTGAGAGCGCTCCGGCGTCTGTCCGAGCTTTTTGACGGAAGCTTATGCCTCCAGAATCTCCGCCTGACGCTTCTTGGGCAGAGCCTCCAGCACCAGCTGATAGGATTTGTCCAGGAGCGTGCGCAGCAGCTGGTCCGGCACCGCGCCATCGGGCCGGATGGAGTTCCAGTGTTGCTTGTTCATGTAGTAGCCGGGAAGGATGTCCTCATACTGTCCGCGAAGGAATTCACCCTCGGCGGGCTCCAGCTTGAGGGTGATGTAATAGGGCTTGTTCTCCCCGTCCAAACACACAGCGGCGAAGAGCTTTTCCCCCACCTGGTAGCGAATCCAGTTCCACTCTGTCTTCAAATCCTTGGTGACGCCCTTTTTGCTCAGCAGGTATTCGTCAAGCCACGGGTATTTCATGCCGCTTTGGTTCCTCCCTAAAAACGGGGAACCGCATCCATCATGCAGTTCCCCGAAAGATTTGTTATAGAATTACGCCTTCTGCATGGCGGCCACTTCGGCAGCCAGGTCGTCCTTGCGCTTTTCGATGCCCTCGCCGCGCTCAAAGCGGGCATAGCGCACGATGTCCAGCGTGCAGCCGGCAGACTTGGCCACCTCAGCCATCAGGCCCTTGATGGTCTTGTCGCCATCCTTGACGAACTGCTGATCCAGCAGGCAGACTTCCTTGTAATACTTCTCGATCTGACCCTCGACAATCCGGTCGACGATCTTCTCGGGCTTGCCGGCCTCCAGGGCCTTGGCGCGCTGGATTTCCTTTTCCTTCTCCAGCTTGGTGGTGTCCACTTCCTCGCGGCGGACGGCCTCGGGCTTGGCCGCAGCGATCTGCAGGGCCAGGTCATGGGCGAAGGCCTTCACCTCGTCGTTGTCCTTGCCCTTCTCATCGGTGGCAACCTCGACCATGACGCCGACCTTGCCGCCCATGTGGATGTAGGTGGACACAACGCCTTCGGTCTGATAGCGGGCAAAGCGGCGGACGGAAATCTTCTCACCGATGGCCACGGTGGCCTCGCTGACCAGATCGGAGATGGTCTTGGTCTCGTCGTCCACGAACTTCTGATTCATCAGCTCATCCAGATCGGCGGGATTGGCCATGGCGATGTGCTTGGCCACGTTGTTGGCGAAATTCTGGAAATTGTCGGTCTTGGCGACAAAGTCCGTCTCGCAGTTAACCTCGGCGATCACGCCGGTGCAGCCGCAGGGCGTGACATACTGGGTCACGACGCCCTCAGCGGCAATACGGCTGGCCTTCTTGGCGGCCTGCGCCAGGCCCTTCTCACGGAGCCAGTCAATGGCCTTGTCCATATCGCCATCGGAGGCCATGAGGGCCTTCTTGCAGTCCATCATGCCAGCGTTGGTACGCTCGCGCAGTTCCTTCACCATTGCAGAAGTAACAGCTGCCATTGGTTATTCACCCTTTCATGAATGTTTCTACAATTAGACAGGCATCCCTGCCGGGACACGGAGAGAAGCGGGGCCTTACGCCTCCACGGTCTCCTCAGCCTTGGGAGCTTCCTCCACATCGGCCTTCTGCTCGCCCTGCTTGCCTTCCAGCACGGCGTCGGCCATCTTGCCGGCAATCAGCTTCACGGCGCGGATGGCGTCGTCATTGCCGGGGATCACATAGTCGATCTCGTCAGGGTCGCAGTTGGTGTCCACAATGCCCACGATCGGGATGCCCAGGATGCGGGCCTCGGTCACGGCGATGTGCTCCTTGCGGGGATCCACCACGAACAGGGCGCCGGGCAGCTTCTTCATTTCGCGGATGCCGCCCAGGTTGGCCTCCAGCTTTTCGCGCTCGGCCTTCAGCTTGATGACTTCCTTCTTGGGCAGCACGTCGAACTGGCCGTTCTGCTCCATGCGGTCGATGTCGTTCAGGCGCTTGATGCGGGTCTGAATGGTGCGGAAGTTGGTCAGCATGCCGCCCAGCCAGCGGTTGTTAACATAGTACATGTTGCAGCGCTTGGCCTCGGACTCGATGGACTCCTGAGCCTGCTTCTTGGTGCCCACGAACAGGATGCTCTTGCCCTCCATGGCCACGTCACGGACGAAGGCATAGGCCTCGTCGACCTTCTTCACGGTCTTCTGCAGGTCGATGATGTAGATGCCGTTGCGTTCGGTGAAGATGTACTGCGCCATCTTGGGGTTCCAGCGGCGGGTCTGATGACCGAAGTGTACGCCCGCTTCCAGGAGCTGCTTCATGGAAATGACTGCCATTGTGGTTTCCTCCTTGTTTTTCCACCCTCTGCCCCTTCGCGGCGAAGCCACTGCGATTGCAGCACAAGGCGCCGCAGAGCAAAGGTGCGTAATCGGATAAATTATAGCATAGAGTTGCCAGGAATGCAAGGGGTAACGGAGGATTTATCACGTCCGCCTTGTAGTACTACAATACAAGTTGGACAAAAGGGAAAAAGAGAAGAGGCCTGAGAGCCAATCCGTTATCATTGAGAAGCAACAGCAACAAAACGAAAGGAGCTCAAGCCTCATGAACAGTATAACACAGGATAATGAAAATACCGCGCTTACTCGCTGCTGAAGTACGCTGAAAGCCATGGCTCGCCCAGGCCACCGCAGGTATAACAAGGGCCGATCCTATTAATCTATTTCTGGAGGATCGTTTGACGGCGCCATCGAGTCCTGGCCTGCCAGTCGCGCAGGCCTCACACGTCATCCCAACCAGCACACAGAGAAGAGGAATTGGACGCTCATCCGCAACATGCGCGCCAATCCCCGGCTCGGCATCGTCGAGCTGTGGCACGCTGCGAAAGCGTGGCTATACCCGCCGGTCGAAAGCCTGTGGCGGTACTGCGCCGCGAAGGGCTGGCAGAGAAGCAAAAGCCCCGGAAGAAGTACAAGCCCAAGCCTACGACAGATGCAATATCGCCGGCCAGGCATCCAGATTACGTGAAAGGTTGTTTTCCGAAAGCTGCATTAGGATCCTCGGCTGAAGCTGTACCAGTCACCGCCCATCGACGAATACTCCCGCCTATCGAATCCTGGCGCTTACCATGAGCAGAGCACCTATTCTTCTGCCGATTTCCTTCGCAGGGTTGTGGCCGCCTTTGCCCGCAAAGGCGTGAAGGTCGAGTGCGTCCAGACGGAACAACGGCTCTGAGGTTTCACCAATCGCGTTCACCCAGTGCAGGCCGGCCGTCACTAATTTGAGGAAACAAGCGGCACAGCTGGGCATCCGCCACAAGCTGATTCGTCCGTATACAACCGTCATAACGGCAAGGTGGAGCGCAGCCACCGGGAAGATCAGCGCCGTTCTATGACATCCGCCTTTCTATTCTCCACGACTTTGGCGCCCAGCTCGCTGCCCACCAAAGTGCCAGCAACGCTCGTCCTATGCGCCCCCTCAACTGGGCTTCTCCCTCTGACCTCCTCTCCTCCTTCTCTGTCCATTTTGTTTGACAAACCTACATAACGGAGGATTTATCACGTCCGCCTGTTTCTCAGCCCAGCATGCCGGGCCATACCACAAAGTTCCTCTCACCCAATCCAATGCCGCGCGACCGATCGCATTCTATTTTCCTAATTATAATGGTTTCCCTGCAGGAACCTCCGCAATCCGTGAAGCATCCGATTCTTTCAGCCCTTTTGCCAGACTCACAAAACAAGGGACAAGAGAGGAAGGGTATAACATGAAGACCGTGGAAAGCATCCTGCACGCCCTGGGCGTTGGCCGCCATTACAAGGGATACGAGCTAACCTGTTATGTAATTCGGCTGGCCTTGGAGGATTCCTCGCGGCTGTGCAACATGAAGAAGTATCTTTTCACCCCAACGGCGGCACATTTCAGCTGCGATGTGCGCACCATTGAACGGAACCTGCGCACGCTGATCCGCCGCGCCTGGGACAACGACGCCGAGGCTATGCGCCGGGTCGCCGGATATCGCCTGCTGTGGTGCCCGCCGGTCAGCGAGTTTTTGAGCTTCATGGTGGATGACGCCAGGGGAACGAATTTGCTCTTCTCCAAGAAGAAATAAGCCAAGACATAGGCTGTGACGCGGGTTTCCGCGCCAATCAAAGGATAGGCGAAAGGGCTGACGGCGGGAAGCCTGCGTCATAGCGCAAATTCTGTCCGTTACACCGACGGCATCACCAGGTGACGGAAATGCTGACCGTTTCGCTCGGCCTTCAGCGGCGCTTGCTCCAGCTCCTCCACGCAGGGCAGCTGGCCGTCCAGATAGCGGAGCAGCTCGTCCGCCACATCCCGCAGGCGATTCATCACCGCACCGTAGCGCAGGCTGAGCACCTCCCAGCCGAAGCGCTTCATATCCCGCCCCCACAGCGTCCGGTGGCAGCGCTGAAGCTCCTCGTACAGGGTCAGCAGCCGGGGAATATCGTCCTCCGCCGCCTTCCGCAGCCAGGCGGCATCCCCGGCCAGGTAGCGTGCGCGCAGATCCCGTGCCAGCAGCGCCTTGCCTTCCGCCACGCGCATCAGCAGGGAAGCATAGCGGCATTCCAGGTCATTGCCGTATGCGGAAAGGGTCTCCAATGCCCGGTGGGCCCGGTCGATGGCCGCGTCCGCACAGTCATCCCCCCAGGTCATCAGCGGGTAGAGGATGTCGCACCAGATCAGCCCCTTGCCCGTGCGCTGATCCTGGGCGCTGGGATAGAACTCGCCATAGGCGCGGAGGACATCGTAGGGCAGGCCCGTCAGGCAGGCGCAGGCCTTTTCCACCTCGGAGAAGGGATAATCAGCGCCCTGCCAGGCCGCCTCGGAGAAAATCGGCAGCAGCCCGGAGGCCAGGAATTGGTTGGTTTCCGCGCCGTCGTCCCCCCACATGGTGGCCAGCACCATCTGGGTGTGATGCTTGGCGCAGGCACGCAGGGCGGGGAGCATGGTCGCTTCCGTGCGCTTGACCTGGGGCAGGAAGCCCGCCCACGTCCAGATGCCGCCGGCGAAGACCGTGTTGGGCGTCATCCGCTCGTGGGCGGAAAGCATCCGGTCATAGAAGGACTCGTCATCATGATAGTAATCCCAGTAGCACAGGCTGACCGGCGGCAGGGTATCAATGATGTGCTGGGGAACCTCGGCTTCCAGGTCGTAATAATTGTGGGTCTTGGAGCCCAGGTGGAAGAACATGTCGCTCCACATGATGGGCTCAAAGCCGTGCTGATGGCAGATGTCCGTGACCCGGGCCAGGTGGCGGTTCAGCAGCCGGAAGCGGTCGGTGGGGCCATGCTTGTCGTAGTAGCGGCCCAGGCCAACGCCGTCAGCCTCGTCCATGCCGATGTGGATGCGCTTCGTGCGCACCGCGCCCCGCATGGCGCGGATGGCCGCCTCAATGAAGCGGTACACCGCCTCGTCATCCGCAAGGAGGATGTCCGGGTTATCCCGCAGCGCGTGACTTTCCTTCCATTGCAGGAACTGCGCCAGATGGGCCAGGGTCTGGATGCAGGGCACCAATTCGACGCCCATGGAGGCGGCATAATCGTCGATTTCCCGCAATTCCGCCTGGGTGTAGCGCCCCCGGAGATGGCCGAAGTACGGGTACTCCGGCACCTCATAGGTATCCTCGGTATAGAGCATCAGCAGGTTCAGGCCCAGGGAGGCCATCTGGTCAATATAGCGTTTGACGGCCTCGACCTTCATCACCGAGCCGCGGGACATGTCCAGCATCACCCCGCAGGAAGCGATATGACGGCGCTGGGCGACATCCACCGTCCGCTGCCCCTCCTTCAGCGCGCGGGTGAGCAGAAAATACCCCCGGGCGAGGGCGTTGGCATCCTCGGCGGCAATGAAAGCGTCATCGCCCTTCAGGGTGACGCGCAGACCCTCGCCCTCAGCGACGCGGACGGCCCAGGGAAGCGTCACGCCGGTGGTTCGGGCGACCCGGGCGCGGATCAGGTCGCTGTTGTGCAAAAAAGCCATGGCAGGTTCCTCCTTGTCTGATGAAGCATCAGGTTTGCTTCATGATTCGCCAAGGGACGGGCGAAACCCTTTTCCCGGCGGGGCGTCATCGGTCATCAGGCTGCACCGAACCGCGCAGAATCTTTTCCATGGCTTTTCCAGCGGCCAACTCGTCCACCAACTTGTCCAGACAGCGGATCTCCCGCATGAGCGGGTCTTCGATGGCCTCCACGCGCATGCCGCAGACCTTGCCTGTAATCAGGCGCCGGTTCGGGTTCAGGCAGGGGGCGTCGCGGAAGAAGTCGCCGTAGGTGACGCCGGAGGTCAGCAGGGCGTCGATGGCTTCCGGGGGATAGCCGGTGAGCCAATGGATCACGCGGCGAACCTCCGCCGCCGTCCGTCCCTTGCGCGCCGCCTTGTTCACCAGCAGCGGATAGACCTTGGCCAGGGGCATGGCAAATACCTTTTGATTATCCATCGTGATGTTCTCCTGAAAGATATGGACAAAAGAAGCCGACAGCGGGCAAAAGCGATGCTTCCGGCCGCTGCCGGCTTCAGGACAAAACAATCTGACGGCTTTACCCCACGGCCTCGTTGGCGGTTTCCTGCTGCATCAGCAGCCACAGCTCCTCCTGGCCGTCCAGGGTGGTTTCGGGGCTGCCGGGGACGCCGCCGGCGTCAAAGGAGACCGTCAGGTTCACATAGACGGCGGCATAGGGGCTGCCGTCCAGGCTGATGGCGCTGTTGAGGCTGCCCTTGGCGCCGCTGAAGTCGCGGGTACCCAGGGTCTGGGCTTCCAGGGCGGTGGTGGCCACATAGACCTTCGCCTTGTCGATGGAGCCGTCAATGCCGCCGTCCACCGCCGCGGAAACGGTCAGCGCGCCGCCGGAGACGGAGAAGGTCACTGTGCCCAGGGTATAGGCGCCGCTGGCATGGAGCGGCACGGTCATGGAGGAGCCCTCCAGCGCCCCGACATCCAGCAGCGTGGCCGTTTTCCAGCTGCCCGAGCCGGACAGGCTCGATAACGGATACCCCACCGAGCAGGCGGCGTTGTCCCGCAGGCGCGGCATCACCCGGGTCACGGTGAAGTCATAGCTTCCCCCAGCCTCCGCGACGGATACGCTGTACAGGGTGTCGCCGCCGTTGTAGGGCAGATAAATATCCTCCGAGCGGAAGGTGCCGCTCTGGTCGGCATAGCTGCGCTGGTAGATGATGCTGCCGCCGCCCTCCGTGACGGTCAGGGTCACCGCACCCTCCGCCGTCAGGGGGCAAAGAACCCGCAGGTACTCCCTGTCGCTGGTGTAGGCAGCGCTGGCGCTGGCGTCCTCGACGGTCATGACATCCTCCGCCGCCAGGGATGGCAGGGGGGAAGCCGTCAGCGCCAGGGCCAAAAGCAGGGCTGAAAATCGTTTCATGCTTGTGTGATCTCCTTCAGGTGGATTGTCGATCAATCATATAACGGCAGCCAGCCCGGCTTTCATCCCTGGCGCGGGAGACATCCTTACTTCACGATCAGATTGACCAGGCGGCCGGGCACGAAAATGAGCTTGACCAGGGTCTTCCCGGCCAGGTATTTCTGCAGATCGGGATGGCCGGGCAGCTCCTTTTCAGCCTGCTCACGGGTCATATCGGCAGGCACCAGGATGCGTCCGCGAACCTTGCCGCACACCTGCACGGCGATTTCCACCTCGGTCTTGACCATGGCGGCCTCGTCCCACTGGGGCCAGGACTGGCGGTAGATGGGCTCGCCGAAGGACAGCGTTTCCCACATTTCCTCGGTGATGTGGGGAGCCACGGGGTTGAGCAGCTTCAGCAGGGTTTTGAGCTCCTCCCGGGTGGCGCCGCCGCAGGCGTAGAACTCGTTGACCAGGGACATCATCGCCGCGATGGCGGTGTTGTACTTCATGGCCTCATAGTCCTGGGAGACCTTCTTGACGGTCTCGTGCATCAGGGCGTTGTTCCTGTCGGAGTAGCCCTCGCCGGGGAGGATCATCTCCTGCAGCCGCCACACACGATCCAGGAAGCGGCGGCAGCCCTTGGCGCCGTTGGTGGACCACGGAATCGCCTGATCGAAGGCGCCCATGAACATCTCGTACAGGCGGAAGGCGTCCGCGCCGATCTCGTCGATGATGTCGTCGGGGTTGATGACGTTGCCCCGGGACTTGGACATTTTCTCGCCGTTCTCGCCCAGGATCATGCCGTGGCTGGTGCGCTTCTGATAGGGTTCCGGCGCGGAGATCACGCCGATGTCGTGGAGGAACAGGTGCCAGAAGCGGCTGTAAAGCAGGTGCAGGGTGGTGTGCTCCATGCCGCCGTTGTACCAGTCCACGGGCAGCCAATAGTCGAGGGCTTCCTTGCGGCCGATGCCGCCGTCAAAGTGGGGATCGCAGTAGCGCATGAAGTACCAGCTGGAGCCGGCCCACTGGGGCATGGTGTCGGTCTCGCGCCTGGCGGGGCCGCCGCAGCAGGGGCAAACGGTGTTGACCCAATCCGTCATGACGGACAGGGGAGATTCGCCGGAATCGGTGGGCTCGTAGTTTTCCACGTTGGGCAGCAGCACGGGCAGCTGATCCTCGGGTACGGGGACGATGCCGCACTTGTCGCAGTGGATGACCGGGATGGGCTCGCCCCAGTACCGCTGACGGCTGAACACCCAGTCCCGCAGCTTGTAATTCACCTTGCGCTCGCCCAGGCCCTCCTTCACCAGGTAGTCAATGATGGCCTTCTTGGCCTCGGCCACGCTCATGCCGTCCAGGAAGCCGGAATTGACCATCACGCCGTCCTGGATGTTGGTGTAGGCCTCCTTGTCGATGTCGCCGCCGGCCACCACCTCGATCAGGGGCATGCCGAACTTCTTGGCGAATTCCCAGTCCCGGGTGTCATGGGCAGGCACGGCCATGATGGCGCCGGTGCCGTAGGTCATCAGCACATAGTCGCTCAGCCAGATGGGAATTTCCCGGCCGTTGACCGGGTTGACGGCGCAGACGCCCTCCAGCATCACGCCGGTCTTTTCCTTGGCCAGCTCCGCGCGCTCGAAGTCGCTCTTCTTGGCGGCTTCCGCCCGGTAGGCCATGCAGGCATCGAAGTTGGTGATGTGATCCCGCAGCTGGTCGATCATGGGATGCTCGGGGGAGAGCACCATGTACGTCGCGCCGAAGAGCGTATCGGGGCGGGTGGTGTAAACGCGGATCTTCTCGTCCCCCGCGGTGAGGGCAAAGTCGACCTCCGCGCCCTCGCTGCGTCCGATCCAGTTGCGCTGCTGAATTTTGACCTTCTCGATGAAGTCCACGTTTTCCAGGCCGTCCAGCAGCTTCTGGGCATAGTCGGTGATCTTCAGCATCCACTGGGTCTTGACCTTGCGGATGACCTGGCTGCCGCAGCGCTCGCACACGCCGCCCACGACCTCCTCATTGGCCAGGCCGCATTTGCAGGAGGTGCACCAGTTGATGGGCATCTCCGCCTTGTAGGCCAGGCCGTGCTTGAGCAGCTGGAGGAAGATCCACTGGGTCCAGCGGAAATAGTTGGGGTCGGTGGTGTCCACCTCACGGGTGTAGTCAAAGGAGAAGCCGATCTTCTTCAGCTGCTCGCGGAAGTGGTCGATGTTCTTCTGGGTGACGGCGGCGGGATGCACCTTGTTCTTGATGGCGTAGTTCTCCGTGGGCAGGCCAAAGGCGTCCCAGCCGATGGGGAACAGCACGTTGTAGCCCTCCATGCGGCGCTTGCGGGCGATGATGTCCATGGCCGTGTTGGAACGGGGATGGCCCACATGCAGGCCCTGGCCCGAGGGATAGGGGAACTCGATCAGCCCGTAGAACTTGGGCTTGTCGTACTCGGCCTTCGCCTCGAAGGCATGGCTGTCCTCCCAGATTTTCTGCCACTTGGATTCGATGACCTTGGGTTCGTAAGCCTTGATCTCCATGGTTTTCCTCCTTGCGGATGGGGTAAGTAAAAGCCGCCCCATCCTTGCGTCATGCTGCAAAGACGAAACGGCTTGTTTCGCGGTACCACTTTGCTTGCCGGAGGATTCCCCCGGCCCCTCGTCGCGCGCTGTAACGGACGCATCCGCCGACTCTCGCCGGTTCGCTCCGGGGCGAGCGGCTCCCGCCGGTCACGCCGCGTTTCCACCCTCCGCGGCTCTCTTGGCTGACCGGGAACAGGAACGTTCCCTTTCACTGCGAAATCATGAGATAGTATAGCATTCGCATGGGCGGAAAGTCAAGGATTTCTATGAAAAAAGGAGGGGCGGCAGTCTCCGAGGCATGGCTGCCGCCATGGCCGGTATGACAAGCGACGGAGGGCGGGCGTGTGACCCCGCTGCGGAGCCGGGCTGCATGGGCCACCCCCGATTTCCTCAATGGCACCCCTTGCACTTAGAGCAGTCCCCGCCGCAGCTGCCCTTGCCGGCCCTTCTGTCCGCGATCACCTTCCACAGGGCCGCGCCCACCAGCAGGGCGACCGCCAGTCCAACAAACAGGGTTGACATGAATCAGGCTCCTTTCGCGCGCTGGACGCGCTGGGTCAGATGGTTTTCGTCGTAGGGGTTCGGCCGAACCAGCAGGTACAACAGCCCCGCCAGGAGCAGCAGCGCCGCCGCCGTCCACAGGGTGAACACCCCGCTGAACAGCAGCCCCAGCTGGAAGACGATCAGAGCGACGGCGTAGGCCAGGGCGCACTGGTATCCGATGGCGAACAGCGTCCATTTGCCGCTGTTCATCTCCCGCTTGATGGCGCCGATGGCCGCGAAGCAGGGGGCGCACAGCAGGTTGAAGATCATGAAGGCGTAGGCCGCCAGCGCCCCGTGGCCGCCGCTGGTTTCGTCAAAGCCCGCGGAAATGGGCTGAAGTCCCGCCGTCAGCTCCTCGTCGGAGCCTTCCTCCAGGAGGGTGGCCGTGTCGACATCCTCCGTATCCGTATTATAAACGATGCCGAAGACGTTGACAACCTCCTCCTTGGCCACCAGGCCCAAAACCGTGGCCACGGTGGGCTTCCAGTCGCCAAAGCCCAGGGGCGCGAAGACTGGCGCCACGGCGGAACCGGCGCGGCCCAGGATGGAATGATCCGTATTCTCCACCTCACCGAAGACCATGGGCGCGGACTCGGCGGCAATCACCCCGCCGTCCAGCGGCGTTTCGGGCTGCCGGGCTTCCCAGCCATAGGTCTGGGTAAACCAGATCACCACGGCGGAAACCAGGATGACCGTTCCGGCGCGCTTGATGAAGCTCCAGCCCCGCTCCCACAGGCTGCGCAGCACGTTGCCGGCGGCAGGCAGGTGATAGGCGGGCAGTTCCATGACGAAGGGCGCGGGATCCCCGGCAAAGGGTCGGGTCTTTTTCAGCAGGATGCCGGAGAACACAATGGCCGCCACGCCGATGAAATAGGCCGAGGCCGCCACCCACCCGGCGTTGCCGAACAGCGCGCCCGCGATCAGGCCAATGATGGGCATTTTTGCGCTGCACGGGATGAAGGTGGTGGTCATGATGGTCATCTTGCGGTCGCGGTCGCTCTCGATGGTTCGGGAAGCCATCACGCCGGGGACGCCGCAGCCCGTGCCGATCATCATGGGGATGAAGCTCTTGCCCGACAGGCCGAAGCGGCGGAAGATGCGGTCCATGATGAAGGCGATGCGGGCCATGTAGCCGCAGTCCTCCAGGATGGCTAGGAGCAGGAACAGCACCAGCATCTGCGGCACAAAGCCCAGCACGGCGCCGCAGCCCGCGATGATGCCGTCGCACACCAGCCCGGTGAGCCAGGAGGCGGTGCCGATGTCCGTCAGCCATATGCGGACGGGCTCCTGAATCCATTCCGCCACAAACACATCGTTGGTGAAGTCGGTCAGCAGGGTGCCGATGGTGCTGACGGCAATGTAGTACACCAGGAACATCACCGCTGCGAAGATGGGCAGGCCCAGGACGCGGTGGGTCACGACCCGGTCGATTCTGTCAGAAACGGTCAGGCTGCCCTGGGGCCTGCCTCTGCGCACACAGTCCGCCATCACTCGGCGGATGAAGGCGTAGCGCTGGTTGGTAATGATGGATTCCGCGTCATCATCCAGACGGGCTTCGACCTCCGCCGTGATGGCCGCAACGCTCTCCGTCACATCGGCGGGCAGTGACACCTCCGCACGCACCTTTTCGTCGCCCTCAAAGAGCTTCACGGCATACCAGCGAAGGAAGCGGGCTTCCACATGCCCGGCAATCAGCGCCTCGACGCGGCTGATGGCCTCCGCCACCTCCCCAGTGAAGACCTGAAGCGTCGGGGCGGCGCCGCCCTCCTTGGCCAGCGCCGCGGCAGCCTTGGCCGCATCCAGCGAGCCCTCGCCCTTCAGGGCGGAGGTTTCCATCACCGGGCAATGCAGCGCCGCGCTCAGCTTTTGCAGATTGACGCGGTCGCCCCGCTTGCGCACGATGTCAATCATGTTCAGCGCGACCACCATGGGGATGCCCAGCTCCGCCAGCTGGGTGGTCAGGTACAGGTTGCGCTCCAGGTTGGCGGCATCAACCAGATTCAGGATGGCGTCGGGCCGCTCGCCCACCAGATAGCCCCGGGCGACCACCTCCTCCAGGGTATAGGGCGAAAGGCTGTAAATCCCCGGAAGGTCCTGAATGGTCACGTTATCCGTGCCCCGAAGCCGACCCTCCTTTTTCTCCACCGTTACGCCGGGCCAGTTGCCCACATGCTGCCGGGAGCCGGTCAGGTCATTGAACATGGTGGTTTTGCCGCAGTTGGGGTTGCCCGCCAAGGCCAGCTTGATGTCCATGGGTGATCCTCTCCTTCATAAGTTAGTTTATACTAACCTTGTGCTGATGAAAGAGCGCCTTTCCTTTTTACGGGAAACGGCGCTTATTGCACCTCGATCAAATCCGCGTCGCTCTTGCGCAGGGACAGCTCGTATCCCCGCACGGTCAGTTCCAGGGGATCCCCCAGAGGCGCGACCTTCCTCACGGTGACGCTTGTGCCCTTGGTCAGCCCCATATCCATGATGCGCCGCTTGATGGCGCCCTCGCCGTGGAGCCTGACGATGGTTGCCGTTCCGCCCACGGGAACCTGCTTGAGGGTTTTCATGCTAACGACCTCCCTTTCCTTTACAGAAGAATCCGCATGGCCATGGCGCGATCCAGCGCCACGCGGCTGTCCTTGACGCTCAGGATCATGCTGCCGCCCAGCTCGCTGATGACCCGCACCCTTTCTCCCTGGACAAAGCCCAGCTCCGCCAGGTGCTGCCGCACATCATCCCGGCCCCTGATGCCCTGAATCACGCCTTCCTCGCCAACCCTTGCCATACCCAGCGGCATGCTTCTTCCTCCTCTTGGTTCGTCACGGCTAATTCACAGGTTAGTCATGACTAATTTTGTTCGATACGGAGTTTAGCACATCTAACTCCTTTTGTCAAGGGATCCAGGGAAAATTTTTGCAGAGCGCTCCGTCAGCCCTGCGCGGCAACCGGCAATCAAAGCATGTCAGTCCCCATTTTTCCACCTGCCGCTATTGGTTTCACCACTCGCGTTGCATACGGCGGTATGGGCGGCTACAATCAAAGCAGACCGGCATTTCCCTCAGGAGCGACTGGGCCGCCCCGTGGTTATCGCCGCCCGGGCCGGAAGGCGCCCGTGTCCGCCTGGCGAAAAAGGACTTCCATGTCGGCAGCCAGCTCAAACGCGCCGTACTGTTCATGGCCTCAGGCGGAGAAAAGATGAACGCACTGCGCGTCTGCATCAACGGCAAGCCGGGCATTGGCTGCGCCAACTTTCCCGGCCCCAGCGAAAAGCATGTCGGGCGCTATCGCGGCTATGACGTCACCGCCCTTATCACACCGGGCCTGAATGTCCTCACCATCGATCATGTTTGCCGGTTTTCCGCTTATCTGGTGATGGATTCGGCAGAGGGCGTCCGCTCCGTCATCACCACGGATGCCACATGGCACGTGCTGGACGACGGGCCCTTCATCCAGCTTGGTCATGACGCGATGGAAAAGCACCACGGCAAGCTGGAGGTCTATGACGCCCGCAGGCTCCCGCCGAACTGGCGTACCATGCCCTGCCGCGATGAAGCCCCTACCAAGCCCGCTCCGCCGCCCGCCGTTTTGTCCTATCTGTGGCGGGATGTCGTCGTCTATGACAAACGAGAACCTGTGGCCATCGCTCCCACAGGCGACGGCAGGCTGAGGATCGATTTCGGGGTGAATGGCGCCGGTTATCCTGTCTGCCGCTTCCATGAGCCGGAGGGAACCGTCGTCGAGCTGGAAATGGCCGAAACCCTGGACGAAAGGGGACTGCCCGCACCGACCTATGGCAGGAACACCGCCTATCGTCCCCAGCTTCGCTATATCTGCCGCGGCACGGACGACCATGACGAACCGTCGTTTTTTCACACATCCATGCGGTACCTGTTTGTGAAGGGGATCCGTGAGATTCGCCGGGGCGACTTCTCTCTGCATCTGCTTTCCACCGAGCTGGACGGCGCAGACACCTTTTCCTGCAGCCTGCCGACCCTGACCTGCCTGGAAAACGCCATCCGGCGAACCTTCCGTGCCAACCTGCTCCATATCCCCACCGACTGTCCCGGCCGCGAGCGAAGGGGCTGGACGGCGGATTCCTACGCTGTTATCCAGGCTCAGGCCCAGCGCTTTGACGTCATCGGTTTATATCGGCGCTGGTTTGAGGACATGGCGGCCAACCAGCGCATGGACGGCTGGCTCCATGTGGAATTTCCCATGAGTACGGCACTGAGCGTGGATCTGAACTGGTCGGTGAGCGCCGTGCTTGATCCTGCCCTGCTATACGAGCAGACAGGAGACCTTCTCATGCTGCGTCAGGCCGCGAAATGCTCCCGTCGGTACATGGCGCTGTTCCTGGAGCTGATGAATCAGGATGGCGCGCTGCCCGAAACCGCCTTCAGCTATGGCGACTGGATGAGCGAGGAGGGCATGAGCAAGCGCTTCATCGGCATGGCCTACTGCTGACGAGCCGCCGAAACCATGGCAACGTCCATGCGCTGCTGGGTGATCGCGAGGCCGCGGACAGGGCCGCCCGGCTGCACACCCGCCTGCGTTCTGCCATCCAGGCACGCTGCGACCATGGCGATCATTACGACTCGGGCAGCCAAAGCGCCGACATCCACACCCTCGCCTTCCGGCTATGCCCGGAGGAGCAGCGGCCCGTCATATTCGGCCATCTGACGGCAAGCCTGGCGCGGCAGGAACGGCTTACCTGCGGCTTCATGAGTACAGCGCTGCTCTTTCCGCTGCTGGGCGAATGGGGCCGGAATGACCTGGCCCTCCGCCTGATGCTTGACGACAGGGCGGAAAGCCGCTCCCTTTGGAGCTGGATGCTGACTTCCGACGCCACCGCCATCCCCGAGCACCCCTGGATGCCGGACGCTTCCCGCAATCACCCCTTTCAGGCCGGCGGCATGGCACGCTGGATCAATGAATGTCTGCTGGGCGTCAGCCCCCTGCTGCCGGGCTACCGTGCCAGCCGCATCCGCCCATGGTTCGGCGCGCCCATGACCCAGGTACAGGGCAGCATCCATACCCCCTATGGACTGATCAAGGTCGCATGGGAAACGTCGGATGACATGATTACCTGCCAGATCATCCTGCCTGCCAATACCTGGGCTGAAGTCGTTCTGCCCTCGGGCACAAGACAGCTTGACGGCGGGCAGCACCAGCTGAGCTGGCAGCGGGAGGCGACAGATCATGACTGACAAGCTCATCAGCCTGGTGCGTGCCGACAGCATGGACACGCCCATGGGCCTGGACGCGCCGCCGATGCTGAGCTTCTGTCTCACCAGGCCCTGCGAGCATGTGACCGTGCGCGTGAAGGGCCTGCATGACGGCCTTGCATGGTCAGCCGTGCCGCAGCGCCGAAGCGGCATGGTTCATCTGCGCTGCGGCGCACCCCTGCGTCCCTTCTCCGCCTACCGTTGGGAAGCCGAGGTCATCGTTCAGGGCAGAAAAAGCGTGTCGGAAAGCCTCTTTGTCACAGGGTCTCTGGCGCCGGGACAATGGCGCGCGCCCTTCATCTTTGACCGTGAGCCCCATGGCCGCCGCGTGCGTATGGCCCGCCAGGTTTTTCAGCTTCCGTCCATGCCCGAGACCGCGTACCTTTTCCTCGCCGCCTTTGGCGACCGCATCAACGCTGTCGACCTCCGCCTGAACGGTCGGCGCGTCATCCAGGACGCCTCCTTTCCCGGTATGGCTGAGCATTATGTCGCGCTGGAAGCGGGCTGGCCGGTCACGCATCTGCTTCATACGGGCGCGAACGTCCTTGCCGCCAGCTTCCTGCGGGGGTTCTCTGTCATCCTGCGGCTGGGCTTCCATGACAGCCATACGGAATGGGTTTCCACGGCCGAAGGCTGGCATTTCCTTCCCGAGGACATGGGCCCCTTCGCGCCTTTCGCCCACGACGGCGCGGGGCGCCGACGCCGCTACGAGGATGTGCGGCCAGACAAAGCCCTTCCCGGCTGGACAGACGATCCGCAGCAGGACTTCCCCGGAATGGTTCCATGTCTGGAGCCCCACGCAAAGGAAACCCATCACCCGCTGTTCGTGCGGTTTCGGGGAGAGCCCGTGGTCTGCGGCCAGCCCCGCGCAGCCGTATCCTCGCGGCAGACAGAAAACGGCTGGCTGCTGGATCTCGGCCATGAAAGCAGAGGCTATCCCTGCTTTTCCGCCCCTTCCGCCATGGAGGCCCTGGGGCGTCTGCACCACCCTTCCCGCTGAGCGGGCCAAGCTTTCCCGACCTGACCGGTACGACGTGCCCATGCTGCGCTGTCACACCGGCGGCACAGTCCCCGCAATCTGGCAGCCCGCTTTTTCCCGCTTCCGCTGCCGCTATCTGCAGGTAAAGGACAAGGAAGCGTCTTTACCGTCGTCCGTCCTCTTTTATCCGATCCACGCCGCCCTGACGCCGGTTTTTACCTTTGAATGCGGCGATTCTGTCCTTCAGCGGCGATTTGACGCCGCAGCAGTCTGCCTGCTCTCCTATTTTCAGGATGTGCCGGATGAGGGACGATGCGCCTTCGGCCTTGTGGCGGACGCAGCAGCAGCGCTGTTCGATCTGCGCCGCTACACCCTTGGGTACCTCTGGAAGGTACGTGGCTCCTCCGCCGGGCCTTTGAGGGCGGCATCAACTACTTTGACCCCGCCCGCGCTTATTCCGACAGCGAGGAAAAGCTCGGCCTGCCCCTCTGGCGTCAGATTCTGAACGGCGTGAACATCGGCGTGATCGCGCTCTGTGTGCTGCTCGAAGCGGTAGGCATACTGGATAGCGTCATACGTCCGGCACACCTCAACGCACTTGCCCAGCACCCGCTTCTCGCATCGACCCTTGAAG
>CBFFZW010000052.1:0-27163 GCA_965646445.1 uncultured Christensenellales bacterium | reverse complement strand
CGCCAAGTATCCCAAGGAAGTTCGCCCGCTGATCTACATCGGCTGGGGCGCCGCGGATTCCTCCTACATGGTGCCGCTGTTTGCTTCCATGACCAAGCTGCCCGCCCAGTTGTCTACCGGCAGCCGCTATGAGAAGTTTGACCGCGATTCCTCCTGGTGGGTTTCCCAGTATGTGCAGCAGACCGCCACGCAGAACTACGAGCGCGCGATTCAGGAAATCTACGCCGCCCGTGATCCTCGCATGGCCGAGCAGTATGAGACGGTTGCTTCTATGCAGAATGCCGCCGCTGCGCTGGTCGAGGCTGGCGACACCAAGGGCGCCGTTCAGCTGCTGACTTCCTATGCCTACGATAACGCGATTGACTGGCACAACTACTGGCTGGAATTCGGCGACGAGCTGTACGGCACCTACATGTTCAATCGTGTTGACATGAAGTCCGCGCCCTGGCCGGATTGGTGGAAGGAAATCATGAACAACGCTCCCCTTCGGCCTCTGGAGGAAGAAGCTTCCAAGTAATCCTTCCTCTTTGATGTACAAACCACAAACAAAGGAGAGAAAACCATGCGTAAAAAGCTGACTCTCGCGACCGCTCTGGCTCTGACTTTCGTGATGCTCGTTTCCAGTGCGCTGGCCTGCACGACCATGGGCGTTGGCAAGGATGCAAGCGCTGATGGCTCTACCATGGTTAGCCACACCTGCGACTCTACCGGCGACGATTTCCGTATGTGGATCATTCCCGAGATGGAAGGCGGCGAAGGCGTCACCGCTGACATCGTCATGAATGGCAACACCTGGGGCGACTGGTCCAACTACCCCGAAGTGAAAAACTACGGCGGCGGTCTGGTCATGGGCGAAATGCCCCAGCCCAAGGATACCTTCCAGTACCTGCACACCAATTACTCGATCATCAACGAGAATGGTGTGGCCATGGGCGAGTCTACCTGCAGCTTTGACAGGAATACTGAGGCTGGCCAGAAGGTAATGGAAACGCTGTTCACCAATAACGACGGCATCATTGACTGCTACCAGGCCCAGCATGTGGCGCTGCGCTACGCAACCACAGCGCGCGAGGCCGTGCAGATCATGGGCGATCTGGTCGAAGCGTACGGCTGGAACACGCTGGCTGAGAATATCAACATCTGTGACGGCAACGAAGTCTGGATTGCTGAATTCTATGGCCGCGACCTGTGGTGCGCCGTGCGCATCCCGGACGATGAGTTCTTCGTATGCGCCAACCGCTGCCGCATCAACTACATCGACTTCGATGATCCGGACAACTACATGTGGTCCGACAACATCAAGCAGTTTGCCATTGACAACGGCATGTGGAGCGAGGACAGCGGCGTGCCCTTCCAGCCTGCCAACATCTACGCCCCCAACACCAGCCGCGGCTGCTACCTGCGTGAGTGGCGCGCCCTGAGCCTGGTGGCTCCCAGCCTGAACCTGGATCCCAACGATCCTGATTCCTTCCCCTTCAGCGTGAAGCCCGAGCGGAAGCTGAGCGTGGAGGATCTGCGCCAGATCAACAGCGACCATTATCAGGGCACTGAGTTTGATACCACGCGCACCGCTGTGGCCGGCCCCTATGGCAACCCCATTAACGCCGATTTCAACGTTGAGCGTCCTATCAATATGTATCGCGCGACCTACCACTTCATTGCCAACGTGAACGCCAAGTATCCCAAGGAAGTTCGCCCGCTGATCTACATCGGCTGGGGCGCCGCGGATTCCTCCTACATGGTGCCGCTGTTCGCTTCCATGACCGAGCTGCCCTCTCAGCTGTGCACCGGCAGCCGCTATGGCAAGTTCGACCGTGATTCTTCCTGGTGGGTCTCTCAGTATGTGCAGCAGACCGCCACGCAGAACTACGAGCGCGCGATCCAGGAGATCTACGCTGCCCGCGATCCCAAGATGGCTGAGCAGTATGAGACCGTTGCTTCCATGCAGAACGCTGCTGCTGCGCTGGTTGCGGCCGGCGACTCCAAGGGCGCTATCGAGCTGCTGACCAACTATGCGTACAACAACGCTGTGGATTGGCACAACTACTGGCTGGAGTTCGGCGACGAGCTGTACGGCACCTACATGTTCAACCGCGTTGACATGAAGTCCGCGCCCTGGCCGGATTGGTGGAAGGAAATCATGAACAACGCCCCCATCCGTCCTCTGGAGGAGGAAGCTTCCAAGTAATCCTTCCGCTTTGTGATAAGACTGGAAAGGAGACCTTCTCATGCGCAGAAAGCTGACGCTCGCATTGGCCATGGCGATGGCTCTTGTGATGCTTGTCTCCAGCGCGATGGCCTGCACCACCTTCGGCATTGGCAAGGATGCCACGGCCGACGGTTCCACCATCGTAACGCATACCTGCGACTCTACCACCGATGACAGCCGCCTGTGGATTATCCCTCAGATGAAGGGCGGCGAGGATGTGCGCCGTGACATCGTGATGAACGGCCATGCCTATGGCGACTGGTCTAACTACCCTGAGGTAAAGGACTACGGCGCCGGCGTGGTGCTGGCGGATATGCCTCAGCCTGACGATACCTACCAGTATCTGCATGGCAATTATTCCTTCATGAACGAGCATGGCGTGGCCATGGGTGAGTCCACCTGCTGGTTTATCCCCGGCACGGAGCACACCGACAAGCTGGCCGAGCTGTTCTACAAGGATAATACCGGCATCATCGACTGCTACCAGGCGCAGCACATCGCCATGGAGCGCGCCACCACCGCCCGTGAGGCTGTCCGCATCATGGGCGACCTGGTGGAGCAGTATGGCTGGAACGCTTCCGCTGAGAACATGAACGTCTGCGACGGCGAGGAAGTCTGGATCGCTGAGTTCTACGGCCGTGACCTGTGGTGCGCTGTGCGCATCCCTGACGATGCCTTCTTCGTATGCGCCAACCGTTGCCGCATCAACGAGATTGACTTCGACGATACCGAGAACTACATGTACTCTCCCAACCTCAAGCAGTGCGCCATCGACAATGGCCTGTGGAGCGAGGAGAGCGGCGAGCCCTTCCAGCCCGCGAACATCTACTGCCCCTACAGCGATCCCTACTGCAATCGCCGTGAGTGGCGGGCCCTCAGCCTGGTGGCTCCCAGCCTGAACCTGGACCCCAACGCTGATCAGTATCCCCTGTGGGTCATCCCCGAGAAGAAGCTGTCCGTGCAGGATGTCTTCATGCTCAACAGTGACTACTATCAGGGCACCGAATATGACGTGACCCTGACCCCCGAGGCCGGTCCCTTCGGCAATCCTCTGAACTACCGGCACAACGAGCGCACCATCAACCTGTACCGCTGCACCTACCAGATTATCGCCAACGTCAAGAGCTGGCTGCCTGACGAGGCGAAGTGCCTGGTGTGGTACGGTCAGGGCGCCGCTGATTCTTCCTTCGTGGTTCCGCTGTGGGCCTCCATGACCCGCCTGCCTGAGATGTATGGCATCGGCACCCGTTACGACAAGTTTGACCGTAACTCTGCCTGGTGGATCGCTCAGTATGTGCAGCAGACCGCGTCCCAGAATTATCAGCACGCCATCCAGACCATTCATGCCGCCCGCGATCCTCGCATGGCCGCGCAGTATGAAGAGGTCGAGAAGATGCAGAGCGCCGTTGCCGCGCTGGTCGAGGCTGGCCAGTCTGATACCGCCGTGGAGCTGCTGACCGACTATGCGTACAAGAACGCTGAGGATTGGTATGCCTACTGGCTGGATCTGGGCGATCAGCTGTACAGCACCTACATGTTCGATCGTGTCAACATGAACGATGCTGACTATCCTGATTGGTGGCAGAACATTCTGGACAATGCCCCCAACCGCCCTGTGGAAGAGGCTCCCGCCAACTAATCGGTAAACTGTAAGACCCATCGGAGAGTCCAAGTGCTTGCAAGGGCGCTTGGACTCTCCCTGTCATACCAGGGAGGACAGGCCATGGTCATCGCCGTCATCGTGCTGCTGGCGCTCATCCTGCTGGGCGCGGTGGAAAACATCCTGCATCAGCGGGCGCTCAGGCGGATTCCCATCCGCGTCCTGGTCAACGGAACCCGCGGCAAAACAACGGTTACGCGCATGGCGGCATCCGTGCTGAATACGGCCGGTATCCGCGCCTATGCCAAGACCACCGGCTCCGAGGCCCGCTGGGTTTTCCCGGACGGCGCCGAGCGCTCCTGCCGCAGGGAGGGCCGTCCCGCCAACATCATGGAGCAGCTGCCCTTTGTCCGTCTGGCCGTCCGGGGGAAGGCCCAGGCCATCGTGGTGGAGTGCATGGCCCAGCGCCCGGAGAATCAGCGGCTGATGGCCGACCGGCTGATCCGCCCTACCCATGTGCTGATGACCAACGCCTATGTGGACCATGTGGAGGAAATCGGCAGAACCGAGGAAGAAACCATCGCGGTGCTGTGCCAGTCCGTGCCGGAAGAAAGCACGGTCATCGCCCACGACCCGCGCTTCGGCCTGTACGGGCAAAAGCTGGTGACGGCGGAGGGCGACTTCCCCCCGGAGGCCTTCAGCCAGTGCGGCTTTCCCGTCCATGAGGACAACGTCCGGCTGGTGATGACCCTGGCCCGGGAGCTTGGCATCTGCGCGGAAGACGCGGTGCGCGGCATACGCCAGGCCAAGCCGGACATCGGCATGGTGAAGGAGGTTCGGCTGGAGGGCGTGTGTGTGCGTAACGCCTTTGCGGCCAATGACTACGTCAGCTTTGCCGAGGCCATGGAGGAATGCGCCCTGCAAGGGCCGTACACGCTGCTGTATCATCATCGGGAGGATCGCTCCTACCGCCTGGAGGCCTTCGCCCGGGCGCTGCGGGACAGTGAGCATCCGCCGGAGCGCATCGGCGTGATGGGCGACAACAAGGCCTGGAGCGCCCGGTACTGGAACCGCGTCACCCATGTGCCCACCGAGCAGGTCACGGACGCTGCGGCGTGGGTGAAGCAGGTGCGGGGTCAGGTGCTCTGCGCGGGCAACATCAAGGGCGAGGGCCGGCGGCTGATGGAACAACTGATAAAGGAAGCGCAAGAGCATGTATGACGTGGCTGTTTTCCTCAGCGTGGTGCTGAGCTTCGGCTTGTATGAGGCCTTTGGCCTGCTGACCGGCGGCATGGTATCGGCGGGCTATCTCTGCCTGTACTTCGAGCAGCCCCTGCGCATCGTGACCACCCTGGGCCTGTCGGTCGTCATCTATGGCCTCATGCGGCTGATCTCCCGCTTCACCATTCTTTACGGCCGGCGGCGGTTCATGCTGACGATCATGCTGAGCCTGATTTTTTCCTGGGTCATCGAGCAATTCCTGCTGGGCATTGCCCTCATTCCCCAGGACATCCGCATCATCGGCCATGTGGTGCCGGGGCTGATCGCCAACGATATGGTCAAGCAGGGTGTGCCCCGCACGCTGCTGGGCGTCCTGTGCTCTGCGGCGGTGGTGCGCCTGCTGCTGATGGTGGTGACGGCCCTATGAAAAAGCCGAGCTACAAGCCGCCCTTTGGCAGGGCGCGGGTTCTGTGTATGGCGCTGGCGCTGCTGACGGCCCTGGGCGGCATCACCCTGACGCTTTGCACGGAGCATCACGAGCGCCTGCTCTATGCCGATGTGCAGCTTGCCGCCGCCCGACGGATGGCGGAGGCGGAGGCGGAGTTGCTGCGGTATGTGCGGGAGCAGGGCATTCCCATCGAAAAGGACGATCTGAACCAGACGGGGCTGATTGGCCCGGAATGGACGGAGCTGACCTCCTCCCTGGGCCTGCTGGAGGCCAAGCGAACCGCCCTGCAGCCGGATTTCGCCGCCGTGATGGTGAAATACTACCAGGAGGCAGGGCTGAAGGCGGGGGACACCATCTGCTGCGGCATGAGCGGTTCCTTCCCCGGCTTGTGTCTCGCGGCGGTTTGCGCCGCCAATCAGATGGACATCAACATCCGCGTTATTGCCTCCTATGGCTCCTCCATGTACGGCGCGACCCGGCTGGAGCTGCCCATCGTGCGCATCCTGGACATTCCCCGGCAGGCGGGCATCCTCGATTATGAGCTGCTGGCCGTCTCCCCCGGCAACGACTTCGACCAGGGCAACAGCATCCTTTTTCCCGACGCCCGGGAGATGATCTTCGCCCTGGCCGAGGAGGATGGCCTCCTGATGATCGACGAGCCCGACATCCCCGCGAGCATCCGGCGGCGGCTGGAGCTTTACGGCACGGATGCGGACTGCTTTGTCAACGTGGGCGGCGCCAGCGCCAACATGGGCACCAGTCCCTATACCCTGACCTTCCCCAACGGGCTTGTCACCGACCCGCCCAGAATCCCCCAGGATGTGGACCGCGGCCTCACGTTTGAATACGCGGCCCGGGGCGTGCCCGTGGTTCATCTGCTGAACGTGCGCGGGCTGGCGGAGGACAACGGCCTGCCCTTCGATCCCGTGCCCCTGACCAAACCGGGGGAAACCAACGCCTACGATACCGTTCGCCATTCGCCCTGGTACGCCCTGGGCGCCCTGATTCTCGCCACGGCTTTCCTGTTTGCCGGTTGGAAGATCGGAAAAAAGAAAGGAAGTTGCAAATGAATATACTGGATATTCTGGGGCCTGTGATGGTTGGCCCCAGCAGCTCGCACACGGCGGGAGCGGCCCGCATCGGCATGATGGCGCGCCGTCTGCTGGGCGAGGGTACGCCCAGCCGCGCCGAAATTACGCTGTACGGTTCCTTTGCCGCCACGGGCCAGGGCCACGGCACGGATCGGGCGCTGATCGCCGGTCTGCTGGGCATGAAGCCCGATGACGAGCGCATCGCCGTCAGCTTTGACTGGGCCACCGCCGCGGGCATGGATTTCACGTTCCTGCGCTCCAAGCTCTCGGCGGATCATCCCAACACGGCCCATATTGATCTGGTCAGCAAGAGCGGCAAGGCCCTGAGCATGACCGCCTCCTCCCTGGGCGGCGGACGGATCATGGTGACGGAGATGAACGGCCTTCACGCCAGCTTCTCCGGCGACCTGCCCACGCTGATTGTGCAGAACAACGACCAGCCCGGCCATGTGGGCGATGTCACCAGCATGCTGGCGAAGCTGGGGGTGAACATTGCCACCATGCAGCTTTACCGCGACCATCCCGGCGGAAGCGCGGTGATGCTCATTGAGACGGACAAGACCGTTCCCCAGGACGTGATTGAGCAGCTCTCCCGGATGGAGGGCATCAACAGCGTGACCTTTGTGGGCGGCGAACGATAAGAAGGAGGACTTACCATGGCCATCGAAACGCTTGCGGCGCTGGAAAGCGCCTGTCAGGGCAAGGATCTGTATGAGGTTATCCAGGCCGACGACTGCATGGAGCGCGGGGTGACGCGGGAGGAATCCTTTGAGCAGATGCGTGAATTGTACACCGCCATCCGCCGCGCCGCCTCCCGGTATAATCCCACGCTGCGCTCGGCCAGCGGCATGGTGGGGGGCGACGGCGAAAAAATGCGCGCCTACGTCGCCTCGGGCAAGACCATCTGCGGGGAATACATCGGGCAGGTGATCGCCCAGGCGCTGCAGATGGGCGAGAACAACGCCTGCATGAAGTGCATTGTCGCCGCGCCCACGGCGGGCAGCTGCGGCGTGCTTCCGGCGGTGCTGCTTCCCTATCAGCAGCGGGAGAACCTGGCGGACGACCGGATGGCCCAGGCGATGTATGTAGCCGGCGCCATCGGCCAGGTGGTGGCCGCGAAGGCGTCCATCGCCGGGGCCGCGGGCGGCTGCCAGGCGGAAATCGGCACGGCCAGCGCCATGGCGGCCGGCGCGCTGTGCTACCTGGGCGGCGGCGACGCCCAGGCTGTGTGCCATGCGGCAGCCATGGCCCTCAAGAGCCTGATGGGTCTGGTCTGCGACCCCATCGCGGGCCTGGTGGAGGTGCCCTGCGTCAAGCGGAACGCGGGCGGCGCGATGATCGCCATGTGCGCGGCGGAAATGGCCCTGGCGGGCGTGCGTTCCGCGGTGCCCCCGGATGAGGTGATCCTCGCCATGCGGGATGTGGGCGACAAGATGGACGTCTCCCTGCGGGAAACCGGCCTGGGCGGCGTGGCTGGAACGCCCTTCGGCACCAAGATTGCCGAGCAGATGAACATCGAGCTGTAACGAAAACAAGGGGCAGGACAGACCGCGATGGTCTGTCCTGCCTTTTGTCATGGCTGTATTTCTTTCAATGCCTGCTGAATATCCTTCAATACCAGCGGCCGCATACTGTCTTGATATACGGACAGGTCCGCGTTGAGAAGCGCGGAAAGGATGGCTTCCTTCAATTCCGGCTTTGCTTTGGCGATCATCGGCAGCAGCTTGATACATTGCCTGGCTGTAATGGGCCTAACATCGGTGATGTGTTCCAGATATGGATGGATGATTTCATTGATTTTGCGCGCTTGATCCCACTTGGCGTTGCAGGCAAGCAGCGTCAGTCCTCTTGTGCGGATATAGGCGTTGTCGCTGTCGAGCATTTTGCTGAAGCGATCCATATAAGGGTAAACGCTGTCGGTTTCCTCGCTGGCTTTCTGCAGTTCCCGCAGTGCTTCGTAAGCAACGCTGTTATTCCTATTCGTCAATAATGCGACGTTTTCCGCGATGGAGCGTGACATCTGATCCTCCTTGGCCCGCGGCGTTTCTTTTCCAGGCGTGGCCGCTGTCAGTCGGACGGCGTCTGTTTCTTTTTCGATGCACGAAGGCCTCTGACGATCGTGCATACGCAGGTTCCGGCCAGCCCCACCCCGAGAACAATGGCGGACACGGTCAGGGCGTCAGGATTCATATCGCCAAAAACCGTCGCCGTCAGCACAATCCACGCGACCACTTCAATGATCCAGAAGATGATGTTCAGCCAATGCTCTTTACGCATGATACGTTCTCCTCCTTCATCCATGGTCGGGCCTCAAAGCGCCTCCAGCGCCTCCCGGAAGGCTTCCGGGTCGCCGCTTTGCAGGATGCCCTGGCTCATGTCCCTGGGGCCGCCGCCCTTGCCGCCGAAGCGCTGGCACAGCGCCGCCGCCGCGGGGCGGACATCCTCCGCGGGCGAGGACAGGACGAAGCTCCAGCCCGCCTCCCTGGGGGCAAGAATCAGCCCGTAGCGCCCGCCTTCCGCCAGCTGGGCCGCGGCTTTTCGGTGCTGAGCGGAGGCAAGCATGTCTGCCACAAGGACGCGGACAGGCCGCCCGCGCTCCGCGTTCAGCAGGGTGGTGAAGACCCGCTGGCCCAGGGTGTCGCACCGGGCCTTCAGGCTGTCCCGCTCATCCAGCAGGCGCTGGACACCCTGGGTCAGCTCCCCGGGCTTGGCGGACAGGGCCTGGCTGATGGCGTGGTTTTCGTCCTGCTGGATGTTCTCATGGTCGAGGGCCCTCATGCCGCACAGGATGGACAGCCGCACGCCGCCCTTGTAGTTCATGGCCCCGATGACCTTGATTTGTCCCACGCTGCCGGTGCGCTCCACATGGGTGCCGCAGCAGGCGCAGGTGTCCGCGCCCTCGATGTGGACGATGCGCACATCGCCGTCGATGGCTTTCTTGCTGCGGTAGTCGAGGGCCGCCAGCTCCTCCTCTCCCGGTACCCAGGCCCGGACGGGGACATCCCGCCAGACAATCTCGTTGGCGCGCCGCTCGGCCCGGCGGATGTCCTCCCAGGTCAGGGGGCCGGAGAAGTCCAGCGTCACCGCCTCCGTGCCAATGTGGAAGCCCACGTTGCGGTAACCGCGCTCCCGGCAGATGAGTCCCGACAGGATGTGCTCACCGGTGTGCTGCTGCATCATGGACAGGCGGCGCGTCCAGTCCACGCGGCCCTCCACCGTTGTACCAGGTGTGAGCGGCCTATCCACCGTGTGGAGGATGACGCCGCCGACGTCGTGGGCGTCCAGCACACGGGCCTCTCCCAGCGTGCCGTGGTCGGCCCCCTGCCCGCCGCCCTCCGGGAAGAACGCGGTCTGATCCAGGGTGACAAGGAATTGGCCGTCCTTTTCTTCGCAGGCAAGCACGGCGGCGGTAAAGTCGGTTCGGTTCACGTCCTGGTCAAACAGGCGGATGGTCATGGCGCACCTCCGGGGTTTTTCTGCATTGTAGCATGTTCGGAAGCGTCAGGCAAGACCCTGGCGGCGCTCCCGCCGCTTCCAGCAGAAAAAGCCATACAGATCGTTGACCAGGAACATCACGAAGCACATCGCCATGGGCGCCCGGGAGGGATCCTGCCGGGCCGCGATGAGCCAGAGCAGAATCAGCACCGCGTCGTTGGCCGCGTAGCCCAGGGCGTATAGGGAGGAGCGCCGCCAGGTCAGGTAAGCGGCGGCATAGCTGGTGAAGATGGACAGGGTGCTCAGCGGCAGCTCCGGGGTGCCCAGGGCGCGAAGGATGAAATAGAACGCCACGGTGACGCCGACCCCGGATACACCGCCGATCAGCAGGTGACGCCCGTTCAGCCGGCTGATGGCGACCTCCGCCCGTCCCGCCTCATAGGGGTGCCGGAGCCAGGAGACCAGCGCCGCCAAAGCCATGGGCAGGGTCATGCCCAGGTAGGTGATCATCTCCCCGTAATACCGCTGCCGCCAGGAAACCAGCGCGTACAGCACGCTGAAGGCCGCCGTCAGCAGCTGGCCCCAGGCGTTCCCCAGGGCCATGAAGATCAGCGCCGTTACCCCTGCCAGGGTGGCGCACAGGGTCAGGGCGTCCGTCCCGCCGGCCAGAACATTGGCCAGCGCCACCATCACCAAGGATGTCAGCCAGAGCGTCCAATCCCGCCTGGTCATGGCCGAAAAGGGATTGTGTGTCATGCAAAGCTCCTTTCCCGCAAAAAAGCACCCGTAGCGCATCTTCCAAGACCTAACGATGCGCTGCGAGTGCTTTTCAGCACGCGACCCGGTGGCCGCCTGTGCGTGTCGACAAAGTGGCTCTGCCACTTTGTCGAGGAAAGCTGATGTATGTTTTTCTTCTATCGGCCAGCACCGCACAAAAATGCGGCGCTGGCTGCGCTCTGCGATTGCAAGCAATCGCTATCGCTTGTCGGCTTTCAGCCGACCTCGTCCGCGAAATTACATTTCGCTACGAAAAACTCCCCGCCCCGCCAGCAAAGCTGGCGGATACGATCGCAGTCCTGCAGACGGCGATCAACTCAGCTGCCTCTTGGTAATTTGCTGATGATCTTAGACGACCCGGCGGCCGCCTGTATCATCACGATGAAACGCCGTTATCCTATCACAGCGGCGGCGAAATGTCAAACGCAACCGGGCATAACATCAGCAGGCGGGGGATGTCAGCTTCTGATGGTGGAAAGGCGGCGCTTTTCGTGCTATGATGATTCCGGGAGGTAGGAAAGGTATGATAAGTCAGAATCTTTTGACGCTGCGCAGGCGCAACCGTTTGTCCCAGGAGGACGTGGCCGAGCGCGTGGGCGTATCCCGGCAGGCGGTGGCGAAATGGGAGGCGGGCGAGACTGTTCCTGACCTGGCCAACTGCATCGCCCTGGCGCAAATGTACAACGTCACCCTTGACGATTTGGTGAACTACCGCAGTGAGGAGCATGAGGGCCTGAATATTCCGCCCAGCGGCAAATACCTCTTTGACGCTGTCACCGTGGGGGAGAAGGGGCAGATTGTCATCCCGATCAAGGCCCGTCGCGTCTTCGGCATCAAGCCTGGCGACCGGCTGATCTTCTTGGGGGATATTGCCCGGGGCCTGGCGCTGGTCAAGGAGAAGGATCTGCTGGTGCTGCTGAACAGCAGGGAATAGGAGCACACGATGGACATGCTGGATGTCAAGGGCCTGAGCAAGGCCTATCCCTCCTTTTGTCTCAAGGACATAACCTTCTCCCTTCGGGCCGGGGTAATCACCGGTTTCATCGGCCGCAACGGGGCGGGCAAGACCACCGCGCTGAAGGCGCTGCTGGGCATGGTACACCCGGATGCCGGGGAAGTGCGCTTCTTTGGCCTGGATTTCGCCGCCCATCAGCAGGAAATCAAGCGGCGCATCGGCTATGTGGCCGGGGGCTTCGGGTTCTATCCCAACAAGCGGCTCTCCGCCATCACCGCCGCCGCCCGGGCCTTTTATCCCGGCCATTGGGACGACGCGGCCTACCGCAGGTATCTTCAGCGCTTCCGCCTGGATGAGGGCAAAACCCCGGCCCAGCTCTCCGAGGGCATGAAGGTGAAATACGCCCTGACGCTGGCCCTGTCTCATCGGGCCGAGCTGCTGATTCTGGACGAGCCCACCAGCGGCATTGACCCTGTGTCCAGGGAGGAATTGAAGGACATCTTTCTGGCGCTGAACCGGGAGGGCGCGACGATCCTGTTTTCCACCCATATCACCTCCGACCTGGAGGACTGTGCCGACCGCGTCCTTTATCTCCGGGACGGCGCTTTGCTGGCGGACGCGCCGCTGCGGGATTTTGAAGGCGGCTACCGCGCCGTCAGCCTCACGGCGGAGCAGCGAGGGCGGTTGGATACCTCCCAGCTCATCGGTCTTCAGCAGGGGAAAGAGGGCTACGCCGCCTTGCTGAAGACGGAGGATGCAGCCGCTTTCTCCCTGCCCGCCGTTCCCGCCAGCCTGGAAACCATCATGATCCATCTGGAAAAGGAGGGCGAGGTATGAAAGCGCTGTTCATGAAGGAGATTCGCCTGGCCATGCACCCCACCGCGCCGCTGTTCCTGGGGCTTTCGGCCATGCTGCTGATTCCGAATTATCCTTACGGCGTGGTATTCTTCTATACCGCGCTGGCGGTGTTTTTCACCTGCCTGAGCGGGCGGGAAAACCAGGACGTGATGTTTACCATGCTGCTGCCTGTGGCCAAGCGGGATGTGGTACGGGCCCGAATGGCCCTGGTGCTTCTGCTGGAGGGCGCGCAGTTGCTGGCGGCCATCCCCTGCGCCATGCTGCGCAGCACGATGATCGCCGCCCCCAATATGGCTGGCATGGATGCCAACACGGCGCTTTTTGGTCTTGCGCTGATGGAACTGGCGCTGTTCAACCTGGTGTTCTTCCCGGCCTATTATCGGGATGTGCGGAAGATAGGAGCGGCCTTTATCAAGGGATCGACGGCTGTTTTCGGTTTCATCCTCCTGGAGGAAGCCGCCGTCCACACGGCGCCCTGGGTGCGGGATGTGCTGGACACGCCTGATCCCCAGCATCTGCCGCAGAAGCTGACCGTGCTGGCCGTGGGCGCGGCGATGTTTACCGTTCTGACGCTGCTGGCCCGGGCGTTGTCCATCCGCCGGTTTGAGCGGATGGATTTGTAACGCCAGGGGTAACCGCGGAGGCTTTTTCTGTTGACGATTCCTGTTTTTTCAAGTAAACTATCCTGTGGAAAAGTTCGATGTCCCCGCGGGCCGGGATGCCTGCGCGCCCGGCGTGATGGCAGCGACACACAGGAGGAAGCCCCATGGATAAAAAATTGCCCAATCAGAAGGCCCCGCGATATTTGCTGATAAGCTTTGTGGCGCTGGTGATTTTCAGTATCCTTGTTTTCAGCGTGCTCAGCAGCTTTATGAACCAGAAAAGCGAGGAGGCTGTCTACAAGGTCGGTAACCTGTACATGCAGGGGTTGGGCGAGCAGCTGTCCAAGCATTTCGAGGGCATTATTGAACTGCGGTTTGACCAGCTGGAGGGCTTGAAGGAGGTCATTCCTTCTGGCATTGCCGAGGCGAGCGCGCTGTATGAGGAGCTGGCGTACCGGGCCCGCGTCAGAGGCTTCAAATACCTGGCGCTGTGCGCGGAGACGGGAGCCCTTCAGACCATTGATGGCGAAGCCATTCAGCCTCGGGATCCTCAGCTGTTTCTGGAGACCCTGACCGGCGGCAAGAAGAGCGTCATGACGGGCACCGATGCCCAGGGCGCCACGGTGGTGCTCTTTGGCGTGGCGGGGAAATATCCCATGGCGGACGGCGGCGTGAGCACCGGACTGGTGACCGCGCTGCCCATTGCGGCCATTGAGGATATCCTGCTGCAGGAATCGGAGGAGTCGCTTCTGCACTGCCATCTGATTCGGATGGACGGCAGCTTCGTCATCCACAGCGCCCATGGCGGCGCCAATGACTTTTTCAATGATGTACGCGACCGGTACAGCACCATAGACAGGGCTATCGTGGACGGGCATCTGCTGGAGCTCCAGCAGGCCATGGAGACGCGGAACGTTTATGCCTCCAGCATGGTGTCGGAGGCATACAGGGAGCAGGTTTACGAAATCCCCATGCCCTATTCCGACTGGTATCTGATTATGGTCATGCCCTATGGCGAACTGGACAAGGCGCTGACGGAGCTCAGCGACCAGCGGTCAACGGCCACGCTGGTGGCCTGCGGCTCCATCCTGGTGCTGCTGATCCTGATCTTCATCCTTTATTATATGCAGACCCGCCGTCAGCTGGCGGCCCTGGAGCTAGCCCGCAGCGCGGCGGTGGAGGCCACCAAGGCCAAGAGCGAGTTCCTGTCCAACATGAGCCACGACATCCGCACGCCGATGAACGCCATCGTCGGCATGACGGCGGTGGCCATGACCCACGGGGCGGACGCGGCCTATGTCCAGAACTGCCTGAAAAAGATTGCACTGTCCAGCAAGCATCTGCTAGGGTTGATTAACGACGTGCTGGATATGTCGAAGATTGAGAGCGGGAAGATGACGCTGTCGGCGGATCAGGCGTCGCTGCGGGAGATCATCGAGGGCATTGTGGGCATTGTGCAGCCCCAGGTGAAGGCAAAGCGTCAGAGCTTTGATGTGCGCATTGACAACATCATGGCGGAAAAGGTGGTCTGCGACAGCGTCCGGCTGAATCAGGTGCTGCTGAACCTGCTGTCCAACGCGGTGAAGTATACCCCTGAGGGCGGCGTGATCGAGCTGTCCATCAGCGAAGAGGCCTCCCCTGCTGGCGAGGACTTCATCCGCGTCCATGCCCATGTGAAGGATAACGGCATCGGCATGACGGAGGAGTTCCTCAAGAGAATCTATGATTCCTATTCCCGTGCCGACAACGCGCGGGTACACAAGATCGAGGGCGCGGGCCTGGGCATGGCCATCACCAAGCACATTGTGGATGCCATGGGCGGCGCCATCCATGTAACGAGCGAACCGAACAAGGGCACGGAATTCCATGTTGTACTGGATCTGGAGCGGGCGACGACCACGGAGGTGGACATGATCCTTCCCGCCTGGAATATGCTGATAGTGGATGATGACGAAACGCTCTGCAAGACGGCCATGAGCACCCTGAAATCCATTGGCGTGAAGGCGGAATGGACGCTCAGCGGCGAGAAGGCCGTGCAGATGGTCACCCACCGCCATCAGATCGGGGATGATTACCAGATCATCCTGCTGGACTGGAAGCTGCCGGGCATGGACGGCATCCAGACAGCCCGGGAAATTCGCCGTCAGCTGGGGGAGGATGTCCCGATTCTGCTGATTTCCGCTTACGACTGGAGCGACTTCAGCGATGAGGCCAAGGAGGCGGGGATCAACGGCTTTATTTCCAAGCCGCTGTTCCGCTCCACCCTGTTCTATGGCCTCAAGCAATACATGATGGAGGACCATGAGGCGGCCCAGCATGAGGAAAAGGCCATTGATTTCACCGGCAAGCGCGTGCTGCTGGCGGAGGATAACGAGCTCAACTGGGAGATTGCCAATGAACTGCTTTCGGAGCTGAAGCTGGAATTGGAGTGGGCCGAGAACGGCCAGCTGTGCCTGGAAAAATTCCAAAGCTCGGAGCCCGGTACCTATGACGCCATCCTGATGGATCTGCGGATGCCCGTGATGAACGGCTACGAAGCCACCCAGGCCATCCGTGCACTGGATCGTCCCGACGCCAAGACGATTCCCATCATTGCCATGACGGCGGACGCTTTCGCGGAGGACATCCAGCGCTGCATGGACTGCGGCATGAACGCCCATACCGCCAAGCCCATCAACCTGGCTGAAATGGCCAGGCTCCTCAGGAAGTATATCGCGGAATAAACAGCGGCTTCTTCCTGGACAAACGGTGAAAAGCGAAAAGACCACCTGTCGCCGAGTGAAAACGGCGGCAAGGTGTCAAAAAAGTGGCCTATGCCACTTTTTTGAGTTTTGCACTCACTCACTGGTCGAATGGCTCCGCCATTCTCCCGGCCGTTCGTTCGTGTAAGGAGGCTTTTTCTGACGAAAAAGCACGAAAATCGCCGCACATGTCGCCGCTTTTCGATATAGAATCGAAGGACTTGCGAGCCCTCCGATGCCTCCCATAGGTTTTTTGACAGTCTGCCACCTGTCGCCGAGTGAAAACGACGGCAGGTGGTTTTGTTGACGGGCGGATGCACGCAGGGTTCTTTGGCAGCGCGCGATGCGCAAAGGCAGCCTTGCCCCCCTGGCAATCGGGGCAAGGCCGCACAGGTTCCTATTTTACTAAATGGGCGATTGCCTTTCGGCGTCCCTCAGATCACTCGGCAATCTGAATGGTCTTGGTGATGTCGCCAACGGTGATGGTATGCTCGCCGGGCTGGTCGATGGTCAGCTTCATCTCCAGCACGCGCCAGTCGCCGCCGTTGATGGCCATGATCTTCTCGGCGCACACCTGACCGTCCACCAGGGCCTGGACGGTGGTCATGCCGTCTTCGCCCTCGTTCCAGACCAGGCAGTACAGGGTGAAGGGCACGCCCGCCGTGGTCTCGATCACGGACTCATAACTGGTGCGGGTAGAGCCGTTGGACTCGGTGACGATTTCCTTGGTCACGCGGGGCAGCACCAGCGTGTCGTACACGAAGGCAGGCTTGGCGCCGTACCGCATGCCGTAGCGATACTGCAGCAGCGGATCGCCCCAGTTGCCCGGGGTCACGTTGTTCTCGCTGGTCTTCATGGTGGCCAGCAGCATCATGCGCACCCACATGCTGGCGCCCTGGTCGCCGGCCAGATCCTTCCACTGGGCATTGTCCATGGCGGAGCTGCGGGCAATCTCCTTGACCACCATGCCCTGGGGCTGGGCGTCGCCAAAGAGCAGCTGGGCCAGCATGATGGGCTCGGTGGTGGTGATGAAGCCGCCGGCGCCCGTGCCATGGTCGGCGGGACGGGAGAAGGTCAGCGCCAGCACGGCGTCGCCGCTCTCGATCAGGTAGACGTCGGGATCGACCGCGTTGGCCACGACCACCAGCTTCTTGCCGGCGTCCTTGGCGTCGTCGATCATCAGCTCGGCGGCATCGTTGATCTGGGTGCAGTCAGCGATGACCACATCGGCCTCTTCTATGTTCTCCACCACCTGGGCGAAATCAGGCAGAACCTTCTTATAGCCTTCCAGGGTGATGGCAGAGGCGGTGGAGCCGATGTACACCTTGATGCCCTTCTGCAGGGGCAGCAGGTCGTCTTCGTTCTTAATCAGAATGGCGGATTCCGCTTCCAGCTGACGCTCCAGCGCCACAACCTCCGGGTTGCGGGCAGCGGTGAGGGTGTCGTTGTCCACCACATCCCAGGGCTGCGCGATGTATTCAGCGGAGGCAGCCAGGGCCAGGGCCTTGTTGACATCGGAATAGGGATTCTCAAACAGGCCAAGCTCGAACTTGTCCTTCAGCACGCGGCAGCAGGTTTCCCAGCAGCGTTCTTCGGAGATCAGGCCCTCACGGATGACCGTGTTCATGGCGCCGCGATCCGCGGTCGCCTGGTGGCCGTCGCCGGAATAATCAGCCGCGGGGCTGCCAATCTGATCCAGGCCAAGGTTGATGGTGAACGCATAGCGCTCGGGGATGGACAGGCTCAGCAGCTCCACGCCGTCCACCGTGGTGCCGGAGGAGTTGTTGTTGCCCTGGTCGCCCCAGTCGGACACGATGATGCCCTCAAAGCCCAGGGTGTTGCGCAGGTAATCCATGGTTTCCTTGTCGTAGTCCACATGCACCGTGTTGGTCAGGCCGGTGGCATAGCCGTTGGTCATGACCCACTTGGGATTGCTCTCCAGGGCGATGGCCCAAGCGGTCATCCAGTTGTCAACCGTCTGGGCGTCGCTGCGGGCATTCTGGAAGGAGGAGTCGCCGCCGCGGGCAATGAAGTGCTTCATGCAGGCTTCCGTACCGCCTTCCACCTGAATGGCGGCAACCTCTGCCTTGGTCATGTTGCCGGCATACGCGGGATCCTCGCCGTTCCAGGAGCCCAGCTCCTGGCCGTAGGGGTGCAGCACCACATGGATGCCCACCGCCCGGCTTTCCAGAGAGTAGGCTGTCCACAGCTTCTTGGACAGTTCCAGATCATTGGCCGCGCCGAAGGCATCGTGCGCAGTGTCGATCATGCCGCCCCAGGCGTTGTACTGCCGGTCATTGGAAATCACAACGGGGATGCCCAGACGGGAATCTTCACCCAGCGCCTGCATGGCATTGTGATACACAATCTGCTGCGCGGGGGTGCCGTTGGTGTTGTCCAGATGGGTGGTGATGTTCAGCTCATTGATGTAGTACCACATGGACTTGGCGGCAAAGGCCACGTCGCCGCCATCGGTCACGCTGATGGTCTCATCCCGGGAGAACATGTACCGGTCGTCAGCGAAATCAACGCCGGTAGGATCGCCGCAGGTGTTCACATGGAAGAACAGGCCCGCTCGCTCTTCCAGCGTCATCTGGTCGTAGAGGTCCTTGACGCGGGCGTCAAGATCCTGCCGCCAGTCCTCATAGACATCCAGCTGGCCGTTGCCGTTGAGGTCCTTGAAGCTGAGGCCGTCCACCTCAAGAATGTCGGTATAGCCGTTCAGGTAGCCCAGTTCCTTCTGGGTGTCGGTGCCGGGGATGATGGTGATGGCTTCGTTCACCTGCGCGTAGCTGGTCAGCTCCGCGGGCACGCTGTCCTCAGCGAGTACCGCCGCCGGGGTCAAGCAGCTCAGCAGCATGACGGCGGCCATCAACAACGTCCATTTTCTCATGGGTCAACCACCTTTCAGTTTTAGTGAAGTCCAATGCTGTAACCATAGCATGAAATGGTCAAAGTGGGCGGTAAATATCGCCGGGTGTACAAAATAAGTCGCGAAATGCAGGATGTGATGTTTGACAAGAAAAATTTTGCCTTATATAATGGAAGCAAGAGAAACGGGATTTTCGGTGAAAGGCGGGCTTGCAATGAGCTATAGAATCGCGCTGCTGGACGACGAGCCTGTGCAGCTCGGCGAGACCCAGGCCCAGGTGGAGCGCCTGCTGAAGGCCGAAGGGCTGGACGCCGCGGTGATGGTCTACCACAGCGCCTTCGCCATGCCCGCCCCCACCTTTGACGCCTACCTGCTGGACATTTCCATGCCCGGTGTGGACGGCCTGAGCCTTGCCGCCCGTATCCGCGCCGCCGGCAGCGTGGTGCCCATCCTGTTTATCACCGGCATTGAGGAGCGGGTGTTCGAGGCCCTGCGGGTGCAGCCCCTGCGCTTTGTGCGCAAGTCGCGTCTGGCGGAGGAGCTGCCCGAAGCCATCCACGCCCTTTGCGCGCATCTGCGGGAGGACGCCCAAAGCACGCTGGCCTTCCAGAGCGAGGGCATGCTTTTGCGTGTGCCGGTTTCAAGCATCCTCTATGTGGAAAGCAGCGACAAGGTGCAGCGGGTGGTGCTGGCCCGGCGGCAGTATCCCGTCCGCTCCACCATGGCCTATTTTGAAAAGCAGCTTCTGGGCCAGGGGTTCATGCGGATTCACCGCTGCTACCTGGTCAATCTTCAGGCCGTTTACAGCATTGACGGCGGAGATGTGGTGCTTGCGGACGGCAGCAGGCTCCCGGTCAGCCGGTTTAAGCTGACGGAGGTCAAGGAAGCGTTTAAGAAGGTGATGTTCCATGTCTGAGGTTTTCAACCTGTCCCATTTGAACGACCTGCTGCTCCTGGCCTGGATGTTCGCCGCGCTGACGGTGGCCTACAAGCCCCGCGTTCATCCGCTTTGGTGCGCGGGGAGCTTCGTCCTGTGCCTGACGGCGGGCATTGTCAGCATCCTGGCCCAGGAATTCTGGCACCCGAACTTCGGCGTGTACATGCTTTTGTTCGTCCTGTGGGGCTGTGCCTACGGCGCGGCGGTGCTGAAGGGCTCCTTTCTGTGGAAGACGGCCATGGCCGCCGTCTACGGCTGCACCACCTTCCACCTGGGCAAGGTGGCGGGGCTTGTGAACAGCTGGCTCCCGGCCGCGTGGCAGCAGCTGGAATGGGCGGGCTATCTGCTGTTCCAGGGCTTTGCCCTGCTTTCCGCGCTGTTTTTGGCCTGCCACGCCGTCACCACCGAGCGCAAGGTGCCGGCGGTCTGCTGGGGCTCGCTGATGAGCGTGTCCCTGATCGGCATCGGCTTTGCCTATTATCAGATGGTCAATGACCGCGGCATGAACAGGATGGGCTCGGCGGCGCTGCATTCCCTGGGGATGATCGCCATTGTGCTGATCGTGCAGCAGCTTTGCGCCAACGTCATCAACAGCCATGAGCGCCATATGGTGCGCCTGTCCATCGAGCAGGGTAGCGAGGGAACCGCTGAAATGGCCAAGCAGGCCAGCCGCACGGAGGAGGCCCTGCGCCGTTACCGCCATGAGAGCGTCAATCACCTGTCTACCCTGTCCGCCTTGCTGGAGGACGGCGAAATCCAGCGCGCCCAGGCCCTGGTGGCGGATATGCTGGGCGCCCCCGGCGCTCCGGCCAGCGACACGAACAGCGGCAATCCCCTGGTGGACGCGATTTTCCAGCAGAAGGCGGAGGTCTGCCAGGAGCAGGGCATCACCCTGAGCGGCGACCTGGTGCTGACCGACCGCCTGCCCCTGAGCGACGCGGAGCTTTCCTCCCTGATGAGCAACCTGCTCAACAACGCCATCGAGGCGGCGGGGCAATGCCCGAAGCCCTGGATCCGCGTGCGCGTCTATCCGGCGCGGGATTACCTGTGCATGGAGGTGGCCAACAGCGCGGATGACGCCAGGCTGCGCAGCAATCCGGCGCTTCACACCACCAAGGAGCAGCCCGACCTCCACGGCATCGGCCTTCAGGTGGTTCGGGAAATCGCCCAGCGCCATCAGGGCATGGTCTTTTTCGACATGGATCAGCCGGGGCAGTTCACGGTGCGGGCGCTGCTGCATTTGTGATAACGGCATCCCGCGCTGATCTGGACGCGCCGCCATATCCCCTGCGCATTTTCCTTGCAAATACTGGCGTTGAATGCTATAATAAGCGTTGCGAATTCCATCAAAGGCAACGCTTTTTTACAATACCGAAGGGAGTCACCGTCATGAAGCAGATCACCTCCGCCCAGCTGCGGGAAATGTTCCAGAAATTCATGGAGTCGAAGGGCCACCATCGCATCCAGTCCGCCTCCGTGATCCCGGAAAACGACCCCACCGTGCTGTTCACCACTGCCGGCATGCACCCGCTGGTGCCTTATCTGATGGGCACGCCCCATCCCGCCGGCACCCGCCTGACCGACGTGCAGAAGTGCATCCGCACCGGCGATATTGATGACGTGGGCGATGCCAGCCACTGCACCTTTTTTGAAATGCTGGGCAACTGGTCCCTGGGCGATTACTTCAAGAGCCAGATGATTCCGTGGTCGTGGGAATTCCTGACGAGCAAGGACTATCTGGGCCTGGAGCCCGATAAGCTGGCCTTCACCGTCTTTGAGGGCGATGAGGACTGTCCACGCGACGAGGAGGCGGCGGATCTCTGGCGCTCCTGCGGCGTCAAGGACGACCATCTCTTCTTCCTGCCCAAGGAGCATAACTGGTGGGGCCCCGCCGGTATCACCGGCCCCTGCGGCCCTGATACGGAGATGTTCATCATCACCAAAAAGCCCTGCGGTCCTAACTGCTCCCCGGCCTGCAAATGCGGCGCGTACCTGGAAATCTGGAATGACGTTTTCATGCAGTACAACAAGCAGAAGGACGGTACTTTCGTTCCGCTGAAGCAAAAGAACGTCGATACCGGCATGGGCCTGGAGCGTACCATCTGCGTACTGACGGGCAAGAAGACCGTCTATGAGACTGACGCCTTTGCGGGCATCATTGCCAAGATCGGCGAGCTTTCCGGCAAGGAATACGGCGCTGAGGAAAAGGACACCAAGGCTTTCCGCGTGGTGGCCGATCATATGCGCACGTCCACCTTCATCCTGGGCGACGACCGGGGCGTGTCCCCCTCCAACACCGATCAGGGCTATATCCTGCGCCGCCTGATCCGCCGCGCCGTCCGCTACGGCATGCAGCTGGGCATGGCCGAGGGCTTCACCGCGCAGATTGCCCAGGTTATCATCGACCAATATGAGGCGGTTTACCCCGAGCTGCGGCGGAACAGCGCCTTCGTGCTGGAGCAACTGAAGCTGGAGGAGGCCCGCTTTGCCCGCACCCTGCGCCAGGGTGAGAAGGAATTCGAGAAGGTGTACAACAACACCGTGGCCACCAAGGTGCTGCTGGAGAGCATTCTGGCGGCGGAGGACAGCGTGGCCTGCGCCCAGGAGAACGCCAAGACCAAGAAGCTCCGGCCCTCTCCCGACATGCAGCCCATCATTGAGGCGGCGAACGCGGGCGACGGCGCGGCCCTGAAGGCGGCCCTTGAAAGCCGGCTGAGCACGCTGAACGTGTTGGACGGCCGCAACGCCTTCAAACTGTACGATACCTACGGTTTCCCCATTGAGATGACCATCGAACTGGCGGCGGAAAAGGGCCTGACCGTGGATGAGGCCGACTTTGCCGAGCGGTTCAAGAAGCATCAGGAGCTGAGCCATCAGGGTGCGGATCAGAAGTTCAAGGGCGGCCTGGCGGATCACAGCGAGCAAACGGCCAAGCTGCACACCGCCACCCATCTGCTCCATGCCGCCCTGCGCAAGGTGCTGGGCGACGAGGTGGCCCAGAAGGGCTCCAACATTACTGCCGAGCGACTGCGCTTCGACTTCTCCTTTGGCCGCAAAGTGACGCCTGAGGAGCTGGCGGAGGTCGAGAAGCTGGTCAACGAGGCCATCCAGGCCAAGGCCCCCGTCATCTGCGAAGAGATGACCGTGCCCGAAGCCAAGGCCAAGGGCGCCATCGGCCTGTTCGAGAGCAAGTACGGTGAGAAGGTGCGCACCTACAAGATGGGCGAGTATTCCTTCGAGATCTGCGGCGGCCCCCATGCCGAGAACACCGGCGACCTGGGCTCCTTCAAGATCCAGAAGGAGGAAAGCTCCTCCGCCGGCGTGCGCCGGATCAAGGCGGTACTGAAGTAAACAGGAGTACTGGTATAGGCCCCCTTTTGTCCTAAAGGACAGAAGGGGGGTTTTTGATGGGGCATATAAAGAATTTGAAATCATCAATTGTTACTGATAAGCCGTTGTACAATAGTCAACATCAATGATACAATTTGAGAGGTGAGTCAGGAGGTGCAAGAGTGATCAGTGAGGATGTGGGTAATCGAATTAAGGTTCTTCGCAAGCGAATGGGATTATCCCAAGAAAAACTTGCACTAAAGGCGGATATTGATCGTACATATTTAGCTGGAATAGAAGCTGGCAAGAGAAACGTAACATTAGTAAGCATGGAAAAGGTCGTAAAGGCTTTAGAAGTGAGCATGAAGGAGTTCTGGAATTTCAAGCCATATTGTTGACTATAAGTAACATGTATGATATAATCAATTTGCCACGGCGAGGAGGAAGCACTGTGGATACGATAAATGCAAAATACATTGATGCTGAGTTGTTGCCGAGATTTGAGTTTTACAATTACGGACATGCACTTGAAATACTGCATGATGCTTTTTCAGAGGAATGGAAAGAAGTTCAAAACTGTTTGCAAAGACTGGAATTAACACTGTCAGACATTAAGCAGGATGGTGGAAACGAATCGCCTATTCCTAAAAAGTTCGATGATGTTCTATATCCGTATGGATGGAGAGAAATCAGGATTAGTGGAGATCTGACAGTGAAGAAATATCCCCGGAAAACTGCACAAAGGAGAGGCCGGTTTTCTGATAAACCCTTTGAAACAGAGGTGATAGAAGGATATATTGATGGACATAATATAGATTTTCTAAAAAATAGGGTTGCATTTGATTTAGAGTGGAATAGCAAAGATCAAACTTTTGATAGGGACTTGCTTGCAATGCGTACTTATTTTGATTGTGGCCTTATTGACGTGGGAATTATTGTAACCCGTTCAGAAAAACTGAATGAGATTTTCAAAACGGTAACTGATGAAAGCGGGAACTTATTGATAAAAAAATATGGGGCCAGTACGACATGGATTGGTAAACTATTATCCCGACTTAATTCACGAAGAAATGGTGGTTGCCCAATATTGGCGGTCGCAATAGGAAAGGAATGTGTAAAGGGATATGCCAGATCTTCAGACAACGACTAAAAACCTGCTTCTGTTTACAAAAGGGAAAAAGTATAACACAATTTATGCAGATCCACCTTGGCAATTTCAAAACAGAACTGGAAAAGTTGCGCCTGAAAACAAAAAACTTAAGCGTTATGAAACCATGAGCCTGACTGATATAAAGGCACTCCCAATCAGCGAAATAGCTGATGAGAAGGCACACTTATATTTGTGGGTTCCCAACGCGCTTCTACCGGCAGGATTGGAAGTTATGGAAGCATGGGGGTTCGAATATAAATCCAATATCGTATGGGAAAAAGTCAGAAAAGATGGAGGACCGGATGGAAGAGGAGTCGGCTTTTATTTCAGAAATGTTACTGAATTAATCCTTTTCGGGATAAAGAAAAAAAGTACGCCAAATCGAACTTTAGCCCCTGCAAGATCACAGGTAAACATTCTGCGTACAGAAAAAAGGGAACACAGTCGCAAACCTGATGAGATAATCCCAATTATTGAAGCATGCAGCCAAGCGCCGCGCATTGAACTATTTGCTCGTGGGATACGAAATGGTTGGGACATGTGGGGAAATCAGGCAACACCAGAATATGAACCTACATGGAAAACATACGCTAATCACACCGTTGCTAATATGGATAGAATAGAATAAACGGTTGTCTATCCTCCTTTTCTAACAACTTCCGAAAGAAGTATTTCTCTTTATTTCGCCTGCACCATCAGTTGCAGCGACCGCGTCAGCGCCGCCAAGTCCGACGAGTCCATCATCGGCACGGTAAGGCTGTACAGGCCAGTCTCGCTCTGGGCGTGCAGGCGGATCGTTGACCCGTCCTCCATGCGCACGGAGGCCATTCCGGCCAGGGATTGTCCGGCGATGCTGGCCAGGTGATAGGCGCCCTTGGGCAAAAGCGTCAGCGCCCGGGCAGGATAGATGCTTTCCACGGTCATGGTCTGGCCGTCAGCGGTCTGATAGATCAGCGCCACCCGCCGGGCAAAGCCGTTTTCATAGGCGGTATCATAGCTTGTGCCGGAGACGAAGTCCAGTCCGCTGCCGCTCATGGGCCGCAGAAGCGCCACCGGGAAGGCCTCCGCCAGCAGGCCAAGCTGGCCTTCATCCGTGATGTTGACGGCCGGGGATGCCGCCAGCAGCGGCTGATGGGGATCCGCGCGGACAACGGTATCGTCGTTATCCTGGGGCTGCCCCAGGATGACGGCCAGGTAGAACACCGCCAGCAGCAGCGCCGCCGCCAGCCCGCCCACGATATAGCGCGCGATGGCGCGGACAAGCATGTTTTTCTTCTTGGCCAAGGGGCAACGTCCCTCCTTTACCGGGCAAAAGCCGCTCTTGATGAAAAAACGCGCGCAGGAGACGTTTTCCTGCGCGCTTGCTTTTTAGAACTCGCAGTTCATGGGGGTGCGGCTGTAAGGGATGACATCGCGGATGTTCTCCACACCCGTGAGGTAGATCAGCAGCCGCTCAAAGCCCATGCCGAAGCCGGAGTGGGTGCATCCGCCGTAGCGGCGCAGGTTCAGGTACCAGTACATGGATTCCTTGGAGATGTTCAATTCATCCATGCGGGCGGAGAGCAGATCCAGCCGGGTTTCGCGCTGGGAGCCGCCCATCAATTCGCCGGAGCCGGGCACCAGCAGATCCACCGCGGCCACCGTCTTGCCGTCGTCATTCTGGTACATGTAGAAGGCCTTGATGTCCTTGGGCCAGTTGTACACAAACACCGGCGAATGGAAGTATTCCTCGGTGAGGTACTTTTCATGCTCCTTGGCGGTGTCCTCGCCGTACTTGGGCTCAAACTGGAAGCGATCCTTCACCTTGCGCAGGATGGTGATGGCCTCCTCGTGGGTGATGCGGGCCGCGCCGGAAACCGACAGGGCGCGCAGCTTGTCCAGCAGGCCGCCGCCGTTGAACTTGTCCAGGAATTCCAGCTCATCCGGGCACTTGTCCAGCACCGTCTGCACCAGGTATTTGAGGAAGTCCTCCTCAATGTCCATCAGCTGGTGGATGTCGCAGAAGGCGATTTCCGGCTCGATCATCCAGAATTCCGCGGCGTGGGTCTTGGTGTTGCTGTTCTCGGCGCGGAAGGTGGGCCCGAAGGTGTAAATCTTCGAGAAGGCCATGGCGAAGGTCTCGCCTTCCAGCTGGCCCGTTACCGCCAGGGAGGTCGCCTTGCCGAAGAAATCCTTGCTGGGATCCTTCTGTTCCTCGGGGGGCAGGGTGGTGACGGTGAAGGTGTTGCCCGCGCCCTCGGCATCGTTGGAGGTAATCAGGGGCGTGTGGACATACAGATAGCCCCGATCCTGAAAGTAGGTGTGGATGGCCATGCTGGCCACGCTCCGCACCCGGAAGATGGCCTGGAAGAGGCGCGTGCGGGGGCGCAGATACGCAATCTCCCGCAGGTATTCCAGGCTGTGACGCTTGGGCTGCAGGGGGTAATCCTCGGGGCAGTCGCCCTCCAGGATGATGCTTTCGGCCTGAATCTCGGGCGTGGAGGGATCCCGGTAGGAGGCGACCACCTTGCCGGTTACCGTGACGGCCGCGCCCACATGGAAGGTCTGCACCTCGTCGAAGTTGGCGATATTCTGGTCATATACCACCTGGGGATTCCTGAAGCAGGCGCCGTCAAAAAAGTCAATGAAGCCCATGTTCTTCTGCTTGCGGTGGTTGCGAATCCAGCCCCGCAGGGTGACGGTCTGATCCAGAAGCTCGCTCAAGCGATCCTTGAGCTCAAGGGTGGTAATGACATCCATCTTCGTACTCCTTCTGCCAGACCGGCGCGGGGCCCGTCTGACGATTGATGATTACTCGTTATCATAGCACAAATTGGCGCTGACCGCAACGGGGCGGCGGGAGTTTTTTGCGGGAGGGTGTAGTACTACAATACAAGTTGGACAAAAGGGAAAAAGAGAAGAGACTTGAGAGCCAATCTGTTATCATTGAGAAGCAAC
>CBFFZW010000051.1:0-28254 GCA_965646445.1 uncultured Christensenellales bacterium | reverse complement strand
TAAATCGGTAGTAAATTCGGTTGCCCATATCCGCGAAAGTGCCTGTTTTTCAAGGCTTTGCAGAGATAATCAAGGTTGTTGTATTAAGACTGAAAAGCGTTTCTTCTGAATAGCAGCAGACCGAATACTTGCACAAAATTTGTAATAAACATCTTCATCAATGTCTTTTAATTTTGTGTTTTCTGGAATAACTTTATAAATCATTGTCATAGGTTTCATAGTACTTGGTCATCCGGCTGCAAATGAAAAAGGATAGATGCAGGATGAGCAGATGCAGAAGCGAGCACAGGGCGCGGTAGCTCAGCCATTCAGCGGAGTACATGATTTCCCTGGAGGCCGGGCGCAGAATGTGCTGCGCCATGCTGAGCAGGGCCGTGATGATAATGGGAAGCCAGCAGAACCAGGGCAGGCCGCGGCGCGGGTGAAGGGCGAAGCGGTAGGACGCATAGCCGCCCAGCATCATAAAGGGGACGTCGACCAGCCGCCAATAGTAGGTGCTCGCGCCGAAGAGGCGAAGATCCAAATAGATGGTAATGCCGTTGAAAAATTCAAAGGTGCAGGTAAACATTAGCAGCAGGATCAGCCGCTCAATGAACCGTCCGCTCAAAAACAGCGCGCCGAAAAGCGAGCCCATCAGCACAAAAAGCGCCAGATAAACCAGCATGTTGCCGGCGGGCAGCAGCTCTTCCAGCATCGTCAGCCCGATGCTGACTGCGGTGAAGGGCACAATGGCCAGGAAGCAGCGCCTTTTGTTTCGCCTAGGCGGATAGGCCGCGGTAAGGCACAGAAACATCGTCAGGTAAATCACGGTGTCAATCAATCTGATACGGAGCATTGAAAAGCCTCCTTGTCAGCTTCTTTCGCGCTTCCTCGGTTTTGAAGCGGCTGATGGGCAGGCGGGTGCCGTCGCAAAGCACCACGTTGCCCGTTTCAATGTGAACCACAGCCCCCATGTTCACCAGGTAGCTGCGCTGAATGCGGAAAAAGTCCCTGTTGTTCAGCTGCTTTTCAAACCAGGCCATGGATTTGTAGACGCTGAAGGTTTTCTGCGCGGTGACGATCTGCTGCTGTTTGTCAAAGCTTTCGATGTACAGGATGGTATTGATCGGGATGGTAACGGTCTGATAAGAGGAAGTCACCACCAGCGTATCGCTGCCGAAGCGCTGCCACTGGCGCACAACGGCCTCCATGGCTTCCTCCAGCTCCTCCCGCAGGTGCGTCTTGCGCACAAACCGCAGGGGCTGCGTGCGCATGGCCTCAAAAACCCGCGATTCCACGCTGGATATAAACACGACGCAGCTCATGCTGCCGCGATCCCGTATGCTTTTCGCCACCTGGATGCCGTCCATCTGCGGCATGGATATATCCAGAAAGTAGGCGTCGTACACCAGTTCATCCAGATCCATCGGGCTGCTGAAGGCGTGGACGGCGCAGGAGGTTCCTGCCTTCTGGGCAATCTCCTGCAGCTGGCTGCTGATCTGGTGCAGCATCTGCGCATCGTCATCAATGACGGCGATTGAGTACGGCATGGTTTCCTCCACAAAACGCTGAATCAGGCAATTCATCCTGATGATAGCATATGCTCCCGCCGCCCCGCCGTCAAGGGGGCGGAAACGTCAATGGCGAAGTTTAAGCGCATTTTCCGGCGAACCTCCACAGCAGCGAAAAAAGCCCCCTATAATGGAAAGCAGAAAACAACGCAAAACAGCAAAAAGGAGGGCAGTGGGGCGGCTTTTACCATTGAACAACATAAGGAGGAAAAGGAAAATGAAAAAAATGTCTATGCTCATGGCCGTCATCATGCTGATGACGATGCTCGTTGTCCCTTCCTTTGCGGAAGAAAGCCATCTGCACATGCTGGCGGAAACCCCCGTCATTGTGGAGGCGTCGGGCGAGCAGGCGGCCCTGGAGGCTCGCATCAAGCCCATCATTGAAGTGGACGGCCTGCAGTTCAAGGATCTGAACGGCAACGGCCAGCTGGACATCTACGAGGACTGGCGGCAGGACGTGGACGCCCGCGTGGAGGACCTCATCAGCCAGATGACGATGGACGAATTGATCGCCACGCTGATGAACAACACCACCGGCGGCACCTTCACCTCGCTGTTCCCCTATCCCGATGAATGGATGTGGAGCGATGAGGAGCGCATCACGGTGGACGGCCTGGGCTACACCCCCATGTATCACTCCATTGTGGATGACCATGTGACCACCTATCTGCTCAACGGCAACGGCAACGTCGCGGATCAGATCAAGGAAACCAACAGCATCCAGCTGATTGCCGAAAGCGCGCGCCTGAGCATCCCCGTGGTGCTCAACAGCGACCGCTCCTACCAGACCTTCGCCGGCATGGTGGACATGGCGAAGTACGCCTTCGGCACCGCGCACGACGAGGAGCTGCTCTATCAGCTGGCCTACGAGTACGCGCTGGAGGAGCGGGCCATGGGTTATCATGTGCCGTTCCAGCCCCAGGGCGCGGAAATCGGCGCCTTCTACGGCGAGGAGATCAGCTATCTGTCCAGGATGATCGCCGTGGAGGTCAAGGCCAAGTATGACGCCGGTCAGACGGCCTGCTCCAAGCACTTCATTTCCAACGGCAACCACAACAGCAAATACAGCGGCACCCGCAGCCCGGCGGATCTGATCGACAGCTGGCTGGTGGGCTGGAAGTCCTCCCTGAACGCGGGCACCCAGTGGATCATGGCCCACAACGGCGGCGGCCGCACCCTGGGCATCGACACCCCCTACGACAGCGAGACCCTGGGCATCCTGCGCAACGACCTGGGCTATGACGGCATCATCGTGACCGACTGGCCGCTGTTCGTGACCTCGCCCACGGCCAACGGCATCACGGCGGACGGCAAGGATCTTTCCCAGATGACGCCCGGCGAGTTGTACACCCAGATGCTGGAGGCCGGAATCGACCTCTTCGGCGGCTACATTGTGCTGGGCGGCACGGATACCACCATCATGGACGCCGAGAACAGCAATTTCGGCTTCGGCGCGGGCGGCCCCACCTTTGTGCTGACCAACTGGCCCGACGTCATCAAGGCGGAAGTCGAGGTCGGCCGCTGTGACATGGAGCTGATTCTGCGCTCTTGCCGCCGTGTGCTGCGCAACAAGTTTGAGCTGGGCCTCTTTGAGAATCCCTACCCCCATCCGGAGAACGTGCTGGAGCTCTTTGCCAGCGACGCCTACAAGGCCGAGCAGTTCCCCATCGAGACCATTGACGATGTGTACGCGGCCCGCAAGGACAGCCTGAACGCGCTGGAGGAGCGCCTGCAGACCGAGTCCGCGGTGCTGCTGAAAAACGACGGCGGCATCCTGCCCCTGTCCAAGGACGCGAAGGTTTTCGTCACCGGCAGCTCCGAAGCGACCGCCCAGATGGATCGTGAGGCCATCGCGGCCTTCGCCCAGGTGGCGGACACCCTGGAGGAGGCGGACGTGGTCGTCGCCCGCGTCGCCGTCATGGACGACAACACGGAAATGATTATCGAGGACGCCGCCAATGCCGGCAAGCCCGTGATCCTGGCGGCCCAGGTGGGCAACAAGGAAAACGAGATCAACACCTTCGTCGCCGAGGGTAGCGCGGCCATCCTGATGATGACTTACAGCAATGTGCCCGACCACGGCAGCTCCATGGGCAACATTTTCTCCTACACCCTGCCCCGCATCCTGGCGGATATGATCTTTGGCGAGCGCGAGCCCGCCGGCAGCCTGGTGTTTGAGATTGCCCGCAGCGCCGAGGACAACCTGCTGGATTGGGGCGAACTGCAGCTGGACCGCGGCGTGGATAACCGCACCCGCCTGTACATGGCCGGTACCGTGCGCCAGAATCCTGAAGCCGTGCTGCCCAACAACCTGGGCGACGTGCTGTTCCCCAACGGCTTCGGCATGCGCTATGGTCAAACCACCGATATCAGCCTGAACACCCTGCTGGTGCCCCAGGCCGTGGCGGACGGCGCCGTGGTGAACGCCGAGCAGGTTTTCGGCGTCCCCTTTACCATCGACATGCTGGCGGAGAACGCCGGCGCCGACGGCAATGTGCAGGTCAGCGCGTATGAAGGCGAGAAGCTCCTGGCCACCAAGCTGGTCAGCGTCGAGGGCGGCTCCTTCTGCGTGGTTTCTCTGGACATCACCCTGGAGGGCGCGGGCGAGCACACCATCACCGTGGGCGACATGAGGGCGGTCATCACCGTCAAGTAACCCATCGTCACCATCCAACCAACATTGGCCCCGCCGGAATCATCCGACGGGGCCTTTGCGCTCCCTTTCCCCAGCCGTTGACAGCCGGGCGCCGCGGGAGTATACTGAACCTGAGCAAACGTGCAGCATCATTCATGAAGCGTCGCGGCGATGGCGGCCAGACCGCGCAGTGCGTCATGATCCCGGCCGGGATCGGCGCAGCCAAAGGCGCGGCAGATGGCCTGACGGAGGGCCGGGTTTTTCGCGGCGCATCCGCCTGAAAAGGCCAGCTGCCGGATGGGCAGGGCCAGCTTCTCCGCCGCTACCCGGTAGGCTTCGGCAAAATCGGCGTACAGGCCCGCGACCCACGCGCCGGGCGTCAGGGTCAGCCGCTGCCACGGGTCGGTGAGCCTCGGTTCCTCCGTATGGTACGCCGTCAGGAAAGCCCACACCCGTTCCTCCTCCACCGACGCGCCAAGCTCCCTCACCAGCGCCCTCAGCAGCTGGGCCAGGCCCGCCATGTGACGCCCGCCCGGAAGGCCGGAGATGGTGCGCAGATAGCGTCCCGGCGCAAGCCAGGGCCGGTTCTCATAGGGGCCGTTTCCCCACAGCGCTGTCAGCCCGCCGATGAGCCCCGCCGTGCCCACGCTGATGTGCAGGCTGCATTCCGGCGTCAGCGCGGCCCCGGCGGCGCAGACCTGCTGATCCCCCAGGTCGGGGTAAACGGCCATGCCCCGCCACGCGCCCACAGGACGCACATCGTTCACCAGCCGGGGCAGGCGGAGGTCCAGCCCCGCCCGCTCCAGCAACGGCAGGTTCCAGCACCCGCCGCGGACATCCGCCAGACCCGTAGGGGCGGCGTTGGTCATGTGGCATACATATTCGCCCGTCAGCCTGCCGATCATGTACCCCCCCAGCGTACACAGGCGCGCTCGGGCCGGAAGCGCTTCTCCCCGCAGTACCCGGGCCAAAAGGGCGCACAAGGCCAGGCTGCCCTTCAGCTTCAAGCCGGAAGGCAGAACGGTCTCCTCCCCCAAGCGTTCGCGAATGACGGGCAGGCTGGCCGCGCCCAGGCCGTCGCGCCAGGAAATGTAGGGCGTCACAGGGCGGAAGGCGTCGTCCGTCAGCACACAGCCGTGCATCTGGGTGGACATCAGCAGCGCGGACGCGCCGTCCCGATGCAGATCCTCCAGCAGGGATTTTACCTGCGCCCAATACGCCTCGGCGTCGATCTCATAGCGGCCGTCCTCGGTATGGGTCGGCCCCGGCGTTGGCAGGGAAATTTGCCGTAGCGCCGTGCCATCCGCCATCAGCGCGGCTTTGGTATAGGTGGAACCAAGATCAAGGGCCAAATAGCGCATGAGCGGCACAACCTTTCGTGCATAATCAGAGGAGTCATGAGCATGTTATCCTACGAGCGTCAGCAGGCTATTCTCAACTATATTCAGCAGCACCACAGCGCCAAGGTGTCGGAGCTGAGCAGCATCTTCTACATGTCGGAAACCTCCATCCGGCGCGATCTGCACAAGCTGGAGCGAGCAGGGCTGATTCACAAGACCTATGGCGGCGCGGTGCTGGTGCAGGGCGACAACGAGGTTATCTCTCTGGAGGCCCGCCAGCAGGTGGAGCATGAGGCCAAGGTGACCATCGCCCGGAAGGCGGCGGAGCTTGTAACCAACGGCCAGGTGATCTTCCTGGATTCCAGCAGCACGGCGCTGGCCATGGTGCCCTTTCTGGGCCGCCTGACGAATCTCTCCGTCATCACCAACGGCCTGCAGATCGCCTCGGCCCTGGCGGATTACCCCCGCTTCAAGGTGTATGTGCTGGGCGGGCTGCTGAACACGCGGGCGCTGTCCATGCGCGGCACACTGACGCTGCAAATGCTCAAGGGCCTATACGCCAACCGGCTGTTCGTTTCCCCCCGGGGCGTGGACAGCAAGGGCAACGTGTTCTGCGCCGACGAGGAGGAAGCGGCCGCCCGACGGATGATGATGGAGCTCTCCGACGAGACGCTGCTTTTGTGCAACACCAAGAAACTGGGCCAGCGGGCCGCCTTCCGGCTGTGCGGCCTTGGGGAGGTCTCCGCCATCGTATGCGACGAGCCGCCTCAGGCGGAATGGCTGGAGCCCTTCGCCAATGAGGGGCTGAAGATACTATAACGTACTGCTTTGGAGAAAGCAAGTATTTGGAGATGCGTCAGGATCGCTGCGCTCCCTGACGGGGAGTTTCGCTGCGCGATGAGGGACGTTGGGGGCCTTGCCCCCAAACCCCTGCCTGAGGGCCATCGGCCCTCAGACTCCCGTTTCCGCTGGCGCGATCCTTTTACATTCCTTTTTATAAGGAAAGGGAGAGCCGCGCGGACTCTCCCCTTTTTTTGCCTTACTTACGGCTCTGCCAGTATTCGTTGATTTCGCGGGTCCACTCCGCGCCGCCAAGCTCATTCCATTCCTTCACATACTTGTCAAAGGTAGCGTCGAAGTCGATGTCCGGGTTGCAGATCAACTCCGCCGTGTAGGTGGAAACGATGCTGGACAGGATGGACTGATTATCCGCATAGGACGCGGTGGTGGGCATGACGGGGGTAGGCACAGTGGCGGCCTTGATAAGGGCGCGGTCGCCGTCAAATTCAGAGGAGAAAGCCGCGTTGAAGTAGCTCAGCCGGTACATCCAGGCATAAGAGCCGGTCCCCACGGCGGCGTGTTCCTCATCGGTGGTCAGCAGCGACTTGGGCTGACCGTTCTCATCGTAGACCCAGTGCTCGCCCTCGATGCCGAACTGCGTCAGCAGCATGCCTTCCTCGGTGGCCAGGTAGTTCAGCAGCTTGATGGCGTTCTCCGCGTTCTTCGCGTCCCTGAACACGATGCACTGAATGGACTGGTTCACGGTGCGCAGATGGGTCTTGCCCTCCGCGTCGGCAAAGGGCGCGATGACCGTCAGCTTGGCGTCCGGCACGGCGTCGTAGAGGCCGCGGGTCCAGGAGGTAATCACGGGATCCAGAATGTCGGTGGTGTAATCGAAGCCGCCGTAGATGTTGGTGTACAGCTTGTCCAGGAACTGATCGCGGTTCATCAGCAGGTATTCCGGCTCGATCAGACCGTCCTGGAAGAACTTACGCAGGGTAGCCATGGCGTTTTTGTAGCCGGGCATATTGATGTAATACACCATCTCGCCGTCCACATCGTTCCAGGACTTCTGGAAGCCGTTTTCGGAGTAGACGTACTCCGTCATGCAGTTATGGAAATAGGTGGTGCAGGCGCCATGGGCCATGAAAGCGTCGGCATTGCCCGTGAGCAGCTCAGCGTTTTCCTTGAAGGCCATCAGCGTATTGTAATATTCCTCGGAGGAGGTGGGCACCGGCAGGCCCAGCTTATCCAGCCAATCCTGACGGATGACGATACAGTGGGTGCTGCCATCCTCCAGCACACGGCAGGGCACGCCCCAGATCTGGCCGTCGCCATAGTCATAGTAGTCATTGGCGCTGCGGGTAGCCTGGATGTTGGGGCCGTACTCGGCAATCAGGCTGTCCAGGGGCTGAACCACCTCGTCCTCAATCAGCTCGATGAACTGGTTGGGCCAGCTGCTCCACCAGACCTCCATGGCGTCCGGGTACTCGCCGGAGCCGAAGGTCAGCTGGCACTGCTGGGCATAGCCGTCGGTAGGCCACAGCTCCCAGTCGATGTCCAGGCCGGTGCGTTTTTCCAGTTCCTTCAGGATCACGTTGTCCTCGTCGACGGCGTAGCCCAGGTTGCGGCCGATGATGTGCACATAGTTGTCGTCGCCCGGGGCCGCCAGCGCCGTCGGGAGGACGGCAAGCAGCAGCGCCACGCACAGCAGCAGAGACAGGAATTTTTTCATGCGGATACCTCTCTTTCTTTGATGGAAGATTGCCTATCGTGTGATCGGCGGGGCTCGCGCGCAGCCGGGCCGATTTTCACTACGGAATCAGGAGCAATAACGACGGAAGACTCGCAGGAAGCAGCGGAGCCGCTTTGACAGCTGCTTTTATCCTTTGACGGCGCCCACCATGACGCCCTTGACAAAATACCGCTGGATGAAGGGGTAGATGCACAGCACCGGCACCACGGAGACGAACACCACCGCCATCTGCACCGTCCTTGTGGAGGTCTTCATGCCTGCCGCGGCGTCCGTGCCGCCGCCCATGATGTCCGGCTGGGAGGAGATCAGCACCTCCTTCAGGAACACCTGCAGGACCCAGTTGACGCGCTTGTTGCAGTAGATCAGCGCGGAGAAGTACATGTTCCAGTAGGCCACGCCGTAGAACAGGGCGATGGTGGCGATGCTGGCCAGAGACAGGGGCAGCACGATCTTCACCAGTGTCCTGAGCGTGCCCGCGCCCTCGATTTCCGCCGCCTCCATCAGGCTTTCGGGGATGGCGGCGAAGGCGTTGCGCAGGATGAAGCAGTTGTAGGTGCTGAAGGCCCCGCACAGCACCAGCGACCACAGGTTGTTCAGCAGCCCAAAGGAGCGCATGTTCAGGTAATTGGGGATGGTGCCGCCGGAAAAGAGCATGGGAATCAGGAAAAAGTAGGTGGCGAATTTGTAGCCCTTGGGCTTCCGGGCCAGACCATAGGCCGCGCCGATGGTCAGCAGCATGCTCAGCGCCAGGCCGAAGAACATCACGAACAGCGTGTTGCCATAGATGTTGAGCAAGTCCGGGGTATTGAGCACATATTCATACGCGCTCAGGTTGAAATCCACCGGCCAGAGGATCAGGCCCTTGCCCGCCAGGGATGTGTTGGTGGAAAGGGACACGCACAGCACATACCACACGGGGTAGAACATCACCAGGCCCAGCAGCGTCAGGACGACGTACACCACCGCTCGCCCCGGGGACATGCGGTTGCTCAGGTCATATTTCCGCGCCATGTCACAGCACCTCCTGGTCGAACCGGGCGGATAGCTTGTTGGCGCCCAGCACGAATATCAGGCCTATGACCGACTGGAACAGATCCGCCGCCGTTCCCACGGCATATTGGTTCTGGCTGAAGGAAATACGGTAGACATAGGTGTTGATGACCTCGCTGACCCGGTACACCAGGTCGTTTTGCAAAACGAAAATCTGGTCGAAGCCGGCGTTGAGGATGCCGCCCATACGCAAAACCAGCATGGTCATAATGGTGGGCAGCAGGCAGGGCAGGGTGACATACCACATCTGCTGCCAGCGGTTGGCGCCGTCAATGGTGGCTGCCTCGTAGAGCTGAGCGTCGATGCCGGAAAGGGACGCCATGTACACGATGGTGCCCCAGCCAACGCCCTTCCAGATGTCGGAAAACACCAGCAGGTAGCGGAACTGCCCCGGGTCGGTCATGATGGTGATGGGCGCGCCTGTCATGCCGCGCCACAGCTGGGACAGCACGCCGCTGTCCGGCGCGAAGAACATAAACACCAGCGACCCGACCACCACCCAGGACAGAAAATGCGGCAGGTACATGACCGTCTGCAAGGTGCGCTTGTACTTGGTGGAGCGAACCTCGTTGAGCATCAGCGCCACGATGATGGGCGCGGGGAAGCCGAAGAGAATCTTCATCAGGCTGATGCTGACCGTGTTTTCCAGCGCCGTCAGGAACATGGGATTGCCGAAGAGCTTGTCAAAGTTCTTGAAGCCCACCCAGGCGCAGTCCCACATGTTCCGGGCAATGCGGAAGTCCTTGAAGGCAATCTGGATGCCCAGGAAGGATTTGTAGCGGAACAAAAGCACAAAGACCATGGCCGGGAGGATCAGACCCCACAGCGGCAGATCCCGTTTCCAGTTGAAACGCCGCTTTTTTCTCGGGATGGCGCTCATGGGCCCGTTCCTCCTTTCGCCACGTCGGCATCGACGTACAGGATGTCATGGCGGTTGTACTCAATGGTAAAGTGAATATGGTCGCCCTCGCTGAAGCCATCGGGATAGCAGAATGCGCCGGGGAAGTCGGAAATGATCCGCCGGTCGGGGAAGGAGGCCATTTCGTCCTCGGACAGCCAGACGGCCAGCGGGTTGCGGCCCTTGAAGCCCTGGCGGGCGTTGGGCGTGTGGATCAGCGCGATGCGGCCGTCCGGCAAACGCAGCAGCTTGGGCTTGTTGGAGGGATTGGGAATGTCCGTGGGTCTGGGCTCGCAGAAGGTTTTCCCCCCGTCGGAGGATTCGGCGTAATACAGCCTGCCCGTGCCGCCCCAGCGCAGAAGCATGGCGATCCGCCCGTCCCGCAGTTCGAGGATCGTCGGCTCGCTCCAGATCCACAGCCGCCCCGGCTCACAGGCCATGGGGATGCGCGCCCCGCCCAGGGTCATCCAGGTCTCGCCCTCATCCGAGGAGACAATGACCTCATTGTCCACATAGGGAGCCATGGCGTCGGTGTACAGGCGCAGATGCCCTTCCCGCAGGCGGGCGTTCTCCTTTTCGCCGATGGGGTAGCGCTGCATCGCCATCATCAGCCGCCCGTCCCGCAGGCGGATCATCCCCCGGGGGAAGGCGTAGGTCTCGTAGCCGGGAATGGGGCCGATGGAGGTCCAGGTATAGCCGTTGTCCTCGCTGACCACGCGGTCGCAGACCCAATCCACAAAATAGCCCGTGTGGATGGTGAGATAAACGGTGATCCGCCGCCCCACCACCGATACCTCCGTCAGGTAAACGGCCTTGCCGTCCTCCGGGCGGATCAGCGCCGGTCTGGACCAGGTTTCGCCCTCGTCGCCGCTGTGAAAAACGTACACGCGGTTGTCCGGCGCGGGCTCGGTCACATCGCCGCATTGGGCGACTATCAGCATTTCCCCGTTGGGCATCCGGCGAAGGATCGGCTCGCAGCTGAGGGTATCCATGTGAACCAGCCGCATGCGGTTCATGCTTCCGCCTCCCTTCGGCTGAGCAGTTTTCGGGTGCTGTCCAGCTGCCACATGGCCCCGTTGTAAATGGCGTTGAGCTCGCTGCCCACGCTGAAGCAGGTCATCCCCAGGTCGCGGCAGGTTCTCAGCAGCCCGTTGTTGGCGGTGATGATACCCGACCATTTGCCGTGGCGCCTGGCGGAATCAGCGATGCGCGCCAGGGCCGCCGTCATCCTCGGGTGCTCATACTGGCCGAAGATGCCCATGTGCTGGCTGAGGTCGTTGGGCCCCACCAGCACGCCGTCCACACCGGGAATGCCGGTGATGTCGTCGATGTTAGCCACAGTTTCCGGCGATTCGATCTGGCAGATGACAATCACCCGCTCGTTGGCGCTGCGCATGATGGACTGGACGTTGCCGCTGGAATAAGCCGTGTGGGCGCGAAAGGTGGAAATACCCCGGTCGCCCTCCGGGGCGTAACGACACAGGGCCGCGAGGCGCTCGGCGTCCGCCCGGCCCCCCGCGTCGGACAGGAGGATGCCCTGAGCGCCCATGTCCAAATACTTGGTGATGCAGGTGCGGCTGGGCTGCGTCACGCGGACAAGCACGGGCAGCCGCGCGCCCTCCGCCACCGCGATGATGTTCGCCACCTGCGTCATGTCGAAATAGCCGTGCTCGCAGTCCACCAGCAGGTAATCGTAGCCGCAGCCCGCCAGCAGCCGCGCGATATTGGGCACATACATTTCGGACAGCATGATGCCGATGCTCGTCTCCCCCGCCGCCAGTCGCTTTCTGAGACATTCCTTGTCCATTCGTTTGATCCTCTCTGTCGCATGGAATCGCCGTTTTCCGAGGACGGCGCGAACCCAGCTGACCGGAACCCTCGCCGCTTCGGTATAGATACAGTGTAAAGGCAAGGATGATATTTGTCAATTACGGTGGAAAAGTAGACAATTCCGCGTCCGTGCGCATCAATCATGCACAATCATGCAAAAACGCGCATTCTGTAAGAGCACAAAAACAGCGCCTGTTCCCTGATAAAGGAAAGCAGGCGCTGCGCAGGTCTCTGCGGTTTTTCCCATGGTACGCCGCGGATCAGTCCGCCGCGCCCCGGGCAAGCCGGATAAACATATCCTCAAACAGGGCGTCGCGCTTGATCTGGTACACATAGCGGCACGTCGGGGTGTCCTCCAGGCAGCGCCAGCGATGGTCGTATTCCGGCACAGGCGTGGGGATCAGCCGATCCTGCATGAAGCGGCCATCCTCGTTCATCAGCCAGCCCACGGCCGTCGCGTCCCAGATCACGCGGCTCCACACATGGCCCTTGGCATAGCGCTCGGCTTCGGCCACGGTGTTTTCCACCAGATAATCGCACAGAGCGTTGCGTCCGCCCAGCCAGTACCGCAATTCAGGCTCGGTGGTGGTGAAGGCGCTGACCACGCCGAAGCAGGGCAGCAGCACCAGCGACGCGCCGCTGGCCAGCACCACCCGGGCCGCCGCCACGTCCTGGCGGATGTTGAACTCCCGGTTGTGGGGCCATTCCAGCGCGTTGCCGCCCAGCCATACCACCACCACCCGGTCGGCCATGGCGGGATTCATCAGCAGCGCGGAGGCCACATTGGTGATGGCCCCCAGGGCGACCACATACATCGGCCTTTCGGGGGTGTAGTCCATGGCCCGGGCGGCAAGATCCCGGGCAGCGTCGGAAGGCGAGGGCGTTCCCTCATCCGGCAGGTAGTCCGTGGCCCCCCGATAGGCAGGCCGCGTCAATTCCGCCAGCTCCAGCAGCTTGAGAATCTCCTGATAGCTTTTTTCCATGCCCTCCCCCGGCGTGGACACCCGGGCATTCAGGAACGGCGCGGCATAGATGGCCCGCACGTTCAGCCTGTCCGGCGAACGCAGCGCATAGGCGATGGCAAACTGGTCGTCGATCTCATTGTAGGCATCCGCGTCGATCACGATGTCCACCATGGCGCGGGGAGGCTCCAGCAGTTTGAGGCGTTGGTCAGCATTCAGCATGGCAATACCCTCCTTTGTGTTCCCTTTTGCCCTGATTATATCGGCCGACGCTTTCCGCTGTCAAGCGTTCCGCCCAGCTTGCCCGGTAAGTTGGCAAGTGCGACCCTTCGCCGGAAGATCGTGCAGCTTCGTGCAAAAACGTGCAACATCAAAAAAGCCGACAGCGAACATGCGCTGTCGGCAGAAAGCACTGAAAACCCGGGAATGCGTCGAAGAACCCGCAGACCCTTCGACGGCCTGTCTTACACCGCGCCCTGGGCCATCATGGCGTCGGCCACCTTCAGGAAGCCCGCGATGTTCGCGCCCGCCACATAGTCGCCGGGGGTGGCGTATTCCTTGGCCGCCTCGTCGATCTTGTTGAAGATGCCCACCATGATGTCCTTCAGCTTGGCGTCCACCTCATCGAAGGACCAGCTCAGGCGCATGGAGTTCTGGCTCATTTCCAGCGCGGAAACGGCCACGCCGCCGGCATTGGCCGCCTTGGCGGGAGCGAACAGCACGCCCGCCTGCTGGAAGACCGCCGTGGCCTCCAGGGTGGAGGGCATGTTCGCGCCCTCGCCCACAGCCTCGACGCCATTTGCCACCAGCAGCTTGGCGGACGCCTCGTCAATCTCGTTCTGCGTGGCGCAGGGCAGGGCGATCTGGCAGGGAATGCTCCAGATGCCGGAGCAGCCCTCGGTGTAGGTGGCGGAAGGCACAGCCTTGACGTACTCCTTGATGCGCTTGCGCTCCACTTCCTTGAGCTGCTTCACCACGTCCAGGTTCACGCCGTCGGGATCATAAATGTAGCCGTTGGAGTCGGACAGGGCCACCACCTTGCCGCCCATTTCGGTGATCTTCTGGGTGGCGTAGATGGCCACGTTGCCGGAGCCGGACACCACCACGGTCTTCCCGGCCGCGGACTTGCCGTTGGCCTCCAGCATGGCCTGGGTCAGGTAGCACAGGCCGAAGCCGGTGGCCTCCTTGCGGGCCAGGGAGCCGCCCCAGGTGAGGCCCTTGCCGGTCAGCACGCCCTCGTACAGGCCGGTGATCCGCTTGTACTGGCCATACAGGAAGCCGATCTCCCGGGCGCCCACGCCGATGTCGCCGGCGGGCACGTCCACATCCGCGCCGATGTGGCGATACAATTCCGTCATGAAGCTCTGGCAGAAGCGCTGCACCTCGTTGTCGCTCTTGCCCTTGGGGTCGAAGTCGGAGCCGCCCTTGCCGCCGCCGATGGGCAGGCCGGTCAGGCTGTTCTTCAGGATCTGCTCAAAGCCCAGGAACTTCAGGATGCTCTGGTTCACGGAGGGATGCAGGCGCAGGCCACCCTTGTAGGGGCCGATGGCGCTGTTGAACTGCACCCGGTAGCCGCGGTTCACCCGCACCTTGCCCTGGTCGTCGATCCACGGCACGCGGAAGGTAATGATGCGGTCAGGCTCCACGAACCGCTCCAGCAGACCGGCAGCCTCAAACTTTTCCTCGTTCTTGTCAATGACGGGCTTCAGGGTGGTCAGGATCTCCGTCGCCGCCTGAAGAAATTCCGGCTCATGGGCGTACCGCGCCTTCAAATCAGCCAATACCCGCTCAGCATAATTCGCCATATCGTCTTTACTCCTTTCAAACCCCGCGGACACATCCGCAGCAGGGCCTTCCACCTTCCTTGGCGGCGCCCTTTTTCAACATGAACGGATTTATTATAATCGAGTGATTGCAGGATGGCAATACCAATCCTGCATCTTTGCTGTTTTTTCTTCCGCTTCAAAGGTCAATGCGGGGGATTTGCATCGGTTTTTGTCAGGTTGACGGCAAAAGCACCAACCGCCGCCCTCGGCAGACAGCCCAAAGCCGCGGCTTGCCGATTCCCGCCGCTTATGGTATGATAGAAAATGGCATATCTATCTGTGCCTTATCATTCATTCCATCTGAGAAACAGCCTATCCCTAACGGCAACCGAAAGGCGGTGCTTTGGATGAAAAAACTTCTCTGCGCAATGCTGGCAGCGCTGTTGAGCCTCTGCCTGACCGCCGGCACGCTGGCGGAAACCTTCACCCTCTCCATGGTGGGCGACTGCACGGTTGGCGCGCAATACAAGTATAAGGACTACAAGAACGGCTATATTAAAAAAATTGCCGCCGCGGGGCTGGATTACCCCTTTTCCCTGGTGGCCGATCTTTTCGCCGCCGATGATCTGACCCTGGCCAACTGCGAGGGCGTGTTTACCAACCGCAGGCTCAAGGCCGGGGCGAAGGCCATGTCCCTGTGCGCGCCGCCGGAATTTGCCGAGGTGTTCCGTCTGGGCAACGTGGATGTCTGCAACCTGGCCAACAACCACGGCAAGGACTTCGGCACGGAGGGCCTCAACGACACCAAGGCCGCTCTGGACGCCCAGGGCATCGCCCATTTCGGCTACGAGGAAACCCTAATCCTGGAGGTCAAGGGCGTTAAAATCGGCTTTGTGGGCTATGCCTATCCCATTGAAAAGGCACGGCTGAAGGCGTATCGCAAGAAGATTGAGGAGCTGCGCGCCCAGGGCTGCACCTTCATCGTGGCCAGCGCCCACTGGGGCAAGGAGGAAAGCCTGCGCATCAACCTGCAGCAGCGGGAGGGTGCGCCCGCCCTCATCGACATGGGCGCCGATCTGGTCTTCGGCCACGGCAGCCACACGGTTCATCCCATCCAGATTTACAAGGGCAAGGTCATCTGCTACTCCCTGAGCAACTTCACCTTCGGCGCCAACGCCGCGCCCAAGGACAGCGACACCGTGGTGGTTCAGCTGATCTACGACATCAACCCCGACGGCACCATGACCGCCGCCGAGCTCATTGCCAAGCCCTTCAAGATGCACCAGGACAAGGACTTCCGCCCCTGCCCCATCGAGGACGCGGAGGGCTTTGCACGGGTGATGAGCAAGCTGGTTTTCTCCCGCGCCCAGGACCCGGACAGCTGCCTGCCCGAGGATTTCCAGCAAAGCGGCTATGCCGATCTACGGCCCATCGTCCGGGAGCAATTGGCCGCCATGGAGTAAAGGAGGCTCGCCATGAACATTCTTCTGGTCAACGATGACGGTATCCAAAGCCCGCTTCTGCACCTGCTGTGCCGCTCCGCCGCCGCCCGGGGGCACCGCGTCACCGTCTACGCCCCGGCAAGCCAGCAAAGCGCCAAGGCCCACAGCTTCACCATTTTCACCCCTGTGACCGTTCATCCCTGGACGGTGGATGGCGCTGCGGAAGCCTGGGCGGTGGACGGTACGCCGGTGGACTGCACCCGCCTGGGGCTGATGGCCCTGTGCGCCGAGGGCGTTGATCTTGTCATCAGCGGCATCAACGACGGCCTGAACGTGGGGCTGGCCACCTTCGTGTCCGGCACCGTGGGGGCCGCCCGGGAGGCCGCCTTTCAGCGGAAGCCCGCCATGGCCGTCTCCATGGCCCTGGGCACGCCGCAGGAAACCCAGCGCTTCTTTGCCGACTGGGCCGTTGCCCTGGGCGAGCGTCTGGCCGACTATCCCTGCCCGGATCAGGCCGTCTGCAACGTCAACCTCCCCGCCCGCTCCATGCTTCAGCTGCGCCCGCCGGTGATGTGCCCCATCAGCCGGGATGTCTGGACGGATGGCTATGAGCGCCGGGAAAGCCCCCGGGGCGGCAGCTATTTCTGGCTGAAGGCGGAGGAAACCCCGTCCGCCCCGACCCCCGGCAGCGACATCGACTGCCTGAGCAAGGGGCACATCACCTGCACCTTCCTCGCGCCCGAGGGCTGCCGCCAGGAAGATTACGCCGATTTCCTGGATTTCTGACAAAAAAGCGGAGGCTCGCTTCCAATAGAAGCGGGCCTCCGTTTTTGGTTTATACTGCTGCGGGCGCGGCTGCCGCGTCCTCCGGCTTCTTCAGCAGGGCCAGCAGCCCCACCGCGCCCACCACAGCCAGGGCAATGCACACCGTCAAATGAAGCCCCCAATTCGCCCCCAGCCGCATCACGGGGTTCGTCAGATAGCCCCACACGCCCGCCAGGCCGCAGAACGTCGGCAGCAGCAGCGCCAGGGGCTTCTGCCGCTGCCACAGGCAAATTCCCATGCCCGCCACGCCGGTCAGCAGCACCAGAATCGGCATGGCCAGGATGTCATTCACGCTGAAGTCGCCGTTGCCCGTGGCCTCCCGCAGCACGCCCTGGAGGGCGGTGTGATTGGTCGGGAACCAGACGTACCCCTGAATGGACACCGCACCTTCCTCCGTCTGCCAGAAGGGCGAAAATTGAAGAATCAGCAGCAGCAGGCTCAGGAAAACACAAATGCCGTTGCAGATGGTCGCGTACCGGGTCGCGGTCTTTTCAGTCATGGTAGATTCCTCCTTATTCTATCAGAAACCTTTCGCGAGGACGGAAAGGCGCCGCGCCCTCATCCGCCTTCGCGAATTGTTCTCATTGGAACATCATGACTATAACGTTTCTTTTTGAACTGTAAATGAACTTGTCATGAACAAATCTTGATATTTGAAGGGAACAAAAAAGCAGGCCTGTCATCTTCACGCGATGGCTCGCGGAAGGCGAAGGTCTGCCGATGAATATTCCGTTCGCAAGGAGGGCGGAAGCGTCTTCACCGCCGGGCTTCCTGCTCCAGCTGAGCCAGAGCGGCGGGAATCTGCGCCGCCTCCGCGCTGTCCAGGGGAGGATAGGCGGGATCCATGTCTTCCAGCACCTCCAGCAGAATTTCGCTGGTCAGGTAGCGCGTATACCACTTGTCGTCCGCCGGGAGCACATACCAGGGCGCTTCCGGGGTGGCGGTATGGTTGATGGCGTCCTCGTAGGCCTCGTCATAGGCATCCCACAGCGCCCGCTCCTTCATGTCCGCCACGGAGAGCTTCCAGTGCTTTTCCGGCAGCTCCATGCGATCCAGGAAGCGGCGGCGCTGCTCCTCCTGCCCCACGTTCAGGAACAGCTTCACCATCCTGTAGCCGTTCTCATAGAGGTAGTCTTCCCAATGGCGCAGCTGGCGGTAACGGCGCTGATAGAAATCCTCCGTCAGGCACCGGGGCGTCAGCCGATACGTCTTTTCCAGCCGGTGCACCCGGGTCACCAGCACGTCCTCATAATGGCTGCGGTTGAGGACGCTGATATGCCCCCGGGGCGGGATAGCGGGCGCGAACCGCCACAGATAGTCATGAGCCAGCTCTTCCTTGCTGGGCGCTTTGAGGGCATGAACCCGCAGCCCGGCGGGATTCAGCCCGGAAAACACCTTCTTGATGAGGCTGTCCTTCCCCGCCGCGTCCCTGGCCTGGATGGCGATCATCAGCCCCTCCTGCCCGGCCGCCATCAGCCGCTCCTGCAGCTCGGCCGCGCGACGCAGGTTGGCCGCCGTCTTCTCCCGAAGCTCGGCTTTGCGCTCCTTCTGATTTCCCGCGCCCGTTGGCAAGTCCTTGATCTTCAGCGGTTTGGCTCCATCATAGCGGTATTCCCTGGCAGACACGGCGCTTTCCCCTCCATCGGCGTGATGGCCTTATTATAGCACGCCGGTCGGGAAAATTTCAATATGGCCGATGGTCCTCCGGGAGCCGCTTTTTCAGGTAAACGGCCAGCGCCGCGCCGCCGATCACCGTCAGCAGCCCCAGAACAATCACAAAGCCGCTGATGGCGTTCACGCCGCTGTCGAAGCCGCCAATCATGGAGCCGCCGCCTCCCAAAGGACTGCTGATGACGTTCCCCGCCTCATCGTACCAGATGGTGCCAGCGCCGAAAAGGTCATCGACGCCATACCCGAAGCCGCCCATACTGCCGACGCTGCTGGTAAACCCGTTCATCACCGTGCGCATGAGGAAGCCGAAGGCCATCATCACCGCGCCGCCGATGGCCTGGTACACGCCGTAGAGCCAGCCGTACCGCCGCACCATGCCCACCAGAAAGCGGGGCAGACTGTTCATCCATGCCGGTTCGGCGGAAGTCGTCTGGGGAACGAATGCTGTCGGTTCCGGGGCGGAAACCGGGGCCTCCGGCTCCTCGGCCTTGGCCTCCTCCGGCATGGGCTCCTCCGACAGGAGCCAGTCCGCCGTGACCCCGAAGGTCTGGGCCAACAGCGGCAGCTTCCCGATCTCCGGCATGGCCTCGCCCGTCTCCCATTTGCTGATGGACTGCCGCGATACCCCCACCCGCTCCGCCAGCGCTTCCTGGGATAAACCTGCCTGCTTGCGGCAGGCGTAAATCTTTTCATTCAGCTTCATCCTGTTTGCTCCCTTCCCTTGATGGTGCCTTTATCATACCATGCGGGGCGGTTGCAATCAAGCACGGAAGGCTGGAAAAGTCGCAACCGATGGTTGCAAAGGTTTCATCCGGCTCACATCGCTTTCATTTCCACCATCTCCGCGATGCGGTCAAGCTCTGTCACCAGGTCGAACGCCGACATTTCGCCCTCCGCAAACCGGCGAATCAGCCGTTTGTAATTCCTGCTCTGCTCCTCGCCCGAGAACACGCTGGGCGGCGGAAAAACAATGGTGGGCGCAAAGTTGACATAGTCACTGATCTGCTCCGGGGACAGCATCCAGCGACCAGTTTCCTCCGCCTGATTTTTCTTCCAGCGCGCCAGTACGTCCTCCACCTCGTCAAGGTCTTCACCCTTGCGGATCCTCTCCCACCAGTACTGGAAGGTCTCGAAGCAGTATTCTTCATGATTGGCAATGAAAAGCTCCATATCCACACATTCGGCCAGGGATGCGTCAGGGTTGGCCATGGCGTTCTCCACCGTGGCAATCAGGCCATCTCTGTAACGCCGCTGACTGGGGTAGTTTTCCGACTCCACCGGCTCCATATCCTGATAAAGCAGCAATTGATGAGAAAATTGCGGCTTCGCCTGGGCTATGGCCTCCAGCACCTGGATGGCCAATTCCGGCGTGTCCGTCCCCGCGTTGACCATGTACATCTCCAGCCGCATGGGCACCAGCATCGGCTGATCCTCCCGCAGCCGCAGGCTCACGAACCAGTCCGTCATATGCCCCCACGCCTTGAAGTTTCCCGCCACGGAATCAAACAAAGACGGGCCCGGGCCCTCGGCAGACAGCCTCGGCTCAAGCTGATAAAGCTCCTCCCCCACCATCCTGGCCTCCATCAGCATGGCCAGCAGCTCCGGTTCATCAAAGCGGATGGATTCCCCGGCATACTGGCGCTGCCAGATGTAGTTTTCCATCAGATGCTCCACCAGAACGAGGGCATACCAATGCTTGTTATAGTCCAACTCGTCCATGCCGCCGAAGACCCGAATGGCCTCCGGCTCCCGCTGCTGGCGCTGAATCCAGCCATGCAGAAAGTCCAGAAAAGCCCGGTAGGTTTTCGGCACGTCCTCACGGGTCAGCCCCGCCTGCTGCCAGACATCCTCATGGCACATCATGACGCTCATATACGATTTGACCGGGAGGGCGTAAAGTTTTCCGTCCAGCATGCCCTCCGCCGCGAAGTTCGGCCACATCCGCGCTACGGTCGCCTGGAGAATCTCGCTTTGAGAGAGATCCAGGCAATAGCCCTTGCGCATCATTTGCCTGACGTCAATGGAACCCGTATCCACCTCGAATATGTCGTAGCGGAATTCCTTCGTCAGCAGCCGCCCCATCAGCACGTTCGTGTCGAAGACGTAGTCAGCGCCATCCCCATGGCGCACCTCCACCTCCGGGTGTGTCTGCGCGAAATCGTCCGGCAGAATGACTCCCAGGATATCGAGGGTCTCCGCTCCGGCTAACCCCGTCGCCATCAGGCAAACCAACAGCAGCATGGCAATCCAAATTTTCACGTTCTTTCCTCCTTTGCAGGGCTTTACAAGGTAGATGCGCTGGGCGACCTTCAGGTTCCCTTCCCGCTCCAAATAACAAAAAAGCAGGCCGACTCATTCCGACCTGCCAGCAGCCACCGAACATGCCCCAAACCAAACAAAAACGGAGAAGCGGTCAGCTTCTCCGTTCATCACCATGCACACCGCCCCAGGAGGTGTCGGAGGGCCCGCAGGCCCTCTGACTGTATTCGTATCCGACGGCTCCGCCGGCGGGGCGGGTCGTTTTCGGCTCCGCCGAAAACATTCCTTACACCTTCACCCGACCGGGAGCCGTCGTTAGACGGCGACCAGGGCGAAGGTGCCCCTTCCTCGAAATGCCGCAGCATTTCGAGGAGCAGCTTTAGCTGCCGAGATACGCCTGCCGTACCGCGTCGTTGTGCAGCAGATCGGAAGCATTGCCTTCCATGGTGATCTTGCCCGTTTCCAGCACATAGGCGCGGTCGGCAATGGACAGGGCCATCTGCGCGTTTTGTTCCACCAGGAGGATGGTGGTGCCGCTGCCGTGGAGCTCCTTGATGATCTCGAAGATCTGCTCCACCAGAATGGGCGCCAGACCCATCGACGGCTCGTCCAGCATGAGCAGCTTGGGGCGGCTCATCAGCGCCCGGGCCATGGCGAGCATCTGCTGCTCGCCGCCGGAGAGGGTTCCGGCAATCTGCTTTTCCCGCTCCTTCAGGCGCGGAAAGCGCTGGAACATCTCGTCCATGGAGCCGGGAATTTCCTTCTCGGGCCGGGTGAAGCCGCCCATTTCGAGGTTCTCCCGGACGGTCATCTGCTGGAAGATCCGCCGTCCCTCGGGACACAGCGCCATGCCGTGGCTGACGATTTTGCCCGTGGGAACGCTGGCCAGGTTTTGGCCTTCAAACATCACCGAACCGGAACGGGGGCGCAGGAGGCCCGCGATGGTGTTCAGCGTGGTGGACTTGCCCGCGCCGTTGGCGCCGATCAGGGTCACGATCTCGTCCTGGTTCACCTCAAAGGAAACGCCCTTGATGGCGTGGATGGCCCCGTAAAACACATGGATGTTGTCGATTTTCAGCAGGCTCATCCCTCTTCCTCCTTCCGTTTGCCCAGGTAGGCCTCGATGACGGCGGGGTTCTGCTGAATCTCCTGGGCCGTGCCCTTGGCGATGATCCGGCCATAGTTCAGCACGCAGATGCCCTCGCAGATGCCCATGACCAGGTTCATGTCGTGCTCGATGAGCAGCACCGCGATCTGGAACTTATCGCGGATTTTGATGATGTTCTCCATCAGCTCCTCGGTCTCATGGGGATTCATGCCTGCGGCGGGCTCGTCCAGAAGGAGCAGCCTCGGGTTGGTGGCCAGGGCGCGGACGATCTCCAGGCGGCGCTGAGCGCCATAGGGCAGGGAGCCGGCCTTGACATCCGCCATATGCTGCATATCAAAGATGGACAGCAGGTCGAGGGCCTGCTCATGCTGCTTCTTTTCGCCCTGCCAGAAGGCCGGCAGGCGGAAAATGCCGGAGAACATGCCGTAGCGGATCTGGTTGTGCAGCCCGATGCGGACGTTCTCCTCCACCGTCATGTTGCCGAACAGGCGGATATTCTGAAACGTGCGGGCGATGCCCAGGCGGTTGGCCTGGATGGTGCTCATGCCGGCGGTATCCTTGCCGTTAATCATTACCGTGCCGGTGGTGGGCTGGTAAACCTTCGTCAGCAGGTTGAAGACGGTGGTCTTGCCCGCGCCGTTGGGGCCGATCAGACCGCAGATTTCCGTCTGACCGATCATCAGGTTCACGTCGTCGACGGCCTTCAAGCCGCCGAACTCGATGCCCAGGTGACGCGCCTCCAGCACGGGGCGCTTGCCCACGTCCCGCTCGGGGACGATGGAGGTGGAAGGCACCGGCACCATCTTCGTGTCAGGCTTAAACTTGGATGAGCTCATCAGGCTTCCCCCTCCTTTCGCGCAGCCTTGCGGGCGGGACGCACCCGCGCCGTCAGCCGACCCAGCAGCGGGCTGTTGGTAGCCAGCATCACCAGGATCAATACCACCGCGTAGACCAGCATGCGGTAGTCACCGAACTCGCGCAGCACCTCGGGCAGCACCGTCAGCAGCGTGGCCGCGATGACCGAGCCGCGGATATTGCCGATGCCGCCCAGCACCACGAACACCAGGATCAGGATGGACGTATCAAACTTGAACTTGACCGCCGCCACGGTGGAATAATTCAGGCCATACAGCGCGCCCGCCATGCCCGCCAGGGCCGCGGAGGTGACGAAGGCCATCATCTTGTACTTGGTCACGTTGATGCCCACGGACTCGGCGGCGATGCGGCTGTCCCGGATGGCCATGATGGCCCGGCCGGATCGGCTGTTAATCAGGTTCAGCACCACAAACAGCGTGAACATCACCAGCAGAAAGCCCGCCGTGAAGGTAGCCAGCTTCTGCACACCCGTGGCGCCCATGGGGCCGTTGACGAACATCTTGCCCGGCAGGTTGGGGTTGCTGAAGCCGAAGTACAGCCGTCCGTTATCCATGGAGAAGTACACGCAGTTGAGCAGATTGCGGATGATCTCGCCAAAGGCCAGGGTCACGATGGCCAGGTAGTCGCCCCGCAGCCGCAGCACGGGGATGCCGATGAGCACGCCCGCGATGGCCGCCGTCACGCCGCCGGTGAGGAGCGCCGCCACCAGGCGCAGGGCCGCGCTCTCCACCTGGAACGCCCCGGCCAGCCAGGTGGACATCACGATGCCGGAGAACGCGCCCACGCTCATGAAGCCCGCGTGGCCCAGGGACAATTCGCCGGAAATGCCCACCGTCAGGTTCAGGGACACCGCCATGACCACATACACGCAGATGGGCACCAGCTGTCCCTTGAGGGAGCGGGTCATCATGCCGCCCTCGATCATGGCCTGACAGATGACGAACGCCAGGATGACCATGCCGTAGGTGATCAGATTGCTGATGAAGGTTTTTCTTGACTTTCTCATGCCGCCCACCTCACACCTTCTCATGGACTTTCTTGCCCAGCAGACCCGTGGGCCGGACAAGAAGCACAACGATCAGCACGGCGAACACCAGCGCGTCGCCCAGCTCGGTGGACACATAGGCCTTGCCCAGAATCTCGATCACGCCCAGGAGCAATCCGCCCACCAGCGCGCCGGGGATGGAGCCGATGCCGCCGAACACCGCCGCCGTGAAGGCCTTGATGCCGGGCATGGCGCCGGTGGTGGGCATCAGCACGGGATAGGCGGAGCAGAGCAGCACGCCCGCGATGGCCGCCAGGGCGCTGCCGATGGCGAAGGTCAGGGCGATGGTGCCGTTCACGTTCACGCCCATCAGCTCCGCCGCGCCGCGATCCTCGGAAACACAGCGCATGGCCTTGCCCATCTTGGTACGGCTGGTGAACAGCGTCAGCGCGATCATGATGACCACGTTGGCCAGCACCGTCACCAGCGTCACGCCGGTGATGCGCAGCTGTCCGCCGAACAGGGACAGCGCCTCCATGTCCACCACGCTGGGGAAGGACACGGGGTTCGCGCCCCACAGAAGCAGCGCCAGGTTCTGCAGGAGGTAGCTCATGCCGATGGCGGTAATCAGCACCGCCAGGGAGGACGCCTGCCGCAGGGGCTTGTAGGCCAGGCGCTCGATCACCACGCCCAGCGCCGTGCAGACGATCACCGCCAGCAGCACCGCCACCATGGGCGGCAATCCCATGTGGTGGATGGCGTTGAAGGCCACAAAGGCGCCCACCATGATGATGTCGCCATGGGCAAAGTTCAGCATCTTGGCGATGCCGTACACCATGGAATAGCCCAGGGCGATGATGGCGTACACGCTGCCCAGGCTGATGCCGTTGATGAGGTAGGACAGGAATTGCAGCATCAGGAGGTTCTCCCCTTCCCCTTTGGTATCATGCCGGAAAACGATGGATAGGGTAACCAGCAGCAATCTGCCGCCGAGGGCGGACTGCTGTTGATTACCCTGAGATCAAAAGCGCGCCCCGACCCCAGCGGATGCCGAAGCCGGGGAGCGTCCTTCATCAAAGATCAGTTATCAGCGCCCACGTACACGCCGTCCTTAATGACCACGGCGGTGGGGGTCTTCTCGACCTCGCCGGTGGCGTCCCACTTCATGGTGCCGGTCAGACCGGTGATTTCCACGGAGGGGAAGGCGGCGATCAGCTTCTCGCAGGCATCCTCAAAAGAGGTATCAACGGTGATGCCGGCGGCATTGATGGCGGCGTACAGAGCGTAGATGCCGTCATAGGCGTCGGCCGCGAACTGGTTGGGCACACCGCCGTACTGGGCCTCATACTTGGTGACGAAGCTGACGGTCAGCTCGTCCTGGGCGTCGGCGGAGAAGGGGGTCAGCAGCATCACGCCCTCAGCCAGGGAAGTGTCGAAGCCGGCCATGCTCAGGATGCCGTCCATGCCGTCCACGCCGAAGAACACGGGCGCATAATCCACGGCCTTGGCCTGGGTCAGCACCTGGGAGGCGGGGGTGTAGTAGATGGGCAGGAAGACCAGCTCGGCGCCGGCGTCCTTCATCTGGGCGATCTGCACGGAGAAGTCCGCGTTGGTGTCATCGGGGAAGGCGGCCTGGGCCACAACGTTCAGGCCCAGCTCCTGCGCCTTGGCCATGAAGGACTGGTAGATGCCCATGGAGTAGTCCTGGGCGTTGTTGTAGATCACGCCCACCTTGGAGGCCAGCTGATGATCGACGATGTACTGCGCGGAAGCGGAGCCCTGGGCGGAATCCTTGAAGCACACGCGGTACATATTGTCCTTGCCCTGGGTGATGACGTCGGCGGAGCCGGAGGGCGTGAGCATGAACACGCGATCCTCGAAGGCCACGTCGCTCACGGCGATGCAGGAGCCGGAGGTCACGGTGGACAGCATGATCTTGCCGCCCTTGTCCAGGATGGTATTGTAGGCGTTCACGCCCATCTCGCCGTCGCCCTGGTCGTCTTCCACCAGCAGCTCCAGCTGCACGCCGCCAAGGGCGTTCACCTCATCCACGGCGATCTGCGCGCCATTGGCAACGCCCAGGCCGTACACGGCATAAGCGCCGGTCATGGGGCCGATCACGCCGATCTTGATGGTTTCATCGGCAACCGCGACGGATGCCATGGACAGCGCCAGAACCAGTGCCAGCGCCATGCAGGCCAGCTTACGAATGGTCATAGGAAGTTCCTCCTCGTACAAAAAATGGGGCCTGACGCATCAGGAAATGAAGCCTTCGCTGATGCACGCCCTCATTATACACATCGCCCCACCGAACGTAAATAGCTTTACTGCTTTTTTCCTGCACTTTTTCCGTCCTGAACTTGCAGAATGCGCTTCTTTTGCCATTCAGGGCAAAAAGCCGCCCGAATCGGCCTGCACACGCTTTGCTCTGCCGCATAGGCTGTGAAGGGCGAACCCTGCTCATCCCGGGCCGGGCTTCGCCCTTCACCGGAAGAGGGAGGCCTCACCATGCCCGATCTTCATTATATGGAATTGAATCTGATGCAGATATTCGACGTGCTGCGCAAGGCCGAATGGACGCGCCTGGCCGTCACCCTGGAGGATCAGCCCTACCTGCTGCCCCTTCACTATCAGCTGGAGGTCAGCCAGGGGGAAACCCTCATTCATATCGTCATTCCCGACCATGGCCGGCTGGCGGACATCCTGCGCGTCAGCGGACTGGTATGCCTGGAAATGGAGCTGGCCGGGTGCGCCTGGCTGGATACCGTCCTATTGGAGGGCCTGGCCCGGGTACACCCCCATGAGGAGCTGGAGGTGCTGGGCATCAGCATCCTGGTGACGGAAATGACCGGGCGGCGCTTTTTTCAGCCAACGTCGTAGCCGCCCTTGCGCTCCGGCGGCGGCGGATTTATAATGGTAGGCATCCGAAGGAAGGAGGCCCGCCCATGCTGATCCGCCCCGCCCGAACGGAGGACGCCCCCGCCATCGCCGCCATCTACGGCCATTACGTCCGCCATACCGCCATTACCTTCAACACCGCCCAGCCCTCAGCGGCGCACTACCGGGAACAGCTCTGCCAGGGTGTCTACCCCTTCCTCGTGTGTGAGAAAGCGGGCGAAATCCTGGGCTTTGCCTACGCCGGGGCCTTCCGCCCTCACGACGCTTACCGCTGGGACGCGGAGCTGACCATCTACCTCCGCCCCGGCCAGGAGGGGCGCCGCCTGGGCGAAAGGCTGCTCCGGCCTCTGCTGACGCTGCTTCGCCGCCAGGGCTTCCTGACGGCGTATTCCTGCGTGACCCTGCCCAATCCCCGCAGCGTCGGCCTGCACAAGCGCCTGGGCTTCACGGAGCTGGGCGTTTTCCCCCATACCGGCTACAAACTGGGCCAATGGCGGGATGTGGTTTGGCTGAGCCTGTCCCTGAGGACTTTCGATGGAACGCCCGCGGAGCCCGTCGCCTTTGCGGACCTTCCCCCGGTTGAAGTCGCCGCGCTGCTGACCCAGGCGGAAGCCGCCGAGCCCTGACTACCGCAGCCGGGCCCCTGCCAGCAGCAGCCGCTCCTGCACCCGGCACAGAAATTCCCGGTTGGTGGGCTTGCCCCGTTCGGGATCCACGCTGTGGCCGAAGAACCGCTCCAGCGATGTCAGGCTGGCGCTGCTCCAGGTGGACTCAATGGCCAGCCGCAGCCTTCGCTCCACCACCGTGGGCGTGAGACCGTGGCGGCGGGCCGTCAGCGGATACAATCGCTGCCGCAGATCCGCCATCAGCGGCGGATGAACCGCGCACAGCGCCGCCAAGTCCGGCAGAAAGGCCCACGCGCGCAGGTTCTCCGGCACCGCCAGGGTCCTCATCAGCCCCCGGGCCAGACAGCTGAACTGCCCATGCCGCGAAAGGGCCAGCTTCGGCAGGCGGCCCTCCGTCTCCCAGGCCATGTATTGCTGAAGGATCGCCTCGGCGGTGTCCGGTGTGCCGTCCGCCCAGGGCGTGGGCTTCCGGGCCAGCAGCCACGGCGGCGACAGCGGCGGCCGGGCCGTCAGCCGCGTCCCCAGCATGTCCGCCTCCTCCGTCAGTATCAGGCACAGGTCGAAGCGCCGCTCCATCAGCAGCCCATAAGCCGCCTCATCCCGGACGGCGCACTGACAGCGCCAGTCGTCCCCCAGGTTCTCCATAGCCCATTGCCAGCTCTGCACTTCCTCCGCGTCCCCCACCAGCAGACACTCCGGCATAAGCGCGCCTCCTCGTCGTTCGTACCGTCGTTGATCCGGGTGAAGGATTCCATGACACGACGCCGTTTCCCTTTGAGGAAAAAGAGGAGGTTTTGGCGGATGGTGAAAAGCGCCAGGCCGCCGTTTTTGTTTGCGCGCCCGTTCAATGCTGGGAGTACAAAAGATATTATTATTCTAATCGAATAACCCTCGGCCTTGACTTTCCCCGCCGGTACCAGTCCCATGTGCAACCACACCGCGAAGCCAAACCAGACGAAAACCCCGCTGCCTGCTGGACACTCGCCTGCTCCAATGG
>CBFFZW010000050.1:0-28311 GCA_965646445.1 uncultured Christensenellales bacterium | reverse complement strand
TCCAGATCATCCAGGTCCAGCCCGACTCGGATCACATCATCCGGTTTTTGTTGGGACAGACAAACAACCGTCTCCACATGCTCCGTCCCTGGGAACATATCCACCGGCACGGCCTTGATGACCTGATAGCCGCCCTTGTCCAGGAAGGCGGCATCCCGGGCCAGGGTTTCGGGGTTGCAGGAGACATAAACGATCCGGGGAGGGGCCAGGGTCAGCAGGGAGCGCAGGAAGGGCTCGTCGGAGCCCGCCCGGGGCGGATCCATCATCACCACGTCCGGCACCAAGCCCTCCTTCGCCATCCGCACCATGAAACGGCCCGCGTCGTCGCAATAGAAGGCGGCGTTGCGCACCTGGTTGCGGCGGGCGTTCTCACGGGCGTCCTTCACGGCGTCGGCGTTCAGCTCCACACCGATCAGGCGGGCGATATGATCCGAGGCGCACAGGCCGATGGTGCCGGTGCCGCAGTAGGCGTCCACCAGGGTTTCGCGCCCGGTGAGCCCTGCCAGGTCGATGGCGGTGCGATAGAGCGTTTCGGTCTGCCGGGCGTTGACCTGGTAAAAGGACTGGGGCGATATGCGGAAGACCTTGCCGCATAGTTCGTCCTCCATGAAGCCCTCGCCGTAGAGGGTGATTTCTTTTTTGCCCAGAACCATGCTGGTTTCCCTCTGGTTGAGGTTGAGGACGATGGTGGTGATTTCCGGGTGCTTTTCCAGCAGCGCGGCCACGAAGGCCTTCCGGCCGGGAAATTCCAGGCTGGTGGCCACCAGCACCACCATGATCTGCCCGGTGTGATGGCCGGTGCGGATGACCACATGCCGCAGGAAGCCCCGATGGGTGTATTCGTTGTAGACCCGGAGCCGGAAGGGCTTGAGCAGGCTGACGATGGTCTGGATGATGCGATCCGCCCGGCTATCCTCGATCAGGCAGTGCTTCACCGGGACGACCCGATGGGTACCGGCCGCGTAAACGCCGCTGACGGCGTCGCCCCGCTTGTCCGTTGCCAGCACCGCGTGAACCTTGTTGCGGTAGTTGAAGGGATGCTCCATGCCGATGATGGGTTCCACCGGGCAAAGGGAGCCCAGCAGCTCCTGAACCCGGCGCTGCTTCCATTGGAGCTGTTCCCGGTAGCTCAGGCGGGTGAGCTGGCAGCCGCCGCAGCGGGCGGCCACGGGACAGGTGAAGCGGATGTCGCGTGAAGGCGGGGAAACGGTTCGATCAGGCATGACCATGCTCCTTTTGCGGTGGTAAGCGTCATATCATTATACAACGCCGCTGCCGCAGCGTCAATGGACGCCCTTGCGTCCTTCGGAAAACATGCTATAATAGGGCGTAACCGATGGCCGGAAAGGATCGCCCGATCAGGACGTGGCAATGCCCTTTCCGGCACGGAGGAGGAGGTTCACGGTGAGCAGACCGGAAGCGATCAACCAATACACCTATGCGCTGAAACTGGGCCAGCGGTATTACCGCAGCTGCGTCATCCGCGGGAGCTATCCCTATCCTCAGGTGCTGGATGAGATTTTCAGCGAGGAAATGTGTGCCGGGCGGGCGTACATCGGCCTGGTGGACATCCCCATGGATCAGATTGTGGGCACCACCACGGCGGGGCGGAAGTCGGCCTTCGCGGGGAATTTCATGCCTCTGCTGGAAATGGGGACGGAGTTCGCGGAAAAGTGGATCAACCTGTGCACCGCGCACCTGGATACCGTCGGGATCAAGGATCCCATCATTTGCAGCGAGTACATGGGCCGGTTTTACGTCACCGAAGGCAACAAGCGGGTCAGCGTGCTGAAAAGCTATGGCGCGGCGACCATCCCCGGCATCGTCACCCGGCTGATTCCCGCCTACGCCAACAGCCAGGAGGTTCAGATTTATTATGAATTCATGGCCTTCTATCAGCTGAGCAAAATATATGACGTGGCCTTTGCCCTCCAGGGCGGCTATGCCAGACTGCAGGCCGCGCTGGGCTTCGCGCCGGCGCATGTGTGGACGGAGGATGAGCGCAGGGTCTTCCTGCAGGCCTATCGCCCCTTCCGGGACGCCTTTGACAAGGCCAACGCGGAGGCCCTGCCCCTGGCGGCCGGCGACGCGCTGCTGGCCTGGCTGAAGGTCTACGCCATGGCCGATCTGGAACGGATGTCGGCGGCGGAGGTGGCCAAGAGCCTTGCCGCCATCTGGCCCGATCTGCGGGTGCTGGCTCGGGGGACGCCCATCGCCGTCAGCACCGACCCCACGGAGGAAAAGGAAAAGCCCGGCCTGCTCCAGGCGCTGGGTCTGGGAAAGCCTCAGCGCCTGAGCGTCGCCTTTGTCCATACCTTTGATCCCCGCAAGAGCAGCTGGACGGCGGCGCATGATCTGGGCCGCAAGCATCTGGAGGCCGTCATGGGCGACCGCGTCAGCGTCAGCAGCTACGTCTGCGCGCCGCAAAACGCCGTGGAAACCATGGAGGAGGCCGTGGGCAAGGGCGCCCAGGTCATCTTCGCCACCACGCCGCCGCTGATGGACGCCTGCCGTCAAATTGCGGCCCGCCATCCCGGCGTAAAGGTGATGAACTGCGCGCTGTCCATGCCCTATACCGGGGTGCGCACCTATTACAGCCGCATGTACGAGGCCAAGTTCATCATCGGGGCCATCGCGGGGGCCATGGCCGGAGGGAACCGGATCGGCTTCGTGGCCAATTACCCCATCGCTGGCGCCAGCGCCAGCATCAACGCCTTCGCCCTGGGCGCGCGGATGGTGAACCCCGATGTCCGCGTTTCCCTGCGGTGGTCATGCCTGCCGGGGGATCATGTGGCTGAGCTGCTGGCGGAGGGCGTGAACGTGATTTCCAACCGGGAAACCGCCGCCGGGGAAGGGCTGAACTTCGCCTGGGAGTGGGGCGCTTACCGCATTGACGGCCAGGGCGGGCTTCAGCCCCTGGCCTCCCCCTGCTGGAACTGGGGCAGCTTTTACGAGAAGGTGGTGCGCAGCATTTTCAGCGGCGGCTGGGAGGCCCTGAGCGCCAAGGGCGCCGATCAGGCGGTGAACTACTGGTGGGGCATGAACAGCGGCGTGATTGACGTGGCGCTGAGCGACGCGCTGCCCGCCGGGGTGCGCCAGCTGGCGGACATCCTGAAAAGCGGCATCGTCAGCGGCACCTTCGCGCCCTTCCACTGTGCCATACGCGATCAGGCGGGTACGGTGCGCAACGACGGCTCGGCCTGGTTCAGCCCGGAGGAAATCATGAACATGGATTGGCTGTGCGATCATGTGGACGGCGAAATTCCCGCCTTCGACCAGCTGCTGCCGGCTTCCCGCCAGCTGGTGCGGCTGCTGGGCCTTTACCGGGATCAGCTGCCGCCGGAAACGGAGGCCGCGCCATGAAAATCCTGCTGATTTCCGACGAGGAGTCCGACTATCTGTGGGAGTATTATCAGCCTGGACGGCTGGACGGCATCGACATCATCATATCCTGCGGCGACCTGGATCCGGCCTATCTGCGCTTTCTGGTGACCATGAGCCGGGCGCGGGTGCTCTATGTCCACGGCAACCATGACGGGAAGTACGAGCGCAACCCGCCGGAGGGCTGCGAGTGCATTGAGGATCGGGTGGTGAATGTCGGGGGGCTTCGGATCATGGGGCTGGGAGGCTCGCCGCGGTACAGCCCCGGCCCTCATCAGTACACCGAGAGTCAGATGATGGCCCGCATCATGAAATTGCGCTGGCAGCTGATGCTCCACAAGGGCGTGGATATCGTGGTCAGCCACGCCCCGGTGCGGGGCATCGGCGACGAGGACAACGTCACCCATCGCGGCTTTGAGGCCTTTCAGTATGTATTGAGGCGCTATAAGCCCCGGTACTGGGCCTTTGGCCATGTTCACCTGCGCTACGGCGGACAGAAGGATCGGGTCTATCACAGCGGGGAGACCCTGCTCATCAATGCCTGCGGGCGGTTCTTGCTGGATTTTGAGCCGTGATGGCTCGGCCTGCCGCTGATGAAACCAGCGCCCGGACTGACATGCGGATGTCGGCCTGGGCGCTGGTTTGGTTTGTTGGGGTGGGGGGGAAAGGTATCCAGGGATGATGGACAAATCCGGTGCTGCAGGGGGCGAAGGTTTCCAAAGAGCATTGGAAAGCCTCAAGAGTCGGGCTCCGAAGGTTTCCAAAGGGCGACCGGAAAGCCCTTTGGCCGCGCCGCAGCGCGGAACCCCATGCTTGAATGTAAAGAAGCCTTGCAAGGATGCTTTTCCCTTGCAAGGCTCTCGTTGATAATGGTTCTACTTTCTCCACGGAGAAAGTAGCAAAGAGGTCTGGGGGCGGCTTTAACTGCAAGTAGAGTTTAATGCCAGCCGCCCCCAGGCCCCCCGTGGCATAGCATGTTGCGTGTGGCTATAACCAAGCTACCAGCTAATACCGCCTCGCAGGGGCGGTCGTCCACCTCCATTGGAACAGGTGAGTGTCCAGCAGGCGGCGTGGTTCTCGTCTGGTAGGGCTTCGCGGCGTGGTTGCACATGGGACTGGTACCTGTGGAAAATCCAGCGCTATGAGGCCAGCTGGTTGCAGCAGGCAGCGGGATTCTCGTCTGGTAGGGCTTCGCAACGTGGTTGCACATGGGACTGGAACCTGTGGTTCCTAATATAGGTTATGAAACAGGTGTCTGTGATTGCAATGAGGGTTGTGGAACTGGCACAGCCAGTTCCCAAGCGGGCCCGACGAAGCCGCCAGGGCCCCCGCAGGGCAGCCCGCCTTGCAACTTCCAAATCACTTATAGTTGCGGGCCCCGAAGGATTCCAAAGGGCGATCGGAAAGCCCTTTGGTCGCGCCGCAGCGCGAAACCCCTGCCCCCCACGCGCACGAAACATAGGCCGAAGGCTTTGCACCACGCCGCGAGACGGGAGTCGAGAGGGGCGAAGCCCCTTCGCGGGGGCCCCGGGGGCAGCGCCCCCAACCCGGATTTCAAAGGGCAGAGCCCTTGGGCGTGGATGTCGGGGCAGAGCCGCCGACCATCCCCTGGCTGCGCAGCAGGGCGGATTCGAAGCGGACGGCCATTTCCGACGGGGAGACCTCGCTGGTCTTGTCCCGGGTCATCAGCATCAGGGCCATGTCGGCGGGAGAGATGGTTCCGTGGATCACGGCGTCCACCCCGGACACGATGGGCATGCTCACCTGGTAGCGCCGCGCCAACTGCATCGCGGCGGGCAGCGCGTTGACGCCCTCCACCACCATGCCCACCTGGCGCACGGCCTCCTCCGGCGGGACGCCCTGGCCGATCAGAAAACCGCAGCGGTTGTTGCGGCTGTGCTGGGAGGTGGCGGTGACGATCAGATCCCCAATGCCTGCCAGCCCGTTGAAGGTCTGCTCGGCGCAGCCCATGGCCAGGCCCAGACGGGAAATCTCCGCCATGCCGCGGGTAATCAGCGCAGCGCGGGTATTGTCGCCATAGCCCATGCCCGCCGCGATGCCCGTCGCCAGGGCGATGATGTTCTTCAGCGCACCGCACAGCTCCACACCCAGCACGTCGGTGTTGGTGTAGGTGCGCATGCAGGAGTTCATGAAGGCGTCCTGCACGGTCTCCGCCACGGCCATGTCGGTACAGGCGGAAACGATGGAGGTCGGCATATCCAGGGCGACCTCCTCGGCATGGGTGGGGCCGGACAGCGCCACCAGCCGGATGCCGCCGTGCCGGCCGTCGCGGTTCAGCTCGTCCCGGATGACCCCGCTCATGGTCAGCAGGCTGTCGGGCTCGATGCCCTTGGCCACATCCACGATGATCTGCCCATCGGGGATGAAGGGACGGGCCTGGGCCGCGGTCGCCCGAACGTACACCGAGGGCACGGCGAAAAGCAGCAAGTCCTTGCCCTGGCAGGCCGTTTCGAGGGCCTTGGTGAAGCGGATGGCCTCGGGGATCACCATCCCCGGCAGGTTCGGATGATGGCGGGTGGCCTGAAGCTCGTCGATCTCCCGGGCGATGGCGGACCACACGGTGACCTCGTGGCCGTTGCGGTGCAGCAGGCGGGCCAGGGCGATACCCCAGGTACCGGCGCCCAGGACGCCCACGCGGGAAGCGATTGCCTTCATGCTCGTTCCTCCTTATGGAAAACCGTTCGTGACGGAAAATGTGTTCATTCCTGCTGATAGGTTCGCCCCTGGCGGCGCAAATTCCTTCCCGCGGCGGGAAAACACAGTGAGGCAGGCGCGGAAACGGTCGAATATTGATGATAAGTTCATCATGATGTCGAGGGAGGGCGAGCGCTTGCCCAGCGTGCGCTGTTGACAGACAATGGCCATTATGCTATGATTGTTAACGTGGAAAGGTATTTGCATGAGGTGAGTGGGATGGACTACGCTTCCTGTGCGAAAGAGATGCTGCAGCTGTTTGCCGAGGCCCGCTGGACGGAAGCGGGGCGGGCCGTTCATCAGGGGATGAGCGGCGAGGCGGCGGTGCTGTACGACCTGCGGCGGCATGACGGCCAGGCGCATCCCCGGGAGCTGAGCCAGCGCTTGGGGGTCAGCACGGCGCGTGTCGCGGCGATCCTGGGCCATCTGGAGGCGGCCGGGTTGATTACCCGCCAGCGGCAGAGCGATGACAAGCGGCAGATTCTGGTGGCGCTGACGGAAACGGGCGTCAGGTCGCTGGAGGAATACATCAACCGGATGCAGGAGCGCTTCCGGCTGATGTTCGAGGCCTTTGGCGAGGAGGATACCCTGGCTTATATCCGCCTTCAGCGCAAGATGATGGCATACTTCCAGCAGCGCCATTCATGATGTGTATACAGTATTCCACGCAGACAGAAGGAGGCGAGTCATCTTTGGAGAAGCGTTATTCGGACATCACCCCCTATATTCATGAACTGGCTGAACTGTCCAACAGCAATCACCTGATCGAGCCGGCCATGTACGAAAAGCATCATGTGCAGCGGGGCCTGCGGGACATCAACGGCAACGGCGTTGTGGCGGGGCTGACGGAGATTTCCTGCATCAAGGCGAAGGAGACGCTGCCGGACGGCGCCAAGGTGCCCTGCGACGGCCAGCTGTTCTACCGCGGCGTCAACATCCGCGACCTGGTCAACGGCTTCATGAAGGATGGCCGCTACGGCTTTGAGGAGGCGGCGTATCTGCTGCTGATGGGCGAGCTGCCCGACGGGGACAGACTGTCCGCCTTCAGCCGCGCCCTGGGCGAGTACCGCAGCCTGCCTTCCTCCTTCGTGCGGGACATGATCCTCAAGGCTCCCGGCCGGGACATGATGAACATTATTTCCCGCTGCGTTCTGGCCCTGTATACCTACGATGATAACCCGGACGATATTTCCGTGCCCAACGTGCTGCGGCAGTCCCTGCAGCTGATTGCCAACTTCCCGCTGCTGGCGGTATACAGCTATCAGGCTTATTTGTATTATCATAACAGCCGCAGCCTGTACATCCAGATGCCCAAGCCCGAGCTTTCCACGGCGGAAAACCTCCTGCACCTGATGCGCGGCGGAGACCGGTATACCGAGCTGGAGGCCCGGATTCTGGATTTGGCGCTGGTGCTCCATGCCGAGCACGGCGGCGGCAACAATTCCTCCTTTACCATGCATGTGGTGACCTCCTCCGGCACGGATACCTATTCGGCGGTGGCGGCGGCCCTGGGCTCCCTCCGGGGCCCCCGGCACGGCGGCGCGAACATCAAGGTGGTGCGGATGTTCGACGATATGAAGCAGTCCGTCAACATCTGTGACAAGGGCGCCATCAAGGACTACCTGGTGAAGCTGCTGCGCAAGGAGGCCTTCGACCGTTCGGGGCTGATCTACGGCATGGGCCACGCGGTCTACTCCAAGTCTGATCCCCGGGCGGATATCCTGCGCAGCGCGGCTCAGTCCCTCGCGGTGGAGGAAAACCTTACCGAGGAATACGAGCTCTACGAGACCGTGGCGGAGCTGGCGCCGCAGATCATCGCGGAGACCCGGAAAATCTACAAGGGCGTCAGCGCCAACGTGGACTTTTATTCCGGGCTGGTGTACAGGATGCTGGGCATCCCGGACGAGATGTTCACCCCCATTTTCGCCATTGCCCGCATTGCCGGCTGGAGCGCCCACCGCATTGAGGAAATCCAGTGCGCAGGCAAAATCATCCGCCCGGGCTATACCAGCGTGAAGGACGCGGTGGATTATGTGCCGCTGGAGGAGCGGTAAGCAGTCGCAATAGGCAATAAGGCAGACAGCTTGATGAAACCTGCTGTCTGCTTTTTGCATGCGATGAAAGGGCGACGCCTTCCGTGGGTTTAAGATGAAGGGAAAAGCGGCGTGGCCGCATCCGCGCTCTGCCGCGCCGTCAGACGGCAACGACGTGCCGATGGCAGATTTCCCCGGGGACTTGCCGCTGGAGAGCCTTCGGTGTTATACTGTGGGCAGGCCATTCCGCTGGTCGGACAAGGAGGATAACCCATGAGAAGGATTCGCTTCGCGCTGGTGGGCAGCGGATGGCGGGCGGCGTTTTTCGCCCGCATTGCCCGGGAAGTTCCAGAGCAGTTTGAGCTCACGGGCACTTGGTTTCATGATGAAGGCAAGCGGGCTGCCTGGGTGGCGCACTTCGGGGGAAAAGCGGTCGATACGCCGGAAAAGCTGCTGGAGGACGCGCCGGATTTCCTGGTGGTGGCCGTGGCCAAGGCGGCCCTCAGCGGTATGCTGCTGCGGCTGATGGATACGGGTGTCCCGCTCTTGTGCGAAACGCCGGCCGGCATGACGGACGAGGCGCTGGACGCGCTGTGGCGTCGGGCGCAGGAAACGCGGGCACCGGTGCAATTTGCCGAGCAGTACCCTGACCAGCCGATCTACCGCGCATGGTACACGGCGGTGCGCGAGGGGCTCATCGGCCCGGTATCCAACATGAGCATATCGGCGGTGCATGGCTATCACGCCGCCGCGCTGATCCGCCGCTTCCTGGGTACGGGCTTTGAGCGGGTTACGCTGGTGGGAAGCCGTCACTTCTTCCCGGTGGCGCAGACGGATTCACGCCAGGGCAGGGTGCCTGACGGAGCGGAAATGCCGGAGAGGCGCGATCGGATCACCCTGGTGTTTGAAAGCGGCAAAACGGCCTTTTACGATTTCAGCCCCGTGCAGTACCATTCCTTCGTGCGGACGCGGCATTTCAACGTGCAGGGGAGCCGGGGAGAGATTGACGACTTCACCCTGCGCCGGATCAACGAGTGTCAGCAGCCGATCACCATGGAGCTGCGCCGCCGTGATCTGGGCGTCTACCATAACAGTTCCCTCAGCCATGACGGGCTGATGCTGGGAGACCGTTATCTGTATCAGAACCCCTTCCCGTACACGCACCTGAACGATGATGAGATCGCCATCGCCACCTTGCTGCGCCGTATGGGACAGATGTGCGCGGGGGAGGATGTCCAGGCCTATTCCCTGGCCGACGCGCTGCAGGACGCGGCAATTGCGCTGAAGATGGAGGAGGCGGTGACGCATCCTCATACCCCCGTCGTTACCCGGAGGCGGGTGTGGCATGCGTAAGGTCGGCGGGGATGGTGGCTCAGATAATGCTTGAATGGATCCTTGATGTCGCCAGTCACGCAGGAGCAGTCTGCTGGGCTGGCGACATTTGTATGCTGTGGAAAGCGGAAGACCGCTGGAAAAAACGTCAAAGGAGGCTGTAAGCATGACAGCTGCTCAATGGGAATGTCAGAAATGGAAAAAATTCATCAAAATTCGGCAAAATACCAGTTGACAAAGAAAGCATGCGATGATATAATGCAATTAATTAATAAAGTTACTTAATGAATTAAGCTGAAACGGAGAGCTTGATGATGCACATGAAGGCTTACGATGCTTCCGATTTACGGGATATGAATCGGTTAAAGGTTTATCAGTTCATGATGGAAAACGGCGAAAGCTCCCGGACGCAGATCGCCCAGGGAACGGGGATCAGCGTGCCGACCATCCTGAAGGTTTCCGGCTTCCTGCTGGAGGAAAATCTGATTTCCGAAACGGGTGAGCGCAGCAGCACGGTGGGGCGCAAGCCTCAGATGCTCAGTATCAACAAAAACCGCTATGGCGCCATCGGCGTGCTGGTGGAGGGCGTGTACATCCGCGCGGGGCTGGTCAACCTGGCCGGAGAGGTCAGACACCTGATTGAGGCGGAATCCTACGGCGGCCTGCGGGAGACGCTTACCCGCGTGCTGCCGGAGCTGCTGGAGCGGCTGATTGCGGAGAGCGGCGTGTGCCGGGAGGACATCCTGGGCATCGGCATGGGACTTCCCTGTACCTATAATGCCAAGACGCATCAGGCGCGCTTTGCTCAGCTGGTGCAGATGAAGAGCCCGCTTTCCATCCTGGAATACGAGGAGGAGATTGCCCGGAAGAGCGGGCTGCCGCTCATGGTGGACAACGACGCGAACATGCAGGCCCTGGGCGAATATCGGGCAAGGAAGCTGAAAAACGACGACTTTGCTTACATTTCCGCAGGCACGGGCCTGGGCGCGGGCATCATCCTGGACGGCAAGCTGCGCCACGGAGCCAATTACCAGTGCGGCGAGATCGGCTATATGGTCTTTGACGAGCATTACCAGCTCAAGCGGGACGAGCCGGGATGGCTGGAAACCATGGTCAATTTGCAGACGCTGGAGCGCAAATTCGGCCAGACGGGCAGCGCCGCGGACATGATTGAGTATGCGGCGGGCAAAATCGCGCTGTGCGTGGCCAACGTCGCGCCGATTCTGGACTGCGGGACAGTCTGTCTGGGCGGCGTGCTGGTGGACAGGCTGGGCCAGGGGCTGATCGACCGGGTGAGGGAGAAGCTGGAGGCGGTGTGCGCCGTCAGTGTCAGCCTGGAAAGAACCGTGTGCGCCGAGCCCGGCGTTGTCGGCGGTGCGACGTGCGTGATTGATCAGCGTATTCCGCAGATTTTGTGCAAGGGATAAAACCGGCGCAGGCTTTTCCGAAAAACCATGATGAGAAACGGTCAGCGTCGATGCCCTGCGCTTAGAACCGAATGAGCAAATAGGATGTGATGAAGCATGACCAGACGTTTGGCAGGCGCGGCGGATATAGGCGGCACGAAAATGCTGGTGGGCATTGTGGACGACGGCGGAACGGTGCTTTGTCAGCGATGCTTCCACACCCAGACGGGTGAGGGCGGTGTGGAAAGCAGCCTGGAGGAGCTGGTAAGCGAGCTGTGCGCTCAGTGCGGAACGATGGATGCGGCGCTGACCGACCTGGCGGGTATCGGCATTGTGTGCGCGGGGCCGGTGGATCCTCAGCTGGGGATCATCGAAAACCCGTATACCCTGCCCGGCTGGCAAGGGTATCCCGTGGCCCGAAGGCTGAGCGAGAAAACGGGCCTGCCCGTGCGCCTGGAAAACGACGCGAACGGCATGCTTCTTGGCGAGGTTCGGCTGCGCGGCATCCGAGCGGATGAGCGGGCGCTGATGATTACATTCGGTACGGGCATTGGCGTGGCGGCCTACATGCAGGGCGCGCTGTACCGGGGAGGCGGACGGTTCCATCCTGAGATGGGCCATGTCATCGTCGATCAGGACGGCCCTGACTGCTATTGCGGACACCGAGGCTGCTTTGAAAGCCTTTCCTCCGGGGCAAGCCTGAACAGGCTCTCGGTGGAGGCCGGATACAAGGAGTTTGACGATGTGGTTCATCGGGCAGGAGAGGGAGACCCGCGGGCTGCGGCCTTCATGGAGGCCACGCGGCGCCGAATCTGTTCGGGCGTCTGGAACCTGATGACCATCTTCAAGCCGCAGCGGCTGATCCTGGGCGGAGGCCTGATGGACGGCTACTTCGAGATGATGCGCGATGTCATCCGCGCGGATCTGGAGGGCCTGCAGGACTTTGTGGAGCCGTTTGAAATCTGCAAGGCGACGCGGCACGGCGCTTTCGCCCTGGTGGGTGCGGCATCGCTGATGCTTGACTGAGTTACTCATCCCAAGAAAACTTGGGAGAAAATAAAAGGAGGAAAAGCCCATGAAAACCTTGATTTTCCGGATGCTCGCGATTTTCCTGGTCCTGACGATGTGCCTGAGCCTGGCGGCGGCGCAGGCGGAAGAACCCACGACCCTGCTGCTGATGATCGGCAGCGAATCCGACCCGTACTGGCAGTCTGTGTTCGACATGATCGCGGATTTCAACGCGGAATACGAGGGCAAAATCCACATCGAAACCGAGTTTGCCGGCGCGCAGAGCGCTGACCTGATGGAAAAGATGAAGGTGCTCAACGCCTCCAAGGCGCTGCCGGCCATCGTCTCCCGCCTCAACGAGGATGTGGGCTTTGCCCAGACCCTGGCGGCGAACGACCGTCTGCTGGACATCCGGCCTTATTTTGAGGCGGATGAGACCTGGCAGGAGTACGCCCTGGCCAACAACGTCGTTTCCTCCATCGAGATGAGCGGCGGCGACGCGCTGTACTTCACCCCCCCTGACCAGCAGCTGCTACATCGGCCTGTTCTACAACAAGGAAATGCTCGCGGCGGTGGGCTATGACGAGTTCCCCAGCGACAGCTGGGAGGAGTTCTGGGTCATGTGCGACAAGCTGGTGGAAGCCGGCTACACGCCCTTCGCCATGGATACCATGGACAGCGCCTGGTGCTCCATGCTGCTGTGCACCTCCATCGTCGGTGAGACCCAGGAGGGCATGGAGTGGATGACCGGTCTGTATCCCACGGACTTCAACAACGACTACATGCGCAAGGTGATGGACACCTTCAAGCGCATCTTTGACAACTACACCACGCCGGACGCCAACGGCGCGCCCTACGCCGTGGCCGCCAACAACTTCCTGAGCGAGCAGGCGGCGATGATCGCCAACGGCCCGTGGATGATTAACTCCATGATGGATCCCAGCTACTGCGCGGAGGATTTCCAGTACAAGGTCGGCTACGCGCCGTTCCCGGGCAACGTCATGATTATCGAGAATGACCTGATCGGCCAGTCCGCCATTTCCAAGGATGTTTCCGAGGCGGAGCAGATGGCGGCGGTGGAGTGGTTCAAGTTCCAGGCCCGCCCGGAGCAGATCCGCAAGGAATGCCTCACCCGCGGCTACACCGTCTATGTGGTGAAGCGCACGCTGGCAGGTATCCAGCGGTTTGGCAGCCGTCTGTACTGCACGGCGGAGGACGTGGAGAGTGGCGCGTACCTCACGGAGCTTATCGGCGCGGCGCTGGGCATAGAGGAATACTGGAAAGCCTTTGGCCTGACGGGTTATCTGCGGGAGGAAAAGGCGGACGAAGCGCTGCTGAAGGCCGCCTATGAGCAGGCGGACGACCTTGAACTGCTTAGTTTGTTTGTCTCCTACTTCACACAGCCCTTCGCCAGCGAGGAAGAAATCTTGCTGGCGCGGCAAACAGCGCTGGCCGTATCCCGCTATATTGTCGAGCATTATGGCGTAAGGGCGTTGCTGGAAGAAGACTGTATCGCTCTGAAGCAGGAATGGCTCCGGGCTTTGGGCGTTGACAGGGTCTTTGACGACCCGCTGTAGGGTGAGAAAGAAACTGTGGTAATCATTTCATCTCCGCAACCGCTTTGAACAATTTGACTCGACTGCAAGTGTTCCTTCTCCATATAGGATTCTATATTTCCTATTTCTATATCTGGTTGTAAAAAACTCGCAAGAACACTGCATTGATATAATTGAATCAAGGCTGGGGGGTCCTCTGGCAATGTACTCAACTTAAGGCACTTTGCCAGAGCGGCATCAAACGCATCCTCTGCTTTACAGGGATTCCCCGCCAATTGTGCAAGTATATTGATCCGCAGATTTGGGCTACGGTTCCAAGCACCGTGGTATCTTCCGCATAATCTCCCTTAATTGTCTGATGAAACGCTTGCCCAACTACAATGCCTGCTTTTTGCCCCAAAATGGTTCTTGGGCCTGAAGCGTAGACGGCATGTTCTGTAAGGCGTAATATCCTTTCCATTGTTAGTGACAAATCTCTCCAATCAATTCATTCTGTTCATTGATATAGCCCTTCCAGGTCACCTTAGAGCCGGACAATTGATAGACGGCTGCAACCCATTGACTGCCTGCGTCAATAAAATCGTCCGCATAGGCCCATTGCGGCTCAATCACATAGGCTCCTGTCGTGTCCACAAATCCGTATCGCCCATCGACCTCAACACGCGCAAGCATATTGGCGGTAAAGTCGTACGCTTCGTCCCATTCGGAGGAGAGCACGATATCCCCGTTCACACTCACAAAGCCGCATTGACCCACAGGATCTTCAAGCGGCCCTTCATACCGTTCTTCATCGATAACGCGGAACCAGCCGTTTGTAAGTTCTGTGTAGCCATCGCGATATTCCGTCAGTGTATCCGGGATCTCGGACAAAATTTCGCCATCTAAGCTCATGAATCCCCATGTGTTGTCAACAATATTAGTGAACCTAAAATACTTGCCTTCTTCAAACCATTTGATATGGTATTTGCTGTCGAACTCGGCAATCAGCTTTCCTGTATTGTCAATGAGTTTGGTCGATTCATCGTTGCTGAGCGTATACCGGTTATCTGCTTTGTAACGCAGTGTTTCATCAGGCTCTAAGCTCAAAACAGTTTCCCCATCTGAATGTATCCATTTCCACTGGTTTGTACCAGGGACGGTTACACGCCAGATATCTTCTTCGAGACTGCCCACGAACGGTTCTGAAGGCCACTGCGCAGGCATAACGACATTGCACTTGTAATCAGCGATCCCCCATAGGTCATTTTCACAATAGGCAACAAGTTGATCGCTGAGCCATTTAAATTGTGTCCACGTTTCAGGCGCAAGGTGACGGTGCTCTCCCTGAACCAAATATCTTTCGGTTTTTCCATTAGGCTGACAAACAGTTTCCTCCCACAAATTTCCATCCTTAGTAAAGGATAGATAGCTCCGAGCACAAGCCTCGCGCGCTTCAGCTTCTTCCCCTGTCGCAACAAAAAGATATTCCCACCACACCTTTGAAGTTAATTGACCATCTGTGTCGATTTGATTGTATTGGTCTTGATAACGGATAAAGAGCTTCCCATTCCAAAACTCATACATCATCAGATCGAACTTTGTGTCAGAGAGCCATTCGCCCGCTGTATTCATTAGTTGCATGACCTTCTCGTCATCAGCGCCATACCAGGATACCAGCAACACATACGGTGGCACATCTTCCGCAGTAGTATTTGTCGGAATGGCTTCGATTTCATCACACACCAACGGCTCGACAATGATTTGGCCGGAGCGGTCAATGCGTCCGATCTTTCCATCAACATAGATATTTGCCTGCTGCGTCGCGTCAAAATAACCCGCGCCATCAAACTCTGCTGCATGCAAAACAGTCCCGTCTGCTGACTGCAGCCCGACTTTTCCATTTTCTTTGAAGAAAGCAACGTCTCCCTGCACAGCGTAGACTTGGCGGTTTTCCGCCAGCGCGGCACCGCAGAGGGTGAGAATCAGGAGTAGGAACATCATGAGTGTATTCAGTGCATAGCGTCTCATAATCACCATCCCTCTATATCTTATGAGTCAGAGTAGGCCCGCGCATTGCTGGCGTTCACAACGCAGATCGTTCCTATTCGCCATTGTATCTTCACACCGCAAATCGTCTTTATCTCTTAAAACGAATTTTACATCGGACTCAATCCGTTCAAAAGATTTCCATGCGCATCAATGTATCCAAATATTCTATTTGGGTGATCTGTTTTTTGAATAACCCGAGCCACTGGACCATCCACTCCCATGATAAATTCACCGCATGAGTCCCACTCTTGGTCATAGGCGCGCTCACCATTTTGTGTAATATGAGTCCATTTTCCCGTTGAATGCAACAAGACTGCAGCGAACCCTTGACTAAAAGGTTTCGTTTGCCCCCATTCCGCCGATGAAAGAATCGTTCCGTCGATGTACATATATCCTACTTCTTCTGTTTCCATCATTTCTATTTCGATCCATCCTTCGCTGTATTGACCGAAACAATCGGGCTGTATCTTATTTCCATCAACACAGGAGAGAACCGTTCCGTCAGAATCCATAAATCCCCACTGGTCAGAATCTGTCTCGTATTGGATATATCCATTCCCCACAGGATACAATACAACGTAATTTTCAGAAGACAAATCCTTAATGATGGTGCCCGAATTATCCGTCACTGCGGCAAAGTTCTCTTTCCGGACTATCCACCTGTCTGTTGTGATATAAGAGATGTTGTCGTATATTGAATCAATCATAAGATTTCCTGATTGATCCAAAAGGCCGGTCTTTCCATGATTCTTAACCAGAAAATAGTTTTCATCTTGAGTTGATGTCACTTGATCCCATTGAAGTGGGCAGATAACCGAACCGTTCTCATTCATCATACCCCATTTCGAACCGGCCTGATAATAGAAACCATTACTCAACTTGATCACATATTCACACTCTATCTCAGTAGACAGGGGCTGTTGAGAGAGTGTACTCAATACCCATTGATTATCCTTGTAGCTGTGTTCTGCAAATACCGTTCCGTTCATATTCATTCGTATCTTTTTTGAGTCGGTCGTTAACGTAACCGTATTTCTATCGATAGACAGATCGTCCCACCAATCATCAAGCAAAAGCTCGCCCGCCATGTTGATCATATTCCATTTTCCATTCTGCTGGACATAGGCTATTCCATTCTTAAAGCCATATGCCTTATCCCAACATGCTTCAGTAATCAACTTGCCATCCAAAGAGTAAAAGCCATATTGCGATTTGTTATTTTGCGTGGCTGAAAATAACAAAGCCTCATCATAAACCTCTGTATATCCCGTATGTTGATATTGAAGAAAACCTATGGAATTACAATGAATGGGCGGGACGACAACCTCGCCATCCATACGAATCTTTCCCTTGCGATCTCCTATTCGGATTTCAGCTAAGCCGTACTCATCAAAATAGCCAATATAATCATATATAGCATCGCAAAGCACAGAGCCATTTAAGTCTTGAATACCCATTTTCCCATTACTGCTAAAGCAAACAATATGTCCCTGAGGCTCCCAGAGGGTCAATGGAGCTTCGGCTGTTGCAGTTGTAGCCTGAAAGAGTAGGATGAGCATCAATGCCAGCATCTTTTTTTTCATGTTGAAAGCCTCCTTAGTTTCCTGTTACCTTTAATTGATCGCCCCATCTAAACTCAATACCTTTAGACGTCCATTCATCATATTTGGTATCAAAGTTATAGATTTGCAATCCTTCACCCTTAGCGCCTATGCCGACAAGGGCATGATCCAAATGTATCAGTTGACCATCAGCGTCCATATAGTCGAAATCTTCAATATATGTCATAACATGGTCATAGCCAACAAATCTTGATTTTCCTGAGTCTTTGCGTTCTTTTATATTATCTATAAAGATTGACACTCCTGTTTTAAGGTCAGGATACGTTTTTTTGTCACCAATTACTATCTGTTCAACCTCTCCTTTTGTGTCCAAAGCTTTGTAAATACTATTTACAGGACCATTCAAAGTAAGTTCCTTGAGTGGATCGCTCTCTAAAGTTACTTTGGCTCCGGTTTTTATCAATCCCCAGCAGTCAATGTAGAGCATATCTTCATAATAAACTAACGATGATTAATGTTCTTTATTATTGGGATATGCAGAACCATAATCAATTCTACCTTGGTTATTCAAATCAATCAACATGGAAACGTAATTCTTCCAATTCTGTTCTGTTATTTCTTGGGCAGAACCGTGATATTCCCTCCACGTTTTAGCAGTTATTTCTGTGCCGAACAGATTATTGTATTTGGACGTCTCCGTTTCGGGCGGCACATCGTCGACTTCCTGATTACCGGATGGATAAAGCAGGGCATACAGTTTATTATAAAAATCAAGGTACTTGGATTCGGCCTTGTTAAGAAGATCAGTATCCGATTTGTTAAATTTAGCATTAGTAAGGGTTGTTTTCTTCCCCCAAATCACTTCCGACGCAGCTTGCTCAATCAACGCTCTGATTTGAGGAGGATATTTCTCCTTATCTCCGTTCATTGTCTTCAACTGCTCCTTCCACTCTGCGAGCCAAGCGACTTTTGTCATGTCACCTTGTTTCACCAGTATGGAAAGTTTATCAACGGCTTCCAATGATCTTTGATGCTGATTGAAATAATCGCAGTATTTCGCCACAATTTCCTGCGCTTTCTTCTTATAGTTTACATTAGACGGATCAATAGCTCGCAATTCGCGCTGCATATTTTCAACAACATCTTTAAACTTCTCAGAATAGTATACGCCATCGCTATCCATCTTTTTCAAAATAGAAGAGAATAGTTGGAAGGCTTCTGTGTTGTATTCTTTGGCCGCCTTTTCAGCTGCGCTTTTCACAACCGGTTTTACGACGGATGCGACCGTCTTTGTAATCTGGTTGACCTTTTTGACAATAGGCTGAACAATCAGCGTATCAACCGCTTTACCGATCACCGTCTGTTTGGCTTTATTCCACCAGTTACCGATAGAATCCAGCACGGATTCGCCGCTGGGGTCGGTGTGCATAACAGGGCTGTTTACACAATACACATACCGGTTCAGCGACAGCGGCGACGCCGCCTGCCCGCGCACGATATCCTTCTGACTAAACCTGCCCAAAGCAGGCTCATACTGCCTTGCCCGCAGGTTCAGCATCCCTGTGGCAGCATCATAGGCCTCGGCATTGTACCCAAAGCCGGATACCTTGGCATTACCCATCTGCTCGCCAAAGGCGGTATAAACGAGGGACTGCACCTTCACGCCAACATCCGGCAGGGCAGAGGTGACTCTTTCGCCCGCCGTGGGCGCCGAGATGGTCTGCGCCACAGACCCGCGTCCGTCATAGACATACCTGGTTTTGCTGTCCCGCGTGTATGCCGCGATGCGCTCCAGGCCATAGGCATAGGCCGTTGTGGCGCTGCCATGGCCGTCCACTATGTTGTATATCGTTGTCAAGCTTCTGGGCTTTATCTTTGCTTATTTGAGCAAGATATCATTAAGCCTTGCTAAGTTTTGAAATGCTTTTTCCTCAACAGTAGTTGTAGGGTAATAGCTTGTCTTTAATATGTTATGATTGATCATACAACAGTTTGATATGGAAAGGATAGTCTGCAACTTTTGAGGGTTAATCTTTTTGAGGGCAGATTCTGAAATGAAGTTAAGCCAATGCAATGTGGTAGGCATATCATCAACAACATATTTCTTTTTATCTGTCAATCCAAGATTTGCAACACATCCCCAATATGGAACAAAAATTTTGACCAATTCCATAAATAGCTTTTCGAGACGATCGACCAAGCCACTATTATTCCAATTCCAGTATAATGGAAATTTAATGAGAATGCTATCGGTGAGCTCGGCATGTGCGGAACCGATGTGCAATAAAAACGAACACGAACAAAGTGAATCCAAAGAAGTAAAAAGACTCAGAGTATAGCCTGTCTTAACTATAAGCGCTGCATTATGCTCTGACTTATGCAATAAAGATTCAATCCACTCCTTTGATAAAATAGCTCCTTCTACTTTATCTTTTCTTGTAGCTGGAATATAAAGCGTTGAAAATTCAGGAAAGTACTCTTGAGTTGTTTCGATTATGCTTAGCATCTCTGCAGCAATTTCCGTTGCAGTATACTTTTTTTCAAGGGAGGGCCTCCTCCACAGCAAGAGAGTTAATCGTTCCAATTTACTTATTCCTCCTATGTTCTATTATTTTATCGGATCGAATACAAGGGAAATCCCTCCAATATTTTGAGAAGAAAACAGCTGTTCAAAAGCATGCAATGTACTTTCTTCTGAAAAGTGCCATTCTATTAAGGCGCCTTCACTAGCAGTAATTTGGCGATTTGCTTCATCAAGCAATGATGATTGTCCTCCAAACCAATCATAAAACTCTCCAGTATTCGCATCAATGAATTGAGAATAATGGTCTTTTGCTTCTAACAACACGCCATCTTTCATGCCATCGAAGCGCACCCCGTTTTGCACCCATGCTTCGCCTTCATGGCCAGTCACATAGGTTTGATAGCGTCTTGCTGAATAACTCATATATTCGTCCACTTTTTTCTAAGATCCCGATAGAGCATCTACATTATCGCCATGTTTAATTATGGCTTCGGCTGTGTCTGTCAGGCTATCGCCCTGTTTTGCAATATCAGTAACATTATCAACATGCTTCCCGACATCGGCAGCAGCATCTATCACATCATCAGCTTTTCGTATGGCAGAGCTACCCACATCAACGATATTGTCAGCATTTTTAATGACAGTACCTGCGGCATCGACTACATCATCACCATGCTTAAACACGGGCTTTAATGCGCCTACCACGGGAAAAAATCCAACGATATCAAGGGCAACCCATCCAGCATTTCCCCAAGAGAAGTTGTTCCAAAGCTGTGAAGCATCATAGCTTAAATCCCGAATATCCGCTGCAGTATCCAGGCCGGGCACAAAGCTGACACCAATTTGGGCTACGGTTCCAAGCACCGTGGTATCTTCCGCATAATCTCCCTTAATTGTCTGATGAAACGCTTGCCCAACTACAATGCCTGCTTTTTGCCCCAAAATGGTTCTTGGGCCTGAAGCGTAGACGGCATGTTCTGTAAGGCGTAATATCCTTTCCATTGTTAGTGACAAATCTCTCCAATCAATTCATTCTGTTCATTGATATAGCCCTTCCAGGTCACCTTAGAGCCGGACAATTGATAGACGGCTGCAACCCATTGACTGCCTGCGTCAATAAAATCGTCCGCATAGGCCCATTGCGGCTCAATCACATAGGCTCCTGTCGTGTCCACAAATCCGTATCGCCCATCGACCTTAACTCGCGCAAGCATATTGGCGGTAAAGTCGTACGCTTCGTCCCATTCGGAGGAGAGCACGATATACCTATCAATTATGAGAGAACGTTTTTCCCTAAACTTTACACAAATAATATATTTTCCATCAATTATATCCCGAAATGTGAAGTTGGTCTAACTCATATTCGTTGAGGTGCTCAAACACAATTCCTGCAAATATGCCATTTTGGAAAAGCAATAAGTTTTTATCATCTACGGGATAACACTCAAGTAGAGATAAATCAATGTCTTTTCTTAAAATCCACAAATCCTCTGCACATATAGCAACAGTAAATTCTGCGCGAGAAAAGTGATGGTAGTTATTAGGTGCTATTTCTTGTGTGGGCAATTTGAATTGCAATTCACAATTTTTTGTGGCAGGGGCAGCATTAAAACATGTTAGCAATTCATCTTGCAGGATAAAGTTTACATAAACTACAGTCCCTTCTTTTGGGTCTAGTGCGATGTCTAAAGAAGGTTTTCCGCTTCTCTCAAATAGTTGATGATAAAGCAAACCCATAGGCTTAACTGGCATTGATATTTTAGCTAATACTAACTGCGTTCCCATGGATTCGATAGTCCTTTTGAATTGTTTAGTTACACTCATAAAAGTCACCTTCCTAAATCATTTCATTAGGGCATGATAAACCACGCCTGTTTCTGTATTGATACCGATTTCCCAATCACCAAAGATCCCGAAATATCTTCCTGGAGCCAGCATACTGAATTCTTTCATAGCTTCATTTATAGCTGAAGAATAACTTTCAAGCATTACTTGACTTCTGATGTCGATAGTCCAGCTTTCTTCTCCAAAGCGCATTACATACTCTGAGAAATGTTCTGTAGCATTCGCGTTAGTCCACAAGACTTTTGTTCCAGTTTCTGGATTGGTATATTGAATCGACTCATCCAAACCGATTTGGAATGTTGTAGGTATTGGGGTAGAAGGTAGATTTTCCGCAGTAGCATTGATAGATTCCCAAACTGTTTTTGATGGACTTTCAAACGCCTCATCAAAAGTACCAGCAGGAACCTTGCCGTACGGCATTCCCATCTTATTTCCGTACTGGATCATCCATTCAGTTGTATAGGGGTGATTGCTGATCATCCAGTTGGTGTATACACTGTATGTTCCAATGGCTCCCGTTTCAATGCCCACAAGGTTTCTTACCGCTCGCCAATAATCCGGATCGCTCATCGGCGTATTCCATGTGGTTTCAAATTCACCGCTTATGCCAGATGTCAGCCAGTTCAGGAATGCGGAAACATTTTGTTCCTGTTGTAGCGCAGTATATCTCATTGCGTAACCCTGATATATACCAACCGCTGCGTCAGGAATGCCGCCCGTCGCAAAGTTCAGCGCGTTATAGAACGAAAAATCATTAACCAATGCGGTATAGCGAGCATTCGCAGAGGCGACAATGGCATTCCAGTCCTCAACGGCCATCTGCGTTATAGGCGAGAAAATATTTTGATTGGCGAAGGTCTCAACCGGCTCTATATATTTCTCATAGAATGTTTTTTCAATGGGGATTGGTACAAAAGTATTTTTGCCCGTTAGATTGGTATACGCCTTTGCAGACTGATTATATTTCGGGATCAGATACTCTTGCAACCGTTTTGCCGCGTCTGGCCCGATAAACATCACGTCCCATCCTTCAGGGCGTGTCGGCGCAGGCGTTGGTTGTGGATTGCTGGGTGCTGGCGTTGCTATTGGTGTAGGCGTCGGTAGCGGGGTCTGCATTGGTGTCGGTGTTGGCGTCGGCGTTGGTGTATTTACTATCGCTCCGCTGCTTGAGTTGCCTTTTAGTAAGCTACATGCACTGATGAAGATAGCGCTGGCTTCAACACGCCCCTTTTCAGTAGACATATCTATTTGTTTAAGCTTGTCGGTAGCTTCCCGAATAATTCCTTGCGTTTTAGCGTCCAGATTAAAGTAATTCCTTGAATATTCACCAAAAAGCTGTGCATGATCAATAATCGTCTTTTGAACTGCCGCTTTTACATAGGTTGTCGCTGTTTTGACAACCTTCTTAGCGGAGGCTGTTACCTTATTGATCAGGTTCTTGGCGGAGCTGATGAGTTCTTTAAACAACATGCCGCTGGGATCGACCAAATTCAACGGATTATTGACACAGTATCCGTATCGATTCAGCGACAGCGGCGATTCCGCCTGCCCGCGCACGATATCCTTCTGACTAAACCTGTTCATGGCAGGCTCGTACTGCCGTGCCCGCAGGTTCAGCATGCCGGTGGCAGCGTCGTAGGCCTCCGCATTGTAGCCAAACCCGGACACCTTGGCATTGCCTATCTGCTCGCCAAAGGCGGTATAAGCGAGGGACTGAACCTTCACACCGACATCCGGCAGGGCAGAGGTGACTCTTTCGCCCGCCGTGGGCGCCGAGATAGTTTGCGCCACGCTCCCGCGTCCGTCATAGACATAGCTTGTCTTGCTGTCTTCCGTGTATGCCGCAACGCGCTCCAGGCCATAGGCATAGGCGGTCGTGGCGCTGCCGCGGCTGTCCGTGCGGGTCTCCTGAATCACCTGGTAATATGCCTGCGTCAGATCGTACAGGTATTCCGTCGTCGCCCATTCCGGCTCGGCAGGCACGCCCGCTTCGTTATTGTTCGTCTGGCTCTGCGCCGGCTGCACAAGCTCCGGCAGCCCCGCAATGTTCCCCCGCAGCAGCTCTTCCAGCGTGGAACGGTTCGGGTTGCCTGCCTCCCGCTTGCTCAGCCGCATGCCGTTGGCATCGTAGGTGAACTGCTGCCGGTAGCCGTCGTACCCCTCATACGCCGTCAGCAGATCCAGCGTGTTGTAGGCATAGGCATCCGTCAGCTTACCGTAAGCCTTGCCGGTCAGCGTCTTGCGCGTCAAGCTGCCGTTCTTGTCATACTTGTAGGCGATTTTGTCCCCGCCGTGGGCCATGCTGACCATCTGGTTGCCCTCGTTGTAGCGCATGGGCAGAGCTGTTTCAGCGCCGTCCGTACCGGTCAGCACCTTGCGCGTCATGTTTCCGGCTTTGTCGTAGACATAGCTTTCGCCGTATCCCGTGCTCTGCCGGAAGTCCGTCAGCTGGCTCAGTGCGTCATAGACATAGGCACTCTCGATGGTTTTGCCGTTTTCTGTGCGCGTCTCGCCTGTGATGTAGCCGTTCCTGTTGTAGCTGTAGCTGAAGGCGATCTCGCTTGCGCCGCTGGTGGTCTGCTCCACCATGTTGCCTATACAATCATAATTATATGACGTTGTCAAGGTGCCGGACACAGTTTCGATGCGCCGTCCCGACACGTCATAGGTATAGGAGACCGTGCGCCTGTCAGAAGTGAAGGGTTCACTTTCAATTATTTAGCTCTTTTGAATCCGTTTTATAATGACGCATATCAATCTCAACGGTGAACGGTATACCATCATATCCCAGAGTTCCCTCTGTCTCATCATTTCGAAGTATACCAGCAAATTCGGTATGAACTGTGATAGGAATTGTTATTTCATCAATCGCTTGCTCGGAGATGCTTCCGCCATATTCAGGTTTTCGAAGTATTAAATAATACCCATTCACTGGAATACTTGTGCAAGATTTGCAGCCGTATATGCTGCGGTATTCCATATCAAAATACATGAACCATGCATTATCATTGCAAAGCACAGATCCATAATCGAGGCTGAGAATATCATAAGGACTCTGATTGGTAAGAGTAAGCTCAAGCGCATAGCATTGAAAATGTTCCGGATGAATCTGGGCTTCTGATTCAAGGACTTCATCAACGTTATAATTAGCAAAAATGTCATACGCTGATACGTTGCTTTTTTTACATTGTTCTGCGCTAAACTCAATTGCATCGGTGTCAAAAAGAATCCGACGTTCTATATTAGATAAGTCAATGAATATATCTGATTTTAAATCATATTGATCATTGTGCTGAACATAGGCATCGCAAAGAATCTCCGCTTGATGCAGAGCCTGCGTAATTTCATCTTCTGTTCGGTCACGTTTTTCAATCATGATTTCCATGTACCACCAATCTCCATCCGAATTCAATGGTTCATCAAGAAAAACAGAGGGGGTAGAGGCAAATACCATTCGGGGCTTGGGATATATGCCAAGTTCGTGCATATTGCTAATGCGGATGTTCTCAAAGCGTAGATGACTATAGGATAACGGATCCATATCACCTTCTGAAACATATAAAGGAGTGGTTGCCGCGTGAATGCCTGGTTGCATATACAAACGTATCCAACCTTTCAGCCAATGCTCTGGATAGATGGATAGGTCTGTCCGCTGAGCAGCCGTTAGTCCAACGGTATCATCGGGAAAACCCCAGCCAGCCGGTGTAGCATAGTCAAAGCTCTCAGAGTAAAAAAGGAACTGATCGGCGGAGATGCTTTCTGCCAGACAGGTAAGATGAAGCACCCCTGAAACAAACCATATAGCAATTAAGCACCATAACTTGACCTTTATCTTTGAAAGCATTGTTTACCTCCATTGTTTAAAATCTTGATTAAAATAGGTATATGTCTGTGATAGCTCTTCTATTGCGGCGTTATTGTTATTGATAATAACGTAATCAAATCCAATAATTTTTCTGCTGTTGCTCTGAGAATACTGGGTTATAAAATTTGTACTTTCAGTATTTTTAGGCCAAGCATTCGAATTAACACCCGCGTATGTTGTTGGCGAAAGAAGTAATATACCATGGTTTTGGGCATAATCCTTACCATAGAGAGTATTAGAATCAGCATTTGAGTTTGTAAGAACAATATCAAGAGGCCCTGTGATTCCTGACAACCCCACTAATCTTCGTTGCTCATCAAGAGATAGACTATACTGTCGGGAATCATACAATTCAATATATTCTGTCATGCCTGGTAGCCGTACCTTTATAACGTCATCCTTACCAACTGAGACTGCCAACGCAACATTTTGTTGCATCGATTCATTACGTTCTATTCCCGCTTTCAATAAAGCACGAGAAGAAATACCTACTAATCCGGCATGTACGGCTGACGATGTAGTAAGAGGTGAATAAGGTGGCGTAAGTCCCAAAGTTTTCCATTCATTATTTAGTTCGATCAAGTCACTATATAGTGTAGTACCTTCATAAGGAGCCAAAACAAATTTTATACAATAATTAGCTTTTGTATCTTTCTTTTGTCTTGCACTGTAGGATTTGTATTGTGACTGCACCGATTCGCCAATAGCAATTGTTTCGTCATAAGTAAAAGCATTTGAACTACTTACACCATATTCATAGGACAATTGTAATGAGTGTACTATACAAGCCTCAGCAAAAATCTTGTTTTTTTCTTTGTCAGTTAAGGGCTTTTTGCTACTTTTTTCAGCCGCAGAAATCTCTTTTGAGGCTTGATTATAAGCCTTTTGTACATTGATATCATTGGAATTAACAGCAGCATTATATCCGCCTGTGATCGCATTTTTGAGATTACGCAATGCTGTTTTTACTTGTGCTGCAGAAGTTTTTAGATTTGGGGCTGTGACACCAGATATTGCACTGGCTACGGCACCAGCAGTAATACCTCCCATTGCAATAGCAGAGAAATTGGGGGCTTTGCCGCTAGGGTCAGTTAGATTTATTGGATTATTGATGCAGTAAGCATACCGATTGATTGACATAGGGGAAATCGCCTGCCCGCGCACGATATCCTTCTGACTGAACCTGTTTATAACAGGCTCGTACTGCCTTGCCCGCAGGTTCAGCATGCCTGTGGCGGCGGCGTAGGCTTCTTACTATCCTGCTTAGTTAAGCTTTACTTTCCATTTACATACTTCTCTTGCTAATTCATCATTATGTGCTGCAATAATCGTTCCATCTGATGTAACACCATAATTCGCCGTAATTGCAACAATGTTATTCCATGAATCCTGGTAATCAAACGATGAAATAACTTTTCCTTCACTTGTTAACAGCAACAGGGTACTATCATCTACAATTTGTGTAACTTTGGCTTCACTTAATTCAAATGCTGTTTTTTCGTCCAATAATACACATACTACTTTTCCTTTTTCTGTTAGAATATACATTGTATCTTCAATAGATAGTACTTGCTTCACCTTTTCTGTAAAATGAAGCTTTTGATTAAGTAATGTACTTATAATGCCACCATCAGTACATATTGCATGAATAGCTTGTGAAGAAAATATAGCACTCACAGACGTCCATTGCTCTAATTTTTGGCAGACATCTTTATCTATTTCACCAGTACTAACAATAGTTCCATCATTTTTTAAACCGATTGTATAATTGGCATCTGCAGTGATATCTACTATATTGTTCCATTGCTCTGTATTACATTGCCCATATTCATTTGCCCCAGTAGCAATTACCGAACCATCACTGCGTAATCCAACCGTATGATTATATCCCGTTGCAATCTTCTTTATATTTTCCCACATTTCCACATTGCATTGACCATACTGGTTTTCACCTGCTGCTTTTACCGTTCCATCACTCATAATGGCAGCTACAAAACTACAGGTATAACTTTCGGAAATATTGTTACTCACAGATGGCACTTGTTCCGCGCAAGAACAACCAAACAATTCCATCATGCAAATCATGAATACTGTGGCGAAAACAGTTTTTTTCATTTTAATTTTCCCCTCACTTTTCTTGTGTTGGCAGAAAATCCATTTCATCACCGTAATCAACATAATCCAATGAGCACCAATAATAGAATCGATCCTCAACTTCTTTATATTGATGAACAGACACTCTACTATTCGCCTTGTTATATCTATCCACTTCTTTATTCGTCCAGGTTCTCCCTGATGAATTTCTATAATTATATTGTCGTCCATTAGACTCTACGATTACATCTTCATAATAAATTCCATTCAAAACAACTGCTTCCCAATAGGTTACAATATGCCCTTTGCTTTTGGTGAGTAACTGCATCCCATTAAACTTTTTCGTTTCTGGCCTAAGTTCTCCTTTATATGTTGCATTTTCATAAGTTGTTGAAGCTTTGGTCGGTATATTCAATGCTCTATATGCACTTGGCGAATACCAAGAAATAGCAGGCAGCCTTGCTATTCCAACACATTCAACCTTAGGAGGCTGTGCATTTGCATTGGGAATTCTATCGGCTGCATAAACATATTGATCTTGAATCATTTGAGCTTGTGCGGAAGCAAGATAATCAAGCGTCATTTTAGTTTCTTTGGGCCTATTTCCTTTTTTCTTAAGATTCACAGAAATGTTCCCATAAACCGTATTTTCTCGTCTCTTCTGCTCATATTTCGAAAAATCAATCGAAATTTCCACATCGCCATCAGGACCTAAAACAAGATTTCCATACTCGTCACGAACAAAGGTACTTTCTTTGCCACTCGCATCAACTCTATTTAGAGGATTGTTCCACACAAACACATAATTTCTCAACGATATTGGAACATTTATATAACCAAATACTGAGTCTTTTACAACAAATCTACACTGATATGACTCGTACTGCCTTGCCCGCAGGTTCAGCATGCCGGTAGCGGCGTCATAGGCCTCGGCATTGTACCCAAAGCCGGATACCTTGGCA